>CANQTD010000052.1 GCA_947626685.1 uncultured Clostridia bacterium | reverse complement strand
CACATTCTTCCTCATCTTGAACTTCTTCAAGAATATCGCGGATCTCGGTCAGCTTGTCATAGATTTTTGCGAGGGTCTGTCTGCGTTGTTTGTTCATAAATATTCTCCTTTTGCGTAATGCCGCCGCCGTTTACGAAAAATGGTACCGAACCCAAGAAAAAAGGTCTGCAACCATGTTACAGACCAATTATAAAATATCAGGCGGAAAAAATATTCGCGGAGTTTTTGCCGTTTGCGTCCGGAAAATGGCGCGCGGGCAGGTTTTTTATGCGGAATTTCCGATTTTTTCCTTTCAAAGGCTTGTTTTTTGGAGGCGGATGGTGTACAATAGCATTTGGCAAACATGAAAAATCTTTTTGGAGGAATTCAAATGGCTAAAAAGTATTGTTACCTTTTTACCGAAGGCAACGCGAACATGCGCGAGCTTCTCGGCGGCAAGGGCGCGAACCTTGCGGAAATGACCAACATCGGTCTGCCCGTCCCGCAGGGCTTCACCATCTCCACGGAAGCGTGCACGCAGTATTATGAGGACGGCCGCCAGATCAACGACGACATCCGCGCCGAGATCATGGAGTACATCGACAAGATGGAAAAGATCACCGGCAAGAAGTTCGGCGACAAGGAGAATCCGCTCCTCGTCTCCGTCCGCTCGGGTGCGCGCGCTTCCATGCCCGGCATGATGGACACCATCCTCAACCTCGGTCTCAACGAAGAGGTCGTCGAGGTCCTCGCCCGCAAGTCGAACAATCCCCGCTGGGCTTGGGACTGCTACAGAAGATTCATCCAGATGTTCTCCGACGTCGTCATGGAAGTCGGCAAGAAATATTTCGAAAAGCTCATCGACGACATGAAGGCGGCGAAGGGCGTGAAGCAGGACGTCGAGCTGAATGCGGACGACCTCAAAACGCTCGCGAACCAATTCAAAGCGGAGTACAAGTCCAAGCTCGGCACCGACTTCCCGTCCGACCCCAAAGTCCAGCTCTTCGAGGCGATCAAAGCGGTGTTCCGTTCGTGGGACAACCCCCGCGCCAACGTCTACCGCATGGACCACGATATCCCTTACAGCTGGGGCACCGCCGTCAACGTGCAGATGATGGCGTTCGGCAACATGGGCGACAACTGCGGCACGGGCGTTGCGTTCACCCGCAATCCCGCCACGGGCGAGAAGGGGCTCATGGGCGAGTTCCTCACCAACGCGCAGGGCGAGGATGTCGTTGCGGGCGTCCGTACCCCGATGCCCATCGCCGAGATGGCGCGCGTGTTCCCGAAAGTCTACGAGCAGTTCCAAGAAGTCTGCAATATCCTTGAAAACCACTACCGCGACATGCAGGATATGGAGTTCACCGTCGAGAACGAAAAGCTCTACATGCTCCAGACCCGTAACGGCAAGCGCACCGCGGCGGCGGCGATCAAGATCGCGTGCGACCTCATCGACGAGGGCATGATCACCGAGCAGGAAGCGCTCATGCAGATCGACGCGAAATCCCTCGACATGCTCCTTCACCCGACGTTCGATCCCGCCGCGCTCAAAGCCGCGGACAAGAACAACGTCGTCGGCAAGGGCATCGCCGCTTCCCCCGGCGCGGCTGCGGGCACCATCGTGTTCACCGCCGAGGACGCCGTCAAAGAGGGCAAAGCGGGCAAGAAAGTCGTGCTCGTCCGCCTCGAGACCTCTCCCGAGGACATCGAGGGCATGAAGTACGCGCAGGGCATCCTCACCGTCCGCGGCGGCCAGACCTCGCACGCGGCGGTCGTTGCGCGCGGCATGGGGACGTGCTGCGTCTCCGGCTGCGGCGACATCAAGATGGATGAAGAGAACAAGTGCTTCACCCTCGCGGGCAAGCTCTTCAAAGAGGGCGACGTGCTCTCCCTCGACGGCTCCACGGGCAACATCTACGACACGCTCATCGCCACCGTTCCCGCAGACCCCAACAGCGGTTATTTCGGCCGCATCATGGAACTTGCCGACAAGTATAAGGCGCTCGGCGTCCGCACCAATGCGGATACGCCCGCAGACGCGAAACAGGCGGCGGCGTTCGGCGCGCAGGGCATCGGCCTCTGCCGTACCGAGCACATGTTCTTCGACCCCGCGAGGATCGGCGCGTTCCGCCGCATGATCTGCGCGGACACCGTCGAGGAGAGAGAAAAGGCTCTCGCCAAGATCGAGCCCATGCAGCAGGCGGACTTCGAAGGCCTGTTCGAAGCGCTCGGCGGCCAGCCCGTCACCATCCGTTTCCTCGATCCGCCTCTCCACGAGTTCGTTCCCACCGAAGAGGAGGACATCGCCGCCCTCGCAAAGGCGCAGAAAAAGTCGGTGCAGGAGATCAAGCAGATCATCTCCGATCTCCACGAATTCAACCCGATGATGGGTCACCGCGGCTGCCGCCTCTGCGTCACCTATCCCGAGATCGCCGTGATGCAGACGAGAGCCGTCATGAAGGCCGCGATCGCTGTCGCACGCCGCCACAAGGATTGGAAGGTCGTGCCCGAGATCATGATCCCGCTCACGGGCGAAGTGAAGGAATTCAAGTTCGTGAAGGACATCGTCGTCAAGACCGCGAACGAGGTCATCAAGAGCAAGCACAAGAAGATCAAGTACGAAGTGGGTACCATGATCGAGATCCCGCGCGCCGCACTCACCGCAGACGCGATCGCACAGGAAGCGGACTTCTTCTGCTTCGGCACCAACGACCTCACCCAGATGACCTTCGGCTTCTCCCGCGACGACGCAGGGAAGTTCCTTCCCGCATACTATGCGAATAAGATCTACGAGAGCGACCCGTTCGCACGTCTCGATACGACGGGCGTCGGCCAGCTCATGGAGATGGCGACGAAGAAGGGCAAGAAAGCGAACAAGAAACTGCACTGCGGCATCTGCGGCGAACACGGCGGCGATCCTTCGTCCATCGAGTTCTGCCACAAGATCGGGCTCAACTACGTCTCCTGCTCGCCTTACAGAGTTCCCATCGCCCGCCTCGCGGCAGCTCAGGCGAATATCAAAAACCCGAGGAAATGATTCACAAATTTTCTTGTGCCAAGAAAATTTCGTGAGCGGAGAGCGTTGTCGGTTCGGTTAAGTTTTTAGCCGCACAGATAGTTCGCTGTAACCTGCTTTTACGGAAGCGCGCAGCGCAAATTGGGTGAAAAA
>CANQTD010000051.1 GCA_947626685.1 uncultured Clostridia bacterium | reverse complement strand
GAGAGCCTTGATTTTCGGCTTGCCGTCCTTTCCGCGATCCACTTCATGAACGCGGAGCACACCCAACTCTTTGAACTCAAAGCGCGGAAATGGGCGGGCTTACCCGCGAAGTAGGGGGTTCTTGAAACAAAAGATAAACTTGCTATCCCCGAGGGGAATCGCGCACCAACTCTCTTGGCGCCCCTTGAGGGAGAGCTGTCGAGCGTTAGCGAGACTGAGGGGGTGTCGCTTTGATCATGCAACACCCCTTCCGTCACTCGCGTTGCTCGTGCCACCCACCCCTCGAGGGGTGGGCAAGGATGGGGACCGCGTACATCGAGGGGTGGGCAAGGAAGGGCATTCTCGGCTCCACCATCGGGGTCCCCGCAAAAAGCCGTAGGATTTTTGTGGGGTGATTTTTGGGGGAGCTGTCGAGGCATAGCCGAGACTGCCCCGCGCGCACTATTCTCTAATAAGTGCGGCACGAGCGCAGAGCGCGAAGTAGGGGGGGGCGCTTATATCACCCCTTTCCCCCGCTCCGCGGGTACCGTCTCGGGCAGGTAGATTCCTGCCCTACTTCGCCTTTGGCTCGTGCCGCACTTAGAAAACAATAGAAACTTCGTGCGGGGCGGTCACCGTTCGCGCCTTCCGATGCGCTCACTCACCGCAAAAAAGCCGCGAAAAGCGCACTGTGCTTTTCGCAAGAACTGCGTTTTGCGACCCAAAGGGGACAGCGAGGTGAGGGCGTTTCAATTACGAAGACGTAATGCCCATATCTTTTTCAAAAGCAGAAAATTCCTCTTTTGTCAATCTTGCGAATGATTGCTGAAATCTTTGAAAACGCCTCTCAGCCAATGCACAAAAATCCTTCGTCTCATGCGGAAAAACGGCAAGGATCTTATCCATCATTTCTTGCTTTTCGACAATGGGATAGTATTTCGATTTTTTCCGCAACCTAAAAAACTCCGATTTTTCCAATGTGGAAGAGCGGTCTGCAAACAGAAATTCCTCCACCGTGGGTTGAATCAAGTTGCCTTTTGTAATTGCAAGTCCGTTATTTGTTTGTACGGATTCCAAAAAGTGCGAAGCTCCGTTTGCAAGACTATTTACCTCAATACCGCAAAAATAATCAAAAATCAAATCACATCCGCCTTTTAAGCCGCCTTTTATAAAGTTACAAATGCCAAGCACGGCGTCGTCGAGATAATACGCAACCAAGAGCTTGCTCGACAACATTCCGCATGCCATTTTCCCGACCGCGCCGCAATATCTTTCATAAAAATCGTCTCCGGCCTCTTTTGATAAGCGGGACTTCGTTTCTTCATCATACAAATCGAGTCTATTCGGGAAATATACTGCGAGTGTCTCAAGGTGCCTTCCATTGTTAAGGTCAACATAACCGTCTAAAGCATCGTTATGAAAACAAATCGCTCCGAAAACTTCTGAAAAAAATCGGCTTGCCAAAAGTAGATTCGTTGCCCGTTTCATGATTATTTATCCTCGCTGATACGTACCAATAGCTTATATCATTCAACAAAGAAAGCATGATGCCTAACTTTAAGGGTGATTGTGTCTTACGATGCGCTACTGCGTCGTTCACTCCTTATACCGTGCTTAGAATCACAAATAGAATCTTCGCACGGGGCACTCCTGTCTCAACGCGCCAAAAGTTCACAGGACTTTTGGCAGAATGCGTTGCTCCTCCTCGAGGGTGGGCAAGGATGGGGCCGCGTACATAGAAGGGTGGGCATGGATGGGGCACTCTCGGCTCCACCTCTGGGGGAGCTGCCTGCTTTGCAGGCTGAGGGGGTGTCGTTCTAATCATGTAACACCCCTCCCGTCGCCGTTGGCGACACCCACCCCTCGAGGGGTGGGCAAGGATGGGGGCCGCGTACACCGAGGGGTGGGCAAGGATGGGGGCCGCGTACATCGAGGGGTGGGCAAGGATGGGGCCGCGTAACTTTGTCTTTGAGGGCTGACGGGAGCTTTTTTGGGACCACAGGTCACATTTCAGTCGGTCAAAGGGTCACTTGCCAGACGGGAAGAGCGATTTGATCATCTGCGAGACGTAATTCACGGGCACGAGTTCGATCTTTCCCTTAAATTTCTCGCACGCCTTCATATTTTTTGCGGGGAGCACGACGCGGCGGAAGCCCATCTTCACGCATTCGTTCACCCGTTTCTCGGCGAAGCTCACGCCGCGGACTTCTCCCGTCAGGCCGACTTCCCCAAAGACGGCCGTGTAACGGTCCACCGCCAGCTCGCGTTCCGCCGAGACGAGGGCGGCGCACACGGCGAGGTCCGCGCTCGGTTCGTTCAGCCTGATCCCGCCCATTGCATTGAGGTAGACGTCCTGCGTGCCGAGAGGGACGGCGCACCTCTTTTCGAGAACGGCGATGAGCACGATGAGCCTGTTCGCGTCCACCCCGAGGGACATCCTGCGCGGAAGGCCGTACGCCGTTTTCGCCATGAGGGTCTGGAGTTCCACCATCATACAGCGGTTGCCCGTTTCGCTGGGGGTGACGACGGCGCCCGCCGCAATGCCTCGGCTGTCGGAGAGGAAGAGGGAGGCGTAGTCGCTGACGCCGTAGATCCCGCTCTCCGTCATTTCGAATACGCCCACTTCCTGCACGGAGCCGAAGCGGTTCTTGACGGCGCGCAGAATTTTGAAGTTCTCGGTGCGTTCCCCCTCGAAGTAGAGGACGGCGTCCATAATGTGTTCGAGGACTTTGGGACCCGCCAGCGTTCCCTCTTTGGTGACATGCCCCACGATGAAGAAGGTGATGCCGCGGCTCTTGGCAATGCGCATGATCTTGGCCGCGCACTCGCGCACCTGTCCCACGCTCCCTGCGGCGGAGGAGAGCGTCTCGGTGTAGATCGCCTGAATGGAGTCGATCACGACGTATTCCGCCTCATAGAAGGCTTCCTCGGCGTCCTCGAAGCAGGTCTCGTTGAGAAGAAGCAGGTCGCCGTCCAGTCCCAACCGTTCACAGCGCAGCCGCACCTGCGAGCAGCTCTCCTCGGCGGAGAGGTACAGGACCTTGTGCTCCTTCGCAAGATGGGACGCGACCTCGGTGAGAAGGGTGCTCTTGCCCACCCCGGGGTCGCCGCCCACGAGGATGAGGGAGCCCCGCACGATCCCGCCGCCGAGCACGACGTCGAGCTCTGGGTTTCCCGAAGAGACGCGTTCGAACTTCTCGAACTTCACCTGCGAGAGGGGAACGGCGCGCGGGGAAGCAGGCTTGGACGCACCTTTTTTGGGAACGGGCGCGGGGGAGACGGGCTCCTCCGCAAGCGTGTTGAATTTTCCGCAGTCGGGGCAGCGGCCCATCCACTTCGGGCTCGCATAGCCGCACTCGCTGCATACGAATCGGGTCTGGGTTTTCGGCATGGTTTCCTCCTGTGTGCCGTCCGCTTAAAACGGGCGCGGCTTACGGCTTCTTTTTGAATTTACAGGCGGGGTATCCGCTGCAACCGTAAAATTGGCCGAACTTTCCGCTCCGCAAGACGAGCTGTCTCCCGCACCGCGGACAGA
>CANQTD010000050.1 GCA_947626685.1 uncultured Clostridia bacterium | reverse complement strand
CTTGACCGTATCATCCGAAACCTCTATGAGGATAAGGTGAACGGCAACCTCTCCGACGAACGCTTCCGCAAGCTATCGCAAGAGTACGAGGAAGAGCAGGCAACTCTGAACGCACGCATCCGAGAATTGCAGGAAGTTTTAGCAAAAGCAAAGGAAGAAACCGACAACGTGAATCTCTTCATGCGGATCGTGCGGCAACAAACCGAAGTCACCGAGCTTACGCCCGAAATCGTGCGGGAGTTCATCGAGAAAGTCATAGTTCACGAAAAGCAAATGATTGACGGCAAGCGGACACAAGCGGTGGAAATCATCTACAACTGCGTGGGAGTAATTCCCGACTTCGCGCAGGAAGAAGCCGCTTAACACGGGAGGGACAACGAATAAGCGGTTTGACTAACCGCCAAACCGCTTATTCTTAGAATCCCTATGGACACCCGCCAAATAGAGTGAGTATTTTTTGACGACAGAAAAAAGGAACTTCAGGGGATTTTTCTGTTCTATGGACCTTAATTCCATTTGCAGTTTATGGCAATGATCGCGGTCGGCATCCCGGTGATCTGGATATCGAACTTCAGGCTCGGCTCAACCATCGTTGCCGCATTGTGGATTCGAAAACTGAATTGCCAACCGCCATCCAAGTACAACTCAACGGTGTTAGTACTGTTCGGCTTATGATCTAAAGAGACGATCCGTGTGGGCAAAAAAGCGACGGGAACGGCAATCTTGGGGCGAACAGATCTGCTCGCCCGATTTAATTGTCCGTGCATATTATAAGTTTGAATTTGAGTCAATCGTTTTGTATCAATACTTATAACCTTGTAAAAGTCGAATTCGCCCAAAAGGTATTCTACCATTTTCCTCGGCACAGCGGGATCTGACGAGTTGCACCTTTTCACTTCCGCAACGAAAGCGTTAAGCAGGGGGACATAAACCCGTGTATCTTTGTCGTGCAGGTCATGCCACGCGTGTCCCAAAAGTTTTTCTTTTTCCAAAAGTTCAAAGACAGGCGCTACATTTTTCCAATAATCATTTGAGCAAGGTATTCCATACCACTTTGCGCCGAAGTCCAGCTTTTTGGCAAGACGGCTATGCTTCACCGCGAAATGGTTGTGTTTTATACTCAATCCAATTTCCCATTGAACATCTTTACGGGAAATAACGATATCGCGCACGTCACCTTCTTTTCCTTCCTTATCTGTTTGGATCCTGATGGAAAGGATATCCTCGCTGCGCTCAATGATCATCGGTTCCATATCAAAAATTGTAGTGACCGCAGCATTTGCACTTTCCGCTAAAATCGACCGAAGTTCAGGACTCACGGAGTCCCAAGCATGGCGAGCGGCAAAGTAGGCACTGTTTTGCTCAATTACGACTTCCCGAAATCGATGAATATTTTCCGATAACGTTATCAAACAGATATATTCATAGGCACGACCTTGGTTATTGCTCTGTTCACTCATTTTTTATCTCCTTGCGTTCAAAGCATTTTTGATTGCGGTTGCGACCTCATAAGCAAGATGAACGGGGACAGCGTTCCCGATCATTTTATAAGCATCATTCGTATCACGATATATAAATTGGAATGAATCGGGAAAGCCCTGAATTCTTGCGATCTCTCGGATCGTCATTCTGCGATATAAATTTTCTTTGCCCTTGACAAACTCCCGTTTGTTTTGGCTAATGAAAACCATTTTCGGCGCTTGCGGATGAATTTGACATTGCCGCCCCGATGCCTGGACGGTAAATGCCTGTTCATCCCAGGACTTTACACGATTTCGGCTCATAAAAATGGGGGAGTAAGCGCCAGTAAAATATTCGTTATTATTGACCGCCTCGGGGTTATGGGAATTATGCGGTCCCGCAGGAATGGCGGTTTCTTGCAGATCCCATATCGTATCCCGAAGCGTCAATTTCATTTTGTCGTCTTGTGTTGACCCGAGGGGAAAATGGAAATCGATATCCAAATCTTTTCGGAATCCGATGTAAAACACGCGACGGCGTTCTTGCGGAACGCCATAATTCTTTGCATTTATCAATGAAAGAGTAACGCGGTAGCCGCTCTCTTCAAACATGGACAGAATTTTCTTGACGGCGTCGGAATGCCTTGAGGCAAGCATTCCGCTTACATTTTCAGCCAGAAAGAATTTCGGTCGAACAGTTTTCAAAATGCGAATGTATTCATAAAACAGCTTTCCGCGGGCATCCTCTATTCCCCGTAAAGCTCCCGCTTCAGACCAAGATTGACAGGGCGGACCACCAATAATGCCGTCTACTCCTTTTGGGAAAATACTTTCATCAAGATTGCGAATGTCGCCTTTTATCAAATGGGTCTTTGGATGGTTAAGAAGATATGTTTGCCATATTGTCGGGTCATATTCGTTTGCGATCGGAATTTCAAAACCAGCGCATTCGAATCCCAAATCCAGACCGCCGCATCCGCTGAACAGACTAATAACTTGCATGAGTTATGTCCTTTTGCTATTTCTATCATTTATTATAATATAACGGAGAAAAATAATCAAGCAGGGATGGTATTATTCTTGTCTCAAACCTTGAAATATCTTTGATTTTTGCTTGTCGGTTTATCGGGACGGGTCATGCCGATCAGACCTGCTTCCAACGCAGGGATCAAATAATTTTGCCGAAATCCGTTTCTCGATCGCAAGCCGAGTTTCTCCATGAGTTCCCGTGCAGACAGGGGATAGACCTCAATGACGGACATAAGCGCGGACACCCTTCGGTCGATATGATCGAAGTGTTCTCTCGTGTCTGAAACGATCCCTTCGAGCGCCGCCTTGATCACGCCGAGCATATATAAAATGAAACGATTCGATTTACCCTCGGAGGTCGAAAGGGAGATCGCGCGGTAATATTCTTCCCGATGTTCCCTTATCTGGCTCTCAATGGGGATCCAATCGAAGAGAGGCTTCCACTTTGCGAGCAATGCCGTCTGCCATAGCCTGCCCATTCTTCCGTTGCCGTCGAGGAAGGGGTGGATAAATTCAAATTCATAATGAAAAATACACGACTTGATGAGAATATGCGTCTTGCTCCGGCTCAACCAATCAAAAAGTTGCCCGATCAGAGGGACGACCATGGAATGAGTCGGTGCGACATGGATCACGGCGCCCTTCTCGTTGATCACTCCGACGGAAAAGGTCCGAAAGGACCCTGCATTCCCAATGAGATCTTTCATCATGACCGCATGCGCTCTCAACAGATCCGATACGGAATACGGATCCAGCGCGGGAAGGGATTCATATACTTCGTAGGCGTTTTTTACGGCGAGAATATCATCCTTGGGCGCAAGGACCTTTTTCCCGTTGATGACATCTGTCACTTGTTCCAGCGAAAGCGTATTATTTTCGATCGCAAGAGAGGAATGGATGGACTTGATCCGATTTACGCGGCGAAGCCGCGGCAGCTTATCCAGATCCCGAACGCTGTTCATCTGCCCTAAAAGTTCCATAATGTCCGATGTCAAGCCGAGCATTTCTTCCGTGAGATCAAAGGGGGGAATATATCCGTCCATGTTGGCTCCTTTTCTTAAATTATAGCACGGGGGGAGAGAATAAGTCAACATCTTGCACATTATCTTGCACATTTTTCGCGACAAGATCCCTCGGTGAACCCGCCGTGTTCATCTGCTGCCCGACCATGTCACCATGAAAAACGCTCGCTCAAAAGAGTGAGCGTTTTTAGCTTGAGTCGGGGATACTCAATGGGAATACTTCGCATCCCGTTGGGATGCTCGTGCCGCCCTTTGAAAAAAATAGAACGCGGGCGGGGCGAACCCGCCGTGTTCATCTACTGCCCGACCATATCACCATGAAAAACGCTCACTCAAAAGAGTGAGCGTTTTTCATGGTGAGCGGTAGTCAGTCTTAATCGAATAGTGTTCCGACAGCACTATGGTTGCAAATAGTTGGACGCGCAGGATAACAGCAATTTTGATAGCTCTGCTATACACGTTTTTAAGTCGTTCGATGAATCATTATTGTCTAAAAGTTCTGATGATGAATGAGAAAGCGGATTTGAATTTCTCAACCTGTGCGCACGTTTAATAATAGTTTCACCATTCGGAACGTTTTTATAAAACTGTACGAGGCTGTTTTCCGTGTAAAACTTATTATAATTAGGGCGTTTTGAACTATGATTAACGACAAAATCAATATCTGCCGTGACGCGATCGAAAAAATTTTTATAATAAGCAAAAGCCGACATCACATTTCCTTTCTTGTATTCACACAAAAACATAAAATACAAATAATA
>CANQTD010000049.1 GCA_947626685.1 uncultured Clostridia bacterium | reverse complement strand
CGAGAAAACTGCGGTGTAAATATTTTTCGGGAAATTCCACATGCTTTTTGCATGCAAAAAAAATACATCCCCATTGTCATCTTCTGCCTCGCGCTCGTTCTGGTGCTCTTCGCGCATCTCCACGGCCGCGGGCTTGCGGCTCCCGTGTTCGGCTTCGCCCTCTCTTCCGAAGAAGAGGAAGAGCCCGCGCGCGAGGTCTATCTGACGTTCGACGACGGGCCGAGCACCGTCGTGACGGGGCGCATCCTCGACACGCTCAAAGAAGAGGGCGTGAAGGCGACCTTCTTCGTGGTGGGCGAACGCGTCGGCGGGCGGGAGGAGACGCTCAAACGCATCGCGGACGAAGGGCATGCCATCGGCGTGCACTCCTATTCGCACCGCTACGGCGAGATCTATTCCTCGGACAAGGCCTTTCTCACCGATGTGAAAAAGTGCGCCGCCGTCATCGAAAAGATCACGGGCGAGAAACCGCGGCTGTACCGCTTCCCCGGCGGCGGGCGGCACGAGAAGCTCGAGGCGGCCCTGCGGAGCGAGGGGTACGAGATCGTGTGGTGGAACGCCGTCTGCGGGGACGAGGAGATCCCCAACGCGACCGCGCAGACCCTCGTGGAGACGGCGGTGAAAACGTCGAAGGGGAAGGCGAGGGTCGTTCTCCTCATGCACGACTCCGCGTACCGGAAGGCGACCGCCGAAGCGCTCCCGAAGATCATCGACTACTTCAAGGAAAACGACTACGTTTTCAAATCCCTGTAATATGCAGCGCCGCGCGGGTTCTCCCGCGCGGCGCGTCTTTTTACCCCTTTGCCCCAACGAGACGGGGCAGCCTTCTCTTCCGCGAGGGAAGAAGGACGCACGCCTTGTACAGTTCTCCGAGGGGGACGATGAGGAATGAGAGACCGAACACTGTGAGCCATTCGAGGGGCGAGAGCATGGTGAGATCGAACAAATACCGCAGCGGAGTGACCACGAGAAGAACGGTGAGCAAGATCCCGACGGCGACGGTGACGAGCAGCGTTTTATTGGAAACGAAGTCCTTTATCTTGGACATGGTATCCTCGTTTCGCACGTTAAAGGCATAGAAGAGCTCCAAGAAGGAGAGCGTGACGAACGCCATCGTGCTCGCTGTCCCGTTCCCGCGGAGGGCGTTTGCCGCGGCGAACAGCGCGACGAGGATGCCCGTCTGCACGACGCCGAAAAAGGCGATCTTGACGAGCGAACGCTTCGAAAAGATCTCGCCGTCTCTGACGGGCGGCCGTTCCATCGCCCCCTCCGTCCGCTCCATGCCGAGCGCGAGCACGGGCAGGGAGTCGGTGATGAGGTTCACCCACAAGAGCTGCGTGGACGTGAGGAAATCGTATTTCCAGAAGAAGAGGGAGACGATGAGCACGCAGAGCACCTCGGCGAGGTTGGTCGCGAGGAAAAAGGAGACCGTCTTTTTGACGTTGAAAAAGACGTTGCGCCCCTCTTCCACCGCCCCCACCATCGTCGCGAAATCGTCGTCGGCGATCACGATGTCCGCGGCATTCTTGGTGACGTCCGTCCCCGAGCCCATCGCCACCCCGATGTCGGCGGCGCGCAGGGCGGGCGCGTCGTTCACGCCGTCCCCCGTCATGGCGACGACCTCGCCGCGGCTCTTCAACGCGCGCACGATCTCGGACTTGTGTTTTGGAGACACGCGGGCGAAAACGGCATACCCATGTACGCGTTCGGCGAACGTTTTTGCGTCCATTGCGTCGATCTCGTCCCCTGTGGCGACCTCTTCCCGCCGCGCGGCGATCCCCAAGCGGGAGGCGATCGCAAAGGCCGTCTCGGGGCTGTCGCCCGTGATCATGACGGTGCGCACTCCCGCCCGCTTGCACGCCTTCACCGCCTCCGCCGCGCCCTCTTTGGGCGGGTCGAGCATGGCGGCGAGCCCCAAAAAGACGAGCTCTTCCTCTTTCGCGCCGTCTCCGTAAGCAAACCCGAGCACGCGCATCGCCCGCGAGGAGAACGCAAGGCACGTTCTCTCCGCCGCGGCCCTGTCCGCCGCCGTCAGCTCTTGCACGCCCGAATCGGTGAGAACGCGGGTGCACTTTTTGAGCAGAACGTCCGCCCCGCCCTTCACAAAGAGCCGCTTTTTCCCGCCGTACTCCACGAGCACGCTCATCATCTTCCGCTCGGAAGTGAAGGGCGTACCCCCGACATGGGTGGCCTCGAATCGCTCTCCGCGCCTGTCTGCATATTCGATGAGGGCGATCTCGGTCGCGTCTCCGAGGTACGCGCCCGCACTTCCCTTTACGGTATGGCACACGCGGATGCAACGAAAAAGTTCTCTTTCCGCGGCGCGGGAGACCGCGTCGATCTCCTCCACCGTCATGCGGTTTTTGGTGAGCGTGCCCGTCTTATCCGAACAGATCACGGTGCAGCTGCCCAACGCTTCGACCGCCGAGAGCTTGCGCATCACCGCCCGCCGTTTCGCCATGCGCTGGACGCCCATTGCGAGGATGACGGTGACGACCGCGCCCATTCCCTCGGGGATCGCGGCAACGGCGACGGCAACGGCGGACATGATATTTTCGAGCAGGCTGACCCTCCCCGCGAGCAGGCCTCCCACGAAGAGCACCGCCGCGACTGCGAGCACGGTGGCCGTGATGATCTTGCCGAGGCGGGCGATCGTCTTATCGAGGGGGGACGGGTCCCCCTTCTCCTTTTTGAGAAGTTCGGCGATCTTGCCCATCTCGGTGTTCATGCCCGTCTCCGTCACGAGGCACCGCGCGCTCCCCTTGACGCAGAACGTAGAGGAAAAGAGGGTGTTGTGCCGTTCGGCGAGGGCGGGCTTCGTCACCACGCAGTCGTATTTTTTGACGGGCTTGGACTCCCCCGTGAGGGCGGATTCGTCGCAACGGAGGTCCTCGCTGTACAGAATGCGGCAATCGGCGGGAATGCGGTCGCCTTCCCCGATCTCCACGACGTCGCCCGGCACGAGCAAGGCGGCGTTTAGCCGCACGACTTTTCCGTCGCGCACCGCCTTCGCCTCGCAGACGGCGAGCTTTTTCAGCTTTTCGAGGGCGGAATCGGCGCGATACTCCTGCAAAAACCCCACCACCGCATTCAGCAAGATGATGAAGAGCAAGATCCCCGTGTCGACGAGCTCGGCCGTATCCTTTGTGAGGAAGGCGAGCACGCCCGAGAGCGCGGCAGCCGCGATGAGGATGAGCGTCATGAGATCTTTGAACTGCGCGAAAAACAGCCTGAGTTTGCTCTTTTTTTTGCCCTCACGGAGGACGTTCGCGCCGAACTTCTTCCCCCGCAGTTCCGCCTCCGCAGAGGTCAGTCCCCTTTCGCTGCTCCCCATTTCGCGGAGAGCCTCTCCCGCCGTGAGCCGATACTGTTCCATACGGCTATGGTATGAATTTGCGCGAAAAAATAGAACGCTCCCCGCCCGCGGGAAGCGTTCCGTGCACAATTTTTATCCGTCATAATCGTCGAGGAAGAAATGACGGCGGTTCTCTTTGTCCTTATAGGCGAGCACGGTGGAGAGATTCACGTTCTCCACGCTCTTGAAGATGTTCTGCTCGATCTCGGGGTCCTCCCGTTTGAGGGCGCGGATGAGCTCCTTCACCTTTTGGCGTTTGCCCTTGCCGTCCCCCGTGCCCCGCGCCTCGTTTTCGGTGAAACGGCAGGCGCACCGCAGAAAGGAGAGCCCGTTCGCGTCCCGCCATGCCTCGATATCCCCCTCGCGGATCAAGTACATCGGGCGGATGAGCTCCATCCCCTCGAAGTGGGAACTCTTGAGCTTGGGCATCATCGTCTGCACCTGCCCGCCGTAGAGCATGCCCATGAGAATGGTCTCGATGACGTCGTCGTAGTGGTGCCCGAGCGCGATCTTGTTGCAGCCGAGCTCCTTCGCTTTGGCGTACAGATGCCCCCGCCGCATGCGCGCGCAAAGATAGCAGGGGGATTTTTCGACGGCGCTCACATTCTCGAAGATATCCGTCCCGAAAACGGTGACGGGGATATCCAACAGCTGCGCGTTGCGTAAGACGGCCTCACGGTTCGCAGGGGTATAGCCGGGGTCCATCACGAGAAAAACCAGCTCGAAGGGGAACTTGTCGTGCCGTTTGATCTCCTGAAAGAGTTTTGCCATGAGGAAGGAGTCCTTCCCGCCCGACATGCACACGGCGATGCGGTCGTTGGGCTTGATGAGGTCGTAGCAGACGACCGCCTGCGCGAATTTTGAAAAGAGTTTGCGGTGGAAGCGGGTGCGGATGGTCTCTTCCGCCTCCTCCGCCTTTGTAAGATTTTCTCTGTGCATCTTGATCTTTCCTTTTTTTGGGGGAAGCCTTACTCGGCTCCACCTTTGGAACCCCTCATTCCGAACGGAGCGAAAGCGGAGTGAGTGAATCTTTAAGATACGCTCGGCTTCGCCTCGGTATGAGGGGCACTCTCGGC
>CANQTD010000048.1 GCA_947626685.1 uncultured Clostridia bacterium | reverse complement strand
GCGAGCTGATGGTAAAACGGGTCGCCGCAAAGGGCGGAGAGAGAATCGAAATGGACGGGAAAATCTATGAGGTCCCGAGGGGTTATTACTTTGTTTTGGGTGACAACCTGCAAAATTCATTCGACTCGCGGTTTTGGGCAGATCCCTACATCTGTGAGGATGACATTGTGGCAAAATTATGCGGATGAGCGACTTACCTCGACATGATTGACAAATCGTCCGATCTATTATAAAATAGATACACGTTTCAATACAAGGAGACCGAAATGAGAAGGTATCGGGAAGCGCGCAAGCAAAACGATTTGAAAGTCGGAGAGGCAGCACATAAGCTCGGAGTCCCACAGCCGACGTTGACATCCTGGGAAAACGGGACGAGGAATCCTCCGATCGATATGCTTCTCAAGATGGCAAAACTCTATCAGGTATCCGTAGATTACTTACTCGGTTCGGATGCGCAAAACGAACCGATGGCGGAGATCTGCGCAGAAAATTTACCTGTGATGGCGGGGAAGCCCGTGTGGGTCAACAAAAGAGGGTGGGCGCTCGTGAACGCCGAACGCGGGCAGCTCCTGTTCTCCGACGGGCACACGGAGTCATTCTCTGCGGCTCCCGATATTCTCATCCCGTGGGGAGATAAGACGCTCTTGGTCGAGGCTATGCAAGCGCCACCGCTTGGACCGGATGATTTGCATCAAGGGCTATGCGTTTGGGTGGAACCCATTTCAGACGATGCCATTCTCAGGGAAGAGCTGCGCGGGCGCTACCGTATCATCGGACACTATGCCGAGAACGAGAGGGGAAACCGTTTCGCTCTCGATACCTACGGCGCCAAGTGGTTGGCTTATCGGGTAGGATCGTAATTGAATACAATATCGAATTATTGTTACAGGAGAATAATATCATGATTTTCTCATTATTTCTGAGGAAAAATCAAAAAGACTCACAGCCGTTTCCGACGACTGTGGCCGTACAGAAGTTTATTAAATCCTATATGGGCTCCAATGACTGGGTATTAGCTTTACCCGGATATATGAGTGAAACCGAAAAGAATATAGATGATTTTGTGGATCAAATTTTTTGTTCCGGTCTCAATCAACCAATCACCAATGCTTACTTTGCAGAAGGAGTAAATGGTACGCATAATGTAAAGAAATCCACTCAGTTTCCGGCTCCCCAAATCCAGGCTTGGCATAACTCAAAATTCATAAAGGCTTGTCCATGGTCTATTCCAAATCAGCGCGATCACGCAAAGATGATGATCTTCACCGACGGTGGGCCCATGGATGATGGCACAGCAAAGGTAAAAGCAATATTGCTGGGATCAAGCAACCAAAGCTATCAGACATACTTTTATAAAAGCGCCGATAAGGGCGAAGCAGATATCTTTTTGATAGAAGGTAAATACTTGTGTTACAAAACAACAGAAGGGGGAAGCATTAAGGGCAACAAGAAAATCAATAAAGGCATGGAGGTCGCGGAAGCGAGGAGTTTATATTGGCAAATACATTCGCAATTAAAGAAAAATGAGAGTGAGAATGAGCCCTCAATCGCTTTGTTCAAACAGCTTAAAGCGCCACGAGATTTTCTTAATAAGATTTTCAAGGAAGTATTGAAACCCTAAAGCGTAAGGAAGGTATCTGTTCAGAGTATTGGGAGAAAATCCGTAAACAAAGCTGATTACGAAGGACAGACAAAATCTTAAATTTTTTTCCGCAAAAACCCTTGCAATTTTTCACTCCTTGTGGTACAATAATCATAGAAAGTTTCTTTGATTGCCACGAGGCGATTACAGTTATCCGAGTTTACAGTATCCGAGCAGTTTGTTCGGATATTTTTTGTTGCTTCGCAGCGGGCTGAAAGCGGTTCCCATCGACAATAATACGTCCTGACCGATATCATCAGGCGTTTGACATAGATCCGACGATATTTGTCGGCTCAATTTCATCCCCGGAAATCAAAAATTTCCGTTTACAATAAAAGTCAGCCCGAAAGGGTTGAAAAAAAACAGAAGTTATGGTACAATCAAAAAAGGAGGTTCTATCGGATGAACTATTGTCTGATGCACAAAAACGTCGCCGTTGCGCTTTTGGAATTGGATGAAGAAACAGGCTTTATCCAAAAGGCGAAGGCGTTATATGAGCGCGAGCATTTGCCGTGCGGCGTCAGAGTTCTCAACGGACTCCCCGACAGAGCCGCTTTGAATGATTGGTGGTTGGAGAGATCCATACCCGCCAGCCGTTCCGGGATCGTAAGGGCCTTGGAGATTCTCGATCTCAAGACGACGAAAATGTTGCTTTTGCGCTGTTTCGGTTTGAGTCTTTCCGATCAATACTGGATGAAACCGGAAAACAGCGGATTGGAATGGGGGCAGATCAACTTCTTCGAAAACGGATTTTCAGAGGATATCGGCGATGTCTTATTGGGGAAAACCGATAAGTCTGCCGATCTGGATTTCAGCTCACCCGACAACACATCCGACGGTTGCCTGAAAAAGCGCTGGAAGATCCTTGACGGGAAGAGAGTCCTTTTGAAATCCGGCAGCAATCCTTTTCAGCAACAGCCGTTTAACGAGGTCATTGCATCGGCAGTCGCAGAGCGACTCAAAATCCCGCACGTTGAGTATAAACTCCTGTGGGATGACGGAGTTCCGTTCAGCGTCTGTGAGGACTTCATCGATACCAAGACCGAGCTAATCAGTGCTTGGCGCATTATGCAGTCCGTGAAGCGTGAAAACGGTGTCTCGGTGTACAGGCATTACATCAATTGTTGCGAAAGATTCGGCGTCAAAGACATCGGACCTGCCGTAGACAAAATGATCGTGCTCGACTACATCATAGCCAATGAGGACCGGCACCAAAACAATTTTGGGTTGATCCGGGATCCGGATTCTCTCACTTGGCTCGGCGCGGCGCCGATCTTTGACAGCGGGACCTCGCTTGGTTACGATAAGTTGGCCGGTCAGATCCTGTCGGGACGAGATATCGAATGCAAGCCATTCAAGAAAAGGCATGAAGACCAGATCAAATTGGTCACGTCTTTTGATTGGATCGATTTTGATGCGCTCTCCGACGTCGATGAAGAAATCCGTGAGATCCTTTCCGCAGCGGGAAAATTTGTAGACGATGAACGCCGGGAGGCAATCATCGAGTCAGTTCAAGGCCGCATATCCGCATTGAAAGTTTTCGCTTCGGAGCGCAGTCCGCAACGGGATGAACTCATTGACGACATACCCGCAGACAGTGCCGAGGAGTTTTAACAACAAAAAAATCAGGGCCGAAACAAGAGGCATAAAGCGCTCAGAGGAGAGATCCTTTGGGCGCTTTTTTTGCGTTTAGGGAGGTAAAAATGGACATTTTTCTGGTAGGCAAAAGCGATACGGTGGATTGGGATCAAAGCTATGTCGATCGTGGGCAAGGCGGACGGTTCGAAGCCACCTACGAAGTCATCGACAACGACACGCAAGACCCCGATGAACAAGAGTTCAATGACGAGCGGATGAAGCTCATCGATGAAAGCTACAAAATAATCTATTAAAGGAGGTTTGCACAGGACGTGCGAATAAAAAGGAAAGGGAACATTCGTTCCAAAACGAGAGCAGGGGAAAGCAAAACGGCCTGCTCTTTTTCAATGCAAGCAAGATCCGTTTGCCCCGATGAAGTTTCGCGCAGGGAGACGCCCAAAACCGATCTTTTACGGCGCTATCTTGAGATGGCATTGCCGGATGGAACGGTGTTGACCGCATTGGCGGTTGAGCATTGCTCCGATCCGTCGATCAATGTCTTTCTCTGCAAAGACGGACAAAATGAGTTGGTCTGTAGCACACAGTACAATCCGGATCATCCGTTGCATCAGCGACTTCGCGTTGCCGCTTTCAGGCACGATTGCGACTTTGCGAGCTATGAGGGTCCCTTTGTGACAGAGGAGGTCGACGATGAAACATGAGTTCGATTGGCTGATCCACTACATCGCAAACGGCGTTATCTGCGAAGAATGCGGGGAAATGGAGGAGGGCTTCCTTCCGTATGCGTGCAATGCGCATACACATGGCATGGGTAAGTACGGTCATCCGGATTTTCAAGTCGTCCTTCGTTATCCGCTCGAGAAAGTTGGGTATATCCTGAATACGCTCGGAAAGCGCGTGCGCGGAGGCGAAAGATTCCACAAGGGCGAATATGTTGCAGGGATATTTGAAGACTGTCCGGTTCGGCTCGATGAGTTTGAAGAGAGCGGCCGGAAGGTCCTTCGGGTCGTGATCCCCGATAAAAAGGGATCCTTCCCTGAAAGCAAAGAATGCGATCCCCGGTATCGTGTACAGCTGCTCAAAACGGAAGAACTGAACAAAAGGAGGGAATAGCAATGGACTCACGTCTTGAAACATTCGAAAAATTCATAGATAAGCCCATGAACCTTCACAGCAAATTCAGGTTCAACTGTACAATGTGCGGGCAATGCTGTATTCACCGCGAGGACATACTTCTGAACGCGAAAGATGTATTTGATCTCGCCTCTATCCTGGGAATAAGCTGCAAAATGGTCGCGGTGTTTTTCGGGGAAACATATGTGGGTTTCGCTTCGAGAATGCCTATCATCAGGTT
>CANQTD010000047.1 GCA_947626685.1 uncultured Clostridia bacterium | reverse complement strand
ACCGAAAATCGATCTCCGTCGCACCGCGGCGGATTTTTTAGCGGAGAAATATGAAACGAAAAGAACGCAAAAGCAAACCGGAGGGCAAAGAGCGCGCGGGCTTCCTCAAACGGATGGACGGCTTCTTCGGGATCACGGCGAGCGGCTCTACCTTCCGCACCGAGATCGTGGCGGGGCTCACCACCTTTATGGCGATGGTGTACGCCCTCCTCGTCGTCCCCGGCATGTACAAAGTCGGCGATGGGACATACCCCTATGTCTCGTTCGAAGCGGTGTACATTGCGACCGCGCTCGGCGCGATCGCGGGGACGATGCTCATGGCGTTCCTTGCGAAGATGCCCCTCGCGCAGGCCTCGGGGCTGGGGGCGACCGCCTATGTGACGGGAACGCTCCTCGGCGGCTCGATGGGGCTCTCCTACGCCAACGCCATGCTCTTTGTGCTCCTCGGCGGCCTGATCTTCGTCCTGCTCACGGCGACGGGGCTGAGGAAGAAGATCCTCGAGGGCATTCCCAAAGAGGTCAAGGTGACCGTTCCCGTCGGCATCGGCATGTTCATCGCCTTCATCGGCTTCAACAATGCGGGCATCGTGAATCTTCACGAGGGAAGCATCGGCTTTGCCTCTTTCAACGTCTTGAACGAAGCCGTCACCTACAAGGCCGCGATGGGCGCGCTCATCGCCCTGCTCGGGGCGATCGCCATCGCCGTTCTCGCCAAGCGGAATGTGAAGGGGGCGATCCTGTGGGGCATGCTCGGCTCGGCCGCCCTCTACTACGCCCTCATCGGGCTCGGCTGCGCGTGGGACGAGGGGTGCAGGGCCGTCTTTACCGAAATCGCAGGCTCGATGGAGGACCCCTTCAAGGCGTTCGCCGCATGGGGGAAGGAATCCGCCGCACAGGTCTTTTTGAGCGGGTTCTCCTTCCATGAGATCTCCGCGGGGCAGCTCGTTGTCGTCATCATCACGACCTCCCTCTCGCTGTGCATGCTGAACATGTTCGATACCCTCGGCACGCTCTACGGAGCATGCTCGAAGGGCGGCCTCCTCGACGAAGAGGGCAATCCCGTCCGCGCCAACCGCTGTATGCTCGCCGACGCGATCGGCACCTGTGCGGGCGCGGTGTTCGGGGCGACGACGGTGACCACCTATGTCGAGTCCTCCTCGGGCGTCGCGGCGGGCGGCAGAACGGGCTTTGCCGCATTCGTCACGGGCTTGTGCTTCATCGTCGCCATGTTCCTCTCCCCCATCGCGAAGCTCATTCCCTCCGCGGCGACCTCCGCCGCCCTCATCTGGGTGGGCGTGCTCATGATGAGTTCGGTCAAGGACGTCGCGTGGGACGATCCCGCCGCCGCCCTCCCCGCCTTCCTCACCATCGCCGTGATGGCGTTCGGCTATTCCATCTCTTACGGCATCGGCGTCGGCCTCATCTCCTGCGTCCTCGTGAAAGTGTGCACGGGCAAGATCCGCGAGCTCACGCCCGTCACATGGATCATCGCCCTGCTCTTCCTCGTCATGTTCCTCTTCACGAACTGACGCCCGAAATAAGTAAAAACGCGCCCGCGGCACAGTGTGCCGCGGGCGCGTTCGCTTTCCTTATCTCAGTTGTCGAAACAGACCTCAAACTGCTTTTTTAGAGGGTAGAACGCGGACATGGTACCCTCCAAATCGGTCGCATGCAGCCTGACGGCATGGATCGCGGGGTTCGCGTAGGTCGTGTAATAGTAGATCCCCTCCCCGAGATCGCAGCAGGAGGAGTACACCGTCTCCTCATAGACGCCTTCTTTGAGGCGCATGCACCCGCGCGGCACGGCGACGCTCTGCAAAATGCGGAAGAATCCGTTCACCTCGTCCGCGGGTTCTTCCCCCGTCACAAGGGTCTCGCGCACAAAACACGCGCGCACGAACCGCCCCGCCGAAGCGAAATCCCCCGGAAGCCCCACGCTTCCCATGCCGCGGCTGTAATTCGTCGCGGTTTCGGCGAAAACGCGCGCCTGCGGCTCTTCGGGCGTGAGCGACATGTAGTCGCTCAGACGGTTGAGCTGCATGGGGAAGGGCGGATTGTTGGTGAGGATCCCCGTCGGATTATCGTACACCCGCAGCCCCTCCGCCGTCTGTTCGACGACAATGCTGCCTACCATGTCCGAGATCTGCCAGTGCAGAGGCGTGAGCGGAAGCTGTTCGCTGAACGGAATGTCCACGAGGCTGACCTCTTCGAGCAAGGCGCGCGCCTCCCCGACCGTCTTGCACTTGCCGAGCACATAGGGAATGATCTCGAAGGGCGTAACGTTCTTCTTTCCTTCCCGTTTGGGGAAATAGACGGCGTTCTTCGGAAAGTTGAGCCCCGCCATGCCCAAGCCGTGTTCGTTGATCGCGTCGAAATAGAGGGGCATGCCGCCCTGCACGATCCCCATCCCGATCATGGCGTAGTGCCGCGGCAAAACTCCCTCGCAGCGGAAGGGAATGGGAAGATTGCGCGGAGCGACGATCACTCCCTCCCCGAAGTTCCCCTCGAGGTCGAGGTTCCGCCCGAAATAATGCCGCTTTTTACCGTATGAGACCGCTGTACACATCGTTTTTTCTCCTTTTTCTTATTATAGCGCACTTTCCGCAAAAACACAACCCGCTTTGATGAATTTTCTTTCGCGCGCTGATCCCGCGGCCTCGTCGTTTCGGCTTAAATCCGACCGTTTTCGGATCGGATGTGATCGGACAAGAAAATTTCGAAAAGTACTGTACTTATTAAATCGAATATGTTATAATAGAAAAAACGAATGAAAAGAGGTGCGCGATGAATTGCTTTACGTTCAGACCCGTCGGGCAAGGCCTGTTTTATACGGGCTCACTGGGAGACGGTTCATTTCACTTCATCTACGATTGCGGTTCATGGGACATGAAAGTTCCCTTATATAAAACCTATATCAACGAACAAGTCGACCGCTACGTTGATGAGATCCGAGGTGTAAAAGCCATTGATTTGGCCGTTATTTCACACTTACACCTCGATCACATGAACGGATTGTACCGTTTGGCGAAACAAAAAGTCATCAAAAAGCTCTATCTCCCCTATTTGGGCGGGGAAGATCTGCTCAACTTGCTCTTATTGGCAGGAAAATACGGAGAGGGGCAGGATAACGCCGAATCACGCAATTTGTTTGAGTTTATTTCCAGACTTTATGTGCGCGATATCCAAATATCGGACAGCAGGGACATCTCTTCCGCCATAGAGAATATAAGAAATGTCGTTGTGATTGGACAAAATCAGGACGGGAGCCGTGATGAGAACGGACAACTATATTTCCGTTTTACCGAAAATTACTATAATTATGCGGGGCAGAAATATTGGGAATTCAAATTCTCCAACAAAGCTTTGTCGCAAGACGTAATTGATAATTTTTATAGCGAATTCTTGCGAGAAATGAACGGCAACGCTCTCTCCTCCCCGTCTCGTCTCTATGATTATATCGTAAACGAAAAAAACGCTTTGAATCATCTGGCAAAAATCTACAAAAGAACGATCACGACGATCTCCCCGAACGCGACTTCCGTAGTCCTTTATCATTATCCGTTATATAGCTCAAATTATCAAATATCGAATTATCAAACGGATTTTTATTGCAATGCTCTCTCTTGCGCCAAAATCTGTCCGAATGATATCATATGTGCAACTTCCCGCGGAACGGGAAAAACTCTGTTGACGGGGGATGCGGAATTCGATATGAAAATGGTAAACGATCTAACAGGCGGAAAGTATGCCCTTGATGCCGATATCATGCAGATCCCTCATCACGGTTCGAGCCCAAATATGAAGTTAGCCAAAGCGTGTAACGTGCGGGCGAAGAATTATGTCATTCCGTTTGGCTTGGGGAATTCTCATAAGCACCCCGATGCTTCGACGCTGAAATTATTAAACGAAGAAAAAATATACTTGGTAACGCAAAATCAAGGTATCGTCTATTCCATAAAGTGAGCGCTCACGGCTAAGCGCGCCAACATATAGAATTCATTATGACGGGAAACGGGCATACCATGTCCGCATGTGCCCCCAAAATAGATTCGAGATGGCCAAGATGAACTGTTTTATTAAAAACGAGCGCGGCCTGAAAATTCCATGGATAATCATTCCAATTTTATAAGCCGCAGACTCACATCCGCGGCTTTTATATATTTGGGGTGTATCGTTGATTGAGATCAATTTGACGAGGCGGTGAAGGTGAAAATGTAGTGCAGGCCGTTCAAAAGCCGCCCGAGCTCGGTGAGCGACGCGTACGCGTCCTCTCCGTAGGTCACTTCCCTATCCGGTTCCGACGTAAAAGCCTCTTCGTTAAGATAACCGCCCTCTCGGGTGTCGTTTTGGTCATACCCATTGTAATATGTGTACGGGTTTTTGTTTCCAAAGTGCGTTCCCCACGCAAACGCGACCGTGAGCGTCACCGTGTATTGCATACCCATGTCGGCAGTCTCTTTCGCCGTAAGCGTATGGGCCGCTTCGTCAAGGGTGTATTGCTCTTTGTCCGGTCCGTCGAGCGTCACTTTGATCTCGTTGCTCACGAAGCCGTACCTCACGGCACTGATCCATTCCTCGGCCCTCGTGATCGCGTCCGCCGTTTTTCCTACATACCAAGTGTAATCTATCTGTTTCGCTCCCGTGATTTTGAGCGTGAAAGTTGCGGTGAGGTTTTCATCTATATGATCGGCGCCGTTCTCGGTGAGCCAGCCTTTTTCTGCGGA
>CANQTD010000046.1 GCA_947626685.1 uncultured Clostridia bacterium | reverse complement strand
CTTCCCCCCGTGGGGGGAAGCTCCCGCGGAGCGGGTAATGAGGGGTGCTTTCAATTAGAATGCCCCTCATCCGTCACTTCGTGACACCTTCCCCCCGATGAGGGGAAGGCTTACCCCCTACCCTCCCCCTCTGGTAAAAAGGGGGAGGCGAGATCGAGCATGGGCGAAAAAACCGCTCCGTACGAAAAACGGTACGGAGCGGCAATGCGGATGCAACGCAATTATTCTTTGTATTCCCTGTATTTCATCGCGTACACCTCGGCGGCTTTCCACGTCGCGCCGCGGATGGGCCTTCCGCGCGTCCCGCCTGCGTCGATGGACACTTCCTCGGTGGCGATCTCGGTCATGGTACCCTCCTCCGTGACGATGGCAAGCATGTAGGGCACGGTGACGTAGTCCGCGAAGATGACCTCTTCGCCCTTCAGATCCGCGATCTTCACCCCCTTGCGGTAGCGGGGAAGCGGGTCGATCTGCGCCGCGATCACGCGCTTGAAGCGGCTTCCCGTGACCGCCATCACGATCTCGCCCTCGCCGTCGATCTGGGAGGCGAACACGACCTCGTCGCCCTCGTTGCAGTTGATGCCCTTCACGCCGCCCGCGACGCGCCCCTGTGCGGGGATGTCGTCCTTCTTCGCGTTCAGGCACATGCCCTTCTTCGTGACGAAGAGCACCGTCGTGTTCTCGTCGTCGAGGTAGGGCTGGACCTCGAGGAGACGGTCGCCCTCGTTGAGGCGGATGCCCTGAAATACCGTCTTGGAAACGGCGTATTCCGACCACGCCGTCTTTTTGAGCATGCCGTATCTGGTGATGAAGAGGAGATCGCCCCCCTCGGTATCCGCCTTGAAGAGCGCGACGGGCGTCTCGCCGTTCTCCGCGTCGGTGAAGAGGTCGGAGAGCTTGAATCCGCCCTCGCTCAGTTTCTTGATGCACTGCTGGCCGCGCAGACGGAAGCAGTTGCCGCGGTCGGAGAAGAGGAGCGCGACTTCGTCGGAGAGGAGCTGCACGCTCTTTAGCACGACCTGCCCCTTCTTGGAACTCGCCGCGAGCGCGCGCTTCACGGTGTAGTTCTTCTCCTCGACGAATTTGATCTTCTTGTCCGCCGTGATGCACAGATACCCGGGGACGCCGGGGGCCTGAATGTCGGCGCGTTCGACCTCGGGCTCTTCCGCCGCGCCCACGACCGCAGACTTTCTCGGCGCGCCGTACTTCTTCCTGATCTCGAGCAGTTCCCCTTTCACGACGTCGAATTGGAGCTGTCTGCTCCCGACGATCGCGGTGAGCCGCTCGATGAGTTCTTTGAGCTGTTTGAGTTCCTCTTCGAGCTTGAATACTTCGAGCTTGGTGAGGCGGGCGAGACGGAGATCGAGGATCGCCTGCGCCTGTTTCTCGGAGAGATCGAACCGCTTGCGCAGTTTGTCGCGCGCGTCGGGCGTGGAATCCGCGCTCTTGATGATCTTGATGACCTCGTCGATGTTCCTGACGGCGATGATGAGCCCCTCTAAGATATGGCAGCGTTCCTTCGCCTGCGCGAGGTCGAACTTGGTGCGGCGGAGCACCACTTCGCGCTGGTATTCCGCGTAGTACTTCACGATCTCTTTGAGCCCCATGAGCATGGGCTTGCCGCCCGCGATGGCGACCATGTTGATGCCGAACGACACCTCGAGATCGGTATATTTGTAGAGTAGTTTGAGAAGCTTGGGAATGTCGGTATCCCCTTTGACTTCGATGACGGCGCGCATGCCGACGCGGTCGCTCTCGTCGCTCACCCGCGTGACGCCCGTCATCTGCTCCTTCTTCTCCTCGCGCAGCTCTGCGATCTTGCGGAGCAGCGTCGCCTTGTTGACCTGATAGGGAAGCTCCGTGATGACGATGAGCTTCTTGTCGCCGTCGCCCTCTTCCACGCGGATCTTGGCGCGGATGCCGATCTTCCCCTTGCCCGTGCGGTATGCCTGTTCGAGCTCATAGGGAAGAATGAACCCGCCCGTCGGGAAATCGGGCGCGGGAATGTATTTCATCAGCTCCTCGACCTTGATGGTCGGTCTGTTGATGTAGGCGATGACGCCGTTGATCGTCTCGCTCAAATTGTGGGGCGGAATGTTGGTGGCAAGCCCCACCGCAATGCCCGACGCCCCGTTCACGAGGAGGTTGGGGAAGCGGCCGGGGAGCATCTCGGGCTCTTTGAGCGAATCGTCGAAGTTGAGCGCGAAGGGCACGGTGTTCTTGTCGAGGTCGCGCAACAGCTCTAAGGCGAGCGGTTCCAGCCTCGCCTCGGTGTAACGCATGGCGGCCGCGGGGTCGCCGTCGACGGAGCCGAAGTTGCCGTGTCCGTTCACGAGGGGACGCCCCATGTTGAAGGGCTGCGCCATACGCACCATCGCGTCATAGACGGAACTGTCGCCGTGCGGGTGATATTTACCCATGCAGTCGCCGACGATGCGCGCCGACTTCTTGTGCGGCTTGTCGGGCATGAGCCCCATCTCGTACATGGTATAGAGAATGCGCCTCTGGACGGGCTTCAATCCGTCCTCCACGCGGGGAAGGGCGCGGTCCATGATGACGAACTCCGCATAGGGAAGCATGGATTGGGGCAAGACTTCCTCGAGCGGGGTGACAAAGAGCTGGCCTTGCGGCTCAATGGGTTTCTCAATCTTCTTCGCCATCTTCTTCGCCCTCCTTCTTCAGCTTGACTTTGCCCAAAAACGTATCTTCCTTATTGAAGTTCGCGTTGCGGTTCAAAAATTCCTTTCTGCCCTCCACCTTGTCGCCCATGAGCATGGTGATCATGTTCTCGGCGGCGACGGCGTCCTCGAGGGTCACCTGCGTGAGGTTTCGGCGGACGGGGTCCATCGTCGTCGCCCAGAGCTGTTCCGCGCTCATCTCGCCCAAGCCCTTGTAGCGTTGGATGAGATACCCTCTGCCCACCTTTTCGATCTTCTCTTGCAGTTCCACGTCGTCGTAGGCATACTCCTCCACGCTGCCGTTCTGCTTATACACTTTGTAGAGGGGCGGCATGCCGATGTAGACGTGCCCCGCCGAGACGAGCGGCCGCATGTAGCGGAAGAAGAAGGTGAGCAGGATGCACCGGATATGGAATCCGTCCTGGTCGGCATCGGAGAGGATGATGACCTTGTGGTAATTGAGCTTGTCCAGATTGAAATCGTTGCCGAGGCCCGCGCCGAGTGCGGAGATGATGGTGCGGATCTCCTCGTTGGCGAGCACCTGGTCGAGGCGCTTCTTCTCGACGTTGAGCGGCTTCCCCCTGAGCGGGAGAATGGATTGGTACTGCCTCACGCGCGCCTGCTTCGC
Source organism: uncultured Clostridia bacterium (assembly GCA_947626685.1). Taxonomy (GTDB): domain Bacteria; phylum Bacillota; class Clostridia; order Christensenellales; family Borkfalkiaceae; genus Gallimonas. Next base: position 1,528 of record CANQTD010000046.1, on the reverse strand, counting down.
CGTGCCGCCCGCGGAATCGCCCTCCACAATGAACAGTTCGTTGAGTTCCGCCTTCTTGCCCGAGCACGCGGCGAGCTTGCCGACGAGCATGATATTGTCGATGCTGTTCTTGGCGCGGGCGGTGTCCTTTGCCTGACGCGCCGCGATGCGCACTTTTGCCGCGCCCTGCGCCTTCTTGATGATCTCCTCGAACGCCTTTTTATAGGCGGGAGCGGCGGCGAGCGAACGCAGCCCCTCCACCGCGACGCTCTCCACGGGAACGCGCGCCTCGGGGTTGCCGAGCTTTGTCTTGGTCTGCCCCTCGAACTGCACGTTCTTCATCTTGACGGAGAGCACCGCCGTGAGCCCCTCGCGGAAGTCGTCGCCGAGGAAGTTGGGGTCCTTGTCCTTGATGAGTTTATTGTCCCGCGCGTAATTGTTGAGCATGCGCGAGATGCCCGAGCGGAAGCCCATCTCGTGGAACCCGCCCTCGGGAGTGGGAATGTTGTTGACGAAGGAGTAGAGATTCTCCGTGTACTCCGACGTGTGCTGGATGGCGAACTCGACGAGGATCCCGTCCTTTTCCGCCTTATAGTAGAGAGGCTTGGGATAGAGCTTCGTCTTTCCGTCGTTGAGGTAGAGGGCAAAGTCCGAAATGCCCCCCTCGTAGTGATAGGTGACCGAATAGGGCTCGGTCGCGCCGAGCAGATCGAGCTGGATCTCCGCGCCCTCCTCGTCGACGTTCTCTTCGCCGCCGCCCCCCTGCGCCAAAAATTCGTTGCGGGTGATGCGCTCGTCGGTGAGATTGATGGTGAGCCCCTTGTTGAGGAAGGCGAGCTCGTTGAGACGGTGCGAGATCGTCTCGAGGGAGAAGTCGACCGTCGCGAACACGTCGCTGTCGGGCATGAAATGCACGAACGTGCCGTGCTTTTTGGTCTTTTCTTTGGTGTCGACGAGCGGCCCCGTGGGAATGCCCGATTCATACTTCTTTTTCGCCTTGTCGTAGTACGATTCGAAGTTCATCTCCCACGTCGTGCCGCCGCGGTAGACGCGCACTTTCATCCAGCGGGAGAGGGCGTTGGTGACGGATGCGCCCACGCCGTGCAGACCTCCCGAGAAGGAATAGTTGTGTTCGTCGAACTTCCCGCCCGCGTGGAGCTGGGTGAATACGACCTGCACGCCCGAGACCTTCGTCTTGGGGTGGATGTCGGTCGGGATGCCGCGCCCGTTGTCCTCTACGGAGACGCTCCCGTCCTTGTAGATGCGGACGTCGATCCTGTCCGCATAGCCGTTGGCGGCTTCGTCGACCGCGTTGTCGACGATCTCCCAAAGAATGTGGTGTAGCCCTTTGGGACCCGTCGACCCGATGTACATTCCGGGACGCAGACGGACGGCTTCCAACCCTTCGAGAATGGTGATGTCCCGTGCGTCATAATGACTTCCTGCCATAGTTACCTCATAAAAAACGACAAAATATCACATGGATTATACCATACCTTGTGTCAAATAGCAAGCATTTCGCGGGTATTTTGTGTAAAGTGATAAAAGC
>CANQTD010000045.1 GCA_947626685.1 uncultured Clostridia bacterium | reverse complement strand
GGCGATTCTCGCTGTCCCCTTTGGGGAAAGTACCCGCGTAGCGGGGGAAAGGGGTTTTGATATAAGCGAACCCCCTACTTCGTCGCGCTTGCCCCCTCCGTGGGAGGGGGGGTAGGGGGGTGGGGCGAGTTCTCGCTGTCCCCTTTGGGGAAAGTACCCGCGTAGCGGGGGAAAGGGGTTTTGAACCCCCTACTTCGCACTGCGTGCTCGTGCCGCGCTTAGTCGCAAATAGTGCGCGCGGGGCAGTCTCGCTAACGCTCGACAGCTCCCCCAGAGGTGGAGGCGAGAGAGGCTTCCCCCCGTGGGGGGAAGCTCCCGCGGAGCGGGTGATGAGGGGGTTTAATCGCTGTAACCTCTTTTCGCACCATAACAAAACCGCCCGAGGAAAATGCTCGGGCGGTTTTGGCGCAGAAGGCGGGATTCGAACCCGCGCTGCCGTTATCCAGCACTACTCCCTTAGCAGGGGAGCCCCTTGAGCCTCTTGGGTACTTCTGCAAGCTCAATCTTAAATTGGAATGAAAATTTGTGCGGCGCAGAAGAGGAGATTACTTCGCGTTATCGGCAATGCGGTCATCTACCGTCTCATCGGAACGCTCGTGCCGACCTTCGTAGCGCAAATAGAAACTTCGGTCGGGGCGAACTCCTGCTACCTTTCACAGGTACTACTCTCCTTAATGGGGAGCCCCTTGAGCCTCTTGGGTACTTCTGCAAGCTCAATCTTAAATTGGAATGAAATTGTGTGCGGCGCAGAAGAGGAGATTACTTCGCACAACGCCCCTCCCCGCTTGCTGTCCCCTCTGGGGAAAGTGGCGCGAAGTGCCGAAAGGGGTTTTGGAACCCCTACTTCGCACTGCGTGCTCGTGCCGCGCTTAGTCGTAAATAGTGCGCGCGGGGCAGTCACTTTGTGACAGCTCCCCCAGAGGTGGAGCCGAGAGCGAACCCCCTCATACCGAGGCGAAGCCGAGTGTATCTTCAAGATTCACTCACCCCTTCGGGGTTCGGAATGAGGGCTCCCAAAGGTGGAGCCGAGTAGGGCTTCCGAGTTGACCGTCTCAGCGGAACGCTCGTGCCGCGCTTAGTCGCACAATTTTTAACGGCTTCATCATAACACAATTTTGCGGAAATGTCAAAGTATATTTCCGCCGATTTGCAAAAAAACATAAAAAATTTATTTTCTGCTCTTGCGGCCAAGCGATATTTGTGCTAAAATAAAGCCGATAAGGAGATCCCCATGAATATTTGGCATGACATCAGCAGCGAACGTATCAAACCCAATAATTTCGAGGCGCTCATCGAGATCCCGAAGGGCTGCAAGGCGAAGTATGAACTCGACAAGGAGACGGGCATTCTCAAACTCGACCGCGTCCTCTACACGTCCACGGTCTATCCCGCGAACTACGGGTTTATTCCCCGCACTTACGCCGAGGACGGCGACCCGCTCGACGTGCTCGTCCTCACCAACGAGAGCATCTTCCCCATGACCCTCGTCAGCTGTTATCCCATCGGCGTGATCAAGATGCTCGACGGCGGCAAGCTCGACGAGAAGATCATCGCCATTCCCTTCCGCGACCCGACCTATAACGAATATTACGACATCAAAGAGCTCCCCAAGCATGTCTTTGAGGAGATGATGCACTTCTTCGAGGTGTACAAAAAGCTCGAGAACAAGAAAACGGCGGTCAAAGAGATCGCCCACCGCGACGAGGCGGTCGAGATCGTGCGCAAGTGCCTCGACCTGTATAAGGAAAAATTTTTGAAATAAGGGGGAAGTTATGAAGATCGTCTTTTTCGGCGATTCCATCACCGAAGCGGGCAGGGACAAGTCCGATCCCGCCGATCTCGGCGGGGGCTATGTGAAGATCGCGGCGGGCAAACTCCGTCCGCTCTATCCCGACCTGCCGCTCACAATCCTCAACCGCGGGGTCGGAGGGGATAGGACGGAGCAGCTTCTCGCCCGCATCGAAGAGGACGTGTTCGCCGAGAAGCCCGACGTCGTCGTCTTGCAGGTGGGCATCAACGACGTCTGGCACAGGTTCCTTATCGGCGTCGAAGTCACGGAGGAGGACTTCCGCGCGCGCTACGCCGAGCTCGTGAAACAGCTCAAAAAATCGGGGGCGAAGATCATCGCGTTGCAGCCGTACGCGCTCAACGTGCCCGACATGCGCCGCGTGCGCCCCTATCTCGACAGGTTCAACGCGATCATCGGCGAGATCGTGAAGGAGGAACAGATCCCGCTCATTCCGATGGACGAGATCTTCACGGGGCTCTCGCAGGATATAGCGCCGAGAGAGTTCGCCGTCGACGGCGTTCACCCCACCCACCGCGGCTGCCGCTATATCGCCGACAGGATCATCAAGGAACTCAAAAAGATCATCGCGTAAAAAAACGGCGCGCATGCGCCTTAGAAATCTATGAAAAAAGAGGAAAAGATCATGAGAAAACGCAAACAAAGAGGAAACGAAGAGCAACTTTACAAGACGTATTGCGGCATCCTCTCCAATCTCCGCACATGGAGAGCGGGTGAGGAGACGGCGTTCGATTTCGAGATGAAAACGCCCGCGCAAAAGGCGATGAAGGAACGCTATGCGCTCGGCGCAGAGGCGGGGTACGGCGGCGACTTCGAACGCGCGCTCAGGCTCTGCCGCTATCTCGCCCCCGCGCTCGCCCACAGAGGCGATTTCGGCTCTGCGGCGGAGGAAGAGGGCGTGGACGCGGAGAACGCTGCCGCCCTTCTCGATTATAGTTTCGGCGACCCCGCCCACGGGATCGACTGCGCTGCGAAGGCGAAGATCCTCACGGCGTGCTGCCTTGCGTTCGGGATTCCCGCGCGCCGCGTCTGCCTCTACCCGTACTCCCCGTACGACGAGGACACCCACGTCGTCTGCGAGATCTTCGACCGCAAGAGAAAGACGTGGATCATGCTCGACCCCTCGACGGGCAGCTATCTCACAAACGGCAAAAAACCGCTCTCCGTTCTCGAAGCGAGAGAGGCATTCGCGGACATGGGTGCCATCTCCGCGGTCTTTGACAAGCAGCGTGTGAGGAATCTCGGCAATCTCATCAAGCGCAACCGCGCCATGAACGCGTGGTATGCCAAGAACCTTTGCTATATCGGCGTTGAGACGGTCTCCTCGGACAGCCGCGCGGAGGGGGCGGAGGAAGTTTACCTCGTTCCCGAGAATTTCGACCTCGCGGGCCGCGTGCAGCGCCACCTCGAATGGACGGCTTCCGAAAAGAAAGCTCCCGTCCTCCGCATCGGGACGATCGCGATGTGGGATCCGCTGGCCTGACCGCGGGCGGGCGCAAGCAGCGACAATTTTTACAGACGAAGGGCGTCGGCCGCATGGCAGCCGACGCCCTTTTTTATTGGCTGGGGAGTCCTCATTCCGCCCCGACCGAGGATTCTATTGTAAACTAAGGTCGGCACGAGCGCAGAGCGCGAAGTAGGTCCGCAAGGACCGAGTGAATCTTGAAGATGCGCTCGGCTTCGCCTCGGTATGAGGGGAACATCTTGGCTGCCCCTTGCTCCAACGCAATAAATACTCCACGCGCCCATCGGGCGCATTTTCGGGCACGGATCAGATCTTGCTGTAACCGTAGGAATTGATGAGCGCGTCGATCTTGCTGCCGCGGGCGCAGAGCGGGCATTCCCCGGGGCGGTAGGAGGCGTAACCGGGCAGATCTTCGATGCCGATGAGCCGCTTTACGGGCACGCCCGGGATCCGGAAATCCCCGCTGAACACCGTTGCGAGGCCGACGGGGTCGCCCCCGTAATAGCGGATGCCGCGGATGGCGTCCATCGCGGTGATGCCCGTCGTGGCAGTCGCGGCGAGAATGAGCACGCGGCGGCTCTTGACATAGGGAATGAGATTGTCGCGCAAAATGAGCTTTTCGTCGGCGGTAAATTCGGGCGAGATCACGGCGATCTCCTGGTTCATGTTGACGCCGGGGGAGTTCGCAAATTCCTCCGCGAGGAACGCTCCCACCATCTTCATGCGTTCGAGGGTGATGACCGTGTCGACCGTGACGTCGGAAAAGCTCTCCGCGAACAGTTTCGCCGCGGCGCGTGCGAGCCCCGCCTCCGACTTGACGCGCGTGAGGTCGACGCAGTAGTTGATATGCGAGTGCTTGGTGGCGAAGTGCCCCGGGATCACCCCGATGCGCACCTTGCTGTTGCGTTTTGCAAATAATTCGTAAGCCTTGTTTTCCATATTTCCTCCCTTTTGCGGGGCGGCCGCCGCGACCGCGGTCCGCGCCCCGTCTCCCTTACTCCTTATTTTAATATAATTTTTGACGGTTGTAAAGGGCGGCATGCGAATTTTTTCCGCAAAAAGGGGAAAATTTTTTGAAAAGGCGTTTAGAATTTCGCGATTTACATTATATGTAAGGTGGAAAAAACAAAGGTACAGGGCATCATCGTGAAAAAGAACAAGCAAAAGCCGTCTGAAGAAGAGACCGAAGAGAGCGCGGAGAACGAAGTATCCGAAGAGAACGCAGAAGCCGCTCCCGAGGAACCCGCCGCGGACGAGCTCAAAAAGGCGCAGGCCGAAGCCGAAGATTTCAAACGGAAGTGGTATTCGGTGACCGCCGAATACGAGAACTATCGCCGCCGCACCCAGCACCAATCCGCACAGCGGTATCAGGAGGGGCGGGCGGACGTCGTCTCCAAGCTCTTCCCCATTGCCGACAATCTCGCGCGCGCCGTCGAAGCGTGCAACGACGAGGGAACGCGCAAGGGCATCGAGATGGTCATGGCGGCGTTCGGGAAGGTGCTCGAGGAGGAGAAGATCACGGAGATCTACCCCGTGGGCGAACCCTTCGACGCCGAGAAGTGCGAGGCGATCATGGCAGTCGAGCCCGCCGAGGGCGAAGAGAGCGGCACCGTGAAGCAAGTCTATCGGAAGGGATACGAGCAGAACGGCAAAGTGCTCCGCTACGCGCAGGTCGTCGTTGTGAAGTAGAGACGCCGAAAGGTTCTCCTCGGCTCCACCTCCGGGTCCCCTCATTCCGAACGGAGCGAAAGCGGAGTGAGTGAATCTTGAAGATACGCTCGGCTTCGCCTCGGTATGAGGGTGAGAGAAACCCCTTTCCCCCCGCAGGGGGCGGCGAGGTCTCGGCTCCACCTCTGGGCTTCCTCATTCCGAACGGAGCGAAAGCGGAGTGAGTGAATCTTGAAGATACGCTCGGCTTCGCCTCGGTATGAGGGTGAG
>CANQTD010000044.1 GCA_947626685.1 uncultured Clostridia bacterium | reverse complement strand
AAACAGCCTCACAAAGTCGATTCCGCTACCCATCAGTGCGAATGCGGCTATGTGGAAGAGAGCTACACTGTCACCGCGCTCACGCTTGCGGCGAACGCAGAGAACACGGCGGCCATTCTCACGATCAGCGGCACCTACACGGGCTATGATCAGCAAGGGCTCACCGAGCTGTTCTGCGAGAAAAACACAGACGGAAATTATTTCTTCAACTTCTGGGGTAACAGAATTGGCAGAGAAAACGCAAAATCCGTAACCTTGACGAAGTGGGAAAACGGCGAGTTCAGCGTTGCGCTCGACGTCACCGATCTCCCTGTTTGCGAACTTCGCAATATCTGCCGCACCGACTTTGGCGACCAAGATTGGAAACTTTCGACCGAAACGATCGAAGAAACGACGATCACAGTCGGCGAAAAAGTTTACACCTTGCAGCCGTCGAACGGGCAAGGCTGGAACAACATTGGTCTCAAAGTTGCGAGCAAGCCCGACGAAAAGTCGTACACGATCACGAAGATGACGATCGCAGCAGACGAAGGCGCGCAAAAAGTTTATCTTACGATCAGTGGGACGTTTGCGGGTTACGATGAAGAGGGAATTAAAGAACTTCTTAATTCCGTAAAGAATGGCAACAAATTCTTCTACTTCTATGAAAACTCCGCAGGAGCTGAAGCCGGGGAGAGCTACGACGTTTCAACAAGCGGTAGCGAGTGGTTTGTGAAGATCGACGTGACCAAGTTGGGCCCCAGCGAGTATCGCAATATTTGCTGTACGGGAATTGACGGCGGCGACATGAAGCCGGATAATTTCCCCGGTGTCGTCGTTGAGAACACTCTCACCGTAGGCGAAAAAATATATACTCTTGGCAACAACTTGTGGGGGAATATCGGCCTCACGATCAAAGCGAAGCAGATCGAAGTGGATGGCACATTCGACCTTACAACCGTTACCCTCGAAGTAGACGAGACCGCCGTGTATGTTGTTTACAAGGGCACCCATACCTGCAAAGATACGGCTGCGTTGCAGGCAAAATTCGAGGCAGAGGCGTTCGGAATTTGGGTAGGGAAGCTTATTCCCGAAGCGAACAGAACGGTCACCGTTGAAGCGACAACATGGACGATCAAGGCAAACGTTTCGTCCATGAACCTTGCGGACGGCACCCACTTTATCTATTTCAATGGTGGTTCCGGCGCAGGCGATATCAATACGTTCCCGCTTGAAGCTATTCCCAATATCACAAAGACATTCGGTGAAAAGGATTATTCCATTGAAAACCATTATGGCGGTGGACGAGACGACTTCTGGGGTTGCGTAATCCTTCGCATCGCACCGACGAAGGAAGTTTCTACCTACGACTTCACCGATGTAACTATTGAAAAGACGGATTCGGCTGTTTACTTTGTCGCTTCGGGCTCCCATAATTATACTGATACCGAACAGCTCAAGACCTTACTTGGGAATATCAAGTTTGCATTCGGCGGAAAAGACGACAATACTGGTCTCGAGAAGCAGATCGAAGTTGCTGAAAAGACTTGGTCGATCAAATTCAATGTCACAGAACTTGCGGCACAAGCGAATCCTTACTACTTCCATTTCTTCTACAGCACTGATCCCGAAGGCGATATTCGTTTGAAGAACGAGCACGCCCAAGACGGCGCTTCCGTTGAACTTGCAGGGAAGAAGTATTCGATCGTAAACAAGGGGAACGGTGTGAACACAGGGGCTAACGAGACCTTCTGGGGTTGTGTTTGCCTTAAAGTCGAAACCGCAAAAACCGCGGAGTTCGACATTGCCAATCTTATCCTCTTCGGCGGAAACCAAGCTCGCGTGCACATTGCCATTAAGAGCTATACGGGCTTTACCGAGGCAGATCTTGCAAAAGAGAACGTCAGGCTCTATGTGGGCGAAGGCGAAGCGATCGAACCCAATGAGGCGTCCGTTTCGTCGAGCAGAGCCGATTACTACTTCCTCGTGACGGGTTCCTCCACCGGCACGCTTAAACTCAAGATCGGCGACGTGGAACTTACGAATATTGCGAGCGGAGTTGCCGACGTTAATACGGCTTTTGTCAACCCCAACTTCTACACCCTCGCATTGAACGGCGACGACCTCGTCCTCACCGTGATCAACAATGATTGCTTCACGATCTCTTCGATCGAGATGCAATTGGCAAGGGAAGGGGCTGCCGCCAACCTTGTTCTGAAAGGTACTTATACGACTGTCACGCAGGCGCAAGCGGAACTCTATCTTAAAAACGTCATCTGTCTCTACGGCAAAGAGGCTGCCACCAACGCCCATAAGAGTGTTGACGTGAATGGGAGCGATTGGACGGTCACGATCCGCGTCAGCGAATTCATCACGAGCGGCGAAGAGACGCTTGTTTACGGCGGCGGTGGCAGTGACATTCATTTTACCCTCGGCGAGAACACGGAAGTCACCCTTACGAGCGGCGAGCAAAAAGACCTTAAATATGCGCTCGTGAAAGCAAATGTCGATTCCGTTCACCTCACCGTCACAAACGCATTGAAGAGCATTAGCTACAACAAAATCTCCGTTGCAGCAAATGACGGCAATGCTTGTCTCGTGATCGAAGGCGTATTCGACGGTTACAGCACGGAAGAAGTGGAGAATATCCTTAAAAATTCGACCGAAGCCAACCTTCCTTTCAAATTCAGTATCTATATTGGCGGTCATCAGTATCCCGCGTATGTCAAGTCGGAAATCCAAGCTGCAACGTGGAAAGCATACTACGATCTTACCGAACTTGCTGAAAGAATGGCGGCTCAAAACCTCAACCACCTTTGCAAGAATGGGGACGGCAGCGACATTAAAAACACCGATTTTGATGGGGTTACGTTTGATGATACCGTTATAACGGTGGGTAACTATCAGTATAGCATTGTCCTCGACGGCGACATTCTCTCCCTCAAAGTCGTAGATGCAACTCAACCCAGCTATGAGATCACGAGCGGTTCCGTCGAATTGGAGGGCGGCAAAGCCTACTTCTCGGTCAACGGCACCTACAAGAACTATGAGGAAGCGGATCTTAGAGAGCTCCTTGAGGGAATCAACCTTTGGTTCAACAGAACAAGCGATTGGAAAGCGATTGGCGAAGGTAAAGATGCTTTCCCCGGTGACGGGGTTACAGTTCAGGTTTCCGTGAATAAGGATGCGGGGACTTGGCGCGTCTATGTCGATGTCACTGCCTTTGATGTGGGCACTTGGATCGCAAAGTTCGAAGGCAATCAAACCGATCAGCCCGATATCAAACTTGCAGGTTCCAAAGACGGGCAGACCGTGGAAGTCGGCGATAAGACCTATAGTATTTTCAATAAATACCCGACTGGTGATGCAGATCTCGCTTGGGGCTGCACTTGCCTTAAAGTTGTCGAAAAGATTGCCTTAAAAGATGGCGAGATCAACTTCGGCCGCGAAGATCCCGTAGCGATCAGCAACCCCGACCACATGTTCTATTGGAACGGCGATACCGAGGGGACGAACGCGACCGTGACCACCAAGACGGCGGTGGACGGCGTCTATACCTTCCAATACACGTTGACAGAAACTGCAAAGGGGAACGCGGGACTTTGGTATGCCGTGCAGCTCTTCTATAAGAACAGCGAGCTCAAAGAAAATACGGTCTACACCCTTACGTTCCAGCTCAAATCGTCCGTGACGGGCAAGATCACTGTTAACGGCACGGTCATCGACCTCACGGGCAGCAATCAAGTGCAGGCTGTCTCGGTTGAGTACACGCAAACCGCAAAGGCTTCCCTTAGCATTCAGTTCGGTGTGGACGGCAATGCGCCCCTCGAAGGCGGCACGTTCGTCATCTCCGAGCTCAAATGGCAAGAAAAGACCTCCGGCCCCGTTGACCCCGAAGTGCCCGAGATTACGGTTTCCGATATCTACAATGCGCAGTTGCAAGATAAGGGCATTCTTGAACTCTTCATCATCTGCGATGGCATTGGGGAAGATGTGACAAAGGCTGCGGAAGCGTTCAAGCTCCTCATTGGTGACAAAGAAGTTTCGGCAACCGAGGGCGGCGTTACTCATGCGGGAAACTATTTCATGCTCCACTACAATTTGGCAGAGCAGAATCTTGAAGCGAACACCTATGTCGTCAAAGTCAGGGTTTATGGCAAAACCACGTCCGAGCGTAATGTCCGCATGGTAGCTGGTAATACCACATATGCCGACACCGAAGCGAACAAAACATATTCGATTGAGATTGCCGACGGTCATCTCCAACTCACTGTGTCCACAAAGGTTGAAGTCAATCTCACCCAAGCGTACAATGCTTCACTTGAAACAAACGACGGCAAATTGACCGTGTACATTCAAGGCTCGGGCATTGCGGACGAAAATGCTGCGAAAGACACATTCACGCTCCTTGTCGGCGAACGGGAGATTGCGATCGCAAATGTGAGCGACGTAACAAAGGGGGACGTATATTTCATACTTAGATTTGATTTCACTTCCCTCAATCTCGATGTTAATGTCTACAACAACGTTGTGATCAAATACGGCGAGGAGACGCAAGCGATCGACTCTGTGACCTCTACTCTCACTTGGACGGATTCCGCAAACGAAAAGACCTACACGATCGCGATCGTTGACGGTAACCTTCAACTCACGGTAGCGGCGGTGGCGCCCGCGGCGGACGGCTCGCAAGACGCTCCTTTCTCCGTCTCCGACCTCGCAGCCATTTTCGAAGATGGCAACAGCTTCAACGAAGAAGGCTATTACACCAAAGACGGCGAGCCCCAAGAGGTCTACGTCAAAGGTATGGTGAAGAGCTACGACGCCGCGAGCAAGCAGGTCACCCTTCAACAAATTGAGACGAGGGGGGGGGTGCTCACAGTTGCACTTTCTGCCTCGGAACTGAAAATTGTCATTGGTGAGGGCACTTATAACGGTTCTTCGACGGAGGGCATGACCTTTGTCGTGGGCGACGTGCTCACGGTCAAGGGCTATCTGCAAAAGGGCGAGGACACGCTCACGGTCACGGGCAAAGACGGCGCGACCTCTCCTACGATCGAGGTGTGGGAATCTGCGAACAAAGAGAATCCCTCCCTCGACGCAGAAGCGGACAAAGCGGCGATCAAAACGTTCTTCACTGAGCTCGCCGAACAGGTCAAGAGCATGGAGGAATTGACGAAGGAGTTCGCACTTCCTCTGCCCACCCGTCCCGGTGTGACGTTTGAGTTCAAAGTGACGGCGGGGGACGCTGCCGCGGCGATCGAAGGCGGCAAGCTCAAAGTGACCCGCGGTGCCGAGGAGGTTACGGTGAAGATCGAGGCGACGATCAAGGTCGCAGGTGCGAAATCCGACTTCACGGTCGACGGTTCGCCTTTCACCTTTACTGTCCCGCAAACGAAACCCGCAACGGTGGATGTTACATTTACGGCGAGCGAGCA
>CANQTD010000043.1 GCA_947626685.1 uncultured Clostridia bacterium | reverse complement strand
CCCTCATCTCCCGCTCCGCGGGAGCTTCCCCCCAACGGGGGGAAGCCTTACTCGGCTCCCCCAAAGGGGACAGCGAGGTTGGCTCCACCCCCACGGCAATCCATGCAATTTTGTGCAAAGTATACAAAGGGCGGGGGCGGATTCGTGCGAAATTTCTTTGAAATCTCCCCGTCTGCGGTGTAAAATAGAGGTATCACAAGATTTGGGAGGAAATTATGTCCGGTCTTTTACTCAAAGGCATCAACAAGGTCTATCCCGGCGGCAACCAGGCGGTGTTCAACTTCTGCCTCGAGATCCGGGATAAGGAATTCATGGTATTCGTCGGTCCCTCGGGCTGCGGCAAGTCCACGACGCTCCGCATGATCGCGGGTCTCGAAGAGATCTCCTCGGGCGAACTCTACATCGACGGCAAGCTCGTGAACGACGTCGTCCCGAAAGACAGAGATATCGCGATGGTGTTCCAGAACTACGCGCTCTATCCGCACATGTCCGTCTACGACAACATGGCGTTCGGTCTCAAACTCCGCAAAGTCCCGAAGGAAGTCATCGACAGAGACGTGAAAGCGGCCGCAGAGATCCTCGGCATCACCGATTATCTGTCCCGCAAGCCGAAGGCGCTTTCCGGCGGTCAACGCCAGCGCGTTGCGCTCGGCCGTACCATCGTCCGCAAGCCGAAGGTATTCCTGCTCGACGAGCCTCTGTCCAACCTCGACGCGAAACTCCGTGCCCAGATGCGTACCGAGATCAGCAAGCTGCACGTCCGCCTCGGGACGACGTTCATCTACGTCACCCACGACCAGATCGAGGCCATGACGATGGGCACCCGCATCGTCGTCATGAAAGACGGCTTCATGCAGCAGGTGGATACGCCCCAAAACCTCTATGACTACCCGATCAACCTCTTCGTCGCGGGCTTCATCGGCACCCCTCAGATGAATTTCTTCAAGAAATCCACCATCAGCGAAGAGGACGGCAAGGTCTACGTCAATTTCATCGGCAACAACAAGATCCTGCTCCCCGAGACCGTCGTCGCGAAGATCAAGAATCTCCCCGACTACGCGAACACGGGCAGAGAGGTCACGCTCGGCGTGCGCCCCGAGGACATTCACGAGGATCAGCGCTTCATCGAGACCTCGCCCGACACCGTTGTGAAGGCGAAGATCGAGGTCATCGAAAAACTCGGCGCGGAGATGCAGATCTATTGCGACGTCGACTATGAGAGCGAGAAGAGCTCCATCGTGGACGCGGCGGCGCAGATGGTCGCCAAGATCTCTTCCCGTGCGAACGTGGAACTCGGCTCCGTGGTCGAGCTCGCATTCGACGCGCGCCATATCCACCTCTTCGACGGCTACACCGAGGCGACCATGCTCGAACGCGACGAGCACTACGAGGTGATCCCCGAAAATGCGGAGGGCGCAGCGTTCGTGCCGCCCACACCGCAGGAGATGCAGGCGCAGATCGACGCAGCCCGCGTCGTCACGAAGGAGATGAAGAAGCAGATGAAGCGCGACGCGAAGATGGAAGCGAAGCGGAAGGCGCAGCAGGCTGCCAAGAACTCCGAGAACAAGCCCGAAGAATAATTTCAAGCGAGAGGGGGCTGCCGCACGGCAGCCCTTTTCCCTTTTTCGGACGGGCGTTCCTCACCCGCCCAAAACGATTGACAAATCGGGGAAATTCGTATATCATAATAACATATCAACAAATCTCATGACCGTATTCTCCCGGGAGAGCGGCTTCAAAGCGAGAAGAAGCAAACACGGGAGCGAGAAAAATAAGGCCGCGCACGGCCGAAAAGGAGAGGGAATATGTGGGACGTCGTATTGGATGCGCTTCTTGATACGTTGAAGCTCTTTCCCTTTCTCTTTGTCCTCTATCTCCTCATCGAGGTCATGGAACACAACACGGGGGTGGGAAAACCGCGCAAAGCGCTCACGGGGCATTGGGCTCCCGCGCTCGGAGCCGCGCTCGGCGTCGTCCCCATGTGCGGTTTTTCGGTGATGGCAGCCAAGCTGTACCGCCACCGCCATATCACCCTCGGGACCCTGCTCGCCGTCTTTATCACGACGAGCGACGAGGCGGTCATCGTCCTCATAGACGAAGCGGTCGCCATGTTCGTCTCGGGGGAGGGGGGAGGAAGCCTGCTCATCTCCCTCGCGGTGCTGCTCGGCTGTAAGCTCGCCATCGGGATCGCCGTCGGCTACCTCTTCGACGCGATCTTCCGCAGGGTGCACGGCGCGCCCGCGCCCCTTCCCGCGATCGGGCACGAAGCCCATGTCCACGGGGACGGACACGATCACGAGCACGAACATAAAATGGAGCATGACCGCGGAGAGGGCACCCATGTCCGCGATGAGGGCGAAGAAACGCATGAAACGCACGACGACGCGCACGACCATGAACACGGCGAATGCGCCTGCGACGAGCTCTCTCCCTGCGAACACAAGCACGGCGGAAAGGTGCGCATGTATCTCGTTTCGCCGCTGCTCCACGCGTTGCAGGTGGCGGGTTTCGTGCTTCTCGTCAATCTGCTCTTCGGCTTCCTGTTCTATCTCCTCGGCGGCGGCGACGACAAGGCGGGCGCGGAGGCCGTCGGGGCCTTCATGCGGGGCACGGGCTATTGGCTCCAACCCCTCGTCTGCTCGCTCGTGGGGGCGATCCCGAACTGCGCCTCCTCCGTCATTCTCTCCGAGGTCTACGCGCTCGGCGGCATCGGGTTCGGCGGGCTTCTCGCGGGGCTCGTCGTCAACGCGGGCCTCGGCTACCTCGTCCTCTTCGAAAAGGGGAATTGGAAGAGGGGGCTGCTCATTTTGGGGGGCATGTTCCTCTTTTCCGTCGCAGTCGGATTCGCCGCAAACGCAATCTGCCTTCTCCTATGAACAAGCTCTTATTTAAGACCCGTCTCTTCCTCCTCGATTTAGACGGCACCGTCTATCTCGGCGAAACGCCCATCGGCGGCATGCCCGAGACCCTCTCCCGTCTCCGCGCGATGGGGAAGAAGCTCGTCTTTGTCACCAACAACTCCTCCAAGACGGAGCGCGAGTACAGGGAAAAACTTGTGCGCGTCGGGCTCTTTGACGGGCGCGACGGGGTATATACCTCGGGCATGGCTGCCATCGAAACGCTCAAAGCGCACTATGCGGGGGCGAAGGTGTACCTCGTCGGGACGGCGGCGGTCGCGGAGGAATTTCGCGCTGCGGGCATCGTGCTCGACGGCGACGACCCCGACGTCTGCGTGCTCGCCTACGACACCGAGCTCACCTTCCCGAAGATCCGCCGCCTCGACTATTTTCTGCGCAAGGGGGTGCCCTTTCTCGCAACGCACCCCGACGACGTCTGCCCGACGCCCGACGGGTCGATGCCCGACGTGGGCTCCTTTCTCGCGATGTTCGAACGCTCCTCGAAGCGGACGCCCGACCTCGTGATCGGGAAGCCTTTTTCCGCAATGGCCGAGGGGCTGGCGGCAAAATTCGGCGTGCCCGCCCATGAGATGTGCATGGTGGGCGACCGCATGCACACCGACATCCGCTTTGCGAACAACAACGGCATGAAGAGCGTCCTCGTGCTCTCGGGCGAGACGACGGCGGAGAGCATGAAGCGCTTTCCCGATAAGCCCGACCTCGTGCTCGGCGACTTCAACGAGATCTTGCGGTGAAAGTTCCCCCGATCCGCCCCGATTTTTGCTCTGATTTTTGCTTTGATTTGTTTGAATGCGCGTGCGCGCGTGGTATAATAAAAAAAGACCGCGGTATTGTCCGCGGCGGAGGTGATAGATGCAAGAGTTGACCCTGCTTGCCCGCGAGCCGCTCACGTTCGGGCTTTCGGGCGAGATCGACGCGAGAAACGCCGATGAATTTTATGCCGAGGTGCTCGAAAAATACAACGCCGCGCCCTGCGATCTGGCGTTCGACTGCGCCAAGCTCGAATTCATCGACTCGACGACGCTCGGCACGTTCGTCAAGCTCCTCAAACATGTCAAGTCGGACGGCCGCCGCATGACGCTCCGCCGCCTTCAGCCGCGCCTGAAAAAGCTGTTCACGATCTGCGCGCTCGATACCATCATGGAGATAGAGGAATGAGAACGCTTATGGAGATGCGCTTCCCCCTCGGGAGCGAAATGATGACGACGGTCCGCCTCGCCTGCGGCGGGCTCTGCGCGCTCTCGGGCTTTGATATGGACGAGAGCGAGGACTGCAAAGTGTGCGTGACGGAGAGCCTTCTGCTCGTCATGCACGCGGGGTTCAGCCATGCCCGCATTTGTTTTTCGGAGGAGCACGAGGAGCTCTTCATCCGCGTTACAGGCGAGGGCGAGAGAACGGAGGGGCATACCATGCCCGAGGATGAGATCTCGGCGGCCCTTCTCGAAGCGTTGGCGAGCGACGTCGTGACCGAGCGTGCGGACGGCGCGGTCTCGGAGATCTCCTTCCGCTTCTGATATGGAAGAGAACCTTTTCGAAGAATACAGACGCGCGGAGGACGGGGCGGAAAAGAGCGCGCTGCGCAACCGCATCGTGGAGAAATACTACCCGTTCGCCATGAAGATCGCGCGCAAATTCGACCGCCACGGCGTCGATCTCGATGACCTCAACCAGGTCGCCGCGCTCGCGCTCATCAAGGCCGTCGAACGCTTCGATCCCGCAATGGGGGTCAAATTCACGACGTATATCATCCCGACCGTCACGGGCGAGATCAAAAATTATTTCCGCGACCGCGCCCGTCCCGTCCGCCTTTCCCGCAAGGCCAACGAGATCCGCGTCGCCATCCGCAATGCGGAGGATGAGCTCACCATGCAGCTCGAGCGCAAGCCCACCGTGCGCGAGATCGCACAGCACGCGGGCATTTCCGAAGAGGACGTCGTCCGCTTCGCCGAGGCGGGGAACGTCGTTTCCTTCGACCAGCCCGTGTTCGATGGGGAGGACGAGAGCGCGGTCAATTTGTACGATCTCATCGCCACTTCCGACGACGGTGCGGTGGAACAGGTCGAGAACCGCGACCTGCTCGAACGCGCCATGTCGCAGCTCACCGATACGGAGCGGCAGGTGCTCGGCATGCGGTACGGGGACTCCCTCTCGCAGGCGGAGACGGCGCGCCGCATGGGCAGTTCGCAGATGCAGATCTCGCGCCTCGAGCGCAAGGCGCTCAGAAAGCTCCGAGAGATCATTACGAAGAGGGCGGCGGAATGAAAGTCGTCGTAGAAAATTTTGCTTCGCTCAAGCGGGAAGTGGAGCGGATGTGCGAGACGCTCGCAGTTTCTGTGCCCGAGAGCGCAGTGTTCAGCAGTAAACTGGTCGCGAGCGAACTTCTCACGAACGCGCTCTTGCACGGCAGCGGCAGGGCACAGCTCTCCTATCTGTTCGAGGGCGGGGAGATCCGCATCAACGTGTACGAAGAGGGCGGGGTGCGTCCGCCCGACGGGAGCGCCTGCTCGGACGTGTACGCCGAATCGGGGCGCGGTCTCTTTCTCGTGGACGCGCTCTCCGACGGCAGGACGTTCTCGGAGACGGAGGG
>CANQTD010000042.1 GCA_947626685.1 uncultured Clostridia bacterium | reverse complement strand
ACGCCGTTTGTCCTTGAATGGTTCGTAAAGAACGGCATCCAAGTTTGGAGCACGAAGGAAGGGCAGCAGACCTTTGAAAACGACTGCGATTACCTTCTGAATTACATACGTTTTTGGCAAGCGGGCGGAGAGAGTCGCAAGACTTCTCTCCGCGTCAAAACCCGCCTCGGACAGCTCGTGGAGGAGGGGAAATTTACGGGCGGAACGGCAATGTTCGGCTATAAATTTGTCAAGAGCGGAGTCGTCACCAAGAAAGGGCGTGAACTTCTCGCGCTTGAAATCGTACCCAAGGAGGCGGCGGTCGTGCAGTTCATCTTTTACAAGACAGTAGAAGAGGGATATGGAACATATCGCCTGTGCAACCTGATCAACGAACAGGGATATCGGACACACAGCGGGGCAATGTTCCATCCGAATACGATCAATCGTATATTGCGCAGTCACACCTATACGGGATATTTCGTCCGCGGCGGGAAGAAGTCGGGCTTTATCGAAGAACTGAAAATCGTCGATGAGCGGGTGTTCGACGAAGCGCAGAAGATCCTCGCAAGCAGAAGCGTGGCGAACACACGAAAGAGCAACATCGCTTATATGACGAAGGGAGCGGCGATGCTCGGCGGAAATCTTTTCTGCGCATATTGCGGCGCGAAGATGCACGCGATCTCCTATTCCGATCCTGTCATACTTGCGGACGGAACGAGGAAGGTCTACAAGAGCATCCGATATATTTGTCCCAATAAGGCGCGGGGGCGCGGTGCTTGCAACGGACAGGGGCAGTACACTTCGAGAAAAGTGGATGAGTCGGTCATGGAGATTGTCCGTTTCCTGTTGGATACCGTGAAAGAGGACGAGAAAGACGAAGCCATAAAAAGAAGGCACGAACAAGCCGTGCAGTTGAAGAAGAAGTATTATGCGGGACTTGTCAAGGAATACAGCAAGCAACAAATGGTATTGCAAAAGCTGATCGAGGAAATAGGGCAGGCGATGATCGGGGAATCGCGCTTTACCATGGAAGTGCTGAACCAATCCATCACGCTGCAAAAAGCAAAATTGGAAAAGCTCGAAAAAGAGATCCCCCAAGTCTTGGCGCAAGTCAATCAAGACAAGGACGCGCTTGAAAGCCTCGATCATCTCTACGAGGAATTTGCCGGTTGGGCAGACGAATTTGAGTGCGCCTCAAAGGAGCGGCAGAAGATGATCGTCTGCAAACTGCTCAAACGGATCGACATCAGCCGTCAATATAATTTGGGCATCGTCGTGAATATGGACTACGGGCAATTCATGGAAAGAAGGGCAAGTTCCCCGCGTTTTACTATGCAAATTGATACGCTTGGGAGAGCACGCGGCTGTTAACCGCGGTGTCGTCAGTTCGAGTCTGACAGGAGCAGCCAAAAAATGTCCGAAGCGCGAAAGCACTTCGGACATTTTTCATGTAAAATGATTATATGCCGCTTGCCATAGACCCAAAACGGACATACCATGTCTGAGGTCGGGCTCCTCTTTTGTTCCGGCAAGAAGATTGTCCGCGATCTTTCTCACTTCGCCTTTGTAGGAATGATATTTTTTGTTCTTGCGCCATTTTCCTTTCAAATTGAGGCTCTTCATGATCTTATACAGCGATTTATGGTTCAGAGCATAGCCTTTTGCTATAAGCGAAAGCTCTATCCTGCGATATCCGTATCTGCCTTTGTTCTCATGGAAGATCTTTGAGATCGCCGCTTTCTCTTCGGCATACTCATCTCTTTCGCATCGTTTGAGATGATAATAAAATGTGCTTTTGGCGAGACCGATATCCTTAACAATATTTTCAGCGGTAAACTCTGCCTTAGTCCCAAAACTACTTGCGCTTTTTGCCGCTCTTTTGCTCTCCCGCTCGTACTAAGGTATCCAATTTTTTAAGTACTCATTCTTCGCTTCAACGTATTCCAACCGTTCCCTACCCGTTGGTTCTCCGCTATGAGATCATTCTCGATTTTCTTATCATAATTTTCTCATAGTGGCGCAAGCGAATGAACGACAAAAATTCGCCAATATGGCGATAGACTTAAAAAATAGTTATTGTAATCATCGGCAGATTGCTTGACAAAGACACGATTTGCGGCTAAAATATAGTTATATTATAGATTGGTCGCAAGAGGATATCATGTATATTAAGAGAAATATTGAATCTGTACTCGATCAAAGAGCAAAAACCAGTCGGTGCATTCTCGTTACGGGCGCAAGACAGGTCGGCAAATCAACGTTGCTCAAAACCTTGTACCCGAATGTCAGGTACGTTACGTTCGACGACAAGTTGTTGCTGAATGCCGCTATCGAGGATCCGAAACTCTTTTTGAAAAATCTGCCAAAGCCATCCATTATCGATGAGGTGCAGTATGCTTCAGAGCTGTTTCCGTACATTAAGATCGAGTGCGATAAATCCGATATGTATGAGAACTATTATTTGACGGGTTCGCAGCAGATGAGGTTAATGTCCAAAGTGCAAGAGTCGCTTGCGGGTAGGATCTCCATATTGGAATTGCAAAATCTCTCACTTCGTGAACTTCATGGGATCAATTTCAACCGCCATTTCGTGCCAACGGAAGAATACTTTTCCCAAAGGGAGAAGGAGCTGAAACCGTACGACGATCTTTGGCAAACCATCCATCGCGGCATGTATCCCGAAATGCATGTTACCAAGAGGGATTGGCGGGATTTTTATTCTTCCTATGTCAGGACTTATTTGGAACGGGATATCAAAGAGGAGATCGACATCAAGGATACGCTTGCCTTTACTCGGTTTCTATCTGCCGTCGCGGCACGCACAGCACAAATGCTCAACTATTCGTCGATTGCGCAGGAAGTCGGTGTTACACAAGCGACCATCAAAAATTGGATCTCTGTCTTGGAGAGAACGGGAATCATCTTTATCTTGCAGCCCTACTATTCGAGTCATTTGACGAGGGCGATCAAGACGCCCAAACTCTATTTCAGAGACACGGGGCTCGCATGTTATCTCTCCAAATGGAACAACGCTGAGGCACTTGCGGAGAGTGCGGCCGCGGGAAATATGTTTGAGACATTTGTCATTTCCGAGATCCTGAAGTCTTTCTCCAACGAGGGGAGCGACTATTCCTTCAATGTATTCTATTATCGCGGCAAAGACAAAAAGCGGACGAGGGAAAATGGGGAGACATACGACGAGGAAAGCGAGATCGATCTCATCATTGAGGAGAACGGTATTCTCTATCCCGTCGAGATAAAAAAGAGTGCTTCCCCCAATAAAGCGATGGCGTCTGCATTTGATGTGCTCGATAGAGATATCGACAAGAAGCGTGGCACAGGGGCGATCGTTTGCCTTTACGACAATAAAATCTATCTTTCCGATAATTTGGTCGTGCTACCGATTGAGTATATTTAGGTTCACTTTTACCGTATGAGGGAAGGTTGTGAAGCTAAAACCAGACGTATTGTTTCACTTGAACCGTTCAGGGTGGCACACTATGGATTCCGGTAGAGTTCTTGCGGGCGATAGGCTCTCTATCATACAAAAGGGGAAAAGGGATTCGGAGCATATAAGAAAAGGCGGCGAGGGCATCGCCGCCTTTATGCTATCCGTATTGCTATTTCACGGGTTTTACGATTGTCTGGATGATGTCAAAGAAGGCAGGGTCGGGTTGCACAAGGAGTTCCTCATACTTTCTTACATAAACGATATCTTGTTTTCCGTCAATTTCAGCAGTGCAAGAGAGCCATTCGAGGTCAAATTGAGGATCGGGTCGCGTTTCGAACTCGTACAGAACGTTGTAGAGAGGAAGAGATTTTGAGGTCGGCGCCTGCAAGAACTCAAAATCTTTATATTCGAACTTGGGATTGCAGACTGCGACAAGCTCCATTTTCACAAGCGAATCGTAACTGTTTAAGAAGATGGTATAGTATAAGAGATCATTACTAACGCTGTCACTTGTTCTCTTTAGACGAATGGAGTATATGGATTCATCAATTTCGAAAGTGAAATCATGCACCTCCGTGTTTAATTCTGTTAAAGTTGATGCTCGGCTTTCGAAGTTTGCCTCCCAATATATTGTTTGCTGTGACTGAGTAGGATAGAATATGGCAATACAAACGATAAGGATGCACGAAACAGCGACGCCCGCCGCGCCGAGTGACCAGCCCATTAAGCGTCGTTTTTTTTGCTTGGGAGCAGGATAATCTACCCCCAATGAGCGGAGAGTATCGCCTCCATCGGCTTCTATGATCGCCTGTTGATCCTTACGGGCTTGTTTTTTCAGATATCGTTTCACGTTCATAATCAGTAGATACGAATGGCCAAGGCGTCGTTGATTTTGGTACTTAGCGAGATGTCATAGATCCCGGACGAGTTACCGTCTATGCCCGAGGCGACATTGAAGTAGTTCTTTGTTAATGTGCCGTTTGAGGTTTGATAGATATAGGTAGAATATCCGAATCCTACCATCACATGATTTGCGTCAGAAGTATAAAAGGATAAAAGATCTTCATTCTCTTGGCTCAAGCGACGCCCCACATTATAGCCGCTCAAGAAGAGCGCGATGGGCATATTGGAATCTTCAATATAGGAGCGTGCTTTGGAAAAGCTGAACGATTTCCCTGACATACAAGAGTAAGTCTCCATCTTTTTCCCCTTGCTCTTGCAAAAGCTCTCCAAGCCGTCCAAGAATTGTTTTTCCGTGGTGCCGGTCGTCGCAGTCGTTCCCATTAAACTGTGAAGTTCACGGATAACACTCTCTACGGCATCGTCTTCTATCGCATAAGCATACCACGACCCGACGAGATTACCCGATTTATGATTGGGAATCAAATTTTCATCGTATCTGTCGTAAAAACCCACTATGTTGGACGCCGCGATGGGTGCGCAAGATCCGACAGTCGGGGCAAAAGTGTACGTAGGACAGAAGATCGCCAAATCGTATTTGGTAAATTCACGCGAATTATAGGGGATGCTAAAAGACTGCATGGATGAGGCGAGCGGAGCGTACACATTGTCGTCATAGACGACTGTCGAGTCGCTGTATGTAACCTCATTTTCGCCGGTCGTGCGGATCGAGCAGGGTGCGGCAAACGTGCCGAGTAGGAGCAGGCAGCTTAAGCCGATGGATGCAAAGTGTAACATTTTCATTTTCCTCCTGTTGGTATTTCTATACCTATATAGATAACGTCGAATTGAAAAGCAAAAATGTTACAAATATTTTTCGAGGATTTTATAGGCGCGGCTGGCTTTTAAGCGAACATTGCCGCAGGTCATGTTTAGCATGGCGGCGATCTCCTTGTGGCGGTATCCCTCCCAAAAGTGTAAGTACAAGATCTTGCGCGACAGCGGATCGATATGTTCAAAGGCAAACCGAATATTTGCGCACAGACCTGAGTAGTCAAAATCAGGCGCCGAGTTTAAGTCGTCGGTGTAGGCAACTTCCTCATGGCGCGTCCGCAAAATATCGGTGGCTTTGTTATCCGCCATTGCAAACAGCCATTGGGTCGGCGCATTGACATAATCATGCTCTTTTGCCCTTAAAAGTGTGGCAAAAATTTCGGAGGCAACATCTTCATGGCAGATGAGCTTCCCGAAGCGGCAGCGAAGGTGTAGGATGATTTTGGGATAGAACTCTTGGTAAATAGGAATAATCGCTTGCTTGTCATATTTGATTTTACTGAGTATCC
>CANQTD010000041.1 GCA_947626685.1 uncultured Clostridia bacterium | reverse complement strand
GACAGCTTCCCCTCAAGGGGACGCCAAGAGCGAGTGCGGTGGAGCCGAGAGTTGCGGAACAGAAAGCAAAATAAAACATTGAGGTAATCATTATGAAAGTCAGACCTTCTGTAAAACCCATGTGCGATAAGTGCAAGGTCATCAAGAGAAACGGCAAAGTGATGGTCATTTGCTCAAAAAATAAGAGCCACAAGCAGAGACAGGGCTAAAAAACAGTTGACATTTATCGTCCGGCGTGTTACAATTATCTTTGCGGTTTTTGCGAAAACCGCAAAAAAAGCGCGCATAAGAAGCTGAATCTTCGCAAAGATCAAGTGCGGAGAGTCGGCTTGCTATGCGTTTTTGCGCGCCGTCATTCCGTCGGGGCAGAGCTAAGGCTTTCGCCCTGCGCGGGAACAGGGTCGTCGCATGCGGCCCGTAAACCCGAAAACATACCGTCTCGAAGATCCGTATTTTCCACTGCGGACAGAGAGAAGCGGAGCATATAGAGAATTTACCCAAAAAAACGGAGGTTACAAGTTACATGGCACGTATTGCCGGTGTGGATTTACCGAGAGAGAAGCGGGTTGAGATCGGTCTCACCTACATCTACGGGATCGGTCTTGCAACGAGCAAACAAATTCTTGCCGCGACGGGCATCGACCCCGATACGCGCGTCAAGGATCTCAATGAGACCGACGTATCCAAATTAAGAGAATACATCGACCACCACCTCACCGTGGAGGGCGAACTGAGAGGACAAGTCTCCCTCAACATCAAGCGTCTGATGGAGATCGGATGCTATCGCGGCGTGCGCCACAGAAAGGGGCTTCCCGTACGCGGGCAGAGCACGAAGCGCAACGCAAGAACGCGGAAGGGACCGCGCCGCACGGTCGCGAACAAGAAGAAGTAAGGAGAATGGGTCATGGCTGAAAAAAAGAGAGCAGTCGTTTCGCGCAAGCGTAAAGAACTGAAGAAGGTCGACAGGGGGCAGGTGCATATCCAGTCCACCTTCAACAATACCATTGTCACCATCACGGATATGGCGGGGAACGTCATCTCGTGGTCGAGCGCAGGCGCGCTCAAATACCGCGGTTCGAGAAAGGGGACCCCGTTTGCCGCACAGATGGCAACGGAAACGGCGGCAAAAGCGGCGAAGGAACACGGCCTCCGCAGCGTCGAGGTCTATGTAAAGGGCCCGGGCGCAGGCAGAGAATCGGCGATCCGCGCCCTTGCCAACTGCGAGCTGGAGGTCACGCTCATCTCCGACGTCTCGCCCATCGCACACAACGGTTGCCGCCCGCCCAAGCGCAGAAGAGTTTAAGGAGGAGAGAATATGGCAGTTTACAGAGAAGCGAAATGCAAACTTTGCAGAAGAGAGGGCGGAAAGCTCTTCCTCAAGGGGGATAAGTGCTATTCCGAAAAGTGCCCCTTCAATAAGCGTCCTCTTCCTCCCGGGCAGCACGGCGCAGGCAGAAAGAAAGTCTCCGAATACGGTCAGCAGCTCCGTGAAAAGCAAAAGACCAAGCGCATCTACGGCGTGCAGGAAGGGCAGTTCCGCCACTACTACGAGATCGCAGAGCGCAAGAAGGGCATCACGGGCGAGAACATGCTCCAGCTCCTCGAGCTCCGTCTCGACAACGTTGTGTTCCGTATGGGGATCGGCGCGTCCCGCACGCAGGCCCGCCAGCTCGTCAATCACGCACATCTCTCCGTCAACGGCAAGACGGTCACCGTCCCTTCTTACAGTGTGAAGGTGGGCGACGTGATCGCCGTCAAGGAGAACAGAAGAAATAACAAATTCTTCGAGCAGGTCAAGACGATGAAGGTCGCGAACATGCCCAAGTGGCTTGAATTCGACCCCGAAAAGCTTGAGGGAAAGGTTTTGGCACTTCCTACGAGAGAGGATATCGACAGTCAGATCGCAGAACACATGATCGTCGAGTTCTACTCCAAGTAATCAATACCATATAAGGAGGTAGCTACATGATCGAAATGGATATGCCCAAGATCGAGGTCACGGAGAACGAGGACAAGAGCTATGCAAAGGTCGTCGTCGAGCCGCTCGAAAAGGGTTTCGGTCTTACGATAGGCAACTGTCTGAGAAGAATCCTCCTGTCGGCACTCCCGGGTGCGGCCGTACAGGGTATCAAATTTATGGACGGGACCGTGAAACACGAGTTCTCCGCTATTCCGGGAATCAAGGAAGACGTTACCGAAATCATCCTGAACCTCAAACTCCTCGCGATCAAGACGAGGATCACCGACAAAGATTACACCAAAGTGCTACGCCTGAAAAGGTCTGTGGGGCTGAGCGAGGCCCCTGCGGTCATCACCGCGGCAGACATTTCGCAGGACGCCGAAGTGGAGATCATCAACTCCGACCAATATATCTGCACGATCGATCCGGGCGGAAAGATCGACATGGAGATCACGATCGGCCGCGGCCGCGGCTATCACCCCGCGAAGGACAACAAGCAGCCCATCATCGACTACATTCCGATCGATTCCATCTACACGCCCGTCAAAAAGGTCAACTATGAGGTCGTTCCCGCCCGCGTCGGGCAGAATATCGACTTCGACCGCCTCACCATCGAGGTCTGGACGGACGGCACGTTCTCGGGGAAGGAGATCGTCTCCCTCGCCGCGAAGATCATGCAGGATCACATCAACTTGTTCGTCAACCTGTCCGATACCATCAAGGATATGGATATCCTCGTCAAGACGGACGACGACAAGCAGCAACAGATTCTCTCCATGAAGATCGAGGAAATGGACTTCTCCGTCCGTTCCTACAACTGCTTGAAGAGAGCGAACATTCACACCGTGGAAGACCTCATCCGCCGCACCGAGGAAGATATGCTCAAGGTCAGGAATCTTGGCAAGAAGTCTCTCGACGAAGTTATTCAAAAGCTCGAAGCGTACGGTCTTTCGCTCGAAAAAAAGGAGGATTAAACCATGCCGGGTAAATTGGGCAGAACAACGAAGCAGAGATTGGCAATTCTCAGAAATCAGGCCTCCCAGCTTCTTTGGTACGGAAAACTTGAAACGACGGCGGCTCGGGCGAAGGAACTTCAACCTTACGTCGAGAAGCTGATCACGAAGGCGATCGACTCCTATGAGGACGTCGTGGAGATCGAGGTCGTCGCGAAGGACAAGAAGGGCAAGGAAGTCAAGACGACCGCCTACAAGGACGGGCCGAAGAAGCTCGCCGCCCGCCGCGCGATCATGGCAAAGACCTACGATCTTCAAGAGATCAAGCCCTTCGCGGAGAAGAAGAGCGATTTCAAAAAGCGCACGGGCAAGATCCAGCATCCCCTCATGGAGAAGCTGTTCAACGAGCTTGCTCCCAAATACGCGCAGAGAGCGGAAGAGCTCGGGCAGGGCGGCGGTTACACCCGCATCTATCTGCTCGGCCAACGCCGCGGCGACGGGGCGGAGACCGCCATCATCGAACTCGTCTGAGTACGGATCCGAAACAGTGCCTTGCGGGGCACTGTTTTTTCCTGTAAGAAAAAAGGAGAAAACGCAAATGGAACTTCCCGAATTGCATTCCGCAGAAGATCTCGCCGCGCTCGTGGAGGAGATCGGCTTTCTGCCCTTCTTCAAGAACGGGATCGAGGGCTTTTCCGTGCAGGAACACACGCCGCCCGAACTGTGGTTCTCCGACCTCGAAGGCCCGTGGGAGTGGAAGGGGCCCGTCATCCAAACCGCACGCTGCGCCTACGGAAAATTCTATAAGGGGAAGGCGGTCTATATCTCGGGGAAGTACTTTCCCGACTTCGCGAATATCCGCCGCGACGGGTACGACTACGACGCGCGCATGGACGAAGGGCTCGCCCGCGGCCGCGACGTGGGCGTCATGCAGGCGCTCTGGAAAGAGCCTTCCCTCGTCTCCAAAACGCTCAAATCCCGCGTGTGCTTCTCCGAGGAAGGGCGGCGCGCCTTCGACGGCGTCATGACCCACCTGCAAATGGGCTGTTACGTCGTCATCGAGGACTTCGTCTATCCCACGGACAAGCGCGGGAAGCCGTACGGGTGGGGGCTCGCGCGCTACACGACGCCGGAGGCCTTCTTCGGCGAGGCGTTCACGGGCCGCGTCTACCGCAACAAGCCCGAGGCGTCGTACGAGCTCATCTTCGGCTTTTTACAACGTATGCACCCCCGCGCAACCCAAAAACAACTTGAAAATTTCATTCTCGGCTGATATGTTTTCCCGTGCATTTTGGGCATATGTGCCGCCGTTCATGAGGGCGGACCGCAGACATGGGTGCCCTGTTTCACATGTGCATGCAGGAGAATACATTTTTGCCGATTTTTCGTCGAACGGTTGCAAAGCGGCGCATACCGTGGTATAATATAGTTGAACGGAAATCAAGCGAGGTGAAATCATGTTTGAAAAGAAGAACAAGCTCCTCTTTCAGGAGCTCAGCTACAAAAAGCGGAACTATCTCGAGACAGCTTCCAAACAGGAGCGCAAGGAGATGTTCGAATATGCGAAGGGCTACATGCAGTTTTTGGACGACGCCAAGACGGAGCGCGAAGCGTGCGACGTCGCCGTCAGGATGGCGCAGGAAGCGGGCTTCACCGAATACGCGTTCGGCGACCCCCTCGCGGCGGGCGACAAGAAGTACTTCGTCAACCGCGGCAAGTCGGTGGTCGTGTTCCGCGTCGGCACCAAAAATATCGAAGAGGACGGCCTGCGCGTCATCGCGTCCCATATCGACGCGCCCCGCATCGACATCAAGCAAAATCCCCTCTATGAGGAGGGCGGCATGGCGTTTTTCAAGACGCACTACTACGGCGGGATCAAGAAGTACCAGTGGACGGCGATCCCCCTTGCCCTGCACGGCGTCGTCATTCTGAAGGACGGGACGAAAGTCACCCTCAAAGTGGGCGAGGGCGCAGACGACCCCGTGTTCTATATCAACGATCTCCTTCCCCACCTCGGCGGCGACCAGATGGCGGCGAAGGCGAACAAGGTCATCGAGGGCGAACAGCTCAACGTCCTCGTGGGGAGCTGCCCCGACAGTGAGGATGTCTCCGACAAGATCAAATTCACCGTCCTCTCCATTCTGCATGAAAAGTACGGCATGACGGAGGAAGATTTCCTCTCCGCGGAGCTCTCCGTCGTCCCCGCATACGGCGCGCGCGACGTCGGTTTCGACCGCTGCCTCATCGGCGCATATGGGCATGACGACAGGGTTTGCGCCTATCCCGCGCTTACGGCCGTCCTCGCCAACGAGTCCGAACACACCGTGCTCGCCATGCTCGTCGACAAGGAAGAGATCGGCAGCGAGGGCACGACGGGCATCCAATGCAAGGTGTATGAGGACCTCATGGAGGAGATCTCCCTTGCGCTCGGCGCGAATTTCCGTAAGGTGCGGGCGCACTCCAAGTGCCTCTCCTCGGACGTGACGGCGGCTTACGACCCCAACTTCGCGGCAGTGTACGAGAAGATGAACTCGGCGATGCTCTCCTGCGGCACGGCGATGTGCAAGTTTACGGGCGCGCGCGGCAAGAGCGGCTCGAACGACGCAAACGCCGAATTTGTCGGCGAGGTCCGCAGAATGTTTGCGGAAGAGGGCGTCGTCTGGCAGACCGCCGAGCTCGGCAAGGTGGACGCGGGCGGCGGCGGCACGGTCGCCAAGTTCGTCGCGAACCTGAATATCGACACGGTGGATTTGGGCGTGCCCGTCATTTCCATGCACGCGCCGTGGGAAGTCATCTCGAAGGCGGACCTTTACAGCAACTACAAGGCGTTCATCGCTTTCATGAAGTAAACAGGACGAAGCAAAATGCGGGGACCATGTCCGAAACATGGCCCCCGTTTTTGTATGTTTGCAGCATTTTTGTATCGGTTTTTCAAACTTGCCCCGGTAGTATCGCTATGCCGTTTTTATGGTTGCCCCGTTTGTATCGTTGTGCATGCGTCCCCTTGCGCAAATGCCCATATGACGCTTCCCGCAATGCTCTTGGTCTCTCTCCCCGACCCTTGCCCACCCCTTGAGGGGTGGGTGTCACCGAAGGTGACGGAAGGGGTGCTACATGATGGAAACGACACCCCCTCAGTCTCGCTGTCCCCTTTGGGGAAAGTACCCGCATAGCGGGGGAAAGGGGTTTTGAACCCCCTCCGTCTCGCTAATGCTCGACAGCTCCCCCAGAGGTGGAGCCGAGGCGAACCCCCTACTTCGTCGCTACGCTCCTCGTGCCGCGCTTAGTAGAAA
>CANQTD010000040.1 GCA_947626685.1 uncultured Clostridia bacterium | reverse complement strand
ACCGCAAAGACGTTACCCATGCCCAAGCCATAGGCATTCGCAACGGCGCGCAGCCGCTCTTTTTGCTTCATGCGGGAGAGCTTGTCGCACTTCGTCGCGACGACGGTGAACGGGATAATGTGATAGCTCAGAAACTTCACCATCTGCATGTCGTCCTCGGAGGGGTCGCGGCGGATATCGCTGAGCAGAAAGACGTGCGCGATGTCCTCTTTGTTCGCGAAGAAGGCGTCGAGCATCCTCCCCCACTTCGCCTTCTCCTCCTTCGAGACGGCGGCATAGCCGTAACCGGGGAGATCGGCGAGGAGAAATTCGCCGAAATCGAAGTAATTGACAAGGCGGGTGCGACCGGGGGCCGCGCTCGTCTTGGCGAGATTTTTCCTGTTCGCGAGCAGGTTGATGAGGGTGCTCTTGCCCGAATTCGATCTCCCGCACACGGCGATCATCGGCTTTTCCGGCTTGATGAACTGTTCCTCCCGCGCCGCGCTCGTAACAAACGTCGCCTGTTTAATTTGCATAGTGAAGCCCCGTGACTGCGTTCCTGAACACCTGGTCGACCTCGTTCACGCAGATAAAATTGAGAGTTTTGCGGATCTCCTCGGGGATCTCCTCGACGTCTTTCTTGTTCTCCTCGGGGATGATGACGTCGCGGATGCCGATGCGGGAGGCGGCGAGGGCCTTCTCTTTGAGCCCGCCGATGGGGAGCACCTTGCCGCGGAGGGTGATCTCGCCCGTCATGGCGACGTCGCGGCGGACGGGCATGCCCGTGAACGCGGAGAGAATGGCGGTCGCCATCGTGATGCCCGCGGAGGGCCCGTCTTTGGGGGTCGCCCCCTCGGGGATGTGGATGTGCAGGTCCATCTTCGAGAACGCGTCCTCGTCGATGCCGTATTTGACGGCATGGGCACGGATATAGCTGATGGCGGCGTGCGCCGATTCCTTCATGACGTCCCCGAGTTTGCCCGTGAGCAGGACCTCACCCTTGCCCTGCATGGCGGAGACCTCGATGGTGAGGGTCGTCCCGCCGACGGCAGTCCATGCGAGCCCCGTCGCCGCGCCCACTTCGTCCTCGGGAAGCATCTCGCCGTCGCGCAAAAAGCGTTTGGCGCCCAAGTACTCTTCGAGATTGCCCGCGTCCACCGTGAGCTTTTCCCCCGCCTCCCCTTTGGCGACGCGGACGGCGGCCTTTCTGCACACCGTTCCGATCGTGCGTTCGAGGGAGCGGACGCCCGCCTCCATCGTGTAGCCGTCGATCATGGCGGAGATCGCGGAGTCTGCGATCTCGAGTTGGGTCTCGGTGAGCCCGTTCTCCTTCCGCTTCTTGGGGACGAGGTACCGCTTTGCGATCTCCTCCTTCTCCTGCGGGGTGTAACCGGTGAGTTCGATGATCTCCATGCGGTCTCTTAAGGGCATGGGTATGGTGTCGAGGGTGTTCGCGGTCGCGATGAACATGACTTTGGAGAGGTCGTAGGGCACCTCGAGATAGCGGTCGCGGAAGGTGGAATTTTGCTCGGGATCGAGCACTTCGAGAAGCGCGTCGGCGGGATCGCCGCGCAGATCCGCGGAGATCTTGTCCACCTCGTCGAGAAGGAACACGGGGTTGACGGAGCCCGCGTTCTTCATCTCATAGAGGATGCGGCCGGGCATCGCGCCGATGTAGGTGCGGCGGTGGCCGCGGATCTCGGCTTCATCTTTGAGACCGCCCAAGCTCATCCGCACGAAATTTCTGCCGAGCGCCCTCGCAACGGAGCGCGCGATGCTCGTCTTGCCCACCCCGGGCGGGCCGACCAGACAGAGAATGGGCGCTTTGAGTTCTCCCGTGAGTTTGAGGACGGCGAGATATTCGACGACCCTCTCCTTGATCTTTTCGAGGCCGTAGTGGTCCTCGGCGAGCATGCGTTCGACGTCGGCGAGGGACGCGGTGTCCTCCGTCTCCTCCTTCCACGGCAGATCGAGGAGCCAATCGGCATAGTTGCGGAGCACGGTGTATTCGGGCGAGGACGGGGGCATGCGCTCCATGCGCGCAAGTTCGGCCATCGCCTTTTCCTCCACGGCGGGGGGAAGCCCCTTCTTTTTCAGCCTCTCCCTGAGCTTGTCGTTCTCCTCGAGATCGTCGCCGAGCTCGCCGTGGATGGCTTTGAGCTGTTCGCGGAGGAAGTACTCTTTCTGGGACTTGTCGATGCTCTTCCGCACGTCCTGCGCGATCTTCTGTTCGAGCTTGGCGATCTCGACCTCGGTCATGAGCGCGCTCTCGAACTTGCGGAGACGGACGAGGAGATCGCATTCCTCGAGAAGTTCCTGCTTGGAAGCGTCTTTCAAGCGCAGATAGTGCGAACAGACGTTGATGTATTCGTCGATATCGGCGACGCCGACGAGCGCGGTCGCAAGATCTTTGGAGATCTTCCCCTCCGAAGAAGCGATCTCCCCGACAAGGCTCTTTGCGGTGCGGAAGTGCGCTTCTTCGAGGCTTGCGTCGCCGCGGACGGCGGGAAGCGGGTCGGTCACGGCATAGAGGTACCCCGCCTCCTGCCTGTACAGCCGCGCGCAGGCACGGTAAATCCCCTCGGCAACGACGCGCACGCGGTCGCCGGGGAGACGGACCTTCTGGCGGATGACGCAGACCGTACCGACGGTGCAGAGGTCGTCCGCTTCGGGAAACTCTTTATCTTCCTTCTGACGGACGACAAAGACATAGGAATCGTTGGCGGCCGCCCTCTCCACGGCGGCAAGGGAAAGCCCCCGCCCGACGTCGAAACCGACGGTCGTGTTCGGGAACACCACCTGCGTCCGCATGGGAATGACGGATAAAATCTTTACGGAATGTTCTGCCACGGGGCATCGCCTCCTCTTTCGACAAATGAAAAATATCCTGATAATAATATCACGAGTTCGCCGCCCTTTCAAACGCGTTTGCGGAAAATTTCCCGCCCGAAAAAAGAAAAAACCCGGGTGTCTCCCCTTTTTGGCCTCGTACGGGCTCTCTTTCTTGCCCACCCCTCGAGGAGGGTCGCATCACCCCCCTTGCTGTCCCCTTTGGGGAAAGTACCCGCGCAGCGGGGGAAAGGGGTTCTGTTATGAACATCCCCTACTTCGCACTGCATGCTCGTGCCGCGCTTAGTAGAAAATATAGTGCGCGCGGGGCAGTCTCGCTGACGCTCGACAGCTCCCCCTCACGGTGGAGCCAAGATCGCGCGTTCGCGTTCTCCCCTCAAGGCGACAACATCCCTCTCTTGCGGACATGGTATGCCCGTTTTTGCTCGACTGCGCCTGTCAGCCGTGCCAACGGAGGGCGGCGACCGTCTCGAGATGGCGGGTCTGCGGGAACATATCGTACGGTTGCAGCAGGGCGATCTCGTACATGGTATGGGGATCTTCCGCTTTGAGCAGTTCCCCCGTCTCCGTTTCGACGAGCGTTCCCGTGAGGATCCCGAGGTCGCGCGCGAGCGTCGCGGGGTTGCAGGAGACCATGATGACGCGCTTCACCTGCCTTGCGAGCAGTTCTTTGAGCACGCTCCTCTCCACGCCCGAGCGGGGCGGGTCCAAAATGACGGTCGCATCCCCCTCTTCGTCGAGAAGGGCGGAAAGTTTCTCTTCCACTTTTCCGCAGACGGGGATCATCGCGCCCGTGAGAGCGTTCTTTTCCGCAAGCCCCACCGCGCACGCATGCGCCTCTGGCACGATCTCGATCCCATATGCCTTTCCGTACTTTTTCGCGAGGAGGGCGGTGAGCAGGCCGCCTCCAGAATAACAGTCAATGACGGGCCCGCGCTCCGCAAGCTCGACGACCTTGTCGTACAGTCTCCCGCGGACGCCGTCGTTCACCTGCACGAAGGTATTGGGTCCCGCTTCGAAAAAAACGCCCCCATCTGTGCATTCGTACGTCTCCTTGCCCGTAATGCGCTGAAATTCGCTGCCGAAAATGACGTTCGTATCCCTGTCGTTGATGTTGACGAAGAGGCTGAATTCGGGGAAGATCCCCGTGAGAAGATAAGAAAAATATTGAATGCCGCTGATGGGCTCCGTCGCGACGAGGGTGACGATATATTTCTTTCTGAGCTCCCGCACGACGAGGTGGCGGATCTGCCCCTTTTTCGTCCTCTCGTCGTAGCCGTCGAGCCCGCATTTCTCCATAAAATTTTTGAGGGCGGCGATGAGCGGCTGCGACCATGCGGGATGGATGGGACAGACGTCGGTGGGCACGATGCGGTGGGAGCGTTCGGCGTAGAAGCCGACGACGTTCTCCCCGTTTTGCCTTCCCACGGGGAGGGAGAGTTTGTTGCGGTAACCGTATTCTTTATCGCTCCGTTCGCACGGGCGGACGGCCGCGTCGATCCCGCCGATCTTGCGGAGGGTATCTTTGAGGAGATTTGTTTTGAATCGGAGCTGTTCGCGGTAGCGCAGATGCTGGAGCTGGCAGCCGCCGCAGCGGGTAAAAACGGGGCACTGCGGGCGCACCCGCTCCTCTGCGGGAGTGATGAGCTCGTCGATCTTTCCGTAAGCGATGTTTCCCTTTCGTTTCAGGATCTTGACCGAAGCGCGTTCCCCGGGCAAGAGATAGGGAACGAACACGGTGAGGTCCCCCGCCTTCGCAACTCCCTCGCCCTGCGTGCCGACGGACTCCGCAACGAGGGTGACGAGTTCGTTCTTTTCCATTTGTTACCTCCCTGACCTGCCGATCCTCCTGACGATCGCGTTCACCGAACGCTGGCAGAGGCGGATCATAAAATCGTAGACGGCAAAGAAAAGCGTGCCGCCGACAAAGAGCACGATAAAGAAATAACGCATCACAAAGGGGTACCATGTCGCGGAGTCGACGCCGAAAATGGGCACGAGCACGACTTCCCAAGCAAGCCACACGGCGAGGTCGAACCACACGGCCTTCCCCAAGAAACAGACGAGATGCAGCGGCGTCTTGCGGACGTATTTCATCTGCAAACGGTTGACGATCGGGTGCAGCCCGAAGAATGCGATGAAGGGCAGAAGCTGGAAGATCCCTCCGCTGAAACAGAACGCGAGCAAAAACGCACCGACGCAGGCGAGAGCTGCGCCGACGAAATGATCGCGCGAGAGCGGCACCATGAGGGCAAAGATCGCGATGAGATACCCCGACGGAAGGAGCACGTCGACCCACGCGCCCACCGTGAGCGCGACGGCCGCCACCGCACAGGCGATCGCGGAGAGCGCGATCTCCAAAGATCTCGAAGGGCGGCGCATGTTATCTGCAACAGAACCCGCAGATCGCATTCATGCAGAGGAAGGTGGTGCACATGTTCACGCAGTTCATGCACCAATTCCCGCCCATCTGTTCGTCCTCCGAAGAGATGTCGGGATCGGTGTTCTTTGCACCCCCCGTCTGCTGGGTGTACTCCGCGCGGGCGCGCAGCTTTTCGTAGGCGGTGCGGTACTTTTCGTTCGCCCCGTCCATCTGCATCGCGATCTCGAGCTGCTTTTTGCTCTCGTTCATCCAATTCTTCTTATAGAAAACGACGGATTGCAGATAGTGCCATTCCGCATTGCGCTCGTTGAAGGCGTCGAGGAGCTGCTGGGCGCGGGAAAGGTCCCCGCTGCGGATCGCGGAGGCAACGTCGTCAAAGGCGGAAGTTCCGCTCTCCGAGGTCTTTTCGCCCCGTTCGCGCCGCTCGTCCATGATGTCCTCATAGGCGGCGTCGAGCTTTCCGAGCATGCGCGCGGCATAGCTGCCGGCCTCGCCGTCCTGCCACTTCTCTTCGTTGTACTTTGCTTTCAGCTCGCGATAACGCGCCTCGATCTCTTCGGTAGAAGCGGTCTCGCTCAATCCCAAAAGCTCATAACTTTCTTTCATAATAACTCCGTTGAATTTTTTTGTATCGGCGCACCCCGCAAGCCGCAATGGGTGGATCTTTCAGATACGCTCGGCTTCGCCTCGGTATGAGGTGTTCTCGGCGCCCCTGTCGCGCACCAACCCTCTCGGCTCCACCCGAGGAGAAGTTGTCACGCCGCCAAATCTTGGCGCCCCCTTGAGGGGGAGCTCCGCCGCAGGCGGGGAGGGGGTTCACTTGTATCAAAACCCCTTTCCCCCGCTCCGCGGGTACTTTCCCCAAAGGGGACAGCGAGGTGGGGCGTGTTTTGTCCAAAGGGGCAAGAGGCTGATTTCCCGACCCCATTTCTCAATTTTGTGCCTTAGGCGGAATTCACTTCCGCCGTGGGCGACTCAATTTGCGCAACCCTTTGCGCTTATTGTCTGATGAAACAGCAAGGTTTGTGCGGCTAAGAGTTTGGGAAGGTACGAGA
>CANQTD010000039.1 GCA_947626685.1 uncultured Clostridia bacterium | reverse complement strand
AGCACCCGATATGGGTGCTTTTTTGATGGCGAAGGGAGGGCATAGCCCGCGCGAGGCGAAGCCGAAGCCATCGAGCCGCAGGCGAAGATACCAGCGGCACCAAAAGAGCGACCCCAAAAGGGTCGCTCTTCGACTTTGCTAAATTGAAATTTACCGCTTTTTTATTTTCAGCATTGGCAGGTCGTCATACATTGCCTCCAATAATCCTTTCAAAAAAGCCGTATCGTCCACGTTATCGACAAGTAACATTTCCTTTGCGCCCTCATAGGGTAAGGCATACTCCGCTTGGGGCAAATAAGATAGAGCGGATCTCACGGGTTTTACGAGCAATCTGTCGTCGTAGATCCCGCCGACAAGTTTGCCGCGATAGTAAATCAGAAATTCGCCCATCATGGGCTTGCAGGTTATGTCCTTTAAGCCCGAAAGTTGCTCTAAAATAAAATCCAAATATTCCTTGCTTGACGGCATGATCCCTCCGCGAAACTCCCGATTATCGCCCCTATTGTATCACAGAAGCACAGAAAAATCAAGCGGTCATGGCATTTCGGCATGAGCTTGTCTGTGACGGAAATCGAATTTGGGGCGACCTTTTTCTAGTAAATATCCCCCACTAAAGTGGGGGCTTTAGGAAGCCCTAAAGGGCAGGATACCGGCGCGGCGCTCAAGCGCCGAGGATAAAGGCCCGCCTACCGCACAACAAGCAAGCCGACGATTTCCTTACTTCGTCGGTTTTTTGCTATATGATTCCAGCCACTCCTTAAACGGGTCGTAATATTCCACCATACTGATTTGGGCTGATATCATATCTTCTTTCTCTTGGTTCCTTATGTATTCCTGCACGGCTTGCTTGTTTCCGCCCACCGTGCTTACATAATATCCCCTGCTCCAAAAATGTCGGTTCCCATACTTGTATTTCAGTTTCGCATACCGCTCGAATATTATCATCGTACTCTTGCCTTTGAGGTATCCCATGAATGACGATACCCTCTCATTCGGCGGTATGCTCACAAGCATATGGATGTGATCCGGCATGGCGTGGGCTTCTATAATCTCCACGCTCTTCCGTTTACACAATTCCCGTAGTATTTTTCCGATTTCCTTTCTTAGCGCGCCATATATAATCTTTCGATGATATTTCGGCGTGAACACGATGTGATATTGACATTTCCACGTCGTATGTGCTAAACTGAATGTGTCGTTATCTTGGTTCTTCAATATAACGTCCTCCTCTGTGTCTTTACTTAATGTGCGGTTGCGAGCCCACATTCAGTTTAGCACAGAGGTGCTTTTTTGTATAGCCAAACAGAGCTGCTGCTAAAGCCTTCTTCCGTTACCCAAGCCACCACCGGCATAGCCGGTGGATTTCCTATTAGATGAAAAAAGCGAGGGCAAAACCACCCTCGCCTTCTGATACTTCGCTAATTGAAATTTATATAGCTAAATTAAATGCAGAAGAAAAAACAAGTGCATGACCGGAAAAGCTACGATAATGCTCAGATAAAAACAAATGAGCACACCCATCCCCATTTGATAGCGTTGGCGCACATAAATAACACCGAGGGAACCCGTCTTTTTGAAAATTTCGCTCTTTTTCGCTGTTTTGTAAAAATAGTTCCCCAAGAAAAATCCTCCGAGCCCTGTACCCAATAACATGATCAATATCGGAAGAGATATGAAAAGACCGGGCTCTTCGATCTCACGAGGAAAAGAACTGAACAACAGGGAAACAACACTGACCGCCGCGAAAAGTATTACGGTCAACGCAATGCGCAATTCCAACAGCACATATTTATTTTCAAGATAACGCTCGGTCGGCTTGCCCTTTTTATTTTTCGTAAGATCGATTCTTTCAGTCCAAATAGGGAAACGAATGATTTCTATGATGAAAACAGGAACTGCGACAAAGAAAGTGAGATACAGCAATATGTCAAAAAGGCGATCCATATCCCCTCTCTGCCGGATTCGGTTTTCCGCTGATTTTCTGTTCCATAAAGTTTCTCCGCTAAATTGAAATTTGTATTATCGTTCAAATCTATTTACTTGCTCCTTTTATACCTTGCGTTCTTTTAAGGATCGATCATATCGTTTTCATCTGAGTTGTCCGGCTTTCGATTTTTATTCTTTTTCGA
The DNA here is from genome assembly GCA_947626685.1 of uncultured Clostridia bacterium. Lineage (GTDB taxonomy): Bacteria > Bacillota > Clostridia > Christensenellales > Borkfalkiaceae > Gallimonas. Next base: position 5,194 of record CANQTD010000039.1, on the reverse strand, counting down.
TAAGACGATCATTTTTACGGTATATACATACCACAATATGCCCGTTAGGGGGGAGACGAGCAGACTCAATACAAGGATCCCGCCAAAGCCCGCAATGACGCCGATGCGTACTCCGTCCCTAAAAGCATGTTCGGGGGATTTGCCTGCGAAATATTTTTTTGCCAATTGCATGCCAAAAAGCATGGAAGGACTGATAAAAAACGCCCAGGAAACGACAATTACCATTGACGTAACTCGATAAGCGTCGGGGATAAAAGCAGGGTCGAGAAGGTATAGTAAAACGGCTGATCCTGCAAGTGTAATGCTAATTGTCAAAACAATCAATAATTGTTTTATTTTGTTCATCGGGCTCTCCTTGCAAATTTTTTCCAATACACTTCTCCGATATTCCCGATTATCGCACCTATTGTATCACAGCAGCGCAGAAAAATCAAGCGGTCATGGCATTGCGCGTGAGCCTTATGACCAAAACTGAATTGGGTCGATTTTATCTATGCGAAAGGCGAGGGCAAACCGCCCTCGCCTTCTTTATATTTCAATGCTTTTACCACTCGATTTCTGCAACTTCCCGTCCCGCATATTTCACTGTTACCGAACGTTGTTGGAGAGCACCTAATTCCTCATAGGCATTGATGCGAATTGTTATCTTTAATTCTTCGCGCGGATCGATCTCTTGTTCAAAAGGTAGAATGTATAGGCGCCGATTATCCAATGAAAAATTTTCGTCCTTGATCCATTTGGCATAATCCGTTGTATTATAAACACAAAACCGCAGCGAAACAGTCATATCATCTTCGTCGATGGCATAGGTTTCATCCGAAAGATAAGTGATTTCAAAGCCATTTACTGCGATCGTATCCGACTTATCATTATTCAATAGCACACCTAATGTTATAGACAATGCAATAACGACCGCAGTCATAAAGACGAGCGCGGATATAAGTATCACACTCAACTTGTTAATACGTTTAGACGAAGTACCCGCCATTTTGGTTTTTACCTCCTCAACATCGTCATTGATAAGATAATCGACACTTACGCCGAAAAACGAAGATAAAAGTTCGATTGAAGTAATATCGGGAATGGATTTGCCTTTCTCCCATTTTGAAATTGCTTGCTTTGTTACATGCAATTCATCGGCGAGCTGTTGTTGCGTCAAATTTTTGGAAACTCTCAATTCCCTGATTTTGCTTTTTGTCTTTTCCATAGTTTCATTATAGCACTTATGAATCGCTTTTTCAACAATAGGGCAGTCAACTTACGGTTGATTTTAATATATAGTAAGATCACAACGGAACAAAAAAGGCATTTCGGCGTGAGCTTGTCTATGACGAAAACCGAATTTGGGGCGGTCTTTCTCTATACGAAAGGCGAGGGCAACCGCCCTCGCCCGCCTTGCACTTCATCGGATCAAATTTCATCCATATTTTTGCCGATCGACTTTTCGTCAATGCGGGGATTGATATATCTGTCTTTTTTCTTTTTACGGAGATACCTGATCGCCTTTTGGGGACACCGATGATAGCAGCCGAGGCACGCCACGCAACCATTGCCGAATGTGATCTTCCCGTTCTCCATAGAAATATTCTGCGCAGGGCATAGCCCGACGCATTTTCCGCACCCGATACAATCTTCCTGGACCGAAAACCGTTCTCCGATCAAATGCCAATTTGCCTTGTTCTTGTAATAAATCTTTTCTTTCGTCTTTTTCTTTCTCGGAAGCGTAGAGTCGCCGCAAGCGATTTTTGCAATGACCTTTTCTATCCGCTTATCGGCACTGTCAAGTATGTGCTTTAAGTAAAATTTCGGGACGGTAAATGTGAGCGTATAATTTTCGGGCATTTTTATCGTAAAAATGCCTTTCACGTTCAGCCTGTTTTGCTGTGCATACGCATACGCGAAATAATCGGCGCCGCCGATCATGCCGCCATAGTTGAGGACGATAAACAGCTCCCTCTCATGGTCAAGACGAGGCAAAAAATCATAAACGTGAACGGGCAGACCGGAGGAATAGATCGGCGATACGACGATGATTTTCTCAAATTCGCTACCGTCCCCCGTATATGTAGGGATATAGATGATTTTGCCGCCAATTTTTTCGCGGATCATGTTAGAAATATACAGGCTGTTACCCGTTGAACTGAAATAAAATATACCTATCATTTTATTTCTCCCGAAAAAGCGCGAATATATCATAACGATACCATAACCGACGGAAAATCAAGCCCGAATATCATATCAAACGTTGCGATTGCCGCCTGTGAAAACAAAGAAACTCATTTTAACAATTTACTCGAAAACGCCTATATTGATTCCATTTGTCCAAAGTCCGTCGCCCCAATAGGGCGTGCGAAGCGTTTCGCTATATGTTTCCTCGTCATATTCATATCTCCTGACATAGACCGACCACAGTCCTATATTGCCATCGTCGGCGGTATCCTGTGAACACCACCTGAAAGCAAAATCATACGAATGTTTGGTTGTAACTTCATTATGCCCGAAGTTATGAAAGATTATTTTCTCGCCCTTGTCCCTCGAACTTTGAAATTCCGAGTCTTTCCAGTTGCCGTACCAATACTCCCCCTCATAGTATAAAAACAACTCGTCAAGGCTTTCGTCAAAATTATCTGTTTCGGCAATAGCATTTGCGGCAAACAACGATTTTAGCCCATTCCTGTTTCCCTCTTGGAGATAATTGAAAAACAAATCATAATAATAGTCCGACGAAATCACCCCCACATGAATGCCTGTCGCCCAATCCGAACCGGTAAAGCAATATAAATAGTTATCGCTGGGCGCATCTTCCAATCTTAAAACGTCAAGCGACCATATGCCTTCGTTCCCTTTATCGGTATCGTCGCGGATATACCAAAGAATTGTGAAATAATAAGTGTCGGATGTTGTATATACCACATTCCGTATGTAAAAATATTCTTTTACTGTTCCGTAGTCATTGTCCTTCATCGATCCGGGAGTGCTGTTGGGATGGGAAATAAATTCGCCCTCGTAATAGTCGAAGAGTTCTTGAATACTCTCGTTAAAATCGTCTATATCCGCAAGTTTGTTAGACGCAAATAACGCTTTAACGCCCTCATCATCTTTTTTTTCGATACATTCGATGAGCGAATCCAATTTCTTTGCCGCTACGGAGGTATCGCTGTCAAAGATCAACCCACCGAATCCACCGCAGCCGACCATCATAATCGAAAGCATGAACGATAAAGCAACTGCGGTAAATAATATAACAATTCTTTTCACTTTCAATCCTACTTTATGTAAATTGCTGTTCATCGGTATTATGATTATACCATAGAAGCGCACACAAATCAAGTCTGTGCGGAGAGAAACTCATTTTGGCATTTCGGCGTGAGGTTGTCTATGACGGAAATCGAATTGGGGCGGTCTTTTCCTATGCGAAAAGCGAGGGCAAAACTGCCCTCGCCTTCTTAACATTGCTAAATTGAAATTCATTTCTCTGATTTTTCCAAAACAAACGAAAAGCTGCCACCGCTGCATTTGCCGTCTGATTCTATGATTATGTAAATCGTTTTATTGCCTGTAAAAGTTTCGGTTTTCCCGTCAACTGAACCGTCTGTTCCAATGTCAAACAGGTTCAGCTTTTCATCATGAAAATCATAGTAAACTTTTATATTTCCTTCCCGAAGCGTCCCTTCATAATCAATACATACCTCGTCTGCGCTCTTGTTATTCAAGTGCATTACATATGTTCCGCTAAAAGTATCAAACGAAACCGACGCTTGATTTGAGGTATTTGTCCTTACCATCAGCATTGCGCTATAATGGCTTACATATTTATTTCCGCAAGCGGATAACGTAAAACACAATACCAATGTTACCGCTGCAAGGATCGCGCTTACAAATTTTTTCATATACACTTCTCCAATCAATTGCTGTCTATCAGTAATTATAATATAGAACCGCGAATAAATCAAGCCCGAGCAAAATTCCATTGGGCACGGCGTGAGCTTGTCTATGGCATTCGAACCGATCAGATCGGTCTTTTTAATATGAAAACCGCCCTCGCCGCTTCGTGCTTACGCCTATCCTCCAAGCGTGATAACGCCGTTTAACACACCTTCGAAAAGTTTTTTGCTCCAATGGTTAAAGAGTGCAAATGCCGCGGGCAACTCATGGAAGCCGTCGTGAATTTTATCCTTCACACCATAAAGCCCGTCTGTGACGGCCGCATATGTTCCTTTCGCGTAATGCCCGCCGATCGCGATAAATCCGAACGCCCTGTCACCTATTGCAACGTAATAACCGTAGGAGACGGCTCCCGTAGCGTACAGCCCCACACTCAACGCGCCAAGCGAGAACATTCCCACGGAGATTGCGCCTGCGGCAATTACGATCCCAACGCAAATCGCGCCCGAGGCAAACAGCCCCAATGCCAATGTGCCAAACGCGAGCACGCCTAAGGAAAGAAGCCCGAATGAAACGACCCCGAGCGCAAGCAATCCAAAGGATATCACCCCTTTTGCGACGAGCCCAACGGCTATGATCCCCTTTGCCGCCCTGCCGAAGCCTATATTCACGTGGACGAGCGGGAGCCCGCACAAGGTCCTTTTGCTTTTGTACTCAAAGAAAATGCCGTTTCTGAAAATAGCGGATAGATCGGGTTCTCTTTGCTCTGCATCAAGCGGAACTTCGCCGTCATTTTCATAGTTCAGAAGATAATCCACCGTTACGTTGAAGATCCTGCCCATCTCGACCAAATTTCCCGTTTCGGGGAATACCGAATCGCTCTCCCAGCGAGAGACGGTCTGACGGGTTACACCCAACATTTCGGCAAGTTGCGACTGCGTGAGCCCCTTTCGTTTTCTGCACTGTAAAATCTTTTGACCGGTAGTCATACTTGCTCCTTTTCTGTTTTCGATTATATCCGCCGATACCCAAAAAGTCAATATTCGAATGTAACATTTGGGTTACCCCGAGCAATTTTAAGCAAGACAAACGGTTACAAGCTGCCGCCACCGCCCCAATAATAAATAGAAAACAATTGGGAATTTTCGAATCGTGCTGGCCTTTTCTGATATGAAACGGCGGGGGCAAAACCGCCCCCGCCGTGAAATGCTTTTCTTGATCGCGACTGTTCTTTTCTATACAAGTGATGGATCATGCCATTGCGGCGGCGATCTGTTCGAGAGTGGGAAGAGCGTCGATCGCGCCGCGC
>CANQTD010000038.1 GCA_947626685.1 uncultured Clostridia bacterium | reverse complement strand
ACGATGCGAAAGGTCCGTCTGAACGCCTATGCAAAACTCAATCTCACGCTCGATATTACGGGAAGGGAAGCGGGCTATCACATGCTCGATTCGCTCGTCGTGACCGTGGGCGTGTGCGACCGCGTGACCGTCGCGGAGCGGAAAGACGGGCTCGTGCGCGTCACCATGCACGGCATGGGCATCCCGCCGGAGGAGAACCGCGCGCAGCTCGCCGCGGAAAAATTCGTGGCGCGCTTCCATACGAACGGCGTGGATATCGACATCTGCAAGAACATCCCGGTAGGTGCGGGCATGGGCGGCTCTTCGGCAGACGCGGCGGCGGTGATCGCGGGCATGGGTAGGCTGTTTTCGGTCGATTCCGCTTCCTGCAAATCGCTTGCGGACGCGTGCGGGAGCGACGAGGGGTTCCTGCTCACGGGCGGCCTCGCGCGCATGCGCGGGAGGGGGGAACAGGTCGAGAGCCTTCCCTTTGCCGAGATGCACTTTCTCATTCTCGCGCCCGAAGAAGGGGTCTCCACCGCCGCATGCTATGCGGAGTACGACAGGCTGGGCTGCAAACGGGGCTTCCGCACGGAGGAGGCGGCACGGCTGCTCGCCGCAGGCGACCTTCCGATGGCGGCGCGCCTGTTCGGGAACGATCTGTATCCCGCGGCGGCGTCGCTCTCCCGCGGCGCGGAAGAGGCATACCGCGAGCTCTTGGATCTCTCCCCGCTCGGGGCGTCCATGACGGGCTCGGGTTCGGCGGCGTTCGCCGTGTTCGGGGAGGAGAAACTCTGCGCGGCCGCGGCGAGCCGTTACCGCGGAAAATCCCGCCCCATTCTCACAAAGAGCGTCCCGCAAAGAAAGAACGCGCGCGCCCCGCAACGGCGGCGCGCCGACGAATAAGGAGGAACATATGGCAGAAGAAAGACTCACCGACGACCCCCTCAAAAAGGGGTTGGAGGATGAATTTTTGGACATCGAGCTCGAGGGGCTCCCCGAGGAAGGCTCCGAAGAGTACGACGAGGACCTCGTCGGCCTCACGCCCACGGAGCTGAAAGCCGAGCTCAGACGCCGCCGCGACGAGGCGGAAAAGGCGGAAAAGGAGCGGGAGCGGCTTCTGAAGGCCGCCGCGCAAAAGCGTGCCGCGGGCGAGTTCTCCGAGGCGGAAAGCCTGTATGCGCAGGCCGTCCTCTACGGGGGCGGAGAGGAGAGCGAGCGCGGGATCTGGGCGTGCAGGACGAAGGAATACACGAGCGCGGAGTGCTTCGGCGAGAGCCCCGAAACTTCCGCGGAACTTCCCGCCGCTTACCCCGCCGTCCGTAGCGAAGTGCTCGAAAAACTCGGCGACAGCATGCGCGATGAGCTGGAAAAGTGCCATGCGGAAGCCATTCCCCTGCGCGAGAAGTGGAACGCGGGCAGGGATTCCCGCCGCGACGCATTCCGCGCCAACCGCAATTACTATCTCGTCCGCTTCGGCGTTGCGTTCGCCCTCTTCGTGCTGTTCGGGATCGGCTGCGCCGTCGCCGCAATGTATATCGTCCGCACGAAGGAGATGACCGCGCCCATTCTGACGGGCGTGTTCGGCGTCATGGTCCTCGTCTCGGCAGGCGTCGCGGTGTTCTTCTCGCGCGGGCTCTTCCTCGGGCAGAAGCTGGTGAAGGACAACGAGCGGCTCTCCGCCACGGAGGACGGCGTCCGCCTCGCCTATCTCGAAAACAGGATCGCCTCGTTTTCCGCCGCCCTCGAAGAACCCGCTGCCTTTACGGAAGAGAGCGGAGAGGACGAAGAAGAGGCCGAACCCGGGGAGAGCGGGGACGGAGAGGCATAACGCCTCCGCAAACCGTAAAAATCGGCAAGAAATTTTCAGAAAAGTCTTGCCCGTTCCACGATTTTGAGGTATAATTCTGTGGAACGGCATTGCGGGATAATTCCCCGCGGATAAGGAGGAAGTATGGAACTCATTCACGAAAGTAACGGCAAAAAACTGTACAGGGACACGAACAGGCTCGTCAAGACCTTCGATCCGTCCTATTCGAAGGCGGACATTCTCAACGAGGCCCTCAACCAGGCGCGCGTCGAGGAGACGACGTCCCTCAACATCCCCAAAGTGCTCGGCGTCTCGGTCATCGACGGCCAGCGTTCGCTCATCTGGGAGTACATCGAGGGCGAAACGCTGGAGACGCTCATGCAGAGGCATCCCGAAAAGACGGACGAATATCTCAACTTTTTCGTCGATCTGCAGATCACCATGAGCAAGGAAAAGGTGCCCCTTCTCGGGCATCTCCGCGATAAGATGCACGCCAAGATTTCGGCGAGCGCGTTCCCCGCGACGGTGCGCTACGATCTGCATATCCGTCTCGACAGCCTGCCCCGCCACAAAAAGCTCTGTCACGGCGATTTCCAGCCCAGCAACGTCATCATCACGAAGGACAACGTCCCGTATATCATCGATTGGGCGCACGCCACGCAGGGCAACGGCTCGGCCGACGCCGCGCGCACCTATCTCATCATGAAGTTGCAGGGCAAAGACGAGCTTGCGGAGAAATACCTCAAACTCTTCTGCCTGAAAACGGACACCGCCCGCCAATATGTGCAGCGCATTCTGCCCATCGTCGCCGCCTCGCAATCGGTCAAGAAAAAGCCCGAGGAGCAGGAATTTCTCGCGAAGTGGGTAAACGTCGTCGATTGGCAATAAAGTGGGAAAAAACATTTGACAAGCGCGGAAATTTCCGTTACAATAAAAGAAAAAAGGCGATGAAGCGGAAGAGACGTACGCTCGGTTCCGACACAGAGAAGGGCCTCAAGGCTGCGAAGGCCCCTCGGGATCCGTACGGTATTCCCCCGCGAGCCGCTCCCCCGAACAGAACCTCAAGGGGAGCCGTTCCCCGCGTAAAGGGCAATGAGGCGCACGGAATGCGGACGGCAGGCCGAAAACGGGGCTACCATGTCCGAAAGGCGTGCGTGAAAACAGGTGGTACCGCGTAAAACTACGCCCTGCGAATCCGGCAGGGCGTATCTTGTTTTTTCGGAATGAAGCAATTCTCGGCGCCCTCAAAAACGCCTTCCCCATACGGGGGGAAGGTGGCACGGAGTGTGCGTTCTTCTTGCTGTCCCGTTGAGGGGAAAGTACCCGCGTAGCGGGGGAAAGGGGTGTCATTCCGATTTGCAAAACACCCCTTCCGTCACTCGCGTTGCTCGTGCCACCCACCCCTCAAGGGGTGGGCAAGTGTGCACCAACCCTCTTGGCTCCACCTCTGGGGGAGCTCCGCCGTAGGCGGTGAGGGGGTCAGAACCCCTTTCGGCACTTCGTGCCACTTTCCCCAGAGGGGACAGCAAGGTGGCGGTGCGTTTCCCGACCCCATTTCTCAAATCACTCAAAAAACAAAAACCGCGCTTTTTGTTTTTTGCCCCAATTTGCGCCGCGCGCTTATTGTCTTTGAGGTCAGACAAGGTTGTGGGCGATGGGGCGTAGAGATGAAAAAACTTAACCCCTCACGAAATTTTGTTTGGGGGGATTGTTGACGCACCCCCTCCCCTACCCCTCCCCCTTAAGTATAAAGGGGAGGGCAAGAAGAAGTGCCCCAAACAAAATTTGTGAACATAGTGAACATATTAAGGAGTTTTTATGGACGAAATCAAAAACGAAGCGATGGAAACCATTCTGCAAGAAGCGGAGGGGGAGGCGGAAAAAGCCGAGTCCTCCCGCGCGCTCTATGAGGTCAAAATGAAATTTTTGGGGCGCACGGGCAAGGTCACGGCCCTCCTCAAAAGCATGCGCGACATTGCCGCCGAGCAAAGGCCCGCGTTCGGGAAACGGGTGAACGACATCCGCGAAAAGCTCGAGACGATGATCGCCGATCTCGAAGTGAAGATGAAAAAGCGGGAGCTCGAAAAGAAGCTCGCGGGGGAGCAGATCGACGTCACCATGCCGGGCAGACGGCGGGAAAAGGGCGCGCTGCACCCCATCACGCGCACGCGGAACGAGCTCATCGACATTTTCGCGGGCATGGGTTTCGAGGTGTTCGAAGGCCCCGAGATCGAGACGGAATACTACAACTTCACCGCCCTCAACACGCCCGCCGACCATCCCGCGCGCGACATGCAGGATACCTTCTATATCACCGACGGCCTCCTTCTCCGCACCCAGACGAGCGCGGGGCAGATCCGCCTCATGGAGAAGAAGCGTCCACCCATCAAGATGCTCTCGCCCGGCAGGGTGTTCCGCTCGGACGACGACGCGACCCATTCCCCGATGTTCCACCAGATGGAGGGGCTCGTGGTGGACAAGGGCGTCACGCTGTGCGACCTGCAAGGCATGCTCGACGAATTTGCCCATACCATGTTCGCGGCGACGAGCAAGACGCGCCTTCGTCCGTCCTATTTCCCCTTCACGGAGCCCTCGGTGGAAGTGGACGTCTCGTGCACGGCGTGCGGCGGAAAGGGCTGTCCGCTCTGCAAGGGAACGGGCTGGATCGAGGTCCTCGGCGCGGGCATGGTCAACCGCCGCGTGCTCGAAAACTGCGGCGTCGACCCCGACGAATACACGGGGTTCGCCTTCGGCATGGGCATCGAGCGCATCGCCATGCTCAAATACGGCATCAATCATATCCGTCTCTTTACAGAGAACGACGTCAGATTTTTGCAGCAGTTCAAGGATTGAGGTGAGAAGATGAAAGTACCTTTTTCATGGTTAAAAGATTATGTGGATATCGGCGTGACGGCGCAAGAACTCGAGGAGAAACTCTTCTCCTGCGGGTTCGAAGTCGAGGAGCTCGTCTATCTCGGCAAGGACGTGGAAAACGTCGTGACCTGCAAGATCCTCTCGTGCGAAAAGCACCCCGACGCGGACAAGCTCACCGTCTGCCAAGTGGACTGCGGCGGGTTGGGAACGCGGCAGATCGTCACCGCCGCGACCAACGTGTTTGCGGGCGCGATCGTGCCCGTCGCGCTCGACGGCGCGACCGTAAAGCATGAGGGCGGCGTGCAGAAGATCAAGACGGGGAAGCTCCGCGGCGTGGTGAGCGAGGGCATGTTCTGCTCGGGCGAAGAGCTCGGCATCAACGACGATTTTTATGAGGGCGCGGAGGTAAACGGCATCCTCATCTTGGACATGGGTACCCCGCTTGGCGTCGATATCCGTTCCGTCGTCGGCATCGACGACTACATCTTCGACATTGCCTTGACCGCCAACCGCCCCGATTGCATGAGCGTTTACGGCATCGCGCGCGAAGTCGCCGCCGTCCTCAAACAAAAGCTCAGGCCGCTCGATCTCTCCTATCATACGGTCCCCACCGACGTGAAGATCTCCGTCGAGGTCCTCGAGCCCAAGCTCTGTCCGCTCTATGTGGGCAGCTATGTGAAGGACGTGAAGATCGGCGCGTCCCCGCGCTCTCTGCGCCGCCGTCTCGCGCTCATGGGGCTGCGTTCGGTCAACAACGTCGTCGACGTCACGAACTACGTCCTTCTCGAAGTGGGACAGCCCATGCACGCCTTCGACAGGAACTATCTCCGCGGCGACAAGATCGTCGTCCGCTGCGCAAAGGAGGGGGAGAAGATCACGACGCTCGACGGAAAGGAGTTTGTTCTTCACCCCGACAATCTCCTCATCTGCGACGGGGAGCGTCCCGCCGCGCTCGCGGGAGTCATGGGCGGCCTCGACAGCGAGATCAAGCCCGGCACGGCCGAAGTGTTCTTGGAGGCGGCGTGCTTTGCGCGCGACAGCGTGAGAAAGACGTCCCGCGCGCTCGGACAGCGCAGCGATTCCTCCGCCCGCTTCGAGAGGGGGGTGTACGAGATCTTCCCGCATACGGGAATGCGCCGCGCGCTCGCCCTCATGGAGAAACTCGGCTGCGGCACTCCCACGTCCTACACGGCGGTCGCGGGCCGTTCCGCCGACGCCATCGAAGGGAAACGCGTCTCCACGACGTACGAGAAGATCGACGGCGTGCTCGGGATCCATGTTTCCAAAGAGGAAGTCAATGCCATTTTGGAGCGGCTCGGCTTTACCGTGACGGACGGGGGAAAAGAGCTCTCCGTGCTCGTTCCCCTTTGGAGGGACGACATTGACGGCTTCCCCGACCTCGCCGAAGAGGTCATCCGCATGTACGGCTACGGGCATATCGTGCCCACGTTCCTCGAAAACGCGACGGTGACCCACGGCGGGCTCACCCCCGCGCAAAAAGAGGAGCTCCGCTTCAAGGAGACGCTCGCGGGCGAGGGCTTCTTCGAGGCGTACGGCTACTCCTTCTATTCCCCCAAAGACTTTGACCTTCTGCGCCTGCCCGCGGACGCGCCCGAACGCCGCGCCGTCACGGTGAAAAATCCCTTAGGCGAGGACCTCTCCGTCATGCGCACCATCCTCGCGCCCACGATGATCGCAAACGTCGTCCGCAACGTGCGCAAGGGGAACGACGAAGGGCGGCTCTTTGAGCTTGCAAACGTGTATCTTTCGGACATGGTACCCCCCGAAGAGCTCCCCGAGGAGCGGAAGCATGTCTCGCTCGCGATTTGGGGAGAGGGCGATTTCTTCGATCTGAAAGGCGCGCTGGAAGGCGTCGCGGAGGCGTTCGGCCTCAAATTCGAATTTGTGCGCGGCGAAAAGCCCTTCCTGCACCCCGGGGCGACGGCGGCCGTCAAAATGGGGGAGAAAGAGGTCGGCTGGATCGGCGAACTTCACCCCCTCGTCGCCGAGGAGCTTGCCCTCGAGAAGAAGGTCGTGCTCGCCGAGCTCGATTACGTTTCGCTCTCCAAAAAATTCCGCAAGGGGATCGTGTACCGCCCCGTGCCGAAGTTCCCCGACGTGTCGCGCGACCTCGCCGTCGTCGTGGAGGAAAAGGTGACGTGCGCCGAGCTGGAGAGCTGCATCCTGCGCGCTTGTAAGGCGGCGAAGAGGGCGGAACTGTTCGACGTCTACCGTGACCCTCTCCGCCTCGGGAAAGAGAAGAAGAGCATGGCGTTCCGCATCACGTTCGCGCCCGATTCGAATGCCGAAAAGGGGCTCTCCCCCGAGACGGTGGACGGATTTTTCAACAAGATCGTTGCGAACCTCAAACACAATCTCGGCGCCGAACTGCGCTGAGACGGTGCAGCCCGAGCGGGAAAACGGATAAGCAGAACCACCCAAGCACATATCGAAAAAAGACGCGGCACCGCCGCGTCTTTTTTGGAACGAACTTTTGATTGATAATTTGATTAAAAATCAGGCGTTCGGTGGATAGGGAATAGAATCATGAGCGAGCAGGTCATCTTCCCGTACGAGAAGATCCGCAATATCCTTTCCCGTAGAAAATTCCGAGAAGATCACTTGCCATTTGTCTCCGATTTTTTCTTCCGACATGATTGCCCCGAACATTCCCTTATGAACGCCGTGCCTTGCGTATTCCTCTTTTTCTACGATCAGTTCGACCAAGTCTAAATATTTCATATTATCCTAAACGGTTACAAGCGCGGCGGTGAGGCAAGATCTTGCTGTCCCCCGAGGGGTGCACTATTGCCCACCCCTTGAGGGGTGGGTGTCACCGTAGGTGACGGAAGGGGTGGTGCTTAATCGGAATGACACCCACCTACTTCGTCGCTTCGCTCCTCGTGCCGCGCTTAGTCGCAAATAGTGCGCGCGGGGCAGTCACTACGTGACAGCTCCTCCTCGGGAGGAGCCGAGTAAGGCTTCCCCCCGTTGGGGGGAAGCTCCCGCGGAGCGGGAGATGAGGGGAGCTTCCAATTTGAACGCCCCTCATCCGTCACGGCTACGCCGTGCCACCTTCCCCCCGAAGGGTGAAGGCTTTCTTGCTCCCAACGTTGGAGCCGAGAATATCCCTCATACCGAGGCGAAGCCGAGCGTATCTTAAAGATTCACTTACTCCGCGTTGCTCCGTTACTTCGCGCTCTGCGCTCGTGCCGCGCCGGGTCAATTCTTTTTGATCTCGAGGATGTCGTCGGCGGAGCAGCCGATAAAATTACAGAGCTTGGATAAATTCGCGAGCGTGGGCTGCGATCTTCCCGAGAGATATTGCGAAACGGAGGAGCAATCGATCCCCAACGCCCGCGCGATCTCGGTTTTCTTTTTGCCGCAGTTCTCGATCTCGAACCGCAGATTTTCCGTGATCCTTTCGTCAAGACTTTTTTCCATACCGATATTTTATTGGGCATTGCCCAACGCGCTGTCGTTTGGGGTCGCGGAACGCATTTCTTGCCCCCTCCGTGGGAGGGGGTAGGGGGGTGGGGCGGTCAATCATGCTGACCACAATTAGAATCGTACCCACCTCAGTCACTGCGTGACAGCTCCTCCTCGGGAGGAGCCGAGCAAGGCTTCCCCCCGTGGGGGGAAGCTCCCGCGGAGCGGGAGATGAGGGGAGCTTCCAATTTGAACGCCCCTCATCCGTCACGGCTACGCCG
>CANQTD010000037.1 GCA_947626685.1 uncultured Clostridia bacterium | reverse complement strand
CTGTTTCATCAGACAATAAGCCGAAAGGGTTCGGCAAATTGAGTGCGCTTATGCAAAAGCGTGGTTTTGCAACGCGCCGTTATTGGAATGGGGTTCACAAATTTTGTTTGGGGCACTTCCACTTGCCTCCCCCCTTTTACCAGAGGGGGGAGGGTAGGGTGGGGGGTGCGTCAACAATCGCCCAAACAAAATTTCGTGAGGGGTTAGGTTTTTTCATCTCAAAGCCCCGTCGCCCACCCCCGTATCTGTCCTCAAAGACAATAAGCGCGCGGCGCAAATTGGGGCAAAAAACAAAAAGCGCGGTTTTTGTTTTTTGAGTGATTTGAGAAATGGGGTCGGAAAACGCACCACCCTACCTCGCTGTCCCCTTTGGGGTCGCAAAACGCACTTCTCGCGAAAAGCACAGTGCGCTTTTCGCGGCGTTTTGCGATGAGTGAGCGCATTTGCCGCGCGAACGGTGACCGAGGGCAAGGTTCTACTTGCCCGAGACAGTACCCGCGGAGCGGGGGAAAGGGGTTTTGAACCCCCTCAGTCCGCGTTGCGGACAGCTCCCCCTCAAGGGGGAGCCAAGAGGGTTGGCGTTGCGGACAGCTCCCCCAGAGGTGGAGCCGAGAACGTACCCACCTCAGTCACTTCGTGACAGCTCCTCCTCGGGAGGAGCCAAGAGACGCAATGTTTGACCTCAAACGGGGCACCCATGTCCGAAACCGTCACTTGCGCAGGCGTTTTCTCAGCTCGTTGATCTGCTCGCGGATCTCGATCGCTTTCTCGAAGTCGAGGGCGTTGGACGCGATGCGCATGAGCGCTTTGAGCTTTTCGATCTCCTCGGGAATGTCCTTTTGGGCGATCTCCGCGGACCGCTTTGCCTTGCCCGTGATGGCGAGGGTGGATCTGATATCTTTGATGATCGTCTTGGGCACGATGCCGTGCGATTCGTTATATGCCTGCTGTTTTTCGCGGCGTCTGTTCGTCTCGCCGATGGCGCGTTCCATGCTGCCCGTCATTTCGTCGGCGTACATGATGACCCGCCCCTCCGCGTTGCGCGCCGCGCGGCCGATCGTCTGCACGAGAGAAGTTTCGCTCCGCAAAAACCCCTCTTTATCCGCGTCGAGGATGGCGACGAGTTTGACCTCGGGAAGATCGAGCCCCTCGCGGAGAAGGTTGATGCCGCAAAGCGCGTCGAATTCCCCCGCCCGCAGCCCGTTCACGATGTCGATGCGCTCGAGCGTGTCGATATCCGAGTGCATGTAGCGCACCTTCACGCCCGCCTCTTTGAGGTAGTCGGTGAGCGATTCCGCCATGCGCTTCGTAAGCGTGGTGATGAGCACGCGTCCCCCACCCATGACCGTGGTCCGCACCTCGGAGAGCAGATCGTCGATCTGTCCTTTCGTCGGTTTTACGGTGACGGGAGGGTCCAAGAGCCCCGTGGGGCGGATGAGCTGTTCGACGACCTGTCCCGCCTCGCCGAGCTCGTAGGGAGCGGGCGTTGCGGAGACGCAGATGAGCTGCGGAATGCGCTCGTCGAACTCCGCAAACGTGAGGGGGCGGTTGTCGAACGCCGCCTTGACGCGGAAGCCGTACTCGACGAGGCTGGTCTTGCGCGCGCGGTCGCCGTTGTACATTGCGCGGATCTGCGGGATCGTCATGTGGCTCTCGTCGATAAAAACGAGGAACTGTTCGGGGAAATAATCGAGGAGGGTGAAGGGCGGCTGGCCGGGAAGTCTGCCGTCGAAATAGCGGGAGTAGTTCTCGATGCCCGAGCAATAGCCGATCTCCCGCATCATCTCGAGGTCGTGTTCGGTGCGCTGCCTGAGCCGCTGCGCTTCGAGGAGCTTGCCCTCCCGCTCGAACGCCTGCACCTCCCCGTCGAGGTCCTGCGCGATCATGGCGAGGGCATAGGCGAGCCGTTCGCTCCCCACGGCATAGTGGCTCGCGGGGAAGATGACGGTGTGTTTGAGCTCGGAGACGATCTTCCCCGTCACGGCGTCCTCTTCGCAGATGCGGTCGATCTCGTCGCCGAAGAACTCGACGCGGATGGCGAGCTCGGAATTGGACGCGGGAAAGATCTCCACCACGTCCCCGCGCACGCGGAAGGTGGAGCGTTTGAAGTCGGTATCGTTGCGGGAATATTGGATGCCCACGAGCTTGGAGAGAAGTTCGTTCCTCTCCATCGTCTGCCCCGGGCGGAGGGACACGCCGAGGCGGAAAAATTCCTCGGGGGCGCCCAACCCGTAGATGCAGCTCACGGAAGCGACGACGATCACGTCGTCCCGTTCCCCGAGCGAGCACGTCGCGGCGTTGCGGAGCTTGTCGATCTCGTCGTTGACGGACATGTCCTTTTCGATATAGGTGTCCGTCGAGGGGATATAGCTCTCGGGCTGATAATAATCGTAATAGGAGACGAAATATTCCACCCTGTTCTCGGGGAAGAACTCGCGGAACTCGTTGCAGAGCTGGGCGGCGAGCGTCTTATTGTGCGCGATGACGAGGGTGGGCCTGCCGACGTTGCGGATGACGTTCGCCATCGTGAACGTCTTGCCGCTGCCCGTCACGCCGACGAGCACCTGCGTGCGGATCCCGTCCAGCACGCCCTCGGTGAGCCGCTCGATCGCCTCGGGCTGGTCGCCCGTCGGCTCAAACGGCGCATGCAGTTTGAAATCGAAATGTTCCATGACCACAGTCCCGCACAATTTGCCGCTGTTTGACAAACATACGTTTTATTATAACGCAAACGCCCAACCCACGTCAAGCGTTTGCGGAAAAATTTCTCATGATAAGATCGCTTTCAGGAGCAACCCGATCGCGGCGGAGAGCAGCCCCGTCGCGCCTGCGAAGAGGAGGCGGGCGATGAGATCGCGGCGGCGTTGGAGGTCCTGACGACGGAAGGCGAGCCCTTCTTCCCGCATGTGGATGCAATACATTTTCTCCCCCTTGCGGTCGGAGAGGATATAGTCGAAGAAGCCGTCGAGCTCTAAGGAGCGCAGGACGCGCTCGAGTTTTTCCTCGTCGGGCCTCGATCTGGCGGGGAGCAAGTCGAAGATCTCGTACGGTGCCACGAGAAAGCGTTCCTTCCCCTGCGAGAGGGTAAAGACCGCCGCCATCACTTCGTTCTCCCGTCTGGAGAGCTTGGCGTTACGCACGGATGAAGAGAAGGACGAGAATGTGCAAAAGCGCCGCCGCGAAGCCGCCTAAAAACGCACCGATGGCGGCAAAGCGGAACACGTCCGCCCTCCTTTTTTCCCGCTCCCGCTTTTCCCGCTCCTCGTACTCCGAAAACAGCCTGCCCGCGGGCATGGGCCGCACGCAATACGTCCCCTCCTCCGCATAGCGCAGTTCGATATAGTGGTTTTCGGCGAGGAAGGAGAGCGTTTTCGCGACGTCCTCCCCGCCTGCGGGAAGGGCGCGCGCAAGCTCTTTCTCTTCGAGGATCTTAAAGCCGCCGCCCGTACATGCGCCGTTGATGGCGGCGAGCACCGCGGCCGAACTCTCGTCTAACATACATGAAAAGTATGCGCAGGAGAGGGACAAATCTTACTTTTGGGGAAAAAGTTTTTGCCTCAGACGAGCGTCACGTTCCAAAAGAGCGGCAGGCTGTAAAAGAGCATTCCCGAGATGGGCGGGGCCGAAAGCATCTCCGCCGCGCCGGCGGCATAGGCGTCCACCGACGAGAGGACGCTCTCCACCCCGTCGAGGGGAAGTCCCGCCTGTCCCGCCTGCACGAGGGCGTCGTTGACGCTGTTGATCGCCGTGCGGATGAGCTCCGTCGCCTGTCCGCCGCCTATCCACGCCACCGCGAAGTACAGGCCGAGCACGCAGACGAGGGTGCAGGCGAACGCGATGAGCGCGCCGACCGCCCCGTCGCAAAAGCCCCAGAAGTAGTTGAAGCGGATGCGGCGGATGAGTTTGACCATGAAGAAGCCGAGCACGCAGACGAGCGCGAACAGCACGGCAAAGATCGCGAAGAACACGACGGTATTGCCGATCGCGGCGGCGAGCAAGCCGTTTGACGTGTGGATCTCACGCGCGATCCATGCGGCCGCCGCCGAGAAGAAGGACGTCCCGACGGTCAGATAGATGGAGAGCGCGACCGTCCCGATCGTGAGCACGAGCAGGAGAATGGTGACGACGGAGCGCGCAAAGCCCTCTCTCCACCCCGTGCGGATGGCGATCGCGAACACCGAGATGAGAACGAAGTCGAAGGCGTGCACGGCGAGGAATTTCGTCCAGAACGCCGACTCGAAGAGCGCGCCGAGCGCGTCCTTGACGCTCGGGATGCAGTAGTAGATCACGGGGAGCGCGAACGCGGCGACGCAGATCGCGATCACGGCGAGATCGAGCACCGCCGTGAGCCCGCCGAGCAGACGGTTGAAGAACCGCCACGCGGGATGGGCGGGTTTGCGCTTTTTGAGCATCGCGAGACGGATGAGTTCCCCTCCCCCCACGGCGAGCGCGACGCCGCCGAGGAGCGCGATGACCGCGAACGTGAACTTCCAGACGGGAAGAAGCGCGTCCGGCAGCCATGCGAGCGGAAGAGTGACGATGAAGAGGACGAGGATCTGCCACGCGAGCCAGCTCATCTGCGTGAATTTGCGGAAGATCCCGTATAAAAATACGGAGACGGCAAACACGCAGAGCGCGGCGATCAGTCCGATGAGAAGAGGAGTCATAGCTACCCCCTGAATGATTTTATTCGCCATACCCCCGACATGGTATGCCCGTTTTTGGCCGAGGGCATGAATTTTACGGTTATTTGTTGAAATTGTCTTTCAACGAGACGATCTCGGAGAGCACGAGCTTTCCCCCTTCGCGGCAGGTCTTGTAGTAGCCCGTGCGCATGAGCTGGAAGTCCGTTCCCTCCTCCGCCTCGCCGAGATAGGGCTCCGCCTTCGCGCAGAAGATATGCTCGCTGTCCGCATTGAAGCGTTCGGAGAAATCCTGCCCCGCGTAGTCCGCGTCCCTGAGGAGATGGTCGTACCGTTTGAGGAGCGCGTCCTCGCAGGTCTCCGCGTTCACCCAATGGAGCACGCCCTTCGCCTTGATGCCGCTCGTGTCCGACCCGCTGTGGCTCTCGGGGAAGTAGGTGCATTTCACCTCGACGACCTCCCCGTCCGCGTTCGTCACCGCCTCGTCCGCGCGCACGATATACGCGTTTTTGAGACGGGCGAAGCCGCCCAATTTGAGGCGGTGGTACTTGGGCGGAGGATCGAGGGAAAAGTCCCCTTTCTCGATATAGAGCGTCTTGCCGAAGCGCACCTTGCGGGTGCCCGCGCCCTCTTCGAGCGGGTTGACTTCGAAGTCGATCTCCTCTTCCCCCTCGTAATTGGTGATAGTGAGTTTAAGGGGCTCGACGACCGCCATTGCACGGGGCGCGTGCAGGTTGAGGTAGTCGCGGACGACCGCTTCGAAATAGGAGATCTCGCACTCGGACTGCGCCTTCGCAACGCCGATGCGGGAGCAGAAGTCGCGCACCGCCGCCGCGGGGATCCCGCGGTTGCGCAGGCCCGCGAGCGTGGGCATGCGGGGGTCGTCCCACCCGTGCACGCTGCCATCCTCCACGAGCTTTTTGAGGTATCGCTTGCTCATGACGAGGTTGGTCACGTTGAGCCGCGCAAATTCGATCTGGCGGGGCTTCGGCGAGAAGCCGAGCGTGACGCCCACCCAATCGTAGAGCGGCCTGTGGTCCTCGAATTCCAGCGTGCAGAGGGAATGGGTCACCCCCTGCAAAAAGTCGCAGATGGGGTGTGCGTAATCGTACATGGGGTACACGCACCACTTGTCGCCCGTGCGGTGATGGGTCGCGTGCAGAATGCGGTAGATGACGGGGTCGCGCAGGTTGATGTTGGGCGACGCCATGTCGATCTTCGCGCGCAGGCACTTCTCGCCGTCCGCGTACTTGCCGTCCCGCATCTCGCGGAAGAGGCGGAGGTTTTCCTCGGGCGTGCGCCCCCTGTACGGGCTCTCGGTGCCCGGTTCGGTGAGGGTGCCCCTCGTCTCGCGGATCTCGTCCGCCGAGAGGTCGCACACGAACGCCTTGCCCTCGCGGATGAGCCGTTCCGCATAGTCGTAGATGACGTCGAAAAAGTCGGAGGCGTAGACCTCTTTGTCCCAATGATAGCCGAGCCAGAGAATGTCGCGGCGGATCGCGTCCACAAATTCGGTTTTCTCCTTCGAGGGGTTGGTGTCGTCGAAGAAGAGATTGCACTTGCCGCCGTATTTTTCCGCCGTGCCGAAGTTGACGAACATGCTCTTCGCGTGCCCGATGTGCAGATACCCGTTGGGTTCGGGGGGGAACCTCGTCTGGACGCTTTGGATCTTTCCCGAAGCGAGGTCTGTGTCGATGATGTCCTGGATAAAGTTTTCCGCTTCCGCCATAATTTCACGCCTGTGCCGAAATTTTCCGTCCGCAAAGCAAGGATTTGCCGCTTGGGGACGGATCAACGCACCGTTCCGACCCTATTATAGCATATTCTCTGTAAAAATGATAGTTTTTACGAGACCTTTTTTTGATTTTTGTGCTATAATCGGGATATGGACAACGCGATCTCAATATTTTTCGAGTCTATCCGCACGCCCGCGCTGACGTGGTTCTTCGGCGGGATCTCCTTTTTCGGGGAAGCGCTCACCGTCGGCGCCGTGATCATTCTCCTGTGGTGGCTGATCGGCGGAAGGACGGGGGAACAGCTTCTCTTCACCGCGCTCTCCTCCGCCGCCTTCAACAGCGCGGTCAAGTGCGCCGTGCACCGTCCCCGCCCCTATGCCGCGGGCGTGGTGGAGCGGCTGGACGTGGACACCCCTCTCTTTACGACGCGCGGCCTCGGCGACAACCTCTCCTTCCCGAGCGGACACGCGCAGGCGACGTCCTCCGCTCTCGAGACGGGCGCGTTCCGTGCGCGGAAGTGGTACGTCTGGGCGATCGCCGTTTTCTGCATCCTGCTCGTGTGCGTCTCCCGCCTCTACTTCGGGGTCCACTACTTTACCGACGTGCTCGCGGGCGTCTTGTTCGGCTCCCTCGCCGCCGTCTTTTGGGAACTCATCTTCCGCGCCGCGTACCCGTACCGCCATTTCGTGCTCATGGGGATCGCCCTTCTCGTGCTCTGCTGCGTGCCCTTCGAGCCCGAGCCCGAACTGCTCCGCATGGCGGGACTGCTCGCGGGCGGCGCGTTCTTCCTCCCCCTCACGGACATGCTCCGCTACGCAGGGCCGAAGAAGAGATGGAAGCGCGTGTTCCGCATCCCCGTCGGGCTGCTCGCCGCGGGCGCGGTGTACGCTCCCTTCCTCTTCCTTCCGTCCGAGCCCGCCCTCATTCTGCTCGCCTTCTTCCTCGTGACGGGTGCGGGAACTTTTCTCGCGACCCTCTTTTTCAAGCTGCTGCGCATCTGACGCCGCTTTCCCTGCGGAGTTGCGCGAAAATGCTTTTGAAATACTTGACGGAAAATTTCGGAATCGTTATAATATTTACGATAAAATTTTGACGACAGGAGCTTTGTTATGGCAAACAATACGGTCACGATGGACAAGCTCGTCGCGCTGTGCAAGGCGCGCGGCATCGTTTTCCCCGGGAGCGAGATCTACGGCGGCATGGGCAACACATGGGACTACGGTCCCGTGGGCGTCGAGATCAAGAACAATATCAAGAGGGCGTGGTGGAAACGCTTCGTCACGGAAAGCGACAATTCCTACGGCGTCGACGCCGCCATCCTCATGAATTCGCGCGTCTGGGAAGCGAGCGGCCACACCACTTCCTTCTCCGACCCCAAGATGGACTGCAAGCACTGCAAGACCCGCCACCGCGCCGACAATCTCATCGAGGCGCACTCGAAGGGGACGGTGAATCCCGATACCATGTCCGATGAGGAGATGCAAAATTACATTTCGGAGCACCATGTATGCTGCCCCGTCTGCGGCAATTTCGATTGGACCCCCATCCGCACCTTCAACCTCATGTTCGAGACGAGCCGCGGCGTGACGGACGAGAGCCAGAACAAGATCTATCTCCGTCCCGAGACGGCGCAGGGCGAGTTCGTCAACTTCCTCAACGTGCAGAGGACGACGCGCGCCAAAGTCCCCTTCGGCATCGCGCAGATCGGCAAGGCGTTCCGCAACGAGATCACCCCGGGCAACTTCATCTTCCGCACCATCGAGTTCGAACAGATGGAGCACCAGTGGTTCTGCAAAGAGGGCACCGACGGGGATTATTATAAGGAATTTAAGCAAAAGGCGTTCGACTTCCTCACCGATCTCGGCTTCAAGGCGGAGCACCTCCGCTTCCACGACCACGACAAGCTCGCCCACTACGCAAAAGAGGCGTGCGATATCCAATACCTCTACCCGATGGGCTGGCAAGAGCTCAACGGCATCCACAACCGCACCGACTACGATCTCTCCCGCCATCAGGAGTACTCGGGCAAGACGCTCACCTACGTCGACCCCGTAAACGGCGAGAAGTTCATTCCCTATGTCATCGAATACTCCATCGGAGCCGACCGCCTCATGCTCGCCGTGCTCTCGGAGGCGTACGACGAAGAGACCCTCGAAAACGGCGAAACGCGCACCGTCATGCACTTCCATCCCGCGATCGCGGCATATAAGGCTGCGATCCTGCCCCTTCAAAAGAATCTCGCTCCGCAGGCGAAGGAACTTTGGGGCAGACTGCGCAAGTTCTTCTCCGTCACCTACGACGAAGCGGGCTCGATCGGCAAGCGTTACAGACGGCAGGACGAGATCGGCACCCCCTATTGCGTCACGGTGGACTTCGACTCCCTCGAGAATGCGACGTACACGGTGCGCGACCGCGATTCGATGGAACAGGTCCGCCTCACCGAGGGCGAGATCGTCGCCTTCCTCACGAAAAACTGCGCGTTTTGAGTTCACAAATTTTGTTTTGCAAGGGCGCAAAACAAAATTTCGTGAGGGGTTAGGAAAGTGCATCTCAAAGCCCCGTCGCCCGCGCCCCGATTTGTCCTCAAAGACAATAAGCCGAAAGGGTTCGGCAAATTGAGTGCGCTTATGCAAAAGCGTGGTTTTGCAACGCGCCGTTATTGGAACTAAGTTCACAAATTTTGTTTGGGGCACATTTTCTTGCCCTCCCCCTTATACCTGAGGGGGAGGGGTAGGGAAGGGGGTGCGCTTATGCAAAAGCGTGGTTTTGCAACGCGCCGTTATTGGAATGGGGTCGGGAAATCGGCCTCTTGCCCACCCCTCGAGGGGTGGGTGTCACCGTAGGTGACGGAAGGGGTGTTGTTCTGATCATGCAACACCCCTTCAGCCTCGGCTTCGCCTCGACAGCTCCCCCTCAAGGGGGAGCCAAGATTAGGCGTGTGCAGAGCTTCCCCTCGGGTGGAGCCGAGACACCCTCATTCCGAGGCCCGCAAGGGCCGAGTGAATCTTTAAGATACGCTCGGCTTCGCCTCGGTATGAGGAGAACTCCCAATTAGAACGCCCCTCATCCGTCACGGCTGCGCCGTGCCACCTTCCCCCCGAAGGGGTGAAGGCCCCGCTCCTCATTCGCCGCGCCACCTTACATAGACCACAAACGACGGGGGCATGTCTGAGACATGCCCCCTTTTTTGTTTGCAGATTTTCTAAGCGACCCCGCATGTATCAAGTTTTGCGGGGATCTTTTCCTCTATTTCTCTTCCAAAAACCGCCGCAACTCGTTCAACTTTTCTTCTATTTCGAAAATCAGAAGCTCCCCGTCCGTGAGCACAGTTTCGGTGCTCCTCTCTCTTCTGCACGGACAATCCCGCAAATAAGGGATCTCCTGCGTTTCTCTCGCGGAAAGATATCTTTCGGCACATGACCCTTTGTGAACATAATGCAATTTGTTCCCGCGGATCCCGTAATAAGGCACATAAAACTCACAGCTCTCGCAGTTTTTTTCTTTCTCCATCTTCCGCATTCCTCCACCCAAATTTACAAGAACACAGCTACATTTTATATTAGAATATTCTACATGTCAAGTATAATTGTAGAAATTTCTATAAAATGGATTTATGGAATTTCCTGCGATCCTGTCCGAATTTTTGAAAGAAAACAATCTTACGCGCACGGAATTTGCCGCGCGGATCGGGGTCAAGCCGAGCCAAGTCAGCGAATGGTTGAAGGGAAAGGCGAAACCGGGCTACGATAATCTCAGGCAGATGTCGCTCGCGTTCGGCATTTCCGCCGACTACTTTCTCGGCGTTAAGGAAGATTATTAAGTTCACAAATTTTGTTTGGGGAGACTTTCACTTGCCTCCCCCCCCTTATAATTACCCCAAAAAAATCCTACGGCTTTTTTCGGGGGCCCCAACGAGGGGGGAGGGGTAGGGGAGGGGGTGCGTCAATAATCCCCCCAAACAAAATTTTGTGAGGGGTTAGGAAAGTGCATCTCAAAGCCCCGTCGCCCACGCCCCGATTTGTCCTCAAAGACAATAAGCCGAAAGGATTCGGGAAATTGAGTGCGCTTATGCAAAAGCGTGGTTTTGCAACGCGCCGTTATTGGAATGGGGTCGGGATTTCCTCATTCCGAACCCCCAAAGGGGGTGAGTGAATCTTTAAGATACACTCGCTACCTCGGTATGAGGTTCCTTGCTGTCCCCTTTGGAGTTGAAAAATAAAGGGGGACGACCTTGCCCACCCCTCGAGGGGTGGGTGGCACGAGCAAAGCGAGTGACGGAAGGGGTGTCGTTCTGATCATGCAACACCCCTTCCGTCTCGCTAACGCTCGCCAGCTCCCCCTCAAGGGGGAGCCAAGATTAGGCGTGTGCAGAGCTTCCCCTCGGGTGGAGCCGAGACACCCTCATTC
>CANQTD010000036.1 GCA_947626685.1 uncultured Clostridia bacterium | reverse complement strand
AAAGCCCTTGCCTTGTGCAAGGGCTTTGCGCGGCGGGAAGAGATGGTAGATTCGCGCGAGGCGCAAAGCGCCGAAGCTTTGCCGAGGGGTCCCTTGTGGTGTCGGCAAAATCCACCACGCTTTCAGAGTTCCTGCAAAAGGCCGTTCGGACACTGCTCGTACCGCGCTCGTTTAGTCAAGCACCCGCCAAAGTGCCATTTTTAATTTATTATTGAATTCAGCTGTTGCAAATGGTGTACTTATGTGTTATAATTAGTTCAAAGATTTTGTTGTTAGGAGATTAGAATGGAAACTTTTAATACTGATACAAATACTTTCAATGCCTTTTGGGTTGATACCTACACTGAGATTGCTAAAAAGTTGTTGTCATTTAAAAATAACAGGCAAGCCCTGATAGCAATCATCAAGGAGGTTTATGCGGAAATCAACATAAAATTACCGACCTTGGAACGTGATAATAACATTGTCGATATTGATCCGTTTACAGTATTTGGGCTCTTTAATAAAAGTTCGCAAACAAATCAAAATAGGGTAAAAATTTTGTCGGCACTATCTAAAAAAGTGGGCGTTAATATTGAAATGCTATCTTTTGAGGGTGTGCCTACTGTAAACAACCAAAATGCTACATTTTACTATTTTATTGGAGATAGGAACGCTGATGATATAGATAATTTGTGGGGACTTTTTGAATCAGCATTAAAATACATCAGGGATAAATCACAAGAGACACGAAGGGATTTTTGCCATTTCTTTAATTTGGTTATTGGCGCAAAAGGCAATAATAACAGCAAAATTACAATGGGCTTATATTGGGTGTCTGCGCGTGACTATTTAAATTTGGACAGCCGTAATCAATGGTTTATATATGAAACGGATAAACTGCCTACCACGCTTACTCAAAAATTGCCCAAAGTTATAAGCAAAATACCTGCGGAAACATATCTTGCAATTTTAGAAACAATGCGGTCATATTTTGACACCCACGATAGTATTTTTCATAACTTTGTAGAGTTGTCTTATAATGCTTACCTTTACTCTACTGCAGTAAATGGACAAAAAGAATCGACAGAGGAACAGCCAACTAAAATATCAAACGCTTCTTTTCTGCGTTGGTTTGCTCCCCTTATTAAGGCTCTGCGAGATTTAGGCGGCTCTGCAACACCTGCCGAAGCAAAAGCGCAAATTATTGAAAAAGAAAGTGTTTCGGAAGAAGAATTAAAGGAAGTAAGAGGGAAAACCCAAGTCAACAAATTCGACAATGAAGTTCAATGGGCGCGTAATTATCTTGCGAATGCTGGTTATATTGATAAAAGTATAAAAGGCGTATGGACATTAACCGAATTAGGCATGACCGTTGAGATGACATACGATCTTGCTTCTGAAATTTTTAAAGGCAGCATAAATAAGAAAGATAACGCAACAAATACATTAGGCGACAATGATGAAAACGAAACGCACTATTGGTTGTATGCTCCCGGTCGTAATGCTGAAAATTGGGGGCAATTCTATTCCGATGGGATAATGGCTATCGGTTGGGGGCAGATTGGTGATTTAAGCGATTTCCCCGATAAAGCTTCAATGAAAGCAAAGATGAAAGAACTTTATGGAAGTGAGTATTCTTATAAAAATGATGCTCACGCAACTTGGCAATTTGCGAATGAAATAAAAATCGGTGACGTTATTTTTGTCAAAAAAGGGGTCAGCAAGATAATTGGAAGAGGTGTTGTTGAATCTGATTATATTTTTGACGAATCAACTGACAGTGATTTTAAACATATACGGCGAGTACACTGGACTAATATTGGTCATTGGGAACATCCCGGTAAGGCTGCATTAAAAACATTGACAGATATAACTGTATATAAGGAATATGTTGAAGAATTAAACGCTTTGTTTGAAGATGAAGATGGCGAACCGATTGAAGAGCAAGAAAAGCTTTTTGATGAATATACCGAGCAGCATTTTTTAAACGACGTGTTTATGTCTGCCGAGAACTATGATACCTTAAAAAATCTTATTCTGAACAAAAAAAACATCATTCTTCAAGGCGCACCTGGTGTTGGGAAAACTTTCGCCGCTAAACGGTTAGCTTATTCCATAATGGGCGAAAAAGATACTAACCGAGTCTTAATGGTGCAATTTCATCCGAGCTATTCCTACGAAGATTTTATAATGGGCTATCGTCCTACTTCTGACGGTCATTTTGAACTTAAAAAAGGTCCATTCTACAATTTCTGTAAATTAGCAGAACAAGACGATAAAAATAACCAATATTTCTTTATCATTGACGAAATAAACCGTGGCAATATTAGTAAAATTTTCGGTGAATTGTTTATGCTCATTGAAAATGATAAACGTAGTATGAAGTTGCCTTTAATTTATGGCGATGAAGAATTTTCAATTCCTGAAAATGTACATATAATCGGTATGATGAATACAGCAGACCGAAGTTTAGCTATGCTTGACTACGCTTTAAGAAGAAGGTTTGCGTTTTTTGAGTTTGCCCCTGCTTTTGCAACAGAGGGGTTTCGCAAATACAGAGAAAGCAAGTCCAATGACAAATTTAATAAACTTATTTCCGCGGTTGAAAAGATTAATGAAATCATTGAAAATGACGTTACCCTCGGCAAGGGGTTTCGTATAGGGCATAGTTATTTCTGTACAAAAAATACCATAGACGATAAGTGGCTTAATGCGGTCGTCAATTATGAAATTTTGCCATTACTTGACGAATATTGGTTTGACGATCACTCAAAGGTTATCGAGTGCGAAAGAATCTTAAAAGAGGCAATTAAATGATTCGCATACAAAACATATACTATATGTTAGCTTATGCATTCTCACTTTTAAGAGAAGAAAAAATTGAAGAACTTTGTGGTAGTGAAGCGTTTGTAAACGCCGCCGACTTACTTTCTGCTATTTTAGAGAGCGGCGTAAAAAAACTTATTAAACGTGGGCTTAATAAAGCCTATATCGAAGAAAAAGATTCATTGAACTGTTTACGAGGCAAGATTGATATATCAGAGTCAATTAAAAAGCAAACAATGATTAAGCAACGTTTGGTATGCATATATGATGATTTTACTACCGACAGCTATTATAATCGCATAATTAAAACAACATTAATTGTTTTAATTCGATCTGACATTAGCGTAAGCAGAAAAAAATCATTACGTAACTTGCTCCTATTCTTTAAAGACATAGGCGAGATAGATCCCTTCAATATAAGTTGGAGTCAAACCTATAACCGCAACAATGAATATTATCATATGTTGCTGTCAATTTGCTATCTTGTAATAAAAGGTTTATTGCAATCTTCAAACGGTAGCAAGTATAAATTGAGTAAGTTTTTCGATGAAAATCAAATGCACAAATTATATGAAAAATTTATTCTGGAATATTATCGCAAGGAATATCCAACACTGAATGTTTCAGCCGCACAAATTCCCTGGTGGCTTGACGAGGAAGGCGATTCCCTTTTGCCTGTAATGCAAAGCGATATTACAATTAAGCAGGATGATAAAGTGTTGATTATTGACGCAAAATATTATAGTCATAACACAGCAACACGATTTGAAAAACGCACTTTAATATCGGATAATCTTTATCAAATTTTTACATATGTTAAAAATTATGATACAAGCAGAAGCGGCAAGGTGTCAGGTCTTTTGCTATACGCTCAACCCGATGACGATATTGTAGTAAACAGCTCATATATGATGAGTGGCAACAAAATAGCCGTCAAAACACTGAATCTTGATTTGCCGTTCAAAGAAATATCGGAGCAATTAGATGAAATTGTGGTAAATGAGTTTTCGTCGGGCTTAAAGAAGCGGCTGTATTCGTTTTAGGTTATCAATGCTCCACCACGAAAAAGGGACTGACTTTTTGTCGGTCCCTTTTTCGTGACGGCCGAGGCGGGGTGGCAATCCTGCTTTCTTACTGTCATTCACCCCATTGCCCGCAACGGCAAGAGACGCAGGCGAGGCAGCGCAGCCCAGCTGCCGCATGGAAATCGGGCCGCTCTTCTTCGCGCGCGCATGTTTTTTATAAAAAACATGACTTTCCTATTGACGGCGGCGGGAAAGGGGAGTATAATTGAAGAAAAAGGAAGGAGGATTGCGACATGTATTGTACACATTGCGGTGCGGAGCTTGCGGAGGAGGCGGAGATCTGCCCCGCTTGCGGCTGCGCGACCGAAAACTATAAGAGCACCGCGGATTCGAAGAAAAAAACTCCGGATATCCTCAGGTTCATCGCCAAGATCGTGATGATCGTCACCTGTGCGGTGGAGGGAATGGCGGTCATTCCGCTCTGCTGGATGCTTCCCATGACCCTGCACTACAACAAGTGCCTCGAAGAGAACATTCCCGTGAGCCTTGCGTTCAAGATCTGCACGATCATCTTTGTCAACGTCGCGGCGGGCGTGCTCATGATCGTCGCCGACGAATTGGAATGATCCGCTTTGAACTATCGCTTGGAATCATCCGCTCTGTAAAAAGTCGTCCGAAAGGGCGATTTTTTTACTTAAAAGAAAACCGCGCTGGTTGAATTCCATGCACTGCTCAAATTCTGAAAGAAAAGTGCGGTTTTTTGACCCCATTCCCCAAAAAACGCCCGAATACGACCTCTTCCTTATGCTACAATAGGGGAAGCGAAAAGGAGGGGTTTGCGTGAATCTTCAATGGTCCAAACGAGGCGACGACCTCTATATTTATCTTTCCGGCGAGCTCGACGAGCACTCCGTGGGCGAGGTGCGGGATCGGACCGACCGCCTCATCGACGGTCATGCGGGGCTCTCCCGCGCCGTTTTCAACCTTGCGGGGCTGCGCTTTATGGATTCGACGGGCATCGGCTTTCTCATCGGCCGCTACAAGCGTTTGAAGAAATACGGCATGGCGATGGCCCTCGAAGCTCCCGACGCGGGCGCGGACAAAATTCTTTCGCTCAGCGGACTTTACTCGCTGATGCCCAAACAGTAGGAGAGCAAAGTATGAACGAAATGATCCTGAAATTTCCCTCGAAATCGGAGAACGAAGTGTTCGCGCGCAATGCGGTCGCGGCGTTTCTCCTCACCATGAACCCCACGCTCTCGGAGCTTTCCGACGTCAAGACCGCGGTCTCGGAGGCGGTGACGAACTGCATCGTCCACGGCTACCGCGACGCGGAGGGCTGGGTGACGGTGCGCTGCCGCACGGAAAAAGACGTTTTCCGCATCGAGATCTCCGACGAGGGGAAGGGCATCGAGAACGTCGAAGCGGCCCTCCAACCCTTCTTTACGACGCTGCCCGGCGAAGAGCGTTCGGGCATGGGATTTACCATCATGCAGACGTTCATGAACGAGTTTTCCGTGCGGTCCTCCCCGGGCATGGGTACCACCGTTTTGATGAGCAAGGCGATCGGCGAAAGGGAAGAGCGGAATGCTGGGTGAGGAGGAAACGCTCGCCCTGATCCGCCGTGCCAAAGAGGGGGACGGGGAGGCGAAGGAGCTTCTCCTGCTCCACAATACCTCCCTTCTCAAAAGCATTTTGCGGCGGTATCTCGGCAAGGGGGTGGAGTACGACGATCTCTTCCAGCTCGCCTCTCTCGGTCTGCTCAAAGCGATCGCGGGATTCGACGAGCGGTTCGGCGTGCGCTTTTCCACCTACGCCGTACCCATGATCGCGGGGGAGATCAAGCGGTTTTTGCGGGACGACGGCAGCATCAAGGTCTCGCGGGCGATGAAAAAGACGGCGCGCGACATGGGACGGTACATCGAGGAATACTCGATCGCCCACGGCGAGCAGCCCTCGATCAAGGAACTTGCGGCGGCGTTCGCGATGGAAGAGGGCGACGTGGTGTTCACGCTCGGCTCGGGGAGAATGCCCGTCTCCATCTACGAGCAGACCGATTACAAGGACGAACAGGGTACGACGCTCGCCGACAGGCTCCCCGCGAAGGACACGCAGGAGGAGATGATCGACAGTCTGCTCCTCAAAAGCGTCATCGAAAAGTTGCCCGAGCGGGAGAGGAAAATCGTCGTGCTCCGCTATTTCCGCGACATGACGCAGAGCGAGGTGGCGAAGGCGATCGGGGTCTCGCAGGTGCAGATCTCCCGCATCGAGAGTAAGATCATGGCGCAGTTCCGGAAGGAGCTCAGCGGGTAATCACATCCCTCATTCCGCCCCGACCGAGGCTTCTATTGTAAACTAAGGTCGGCACGAGCCCGCAAGGGCGAAGTAACCCCCGAAGGGGTGAGTGAATCTTTAAGATACGCTCGCTGCGCTCGGTATGAGGAGGGGCCTCGCTGTTCGCCTTGCCCACCCCTCGAGGGGTGGGTGTCACCGAAGGTGACGGAAGGGGTGTTGCAAATTAGAAGCCCACTCATTTGCCGCACCCCCGCCCTACCTCTCCCCCCTCGGTATGAGGAGGGGCGAAGAAAGGCTCCACCTTTGGGGGAGCTGTCACGCAGTGACTGCCCCGCGCGCACTATTCTCTACTAAGCGCGGCACGAGGAGCGTAGCGACGAAGTAGGGGGTTCAAAACCCCTTTCGGCACTTCGTGCCACTTTCCCCAGAGGGGACAGCAAGGCGCGCGGCGGATTTTGCGGCCCCAGAGGGGACAGTGAGTTTCCGCGGCTCCTCCACCCGCGGCTCCTTCACCTGCGGCGCTTTCACCCGTGCGGCGGGGTTTTGCATATGATTTTTTGGTGAAAAGGAAAAAACGCGCCGTCAAGCGTTTGACAATATTATTTTAAGATGATATCATAAATATGATTGTATAGAGCGTAAACGGAGACGATTACGCTTTCTTTCTTTTGTTTTGCGGTATGGAGGTGATTTTTTGTTCAAAATGCTCAAAACTCTCGCAAAAAGCGTCCGAGAGTACACACTCGCGTCCATCCTTTCCGCCGTCTTTGTGACGGGCGAGGTCGTTCTCGAATGCCTTTTGCCTGTTGTCATCGCCGCTCTTTTGAAGTATCTGAAAGGCGCGAACGAACCAAACGCCACCTACGAGCTCGAGATGTGGGGAACGGGCAGGCTCGGCATCGGGCAATACGCGCTCATCCTCGTGGGCATGGCGTTGGCGTCCCTTGCCTGCGGCGCGCTGGCGGGCAAGTTCTGTGCCGACGCTTCGTCGGGCTTTGCGCGCAACCTGCGCAAAGATCTCTACTACAAGGTGCAGGACTTCTCTTTCGAGAATATCGACAAGTTTTCGACGCCTTCCCTCGTCACCCGTATGACGACGGACGTCATGAACGTGCAGTTCTCCTTTATGATGATCATCCGCACGGCGATCCGCAGCCCCATGATGATGATCTTCTCCGTCGTCATGACCTTTTTCATGGGCGGGAACCTCGCGTGGATCTTCCTCGGCGTCATTCCTCCCCTCGGGCTCATCCTTCTCTTCATCATGTGGAAGGCGATGCCCATTTTCCGCCGCGTGTTCAAGAAGTACGATAATCTCAACGAGTCGATACAGGAGAACGTGAACGGGATCCGCGTCGTCAAGTCGTATGTGCGGGAGGACTACGAGAAGAAGAAGTTCGACCGCGCCGCCACCGACGTGCAGGTAGACTTTACGAAGGCGGAGCGCATCCTTGCGTGGAACAACCCCGTCATGCAGGTCTTTTTCTACGGCGTGCTTTCGGCGACCCTCTTCCTCGGCTCCTATTTCGTCCTCTCCAACACGCCCGTCGGCTTCGGCGTCAAGCTCGACTACACCGATATCTCCCAGCTCATCGTCTACGGCATGCAGATCCTCATGTCCCTCATGATGTTCTCCATGATCTTCGCGACGGTCACGATGTCGGTGGAGAGCGCGCGCCGTATCTGCGAGATCCTCGACGAGAAGTCCACCCTGCACGATCCCGAGAACCCCGTCTATGAGGTCGCGGACGGCTCCATCGACTTCGACCACGTCAGCTTCAAATATGCGGCGAACGCCGAGAAGAACGTGCTCGAGGATATCGACCTGCATATCCGTTCGGGGGAGACGATCGGCATCATCGGCGGCACGGGTTCTTCCAAGACTTCGCTCGTCAATCTCATCTCCCGCCTCTATGACGTGACCGAGGGTTCGGTCATGGTAGGGGGGAAAGACGTCCGCGAGTACGATCTCACCGCCCTGCGCAACCAGGTCGCCGTCGTGCTCCAGAAGAACGTGCTCTTCTCGGGGACGATCAAGGAGAACCTGCGCTGGGGCGATCCCGACGCCACCGACGAGGAACTCGAAGAGGCCTGCAAACTCGCGCAGGCGGACGAGTTCATCCAGACCTTCCCCCAAAAGTACGACACCTATATCGAGCAGGGGGGCACCAACGTATCGGGCGGGCAGAAGCAGCGGCTCTGCATCGCGCGCGCCCTCTTGAAGAAGCCGAAGATCCTCATCCTCGACGACTCCACGTCCGCCGTCGACACCCACACCGACGCCCTCATCCGCAAGGCGTTCCGCGAATACATTCCGTCGACGACCAAGATCATCATCGCGCAGCGCACCTCCTCGGTGGAGGACGCCGACCGCATCATCGTCATGGACAACGGCAGGATCGTCGCCGTCGGTTCCCACGAGGAGCTCCTCGACGTCGACCCCATCTATACCGAGGTCTACCGCACGCAGAACAAGGGCGGCAAGGCGATCTCCTCCCTCTCCGAGATGGAGCCCGCTCCTTCGGACGAAGGCGGGGAAGAAGGAGGTGAGGACAATGCCTAAAATGATGTCACGCCCGCCGCGCGGGGCATACGGCGCGCAGGGCAGGGGAAGCATGCCCAACACGAAAGGGGTTTTCAAGCGCACGATGAAGTCGCTGTTCAAGTACTACCCCGGCATGATGACGATCGCCATCCTCTGCATCCTCTTCAACGCCGTCGTCAGTTCGCTCCCCACCATCTTCATGCAGCAGGTGTTCTCCGTCATCGAGTCGGCGCAGAAGACGGGGCTCGTCTGGGCGGACGTCAGCATGGACGTCATCCGTCCCGTGCTCATCCTCGTCAGCCTCTATGTCGTCTCCCTCATCGTGGGCGCGGTCGACAAGCAGCTCCTCGCCATCATTACGCAGGGATTCCTCAAAAAGATGCGCGGACAGATGTTCAACGGGATGCAGGATCTGCCCATCCGCTATTTCGACACCCACAATCACGGCGATATCATGAGCTACTACACGAATGATATCGACACCCTCCGCCAGATGATCTCGCAGTCCATACCGCAGCTGTTGCAGTCGGGCGTCATGGTCGTCACCCTCATCGCCATCATGCTGTATTACAGCGTTTGGTTCACCCTCATCGTGCTGTTCAGCGTGATCGCCATCCTCCTTGTCACCAAGATCGTGGGCGGCGGCGCGGGCAAGTTCTTCCTCGGCCAGCAGCGCGCGGTCGCCAAGACGGAGGGCTTCATCGAAGAGATGATGAACGGGCAGAAAGTCGTCAAAGTGTTCTGCCACGAACGCGAGGCGAAGGAGGACTTCGACAAGGTCAACGACTACCTCTGCGAACAGTCCACCCGCGCGAACACATACGCCAACATGCTCATGCCCATTCTCGGCAATATCGGGCATGTGCTCTACGTCGTCGTCGCGCTCGTCGGAGGCGTGTTCATCCTGAACGGCACCAAGAACGTGGGCATAGGCGTTCTCTTCGACGCGAGCCTCGGCGTGTTCAGCATCTCCCTGCTCGTCTCCTTCCTGCAAGCGACGCGGCAGTTCTCCAACAACGTCAATCAGGTGTCCAACCAGGTGAACTCCGTCGTCATGGCGTTTGCGGGCGCGGCGCGCATTTTCGCCCTCATCGACGAGAAGCCCGAGGAGGACGAGGGCTACGTCACCCTCGTCAACGCGCGGGAGGAGAACGGCGAGCTCGTCGAGTGCGAAGAGCGCACCCATGTCTGGGCTTGGAAGCATCCCCACAGCGACGGCACCGTCACCTACACCAAGCTCGAAGGGGACATCCGCATGTTCGACGTCGACTTCGGCTACGATCCCGACAAGATCGTGCTGCACGACATCAGCCTCTACGCGAAACCCGGCCAAAAGGTGGCGTTCGTGGGCGCGACGGGCGCGGGCAAGACGACGATCACCAATCTGCTCACCCGCTTCTACGACATTCAGGACGGCAAGATCCGCTACGACGGCATCAACGTCAACAAGATCAAGAAGGGGGAACTGCGCAGGGCGATCGGCATGGTCTTGCAGGATACCAACCTCTTCACGGGGACGGTCATGGAGAATATCCGTTACGGTAAGCTCGACGCGACGGACGAGGAGTGCGTGGCGGCGGCAAAGCTCGCGGGCGCGGACGACTTCATCACCCGTCTCCCCGAGGGGTACAACACGATGCTCCACCAGAACGGCGCGAACCTCTCGCAGGGGCAGCGCCAGCTCCTCTCGATCGCGCGGGCAGCCGTCGCAGACCCGCCCGTCATGATCCTCGACGAGGCGACGAGCTCCATCGACACCCGCACCGAGGCGATCGTACAGCGCGGCATGGATAAGCTCATGGAGGGGAGAACGGTATTCGTCATCGCGCACCGCCTTTCCACGGTCAAGAATTCCAACGTCATCATGGTGCTCGAACAGGGCCGCATCATCGAGCGCGGCACGCACGAACAGCTCATCGACCTCAAAGGGAAGTACTATCAGCTCTACACGGGCGCGTTCGAACTCGAATAAAGCGAAAAAACAACGCCCGCCGCTGTGCATGCACAGCGGCGGGCGTTTGCTATTTTGCCATCATGGCGCGGTCAATCGTTTTCGTCACGGTAGACGACCGCGCTGTCGTCGAAGTAGTGGAGATCGAAGCCGAAGAACGCGCCGAGGCCGGAGAGGAGCGCGTCGAGGTCGCCCGCCGCCATCGTCTCCACGGCGGAGTGCATGGCAAGCTGGGCGAGCCCGATGTCCACCGAGGGGATGCAGACCTCCGAGAGGGAGATATTGCCGAGCGTGGAGCCGCTGCGCGCGTCCGAGCGGTTGAAGAAGGTCTGGAAGGGCACGCCCGCACGGCGGAACACCGTCTTGATCATCGCGGAAGTCATGGCGTTCGTCGTATAGGCCCCGCCCGCATGCCCCTTGATCACGATCCCGCCGCCCATCACCGCGCGGTTGGTGGGGTCGCACGCCTCGGGGTGGTTGGGGTGCAGGGAATGGGCGTTGTCGAGGGAGAGGAGCAGGGAGCGGCGGAACCCGCACGGCGCACGCATGCCCGCGGCGATCCCCTTCAGGGCAGAGCGCAGAAAATCGCCGCCCGCGCCCGCATAGGTGCGGCTCCCGATCTCCTCCGCTTCGAGACAGGCGCACACCTGCGTGGTGCCGCTCATGGGGACGGCGTCGAGAATGGCCTTCACCGAGGCGTACACGCCCGCAAGGTCGTCGAGACGGGGGGAGGAGAGAAATTCGCCGTTCGCGCCGCTCTCAAAGGGCTCTGCGTCGGGGACGGCAAAGAGGTCGTACGCGACCGCGCCGCCGAGCAGGCCTTCGAAGTCGGTCTTTCCGAGGGAGAGCAGGGGGAGCTCAATTTGCAGGTTGGGGGAGAACTTCTCGTTCGCCTCACGGTTCTGGTGGATGGCGAGAGAGGGGAGCACGATGTCGAACGGGCTCTCGAAGAGCTCGGAGCGGATGGCGAACTTGTTGTCGGGAGAGGGGCGGACGACGCGTCCCGCAAGTTTCAGCGGCCTGTCGAAAAAGGTGTACCACAGCCCGCCGCCGTAGGGCTCGGCGTTGAGGCGGGTGAAGTTCCCGTCGGAGAGCGCGGCGTTCTCTTTGAGTTTGAAGCAGGGGGAATCGGTGTGCGACGCCACGACCGCGAACTTCTCGTGCCCGACCTCTCCCGTGCGGAAGATGATGATGCTCCCGCCCCGCTTCACATAGTAGAGGGTCGCGGGTTCGAGGGTGAGGGAGCTCTGCGGCCCGCCCCAGTCGTTCTCCGCGGAATCGTACGGGTCGGCCTCTTCGAGACGGATCGCGTCGTATTCTGCGAGCATGCTCTCGATGTTCTTCACCGCGTGCCACGGCGTGTAAGACGTTTTCAAAAATTCGCGAAAATTCATATGGCTGTCCTCTGTTTTTTTCTTTATTATACACCCATTCCGCGCAAATGGCAATCTCCCGCGCAAAACTTTTCTTGACGGAGCCGCACGCGCATGATATAATAAAAAGAACGGGGCCTCCGAAGCGGCCCGCGGCAAGGAGAAAGGGTATGTGGTTCGACGAGAGCGTCTTTTATCAGATCTATCCGCTCGGGTTTTGCGGCGCAGAGCGGGAAAACGACTTCGGCGCGGTGCGCCACCGTCTCGGCAAGATCGAGGCGGAGATCCCGCGGCTGAAAGAACTCGGCGTGGGGGCGGTCCTTTTCAACCCCCTTTTCGAGAGCGAGCGGCACGGCTACGACGTGGTGGATCCCTTTACCGTCGACCGCCGTCTCGGCACGAACGACGACCTCAAACACCTCACCCGCGCCCTGCACGAGGCGGGGATCCGCGTCATTTTCGACGCCGTGTTCCATCATGCGGGGAGGAAGTTCCCGCCCTTTCAGGAGGTCTTGCGGGAGCGGGAGAACACGGACAAGCGGTTCTGGTTTTATATCGACTTTGGCGGCGATTCTCCCTACCGCGACGGGCTCGGCTATGAGAATTGGGAGGGGCACGCGGAGCTCGTCAAGCTCCGTCTCGACTGCGCGGACGTGCAGAACTACCTCATGTCCGCCGTCCGCTTCTGGATCCGCGAGTTCGGGATCGACGGCCTGCGCTTAGACGTCGCCTATCTCCTTCCCCCGTGGTTCTTGGAGCTCCTCCGCCGCACCGTGCGCGCCGAAAAGGAGGATTTCTTCCTCTTGGGCGAAGTCGTCCACCTCACCAACTACCGCTCCATCGTCTGCCCCGAACGGCTCGATTCGATCACCAACTACGAGGGCTCCCGCAGCATGATCTCCGCTTTCAATTCGCGCAATCTGCACGAGATCGAGTACTCGCTCACCCGTCTCTTCGGCTCCTTCGAGTGGACGCTCTTTTGCGGCAAGAATCTGCTCTCCTTCGCGGACAATCACGACGTCGAACGCG
The DNA here is from genome assembly GCA_947626685.1 of uncultured Clostridia bacterium. Taxonomy (GTDB): domain Bacteria; phylum Bacillota; class Clostridia; order Christensenellales; family Borkfalkiaceae; genus Gallimonas. The sequence continues at coordinate 874 of CANQTD010000036.1, read as the reverse complement.
CCGCCACCGCGCTCAAAGAAAAGCGCAATCTCCTCAACCTCTACACGCTCGTCTTTACCATGCCGGGCATTCCCTGCGTGTATTATGGCTCCGAGTTCGGCGCGGAGGGGGACAAGTCGGACGGGGACTACCGCCTCCGTCCGTCTGTCGACGAATTGGACAGGCGCGCGTGCCCCGCGCTCACGGCGCATATCGCACGGCTCGCCGGAATCAGAAGGAGCGAGCGCGCCCTCGCGTACGGCAGCTACCGAAAGCTCCTTGTACAGGGCACGACCCTCGCCTTTCTCAGGGAGAAGGACGGGGAACGCCTGCTTGCGGCGATCAACATCGACGGCGCGCCCTGCACCCTGCATTTGGGCGAAGGGGAGGGGACCGATCTTCTCTCGGGCGACCGCTTTTCTCTTTGCGACCTGCCGCTTCCCCCTTACTCCGGCCGCCTCCTCCGCCTCTGACCTTGCAGAAAGCCCCTCCGTGGGGGTGGAGCGGTGCAATTCTCATTCAACAGCCCAGTGGGCTGTGAATGGCACTGCGACAGGAGGCGTGGCCTCGCTGACGGGGTTGCGATGGTCCCTGCCATCGCAACGGGAAAGGGGTGGGGCGAACTCTTGCCCACCCCTCGAGGGGTGGGTGTCGCCAAAGGCGACGGAAGGGGTGTCGCATGATTAGAATGACACCCCCTACTTCGCACTTCGCGCTCGTGCCGCGCTTAGTAGAGAATAGTGCGCGCGGGGCAGTCACTGCGTGACAGCTCCCCCAGAGGAGGAGCCAAGAAAGCCCCCTCCGTGGGAGGGGGTAGGGGGGTGGGGCGAACTCTTGCCCACCCCTCGAGGGGTGGGTGTCGCCAAAGGCGACGGAAGGGGTGTCGCATGATTAG
>CANQTD010000035.1 GCA_947626685.1 uncultured Clostridia bacterium | reverse complement strand
TCCAGAGCGGCCAAATGGATCAGACTGTAAATCTGACGTCAACGACTTCGGTGGTTCGAATCCACCTCTTCCCACCACGCAGGACCCGGGTTTTTCGCAAAAAACTCGGGTTTTTGCTTAAAAAAACGTCGAAAATGGCTTGTTTTGAAACATTGCTCCCAAATTTGCCCCCAAAAAATTTTGTAATTTTATCGCAAAGAAATCTTCGGACGAACATGGCTTCAGCGCGGGGCGAGCCTGCCTCGCAGACGGAACGCTCTGTCCGAAACACCTGCAGGCGCGGAAACAGACATGCAAAAGTAAAATGGAGACCGCCGAAATGGTGAAGCGCGATCACCTCATGCGTGCATGGGCGCGCGGCGTTTTTCACTAATTGCTTTGTCTGTTGAACCGACCTGACCTGCGCGCGGTGGAGACGCTTCTATCCCTGACGTATTGCGGAAGCGGATGGAAGCGTACGACCGCGCGCAGGAGGGCTTCCAGATGAGCTTCTGAAATCGCCGACCGCATTATACTCTGCGAAATTTGCCCGCCTTTGCGTGGTAAATTTCGCAGCGGGTAATGTCATCCTATACGGTGAATCAGATCTCATCCAATTCCGATCCAAGCCGCCCGCTCCGGGCGGCTTCGCTTACTTTTCATGGGAAGCCGTCCTCTCCGGGGAGATCGTTGCACCCGAGCGCCCATCGTCTGCGGCGCGAGGGTAGGTTATAATATAAGAGTATATTTTGAAGTTAGTATCAGTGGGCTACTTTTGATATCGTCTGCACGGCAATATTTGACACTTTCAGATCGCAAAAATGCGACCGTGAAAGTATCTGTTTTATCCCACTATTTACGGCAAAAGAAAAAGCTCTCCGGATCGGGCTCGAAGAGCTTTTTTCTCGTACTGAATGAAGCGCGGATGCTCGCCGCGCTTTTCGGTAAAGATTCAGTTAGGCTGGGAAGGACTTGGAAAGGATCGGAGAAGTAGTGAAGGTCACCGTAGCGGATAGCAAGTACAACGGAAGCCGTCCGGGCGGGTCCCTGTGTCGTTGCAAAGTTTGCATCGGTATGGCGGCTGAAGATCTTCCGGCGAGATCCCGAGCTCCTTCATGCGCTGCAGCATCCGCTTGGTAAGATCTTGCTCTTTTGCCGTGAGCTCTTTGCTCTGAGCGGCATCTCCCGCGACGTCGGCCTTTGCGATCAGGAAGGAGAGGGGCCGCCGCTGGGCTTCCAAGTTATGGTATATGGGGTCGGTATCGAGGGCAATCCTGAACGGCTTGACCTTTGCTTCGGCTTGGCTCCGCCGTTGGGCATAAAAGCGTTCGCGGTCTGCCCGGGCATCTGCTTCGGCGACGAAGCGCGGGGTTCGAACCTCGGATGCGGGTTTGCCGTTCGCCGCCGGCTTCTTGCGCATAGCGTTCTCAAATTTGCGGAAAAAGGTTTTGTTGATATGAAATTCGCTCTTAGAACGGTTGTTGATGCCCTTATGCGGCCTGAAAATCAAGTCTGCGTTCAGGAGCAGCTTCAAAGCCTGTTGCACGGTCCGCTTCGACAGATGCAGGATGGTCATGATACTGCGGACAGATCCTGTAAAGCAGCCGTCGCCATTCTTATTATCACAGTGCGTCTTGATCAAGCTCAAAACGTCGACCGTAGCGCGTGTGAGCTTGCGCGCTTGTCCGCAGACGGAAAAGAGAACATGATAGAGATAATCTTCCGTGATGATATAACCGCCCGTCATATCGTTTTCCGCCATCCTGTAAGAAGCGCAGGCACGGTTGGATTTATCCTGTTCGATGAGGCCCGCAGCCTTGCCCTTCCGGATCGTGCGCGCGACGGAAGCTCTGGATACATTGTATCTTTCGGAAAAACCGGAATACGATAACTTGCAGCGAGCGTCCTCGCCCGAAAAAGAGGAGATGGCACTGAAGATGATATTCTCGACGCGCGTTAAATTTTTGCCGTCTATGGTCTTTTTGAATAGAGTGTACGGACGGCGGCAAAAACCCCCTTTCAATGATGTATTCAGTTGTGCTGCCTTTGACTGATACATTTCGTTTCATCTCCTTCAAGAGGTTTTCTTCGGCCTTCTGCCCGGATTGGGATCGTTTCGCTTTTGGGCGGGCAGAAACATCATGTTTTGGTCGACGCCGACGAGCCCCATTTTCTTGAACTTATGGTAGTGGTAACTCACGAGTTTGCGGGAGCATCCAACGCGGCGTGCCACGTCGCTGAAGTTGATATGTTTTTTGGGATCCTCTTTGAGTTCAAGCTCAAAAATATGATAGATCTGATACTTTTTCCCCTCAAGGATCTTGCGGATTTTCGGGGTCATTTTTCGTCTCCCGTTTATCTGTTTTAGCGGTTTTGCCGGGTGCTTTCGCGCTTTTCTCTTCGGCAGCTCTCAGACGTTCGATGAGCTGTTCTTCGACGAATTGCATCTTCCATTGCGTATATGCGTGGCTGTGCATCATATCGAGCTCACCGTCCTCGGGATGAATGTCGGCGAAACAGGGCATGTCGCTGATCCCGGTCTCGGAGCGGCTTGCTTTTTTATCGTAGAGATCCTGATACACGTCGGACGGGAAAACGTTCGCATAGCATTTTCGCGTGGAGAGGACAACGGTCGTCTTAACGGAACTGAAGAGCTCGTCCTGCCCGGATGTTATGGCGAGATTGAGCTTAAAAACGCCGTATATGTTTCGGATCCGTTGATAGTGGTCGAAGATCTTCTTCTGGATCATGTTGTGCAAGATCCATAGGCACAGCGTTTGGTCTCCGCGGTTGTAGACTTTTTCGTCGAAGATCTTGCCGAGCTTTTCTTCGGCGAACACTTCGAGCATTTCCCCGATCGCAAAGAGCGGCATAACGATTTTCGTTTTGGAATGTTCGAGGATCGTGATCCTGTCTCCCGTCTGGAGGAGATCTGCGTTGATGCTCGAGGCCCGCTGTTCATCGCCTATGAACCGTATGAAAGGGAAATAGTAGATATTGGCTGAATGCCCGCGCATCTTGATATCTTGGTTGAAGAGATCGTTGAGAATGTTGGATTCCGGGGCGGAAGCCTGCAGGCCCTTCTGGTCGTACTGATTCCCGCGTTCTTTTCCGAGCTCGGTCATACCGACAACGCCGAACTCAAGCGCATTGCGGTATTTCCCACCCGGATCCACACGGCGGCCGAGCCGCATGGTATCGTAATCAAGAATGTGCGAAAGGCGGGACTTGTTGAGCGGAGAGGGGTCCTTGCGGCAAAAATCGTCGTCCCACCGGATCTCATTCCCATTGTCCTCGAGGTCGTCGTCCATACGGACGGGCAAATTACCGACGTGCAGTACGGGCGTGAGATAGATGAAGTACAGCTGCGCATAATCGCGGATCGCGTCATAGACGGATTCTTCGCCGAGCCCGCCGTTATAGGTCGGTTTCCACAGGGAAACGTCGTAGCCGAAGAGTATGCTGCGGCGGGTTTGCTTTCGTGTGCCGGGAAGCGGGATCTTTCTATGTTTTCCCTTGAGAGAGCGATGATGAAAGCAGGCGGTCTCGGTGGATGAGCGGAACGGTACGCCGTATTTCTTTTCGAGACGTTTGCAGATCTGCCGCACCTTCACAGGATCGTTTTGATACTGTCTGTGGAGCGCACAGATATGGTCTGCCCATTTGCGCACGGTGGAGAGGGTATAGACTTCATGCGAGCGGTATGCCCGTTGCAATGTTTTTTCAAGGACGATCCACGGGAGATTCGGGAATTTGAGATCGATCTCCCGCATACCTCGCTTTGCCTCCGTTCGGAATATCTTTACAAACGTTCGCTGCAAAGCGGCGAGAAGCGTGGTTTTTCCCGTCCGCATGGGTGCAACGATGATCGTCATGATCGCCCGTTCGCTTGCGAATTTCCGGAATCGCTCTTCATGTGCTTCCAGACGGCGGAATCCCATTTCACGACGCCATAGGTCGAGGCCTTTCAGCACAACGAGGATCCACGCCCACCACGGCAGCGTCCGGACAAGGAGCAGAAGATCCCATGAGAGCTTGATCACTTGCACACCGATGCCGATCAGATCGAAGTCGACGATAAAGCCGAGATACCAAGCAAGGAACTCCAACGGCATGGTGAAGAGATTGAGGAAAAAGGCCGCAAGCACAATGACTGTGATGCGATAGGGCGATCGCTCCCAAAAGTGATGGATAAATCCTCTTATGAAATTGCGCACGGGGAGGAAGCAGCTCTCGTAGATCTTGAGGAAGATCCTGAGCGGACGGGACTGTCGGTTCCAATCGCGATTGTACCTTTTCAAAGAGACTTTGACGGCGATAAAGAAAACAACGGTTCCGAGCACGGCGAATGTGAGGATATAGATAAGGGCCCGCGAGCCCTGCGCAAGGAAAGCAAGATAATCGAGGAAGTTTTCCCCGGAAACAAGCCGCGATGCGGTCTCGGAAAGCTGCCCCGAGAACTCCGACCACACTTTCGGAAAGCTCTCGAGCGTGCCAACGGAGAGGGATGAAACGGTGGGATCCACACGGAAGCCGAGCAGATAGGCGACGCTGTATATGAGATCTCTGAGTGCCTCTCCCGTGCGCAGGAATACGTTCGGTGCGCGCCATATACCGATGCCGACGACCGCGCAGATCGTCATAGCGGAGAGCACGTCGTAGGCAATGAGACGCCTGCGCATCCGTTTTCCGGTCATACGGCACCCACCGCTCTCATGGCGGTAAAAACGACGTATCCGACGAGGAACGCTATGACGGCATAGAGTGAGATCCTGAGGACGAGAAGAAGCCACGTTTTGTCCTTCGAAGGTTTCATCATGATCCGAAAAACTCCTTGCATAGCCGCGAGAGCTCTTTCAGGCTTCCCGCGGTCCCGTGTGCAATGTGCGCCTTAAAGCGGGCGGTGTAGTGATAGCGATTTGCGCTCATCCGGTCGACGGCAAGTATGTCCGGGAGAGAAGCGCGCAAATGACGGATGAAGAAGGTCCCATCGGTATGTTCATACCGTTCGAAGCCATCGAGGCGGAAGTCCGGAGATATCGTCATACGCTGCCTTTCCTCCGGCAAATTTCGCCGTTTGCGGTTTTGTTTCGGACGTAATTTGCCGCGGCCGCGGCAAGGCTCGTAAAGCACTTGGTCGCTGGCAGCTCCCAACATGGACATTCGGAGCTGCATTCGGAACAGAGGCAAATGCGAAGGGCTTTTTTCACGTCCTCAGGTGATTTGATCATGGGCCTCCTCCGCAGGCTAACGTTTTTTCTTTGCGGACCGGGTGCGTTTTGCCCCCGAAGTCTGAGAGCTCTTTTTCTTCTTTGAACTTGAAGTTCCGCCGGAGACATTGACGGTCGTGTTGACCGTATTCTTCCCGCCGATCGCGTTGCTCAGTGTCGCGAGGGATACGAGCTTATAAACCGCAAAGCCGATCAGCGCAAGCAGCGCGACCGCAAGAAGGATGCGCAGTACTTGAAGGAGAGTTTGCTCGGCTTTATTCGTCGTAAAATTCGGGGGAGGGTATCCGCCCGGGAGAATGTCGATGGGGGACATTGCGACGGGGATCACCGTGCTCGTCACTCCGTTCGAAAAGGTTACGTCGATCAGATCGAAGTCGAGGTTGACGGTCTCTTGAAAGAAATACGCGTTGTCGGTCACGATACTCATATTGCCGCTTGTATCGTCCGTCTCGATCCCGCCGAATATGTTTTTGGGGATTGCGACGGTCGCCTGTTCGCTGACGTACTCGCTTTTCTGGTAGCGGAATATGTAGACGGTGCAGCCGTTCGGATGCTCTTTGGACGGAGCGCGGTTGTTCTCGAAATAACTTTTCAAAGAGGCGATCTCTCCCTCATCCACATAGAGGCGGAGGCTGATTTCATGATCTGTTCCCGAAAAATCGGTTTCCTTGAGGGGATAGATCGCGGGGATGCCGTCAAAAGTTGTCGATGTGACATACCCCTGAAGCCCAAAGAGCTTATCCCACCAATCCTTTGTGATTTTTTCTTGCGTAAGATCGTATTCCTCTTCCCGCGAGATATTCAGATCGGTGAATTTATCGTCAACGCTTCCGAACAGGCTGCGGCTGTATTTCCCGGCGACAAGCTCGCCCCGATATTTTTCGGTCATGAGAAGCAGCTTCTCTAAGATCGTCTCGGGCGACACGGCCGAGGCCGCCGCGCTTCCGTTCACGAGGAACATGGTATAGAGCGTATCGATGATGGCGTTTTCCCGTCTGCTCTTTGACGTTATGGGGCCGTTGATGAGATAAGGGGAGATCATCCCACCATTGTAATGCTCCCTCGGATTGTATCCGAAGCCGTATTCTAAGTCTGCGGGAGAAGCTGCATTTCCCGGCATCATTTCCCTGAGGTTCCCCGCGCCGTAGATTGAATACTTCACGTTCGGATCGTATGCCGAGATCTTCACGCCGAGGAAGGGGAGAAGTTCGTCGTAAACGGATTGATCTCCCATGACGAGAGCGGGAGCGAGAACGGCATTCAGCCAAGTCGCATGGATGGCAGCCATCTCACCGTACGTTGCGATGAATTCGTTCGGGACGGCAAAGTAGACGCTGTGCAGACAGTCTTTCGTGTACTCGTCTTTCCCGTTGGATCCGTCAGGCAGGAATATCAACGGCTGCGGCTTGAGGGAAAGCGTCTCTTTCTGCTCGCTGCTTATGGTGAGGGTGCTCTCCGGGTTCCCGGCGGGGCCGTAGCCGCCGGCATAACCCTCGAAGTAATAGCTTGTGCTCACTGTGATGAGCGTGACGTCGCGGTCGCCCTTGACCAAAAGCTCTATGTCCCCGATCCGGTACTCTCTCCTCGCGCTGCTTACGGTATTGAGGATCTCTTGCTTCTTTTCGTTCGAGAGGTTGATCTTGAACTTGTAAAAGATCCCTTCATAATCCGTGCGCTCCGAACGGTTCAGATATTGGAGATGATATTTCTGGAAATTCTTCGACGCGTCGCTCCCTGCCCGGAGACTGATCGTGTTGCGTTCGCTCTCTGTGTCGAACTGTAAACCCTTCGGGTTATGTATGTAGACATAGAGCCCATAGTCGCCTTGCAGATCTGCCGAAAAACTGTAGCAGAATTCTACGAAGGTGTAGAGCGACGTCGGCTCGTTCTCGTTGAACGGGTGATCTTTGACGTCGAATTTTTGTCCTTCCGTTTCGGAATTTTCCAGATCGTCGAGGACGTTTGTATCGTCGAAGAGGGCGGCGTTGTCGCCGCCCGCGGCATAGGCTTGAAGGCTCGCCGAAGGATAGGCCGGCGAGCCTAAGGTGAGGAAATAAGCGGCTAAGAGGACCGCTATGATGAAAAGGCGGTGTTTTGCACGCATAGGCCTGCTCCCGTGGATCAGAAGATATAATCGCTCCTATCGACTTCAAGGCGAAGCTCCGAATCAGGTATGGAGAAACGGATAACATATTGGACTGCGCCGTCGTAGGAGCTCACGTTGATCGTATAGAGATCAAGCGTCGGAAGATCCTCGGGCGCGGGAACGGAAATGGCTCTCCCGGGGTAGCGCGATTCGAGCGCATTCCTGATCGAAGCATTCTCCGGTATCGTGAGACTGAATCCTTGCTCTTCTTTCTTCAGCCCGAAGTATTCGTCGAAGTACTTCTCCGTCCGCCAATGATAGGTGAGCTCGCCCGCGGTGAACTCAAAGTCGGCGTCCTCATTGGCGACGACGGAAACGTGATAGTCGTGCGGTTCGGAGATCGCGGTATCGAAGGTGTATTTGACGCCGAAAGTCTCTGTGGATCCGCGCTCGAGCGTTAGCTCGTACATGGGGGAGAGGATCGTTTCGTCACCGTATGTGACGCAAAACGATTTGAACTCTCCCGTGCTGCGGTCCGTATATCTGATCACATGGATCAAAATGCCGACTGCTCCGATCCCGAGGAGGATCACAACGATCCATAGAATGATATTTCCGATTTGTTTCGATTTCTTGGACATGGCTCCTCCGTCGGGTCTCAGAAGTTGTAGGTGTTTTCGGCAAATTCGATGCTTTGTACCGTGACGTTGGCGGCATTCAGCTTGACCTGCGTAACGCTTTCATACGTCTCTTGACCGATTTTTGTGACGATCTTGATCTCAAAACAGACGTGATCGCTGTACTCTGCCGGGCTGTTGTTGATACCGTTCACTGCGTCGAGAAATCCGGGATATTGGTCGGTGAACGTATCCACCGTACCGGAGAGGCCGCCGCATAACTTGTTGAGGTAAAAGGGGATCCCATACGCGTTTCCCGAACTGAGGTGCGTCGACCATCCCATTGTTGTTCCTTCGGTTCCCAGATCTACCGAGTAGACGCTGTCGAGCAGGATCCAATCGTCCGCCGGCTCCAGCTCATAGCCCGCCATTGTGGTTTCCATCTCCAACCGGGCGGCAAAGTCCGGTGTCGGCTTCAAGTAATACTCGATCGACGCGGACCCTCCCAAAGGGATTGTGTAGGCCTCGCTCTTCACGATCGTGTAGCGGTAATTCGTAAACAGAAGATCCTTCTGCGCCGGATCCGGAAGATCGGAGGTGATCGTGCCGCCCTCCGCGGGCGTGCTCAGTTCCACCTGATGGGAGGGATTCATGTTTTTCAACTCGGTCGCCGTTCCGATGAACTTTTGTTGGTATTCGAATCTGCAGGTCGCCGAGGCATTCGCATTCACACGCGAACGGACGGTCACAAGGACCGGCTCGCCGAAGGCGCGCAAACAGGTTACCGTTGCATGGAGCGCGCCGTCCGAAGTAGGGGTGACGGCGACATAGTCGGTGATCGTTTTGCCGTTTCCCCATTGACCGTCTGCGCCGCTCTTCCATGCGACGGACCAATCGACGCGCTTATCTGCGGCCCACTCCGGCGAGATTTCCGCCGTGAGCTCCACGGAGTTTTCCTGCGCAACGGCTACGGGCGCGGCTTTCCGTGCCGAGAGCGATATGCCGTGATTCTCCTGCAGCCCGGAAAGCTGCATGCCGCCCGCAGTGTCCGCAAAGGACATTTCTTCCGAATGGAACGCCTTTGAAAGTGCGAATGCTCCGGCGACGGTCGCCCCGGCAAGGATCGCGCCGACGAGAGTCCATGACAGGAATTTCTTGATGATTTTTGTCATTTCAACCTCCGAATTGGATGTCACCTTCGGGATCCGTGATTTCGATCGCCTCGGGAGACGGTGCGTCTTTCCCCTTCGCCCTGACGCAACGTATCAGCAGCGTTGCCGCAGTGAGAAGTATCAAAGCGGCGAGGACGATGAGCAGCGCATTGCGCACCTTCAACATGCCTTTGCCGCCCGAATGTTTTTGGCTCATAGTTCCCTCCGCCGGTCGTTTCGGTTACCCGCCGAACTCCAGATCACCGCCCGCCATCGTGACGCTGCTCGCAAGCGTCCCGATCGTGGATGCATCGAAAATGAGATTTTTTTGCTTTGCTTGTTCAACGCCATTTACCGTAGAAGTGTACTTCAACGCAAAAATTATGGATCCAGACGATCCCAGATTTGACAAACGATAGAGCTCCTGCTTAAACGGAGCCATATCGAAATTTGTATAGCCGAGAGTCTTTTCACCGCTTGTAGCTGTAATTTCTTTTGGGAAGAATAATTTTTCGAAGTCGAAACCAGAAATGCTGCAGGTGGCTCCGTTTCCGGTGTATCCCGCTGCCGTGGACGTCCCCATGGCCTCCATTGTTTTGATCCCTTCCACTTTGCCTTTGATTAAAGTGCTTATATAACGTTGTTGATAAATAAAATCAAGTTTTGTATCCGTCACGGTCGCGGCTTTTGTGTAGGTGTCGGTCAGATTGGTAGTGGCGGTGACGGAATAGGTCCCCTTATTCGAACCCGTGGCGGAATAGTAGTTTACAAATTCCTGATAGGTTTTTGCATATCCTGGGAAACTTAATTGGACATTACCGCTATTACTACTGTCGATATTCCATGTCACGTTTGCCGCAGGTGTGGAGGAATTGGTATATACGACTTTGACGGAAAATCCGCTGTAGCCCTGCACATACTGCACGTTCTTTGTCGCGTGGATCTCTTCGTTGCCGCGGATCGCCGCAGTGAGGACGATCACCTCCCCGAACGCTTGCGAACATTCGACGTTCGCCGTCAGCGCGCCGTCCGAAGTAGGGGTGACGGTGACATAGTCCGTGACAGTTTTGCCGTTTCCCCATTGACCGTCTGCGCCGCTTTTCCATGCGACGGACCAATCGATCTTCGCGTCCTCTGCGTTCGCAGGGGTAACGGTCGCGGTCACCTGCAGAGCCGTTTCGGCAGCGGGAGAAACGCCGTATTCCGCGTACTGTTTTCTCGGGATCTTCACGGACGTCATGGAGACGCGTTTGGATCCATCGGCGGCCGCTTCGACGTCGGCGGGGTCCTCGAGTTCCATGCCGCCGTTTTGTTCTTCTTCCTGCTCCTCTTTGTGACTTTCTCTGTAGTCGTGGATCGCCTTTGCGGTGAATCCGCCTGCCAGACCGAGGGCGGTCAGAACGGAGAGCGTGAGTGCGGTGATCGCAAGTGCTTTGTTCTTTGTTTCTTTTGCCATATTTCTACTCCTTGATGATATTTGCTACGGCTTGGCTTGCCGTCTGCGCCATGTTCAGGCGCGCTCATCGGCCGGGATCGTCGGCAAGCAGACAGCGCGGAGGGCACTGCCTGCCGCCGATGAACGCTGCGGATCGGAGGGATCCAACCTCCCGCTGTGGATTGGCAGCACACACAGAGGCATCCGCTTCGTGGTCATATTATCACAAAAAAGGAGTATTTGTCAAGAGTTTAGACACAAAAAGTGAGTAAAAAATTTTCTTTATTCTCCTCATTGTGATGATGTGTTAAAATGTTCTCATGGAATTTTCAATAAGATTGAAAGAAATGCGTGAATCAAAGGGGCTCTCTCAAGCCGAGCTTGCGGAAGCTGTAGGCGTCGGCGTCTCTACCGTGGGGATGTGGGAAAGCACGAAACGTATTCCGAGAGCAAAAACATTAGACCGATTGCTATCTTTTTTCCATTGCTCGCTTGACTATCTGCTCGGAAAAACCGATAAGATCGAACCGTCTATCCCCGATGAGTTTCAGATTGGCGAGGAAGAGCGGGAGATCCTTGTGCGCTATCAGTCTCTTCGTCCCGATCTGAAAGAGGCGTTTTGGATCTCGCTGCGTGCAATGAGCTCCGCATCGGCGGAGCAGACCGCGCCGAAGAAAAAAGCATAGAAAGGAGAAAAGAAATGGATGTAATTGGCGGGGCGACACCTCCACTCAGTACGGCATCAACTGCGGAAACAAATTTTCCGTGGGCGATTGTAATTCCAATAGTCGTAGTTCTCATTGTCATTGCAGTCATTGTAACGTGGGCGATTATGACGAGCAAGAGAGTAAAACAAGAAAAGGATCCAAACGATGTGAGTGCTAAGGAACCCGTCGCCGACTCGTCGGGAATAGGCAGTGAGAGAAATGTGAGCCCGCCGCCTCAGAGCCCTGAGACGCCCCCTCCACAAAAGAACAGGCATCCGTTTTTAATGTTTATTCTTATCGCGTTGGCCATTGTAGGTATTGTTGGAATTGTCTTTGCCTGCGCGTATGCTTTCAGTAACAGGGGAGGTAACTCATCAGAGAATGGGGGAGGGACGACACAAACTCCCCAACTCTTTACGAGAGAAGCGCGGGACAGCGATGTTTCAATTAGCCTGAACGACAAGTTCTCTTTGAGCATGGATTATACTCTTACAGCCGATGTTGATATAACGGGGTTGGAGGTGACCTTTACTTTTGCAGATTCTGACTACGTTGTCCTTACAACCGTGACAAAGTACGTCGGGAATGTAGAAGCGGGAACGAAATATAATATCACAGTTAGTTTGACGGACTTTTCAGTCTGGGATATTTTCAAAATCTCATATTCGCGTTCCTCTGTAACCGGCGGTAGAGTTTCTTATTTTGCATAGTGAATGAGTTCATCCATATATAGCAAGGTCAGTTCTCCATAGCCCGGTTGCCGCTCACCTTGACTTTTTTGATATACTTTTCCGCAGGGAAGCATTCCCAAAGGAGAAGTGCCATGACAAATGAAGAGCTTATTCGTGCGAAAGTGCTCGAGGCGTACCGTTTGCTTGCGGAGACGTTTGTGCTGTTCTCAACGCCACCGCCCGTGATGCCGCAGCTCACGCTTTGGGTGAACGATGAAGATCCGGATCGTATGTGCGCATACGATTCTGAACTAAAAAAAAGTCAGCCGCCGATGCGGTTGAAAAGGAGGGGATCAGAGAGACAGGAACGGGACAAAAAGGGAAAGAATGGCAAAAAAGCAAGCCATTTTTGAAACTCCAGAAGGAGGTTCGAAAAATGGCACCAAATTTCCAGAAAAAAATTATGCGAATGCTCGAGCGCAAGCCGCGCTACCATAACAGAGTTTACGAGAAGCGTGCGATCGTCGACGGCGTGGAGATCCGCGGCTGCGCTGCGGACATTGAAACGTGCGGCCGTCTGTTCTTGGACGATCTGCTCGTCAAGCTGCCAAAGATCCGCGGCGAGCAAGCGGAAGATCCAAACGGGCGCAAGCCGAAGTCGATTTTGTTTCTTGATTTCGCAGAAAATTGGTTCGAGGAAGTTCATCAAAAGAAAGTGACCGAGGATACCTATTACAAGGATCTGAAGCAGTTCCAAAAACACATTAAGCCGTTCTTCGAAGGGAAGAAGCTCCGGGAGATCACGGCGGGTGACTGCATGCGTTACATGATGCAGTTCCGGGAGAAGAATATCGACCGTACAATGGAAAATTGTGACGGACTTCTTCGTCAGATCTTTCAGTACGCTGTAGCATGCGAGATCATAGACAAACATCCAATGGCGGCGATAAAGCGTGTGAAAGCGTATAGAAAAAACGGCGTTCCTCTCTCCAAGAGCGAGGAACAGGCGTTCCTGCAGGCGATCGGCGGCACGAAATACGAGCCGGTATTCCTGCTTTCGCTCTATACGGGACTGCGGCCTTGCGAGCTTTCAAGCGCGAGCGTCCAAGAGGGGTTCATCGTCGCAAGGAATCGGAAGCAGAAAGATAAACGGGTCGTTTTTAAGAAAATTCCGATCACCCCGATGCTGGAACCGCATCTTCCTCTCATCAGAGCGGCGATCGAGGACGGAGATTTACTGAACCGGGACGAACGCCACTACAATGTGATCTTCCAAGAATTCTGCGAAAGTCATACGCTCTATGACTTGCGGACGACATTCGCAACGCGTTGCCAAGAGTGTGGCGTACCGGAGCAGGTCACCCAGATCTGGATGGGGCACGTTCCAAGCACACTTCTTGGCAGGGTTTACACGAAATTTACGGATGAATACCTTCTGAAAGAAGGTAAAAAGGTAAAATATTGAATTTTGCCCCCAAGTTTTCTCCCGAAAATTATGTGGATCCAAACGCAAAAATACTATAAAAACAGCGAAAAACGATAGCTTTATGCGCAAAAAGTGGGGGATGGCGGCCGCCCGTTCGGGTTCGAATCCACCTCTTCCCACCACGAAAAAGGGACTGACTTTTTGTCGGTCCCTTTTTCGTGACGGTCGAGGTGGAAAGGCGAACCGCGCAGTGGTTCGCCCCGCCCACACGTTCTATGTTGCCTAAGGGCGGCACGAGCGGGCATAGCCCGCGAAGTAATCCACCCTGTTTCCAATTCGTTTGCTCCACCACAAAAAAGTCGAAAATGGCTTATTTTGAAACATTGCTCCCAAATTTGCCCCCAAAAAAGTTTGTAATTTTATCGCATAAAATCACCAAAAACGCGGGCGTCATGAGTTTCCGCAAGGAACGAAGGAAATCCACCTCGTTCCCAATTTGTTTTAGGTAATCGACGCCCCCGCCGCGCAAAAGCCCTTGCCTTGTGCAAGGGCTTTGCGCGGCGGGAAGAGATGGTAGATTCGCGCGAGGCGCAAAGCGCCGAAGC
>CANQTD010000034.1 GCA_947626685.1 uncultured Clostridia bacterium | reverse complement strand
AAGGGAAAATGCTTGACGGGAGGGCGTATGGAAATCGCGACGGTCAAGGGGTCGGCGGAAAAAAAGGCCGCTTCGGGCGACCGCCTCAGGTATCTCGGCCTGTGGGACACATACGGCCCGCTCCTCACCGAGACCCAGAGGGAGATCTGCGAGCTCTATTTTTTGTGCGATCTGTCCCTTTCCGAGATCGCGGAGGAGAAGTGCGTCTCCAAGCAATCGGTTTCGGACGCTCTCAAAAAGAGCAGGGAGCTGCTCGATTCCTATGAGGAGAAATTGCACGTCAAACGGGACAGCGACGCCTACTCGCTCGCCGTCTCCGACATGATGACGCGCGTCGTGCGCGCCCTCGGGGATTTTGCGGGCACGCACCCCGAATTTTCCCAAGAAATGGCGGCGATCGCGGACATGGTATGCGTCGGCGAGGTCATTGACCTCGATCAGGAGGAATAAATGGCGTTTTTTCAATCGCTCTCGGAGCGGCTCAACCACATCTTTTCCAAGCTGACGAAGCGCGGCAAGCTCACCGAGCTCGAGATCAAGACCGCCATGCGCGAGGTGCGCGTCGCCCTGCTCGAAGCGGACGTCAATCTGAAAGTCGTCAAGAACTTCATCGCCGAAGTCTCCGAGAAGGCGGTGGGGCAGCAGGTGCTCGAAAGCCTCAACCCCGCCCAGCAGGTCATCAAGATCGTCAATGACGAGCTGATTGCGCTGATGGGGTCGGGAAATTCGAAGCTCGAGGTCGCTCCCAAGCCGCCCACCGTCATCATGATGTGCGGTTTGCAGGGTGCGGGCAAGACGACGATGTGCGCCAAGCTCGCCGTCCAGCTCAAAAAGCAGGGCAAGCGGCCCCTGCTCGTCGCGTGCGACGTGTACCGTCCCGCGGCGATCGACCAACTCAAAGTCGTCGGCGGCAAGGCGGGCGCGGAAGTGTTCGAGCGCGGCACGCAGGACCCTGTCAAGACGGCGAAAGAGGCGGTGGAATACGCGCGGAAGATGGGCTTCGACACCGTCGTCATCGACACGGCGGGCCGTCTCCATATCGACGAAAAGCTCATGCAGGAGCTTGAAAACATTCAAAAAACGGTGGAAGTCACCGAGATCCTGCTCACCGTGGACGCCATGACGGGGCAGGACGCCGTCAACGTGGCGGAGACGTTCAACGCGAGGCTGGCGGTCACGGGCGTGATTCTGACGAAGCTCGACGGCGACACGCGCGGCGGTGCATGCCTCTCCATCAAGGCGGTCACGGGCAAGCCCATCAAATTCATCGGCGTGGGGGAAAAGATCACCGATCTCGAACCCTTCTATCCCGACCGCATGGCGAGCCGCATCTTGGGCATGGGGGACGTGCTTTCCCTCATCGAAAAGGCGCAGGAGGCCGTCACCGAACAGCAGGCGAGGGACATGGAGCGCAAGATGCGCGAAAATTCCTTCACCCTTACCGACTATCTCACCCAGTTTGAAACGCTGAAAAAGATGGGGGGCGCGAGCGCGCTCGTGAGCATGCTCCCCGGCGCGGGCAAGCTCAACCTCAAAGAGGGGGACATCGACGAAAAACGCATCGAGCGCATCCGTGCGATCATTCTTTCGATGACCCCGAAGGAACGCGACAACCCGCAGATCATCAATTCTTCCCGCAAACGCCGCATCGCGCTCGGGTCGGGCACGTCGGTGCAGGAAGTCAATCAACTCCTGAAGCAGTTCGACCAGACGAAGGAACTCATGCGCCGCATGAAGGGCGGCAAGGGCAAGATGCGCCTGCCGTTCTGACCGCGCGTGAGCCCCGCTTTCGGACATGGGTATGGGCAATGAGGTTGGAACCCCACCCCCTTCCCTACCCCTCCCCCTCATGTATAAGGGGGAGGGCGAGATCTTGGCTCCACCTCCGGGGTCCCCTCATTCCGACCGACGCGAGGCGGCGCACGAGCCCGTAAGGGCGAAGTACCGAACCGCAGGCGAGGGAGTGAATCTTTAAGATCCTCTCGGTCCTTACAGGACCTCGGGATGAGGAGAAGAAGATACCCCCCCCCCATCCGTCACGGCTACGCCGCGCCACCCTCCCCCCGTAGGGGGTAGGGCTTGGAAAACCCGACCCCATTCCTAATTACTTGCCTTAGCCCGAATTTATTTCGGGCGTGGGCGACTCAATTTGCGCAACCCTTTGCGCTTATTGTCTTTGAGGACAATACGGGGCGTGGGCGACGGGGCTTTGAGATGTACCAACTTAACCCCTCACGACTTTTTGTTGCTCGCAACAAAAAGTGTGAACATAAAATTTTTTTCGGAGGTAAAATACAATGGTCAAAATGAGATTGGTGAGAATGGGCGACAAGAAGTCCCCCGTCTACCGGATCGTGGTCGTCGACGCGCGCAAGGCGGCGACGGGCGAGTACATCGACAAGGTCGGTTTCTACGACCCCAAGTCTGAGCCCGTCACGCTCGAAGTCGACGTGGAGAAGGCGAAAGATTGGCTCTCCAAAGGCGTTCAGCCCACCGAGACGGTGAAAAATCTCCTCGTCAAGACGGGCGCGCTCGAAAAGAGCGACAAGCTCTCCCCGTCCAAGACGAAGGGCAAGAAAAAGAAGAAGTAAGCGCTTTCGGCTCCCGTTCTGCCGGGGGCGCGGCGGGGCGTGCCCCGCATATTCCTCTCACCGCAAACACACCTTAATGAAAGGAGGATCGAAACATGTTGGAACTCATCAAGTACATCGTCGGACAGTTCGCCGAGCAGAAGGACAAGGTCGAATACAAGGTGGAAGAGACGGAGGACGCGATCAACGTCACCGTGCTCCTCGCCGATTCGGACATGGGCAAGGTGATCGGCAAGCAGGGCAAGATCGCGAAGGCGCTCAGAACTTTGGTGCGCGCCGCGACGCCCCGCGACTCCAAGAAGTACAATGTCGAGATCAAAGAGCTCGGCGAGGAATGACCGTTACAAAAAAGAATGCGCGGCGGGATTGCGTTTCCCGCCGCGCATTCTTTTGACCCGTTTACGGGCAGCGTGCAGCGATCAGATGATATATTCGGGATCGGGGGCGGCGTTGTCGAGGTCGCGGCGTTGCAGTTCGTACCCGGGCTTTCCGAGCAGGGCGAAGGTCGCCTTCTTGCCCGCTTCCACGCCGGGCTGGTTGAACGCGTCGATATTGAACATTGCGCCCGCATACGCCGTTTGCAGTTCGAAGAGGAAGAGCAGCTGGCCGAACGTAAATTCGTTGACGGCGGGGAGATGAATGGTGTAATTCAGCCTGCCCGCCTTCGTGAGCGCGTAAGCCGTCGCCTTGTTCTCCGCGCGGATGAGTTCTTCCATCGTGTGGCCCCCGAGGAAGGCGACGTCGGGGATATTCGCGCAGCCGTGCGGGATGGGGGTCTTTTCTTTATACGAGCCCACGGAGAGGAAGGTCACGACCTTGTCGAAGGGGCCCTCGGTGTAGAGCTGGACCTGCGAGTGCTGGTCGGTCACGCCGAGCGATTTGACGGGCGTCTGCCCGACATGGCAGGGCGTTCCGTCGAGGCGGACGTTCTTGCCGAGCGATTCCGCCCAAAGCTGCGCGTACCAATCGGAGACGTATCTGAGATTGTCGGAATAGGGCATGAGCACGCCGATGTTCTTCCCGCTCTGCATGGCGAGATATTGCAGGGAAGCGCACATGAGTGCGGGATTTTTGCGGAGATCGGAGGAGCGGCACAGCTTATCCATGTACGCCGCGCCCTTGAGCATCGCCTTGATGTCAATGCCGAGCACCGCCGCGGGGAGAAGCCCTACGGGTGAGAGCTCGGAGAATCTGCCTCCCACGCCGCCGGGGAGCACATACGACTTGACGCCGCCCAATTCCTTCGAGATCTTGACGAGATTGCCGCGGGAAGCGTCCGTTGTGAAGATGAGGTTCTCTTTGAGGGAGACGCCCGCCTTCGCAAGCAGGTCGGAGACGATGAGGTACTGCGCCATCGTCTCGCTCGTCGCGCCCGATTTGCTGATCACGTTGAAGCAGGTCCGCCTGACGTCGATCACGTCGAGGAGTTCCTTCATGCGGACGGGGTCGACATTGTCCTCCACATAGAACTTGGGGCCCTTGCGCTTGGAGCGGGGCAGATCGTTATAGTGCAGATGGCAGAGCGCGGAGAACGCCATCGAGGGACCGAGCGCGGAACCGCCGATGCCGAGCACGACGAACGCGTCGAACTTTTTGCGCACAAGTTTCGCAGTCGCGAGAATGTCTGCCACGACCTCGGCCTGATCGTAGGGGAGTTCCGTCCACCCCATGTACAGATCGTCCCGTCCGCGCCTTTCCGTAACGAAGGCATGCGCCGCCTTTGCCGTCCGCCTGACGCCGTCGATCTCCTTCTTCGAAAATCCCTTGTCGCCGAGATACTTGTCGGTCATGTTGGTGTAGTCCACTGTCACGCGCAGTTCTTTGCGCATCCCTTCCGTCAATTTCATGATCGTCCTCCGTGATGGCTGTTGCCCACAGAACATTATTATAGCACGTCGGCGAAAGAAAGGCAACTGCGGGCGGCATGTTTTTCCAAAATTTTCCCATTCTTTCTCACCGCATTGCCAATTTTCCCGCCGTCCGCGCTCGGCCGCGTTTTTTATCCCTCTTGAAGAATTTTTTGAACACGGAAGCGAAGTCGAACAGCTTCAAAAAGTGCAAGAGAAGGGCCTCCGCGACCGCCACGCAAAGCGCCGTCAAAAACAGGGCGAGAATGTAGTCGACATAGATCATGAGCAAAGCGCGCACACCCATGCCCAAGACAGAGGCTGCGGAAACGGCGAGAAGCAGGAGGAAGAAGTACTTCCACGAGCGCAGTTTTCCCGTCTTTTTCGCGAGCAGAATGAGGGAGCAAAGGGCGGAGACGCAATAGTCCGCCGCCATGCCGACGAGCAGGGCCGCGTTCCCGATATAGGCGGGCAAAAACCACGCGCAGAGCAGCATCGCCGCCGCGCCGAGCAGAAAGAAGAGCAGGGTCTCCCGCTCGCAGCCCATCGAGTTCAGAATGCTCGTCGAGATCATCGTCACGCTCATGGGGATGAGGATGGGGGAGAAGCGGGAGATGAGCTCGCCGCTCTCCGCATTCGAGAAGAGGAGCACTCCGATCTCCCTTCCGCAGCAGAAGAGGAAGGGAATGAGCGCGCCCGCGATGAGAAGGGTCGCGTTGAGCGCTTTGGTCACGAGCGCGGAGAGCTTTTCGCGCTCTTTCCGGTAGTAGCATTCCGAGAGTTCGGGCACCAGCACGAGGGCGATGGAACTGATGAGAGAGCACGGGATGGTGAGAATGGGCATCACCATTCCCCCGACGACGCCGTACGCGCTCATCGCGCGCGGGGAGGACATGCCCGCCGCCATCAGCCGCATGGGGAAGAGGACGGAGATGAGGGAGTTCACGAGGGAAGAGGACGTGCGCATCGCCGTCACGGGGAGAGAGGCTTTGAGCAGGGGCTTGATCTCCCCTTTCGGGGAGCGCAGTTTCCCGCCTTTCAGCAGGAAGTAAAACACAGCGATGGAGAAGGAGCAGAGGTAGGAGACGAGCACGGCGACCGCCGCCTTGTTCACATCCGCGAGCCCGCTTTTGACGAAGAGGAGGAGAAAGACGCCCACGCACACCATCACGATCTCCTCGATGAGTTCGATGAGGGAGTAGGCGAAGAACCGCTTGTTCCCCCAGAAACTGCCGCGGATAATGGCGTAGACCGAGGTGAACGAGAGCCCGAAGATGAGGATATAAAAGAGGTCGGCGCAGCGCGGGTCGGAGAAGATGCGCGAGAAAGGTCCGCGCAGGAGGAAGAGGAGCGCGGTGATGAAAAGGCTCGTCACGAGGGTGATTAAAATGGCGGCCGCCGTCGCCTTGTGTTCTCCCTCGGCGTAGCCCCGCGCGCGGTGCTTGGAGATGGTGCGCGACAGCGTGATGGGCAGCCCCGAGGAGGACACGGTGAGAAAGACGGCGAACACCGACAGGGCGACCTGATAGACGCCGAGCCCTTCGGGGCCGAGCGCGCGCGAGAGGATGATGCGGTAGAGAAATCCGAGCCCGTGCTCGAATGCGGCGAAGATCGTCACGATCGCCGCGGTCTTGTATAAGTTCATGCCTTATTGTATTCGGCGAGGGCACAAAATTAGAAGCGGCCGCATACCATGCACCGTGAAACTTTCTCTCGGACGGCCCGCCTACTACCGGGTCAAGCGCGGACAGACGATCGCTTCCGTCGCAAAGACATACGCACTCCCGCCCCGCCTGCTCGCGGCGGAAAATTCCCTCGACGGAGAACTCTTCGAAGGACAGGTGCTCCGCATCCCGCCGCCCTGCGGGAATCTCTATGTCGTGCGCGGAGGGGAGAGCAAGACGCTCCTCTGCGGCTCGCCCGAAAATTTCGAGAAAAAGAACGGGACGGCGTGCTTCTATATCGG
The DNA here is from genome assembly GCA_947626685.1 of uncultured Clostridia bacterium. Lineage (GTDB taxonomy): Bacteria > Bacillota > Clostridia > Christensenellales > Borkfalkiaceae > Gallimonas. The sequence continues at coordinate 10,161 of CANQTD010000034.1, read as the reverse complement.
GCAGACCGTCGTGCTGTGAGCGGTTGCGCGGGAAAGAGGCATGCACGCATTTCCGCTCCCGCGGCATACGATGAAGTAAACCGCAAAGGTTCTTTCACGGAGGTAACAAATGTCATTCTTTTCCAATTTCTCTTCGGACCACTGTCCCGGGACGATCTCAGGAAACCCCCTGAACGGGCTGTGCGAGAAGGTGTGCATCCAGGCGGAAAAAATCTTTGACGCGGGCATCATCCAGACCCGTCTCGAAAATTATTCCGTGCTTCCCACGTCCTTCACGCCCGCAAATCCTACATATCCGCTCACGTTCATCAGCGCGCGCTCCACGTCATCGGTGGGTACCGTGTCGGGGGTGAACGTCGAGAGACAGGCAGACGGCTGCCTTGCGCGCGTTCAGGCGACGGTGACGCTCCCCATCGAGATCGCCTATGTCGACGCGAACGGGACCGAGGGGATCGCGACGGGTTCCATCGTGCTCACCGAGGACGTGCTCATGTACGTCCCGCCCGCATCCGTCATGCCCTTCACCGTCACGAGCGTGGCTTCGAGCGTATCCCCCGACGGCTCGTGGGACGCGGCGAGCGGCACGTTCGTCCTCAGCGCGTGCGTGACCCTCATCCTCAAAGTGGCGATGCAGGTGGAACTGCTCGTCCCGAGTTACGGCTATTGCGCCATTCCGCCCGCACAGGAATATTCGCAGGAAGTCTGCGCGGGGTTCTTCGAACTCCCGCTCTACCCGCAGGGCAAGGCGTGCAGCCGCAAATAAACCAAAACCCATCTACGGAATCGGAAAAACGACCCCTCGGGGTCGTTTTTTTATGGCTGTTGGCTTCGCCTCGGCTCCCCCTTGAGGGGGAGCTCCGCCGCAGGCGGTGCCCCGCGCGCACTATTTGCGACTAAGCGCGGCACGAGCACGCAGTGCGAAGTAGGGGGTTCAAAACCCCTTTCGGCACTTCGTGCCACTTTCCCCAGAGGGGACAGCGAGATGAGGGCGTTTTGCGACCCCAAAGGGGACAGCGAGATAGGGGTGTGTTTTGCGACCCCAAAGGGGACAGCGAGATAGGGGTGCGCAAGGGCGCGTGACAGCATTCGGCTATACCATGTCGGGGAAGGCGGCGACCGTGGCGTATTCGGAGTAGGTGACGAAGCCCGCCTTCGCCTTCGGCGGTTTGCGCACGAATTTGACGAGGCAGTAGTCGACGGGCACGCGGTCGCCCTTCGAATCCGAGTACTTCGCGCACACGTTCGCAGCGAATTGCAAGACGTCCGCGGGCGGCGTTTTTCCCTCCGTTTTGATGACGACGTGGCAGGAATGGTACCGCTGCGCGTGCAGCCATACGTCGTCGGGAGAGGCGCTGCGCACGAGGCGGTCGTTTTGCAGGTTGTTGCGCCCCGCAAAGATGCGGAAGCCCCCGTATTCGTAACTGCGGAAGGGGATCTCCGCCCGCACGCGCTTCATGCGCCCCTTTTCGGGGGGAGCTTTGAGGAGGCCCGCCGCCGTCAGTTCTTCCTCGCAGGAAGCGAGGTCCTGTTCGTCCGAAGCGGAGGAGATGGCGGTGAGCACGCTTTTGAGGTATTCGAGCTCGGCGCGCGTCTCCGTCTCCTGCGGCGCGACCGTCTCGAGGGTGCACTTCTGCTTCCGGTACCGTTTGAAGTAGCTCTGCGCGTTCTGCGAGGGGGTGAGCATGGGGTCGAGGGCGATCTTGAGCGTGCCCCCGCCGTACCAATTCTCGAGCTCGCACCCCCGCATGCCCTTTTCGAGGGCGTAGAGGTTGGCGGTGATGAGCTCCCCCTTCACGCGGAGGAGTTCGCAGCCCTCGCACTCCTTTTGTTTTTCGAGGATCTGCGCGAGCCGTTTCTCGTGTTTTTTGACGGCGGCAGCGACGGCGGAAGAGAGCTTTCTCGCTTCCCCCTCGAATTTCTTCTTCGCCCTGCGCGCGCCGTAGAAGTACGTCTGCGCGGCGGAGAGGGTGGGAAAAACCCTCGCCCCCTTGACGGCACGGGCGCGAAAATCTATGGGAACGCCTCCCGCTTCGACCACGCACGGGCATACCATGTCCGAAAACAGGTAGTCGGAAACGTGCTTTGCAAGGTCTCCGCCCGCATAGCTGTCCGCGATGTCCTGCGCCGTACACGCCGCGACGCCCGCGACATGCGTAAAGAGGAAACGGGCAAGATCGCCCTCCGCCTTTTCGCAGACCGCAGAGAGCGCGGACGGGTCGGAGGGATCCGCCTTGTCCTGCGGGTCGGGGAGCGTGTAGGGGAGCCCGGGGAAGATGACGCGGCGGACCGCCTCGCCGAGCGAGGTCGTTTTGAGCGCGCCGAGAATGGTCCCGCCCTCGGTGAGCACGAGATTGGAGTATTTCCCCATGACTTCGAGGTATAGATCTTTCTCGGAAGTGGAAAAATCGGTACTGCCCGAAAAGCGGAACCGCACGATGCGCTCGAAGCCGACGAGCTGCACGCCCACGATCTCCGCGCCCGAGAGGTGCTTGCGGAGGAGCATGCAGAAGTTGGGCGCGACGAGGGGGCTCTCCGCCTCCGTTTCGTCGAAGTACGCGCCGCAGTCCGAGGCGTTCGTGTTCAAAACGAGGCGCACGGTGCGTTTCCCCGTGTAGATGACGAGATCGGCTTCGTCCCGCGAGGGCTGTATGATCTTGTTGACGCGGCCTCCTTTGAGCGCGGCGTCGAGTTCCCTCGCGACGAGGCGCAGGGTAAAGGCGTCCTGTGGCATAGTTCTCCCCGGAGAGCGGGCGCGTCAGACGGCGCGCCCAGCCCGTTTCTTTCCTCATTATATCTTAAAAACACAAAAATGTAAATGAAAACGCTTTCCTTTTTATGGGGATTGTGGTAAAATATACCGTGCGAATTGGAAAAATATCTCTTCAGGAGCATCAACATGGAATACGAAATCGCAGCAGCAGAAAAGAGCACGGTGAAGGTGACGATGAAGTTCACCCCCGACGAGTGGACGGCGGCCATCGACAAGGCATACCTCCGCACCCGCCACAAGTACGCCGTCAACGGGTTCCGCAAGGGCAAAGTGCCCAAGCATATCCTCGAGACGTTCTACGGCAAGGGCATTTTTTATGAGGACGCGCTCAACTTCCTTCTCGAAGAACACTACGAAAAGACGGTGGAGGCGGAAAAGGAAAAGATCGACGCCGTCGGGCACCCCTCTTTCGAGATCGGCGAGGGGGCGGACCTCGAAGCGGGGAACATCGTCCTCGTGGCGACCGTGCCCGTCAAGCCCGAGCTCACCATCACCTCTTACAAGGGTATAAAAATCACCAAGTATGAGTATACTGTTACGGACGCCGACGTGGACGCGGAGATCGCGAACGTGCTCGACAGCTTCTCCAAATCCGTCGAGGTGACCGACCGTCCCGCCCGCCTCACCGATACCGTGAATATCGACTTCGTGGGCAAGATAAACGGCGAAGCGTTCGAGGGCGGCACCGCGAAAGGGCACGATCTCACCCTCGGCTCCCACTCCTTCATCCCCGGATTCGAAGAGGGGGTCGTCGGCATGTCCCTCGGCGAGACGCGCGACATCGAGGTCACCTTCCCCGAGAACTACCAGAGCGAGACCCTGAGCGGCAAACCCGCGGTGTTTACGGTCACGGTCAACAAGATCACGGGGAAAGAAGTGCCCCCGTTCGACGGCGAGATCGCGAAAAAGCTCGGTGCGGACAGCCCGGAGGCATACAGGCAGAAGGTGCGCGAACGCCTCGAGAGAAACGCCGCCGTCCGTTCCCGCAACGATACGGAGAACTCCATCCTCGCCGCGATTTCAAAGAACGCGCAGGCGGATCTGCCCGACGCCCTCGTCGATCAGGAAGAAGAGGCCTCGATGCAGCGTCTCGAATACAGCCTGATGCAGCAGGGGTACCGGATCGACGACTTCCTGCGCATGGTCGGCTCCACCCGCGAGGAATATAAGAAGAGCTTCGAGACGGAGGCCCGCGCCGCCGCGCTCAACCAGCTCATCATAGAAAAACTCATCGCCGACGAGAAGATCGAGGCGACCGAGGAAGAAATCGAGGCGAAGATCGCCGAGCAGGCGAAGAGCGTCGGCAAAGAGGCGGAGACGTACAAAAAGACGATGGATCCCCGCCAGCGCGTCTATATCGAGAGCGATATCAAACTGACCAAGCTCTTCGACTTCCTCATGGCAAACAACGAAATGGTAACGGAGGAGCAGGCATGAACGAAAAGAACGTTTTGATCCCCTATGTCGTGGAGCGCACCTCGGGCGGCGAGCGGAGCTACGATCTCTATTCCCGCCTCTTGGAGGACAGGATCATCTTCCTCTCGGGCGAGATCGAGGACGGGATGGCGAACACCGTCGTCGCACAGCTCATCTACCTCGAAGGGAAAGACCCGACGAAGGATATCAGCCTCTACATCAACAGCCCGGGCGGCTCCGTCTCCGCGGGCATGGCGATCTACGATACGATGAACTACGTCAAATGCGACGTGTCCACCATCTGCATCGGCCTTGCGGCTTCGATGGGCGCGTTCCTTCTCGCGGCCGGTACGAAGGGGAAGCGGTACGCCCTCAAAAACAGCGAGATCATGATCCACCAGCCCCTCGGCGGCGCGCAGGGTCAGGCGAGCGACATCAAGATACAGGCGGAACACATTCTCCGCATCAAAGACAAGATGACCCGCATCCTCGCCGAGAACACGGGCAGACCGTATGAGACGGTCGCGCGCGACACCGACCGCGACAACTATCTCACCGCCGACGAAGCGATGGCATACGGGCTCATCGACAAGGTTTTCGTCAAGCGGTAAAAAAGCCGTCAGACAAAAAACGTCGGCACCATGTCCGAGACCGACGCTTCAAAAATGACAGAAATACAGCAAAAAGCCCCGTGTCCGCAGCGGCGCGGGATCGTTCGGCTCACAAAAACTCGTTGCGTGCAACGGGGTTTGTGAAGGGAGTTATCTATGGCAAAATACGAACAGCATTGTTCCTTCTGCGGAAAGGAAAAATCCAAGACGAAGAAGCTCATCGCGGGGCCCGACGGCGTCGCGATCTGCGACGAGTGCGTGGAGCTCTGCCGCGACATGATCGCGAAGATCCCCGCATCTTCTTCCTCCGAGAAGGTGGAGCTCAAAAAGCCCGCCGAGATCAAGGCGGAGCTCGACGAGTACATCATCGGGCAGGACAAGGCGAAGCGCGTCTTGTCCGTCGCCGTCTACAACCACTATAAGCGCATCAACGCGCTCGGCACAAGCGCGGGCAAGGACGGGGGAGACGACGTTGAGATCGAGAAGAGCAACATTCTCCTGCTCGGCCCCACGGGAAGCGGAAAGACGCTTCTCGCGCGCACCCTCGCCAAGATCCTCAACGTGCCCTTCGCGACGAGCGACGCGACCACGCTCACCGAGGCGGGCTATGTCGGCGAGGACGTCGAGAACATCCTCTTAAAGCTCATCCAGAACGCCGATTACGACATTGAGCGCGCCCAGCGCGGCATCATCTATATCGACGAGATCGACAAGATCGCGCGCAAGGGGGAGAACGTCTCCATCACGCGCGACGTGTCGGGGGAGGGCGTCCAGCAGGCTCTGCTCAAGATCATCGAGAGCACGGTCGCGAACGTGCCCCCGCAGGGCGGCAGAAAGCACCCCCAGCAGGATTGCATGCGCATCGACACGACGAACATTCTCTTCATCTGCGGCGGCGCATTCGTCGGGCTCGACAAGATCGTGAGTTCCCGCAAAGACGATTCTGCCCTCGGCTTCGGCGGCAAAGTGAAGCTCGGCGAGAACGAGGTGGACTATACCCTTCTCGACGACGTGAAGCCGCAGGACCTCACCAAGTTCGGGCTGATCCCCGAATTTGTGGGGCGCATTCCCATCGTCGTCTCCCTGCACGCGCTCGACGAGGCCGCGCTCGTGAACATTCTCACGCAGCCCAAGAACGCCATCATCAAGCAGTACCAAAAGCTCGTCGGGTTCGACGGGGTCAAGCTCACGGTGGAGGACGAGGCGGTCCGCGAGATCGCGAACACGGCCATCCGCTTAAAGACGGGCGCGCGCGGGCTCCGCACCATCATCGAGGGGATCATGACGGACATTATGTTCGACATTCCCACCGAGAAGAACGTGGAAGAGGTCATCATCACCCGCGACTGCGTGGTGGACGGCGCGAAGCCCAAGCTCGTCTACAAAAAGAGCGCGTAAGGCAGACCGCAGGGCACGGCGGCAGAATAGAATAGGAATACGCGCATACACATTGCGCGCGATCGGCGGTCTCCCCGCCGATTTTTTTATGAAGCAATTTTGCACGGGGTGCTCTCGGCTCCACCTCTGGGGGAGCTGTCATGCAGTGACTGAGGGGTTCTTGGCTCCACCTTTGGGGGAGCTGTCACGCAGTGACTGAGGGGGTTCTTGGCTTCACCTCCGGGGGAGCTGTCACGCTGCCTTTGCGTGACTGCCCCGCGCGCACTATTTGCGACTAAGCGCGGCACGAGGAGCGAAGCGACGAAGTGGGGGGTTCGCTTGTATCAAAACCCCTTTTCCCCGCTGCGCGGGTACTTTCCCCAAAGGGGACAGCGAGGTTGGCTCGCCCCACCCTCTTAATCCCCCTCCCACGGAGGGGGTGTTCTAAATCACGTCATGTTGAGCGGAGCCCGTAAGGGCGTAGTCGAAACATGTCCTTATTATAATGCGGACACCCATTCGACTACGGCTTGCGCCTCCGCTCAGGGTGACGTGATTGGGAGTTCGCCCCACCCCCTTAATCCCCCTCCCACGGAGGGGGCGAGCACGGGCGGTCAGTACCTTGCTGTCCCCTTGAGGGGAATCGCGCACGCCCGATCTTGGCGTCCCCTTGAGGGGAAGCTGTCGAGGCACAGCCGAGACTGAAGGGGTGTTATTCTGATCATGCAACACCCCTTCCGTCACTCGCGTTGCTCGTGCCACCCACCCCTCGAGGGGGGCAAGAAAGCCTTCCCCCTTCGGGGGGAAGGTGTCACGAAGTGACGGATGAGGGGCGTTCAAATTGGAAGCTCCCCTCATCACCCGCTCCGCGGGAGCTTCCCCCCACGGGGGGAAGCCTTTCTCGGCTCCGCCAAAGGGAACAGCGGGGGAGGCAAGACCCCTGCAAAGCGGGCAAATTGGCGCGCCATGAAAGAATTCTTCATCGAAAATACGGGTTTTTCGCGAAATTCCCCAAAAAATGAAAAAAATTTTCTTCTTACCTATTGACAAAATCCATGCGGTGTGATACCATACCCCATGACGGGTGCCCGTCCGTTCTGTCATGCGCGCGGGCGTCCGCAAAAACAAATCAGGAGGAAAATTATGAAAAAACGCATCATTCGCATCTTGACCGTCATGCTTCTCGTGTGTTTCGGAATGACCCTCTTTGCCGCTTGTAACGGCAACGGCGGGGGCAAGGAAGAGACCAAGACGTACACGGTCACTTACGAAGCGAACGAAGGCACGGGCAAAGGCCCCAGCGCAGAATCTTACGCGGAGGGCGCGACCTTTACCGTCAAGCAGTGCATGTTCACGCGCGAGGGGTACGACTTCACGAAGTGGAACGACGGCTCCAAAGACGTCGAGGCAGGTTCGACCTATACCATGCCCGCGAAGAACGTCGTCTTTAAGGCGCAGTGGCAGGAGAAGGGCGAAACGCCTCCCGCACAGAAATTCACCGTGACCTACAGCCTCGGCGAATACACCGACGGCACGGCTCCCGCGGCGGTTGAGGTCGAGAGCGGCAAAGAGGCCACCCTTCCCGAAGCTCCCGCATGGCCGGGCCACAACTTCACGGGTTGGAAAGTCGGCGATGACGCCGCTTTGAAGCAGGTAGGCGATAAGATCACCGTCACGGCGGACGTCACCGTCACCGCCCAGTGGGAAGTGCAGAAAGAGCAGGTCACCGTCACGTTCGACCTCGGCGATCATTCTGACGGAAAAGCGATCGATCCCGTAAAGACCAATAAGGGTGAAGACTATACTCTTCCCGCAGGCCCGTCGGCAGAAGACGCTCCCAATTTCGATAAAGGAGAATGGGCAGGATACCTCTTTGCAGGTTGGAAGATCGGCGAGACCGAAGAGGTCAAGCAGGCAGGCGAGAAGATCACGCCCAACGAGGCTGTCACGCTCACCGCACAGTGGAAAGAAGTCAGCTTCCAGGTCACGGGCGCAACGCTCGAGGCGACGGATGAGGTCATGTATGTTGTTGTGAGCGGCCTTTACGACGGATTCACCGCCGAAGAGTTCATCGCCGCGCAGCAAGACAGCAACAAGAATGAAGTTTACTTCTCCGTCTCTCTCGGCGTCTACCCCTGGACGGGTCAGAATGTAGATTGCACGACCGAGGCAGAGGACGGCGAGTTCCATGCGAAACTCGACGTGACCGCTCTCGAAAAGGGCGTGCCCTACTCCGTATTGGCAGACGCCAGCGGATATGGCGACATTAAGACGCTCACCGTCGAAGAATCCAAAGATCTCGGCGACAAGAAATATTCGCTCAAAGGGAGCAGCGGCGGGTTGGTTCTCACCATCGGCGAAGCGGGCAAGACCTACAGCTTCACGGCGATGAAAGTTGAAGCGGAGGGCAATAAGGTCTATCTCACCGTGAGCGGCGCCTATTCGGGCTACACCGATGCGGAGATCAAGGGCCTCTTCGAGGACGACGATAAGAAGGCGCAATGTGTTAGCATTACTACTACGGCGGCTGTCGGCGATCTGAATAAGTGGGCTTACCTCGAATGCGCGATGACGGTGAATGCCGCAAACGGACAGTTCGCGGTCAAGTTGGACGTCACCGATGTCCCTGTCGTGATCTATTATATTTGCGAGAATCAATCTGGTTCCGGTGATATCGCATGGAATCAAGAAGCATTCTCTTCCACCGTTACCGCCAACGGCAAGAAGTACACGATCGAAAAGAACGCTTACGGCAACACGCAGTTGAAGGTCGAAGCTGTGGCTGAACCCGAACCCCCCGCAGAGATCACCTTCTCCGAACCTACTTCTGCAACGCTCGAAGTGATCAAATCCAACGGCAGAGAAGAAGGCAAGTTGTTCCGTGAAGAAGTCGACGCGGCGTTCCTCGTTCTCAAAGGAACTTATACGGGCAACGCCACCGAAGCGGACGCAAACGAGTATTTCTCTATGGCGAAATACAGCTTTAAGTTCACTACCAAAGAGTGGAAAGATCGCCTTAGAAGGATCTCCATCGACACTTCCGCAAAGACGTGGACAGTCAAATTTGATGTGACTTCTCTTCCTGTCGGCGACAACAAGTGCGTTGTGAAAGACGTCGATCTCAAACTCACCGTCGGTGCGGACGCGACGAAATCCGTCAAGTCTTTGGGCAGCACCTTTACGCTCACGAATACCGCGGAAGGCGTTCTCGCCGTCAATGTGAGACATGACTACACCGTCTCGAATGTCGATCTCGTTCTGAACGACGAGGGCAAACCCTGCCTTGTGATGACTGGTACATATGACGAAGAAGTATGGACGGGCGCGGATATCAAGAAGTTCTTCGAGGACGACGATATCAGAACGCTCAGCCTCAACTTGGTCGCTTACATTTGGCCGATGAACGATACCTACAACGTCGATGTCACGGCAGAGAACGGGCAGTACACGGTCAAGCTCGATATTTCGGGCGTAGCCGAGACCGCCGGGACGGGCGTCCTTTCGGAAGCAAGCGGCTATGGCGACATTACGACTGTGACTGTGAACAAAACGGTCGAATACAACGGCAAACTCTACACGCTTGAAGGCACCGCAGGCTCTAAATTGATGCTCAAAGTGGCCGCAAAGGCGTAACTTTGCAACGTTGCAAGACAGGGCAAAGCTCTGCAAGCAACACAAGGTTTCTACAAAGTTCTACAAGGTTCTACAAAGTTCTACAAGGATCCCGCGGGTCTCCCGCGGGGTCTTTTCCTGTTCTTGCTGTCCCCTTGAGGGGAAAGTGGCGCGCTCGATCTTGGCGTCCCCTTGAGGGGAAGCTGTCGAGGCACAGCCGAGACTGAAGGGGTGTTATTCTGATCATGCAACACCCCTTCCGTCACTCGCGTTGCTCGTGCCACCCACCCCTCGAGGGGGGCAAGAAAGCCTTCCCCCTTCGGGGGGAAGGTGTCACGAAGTGACGGATGAGGGGCGTTCAAATTGGAAGCTCCC
>CANQTD010000033.1 GCA_947626685.1 uncultured Clostridia bacterium | reverse complement strand
AGCTACTTCGCCTGCGGCTCGTGCCGCCCTTCGACGACAAAAGAATGTGCGGGCGGGGCAGGGTGACGTAATTGGGAACTCGCCCCACCCCCATATCCCCCTCCCACGGAGGGGGCGGGTTCTCGGCTCCACCTTTGGGGGAGCGAACCAGAGCCTTCCCCCTGCGGGGGGAAGGTGGCACGGCGCCAGCCGTGACGGATGAGGGGCATTCTAAAAACACGTCATGTTGAGCCTGTCGAAACATATCCCCATTATAATGCGGACACCCTTCGACGAGCTACTTCGCCTGCGGCTCGTGCCGCCCTTCGACGACAAAAGAATGTGCGGGCGGGGCAGGGTGACGTAATTGGGAGCTCCCCTCATCTCCCGCTCCGCGGGTACTTTCAAAGGGGACAGCAAGAGGGTAAGGCGGGTGCCCGCAACTCGGCTCCTCCCGAGGAGGAGCTGTCCGCATCGCGGACTGAGGTGGGTACGATTCTAAACTCGCCCCACCCCCATATCCCCCTCCCACGGAGGGGGCAAGGCACGGGGGGTCCTCCCACGAGGTGGGCAAGGCGCGGGAGACCTCTCGGCTCCACCTTTGGGGGAGCGAACCAGAGCCTTCCCCCTGCGGGGGGAAGGTGTCACGGAGTGACGAATGAGGGGCATTCTAAAAACACGTCATGTTGAGCGGAGCCCGTAAGGGCGTAGTCGAAACATGTCCTTATTATAATGCGGACACCCTTCGACGAGCTACTTCGCCTGCGGCTCGTGCCGCCCTTCGACGACAAAAGAATGTGCGGGCGGGGCAGGGTGACGTAATTGGGAGCTCCCCTCATCTCCCGCTCCGCGGGTACTTTCAAAGGGGACAGCAAGAGGGTAAGGCGGGTGCCCGCAACTCGGCTCCTCCCGAGGAGGAGCTGTCCGCATCGCGGACTGAGGTGGGTACGATTCTAAAACTCGCCCCACCCCCATATCCCCCTCCCACGGAGGGGGCAAGGCGGGAGCTTCCTCCCACGAGGTGGGCAAGGCGCGGGAGCTTCCTCCGTCAGATGAGCTTGTTCGCCGTTGCGCGGTTGCTGCGCGCGTAGAATGCGTCAAACCGCGCCCTGTCGAGGTTGTGCATGCCCGTGCAGAGGGTGTCCGCCACAAAAAGCTGCATGATCTTGCCCGTCATCGACCCCGGCCGCATGGGCGATTCCATCGGCGCCGCGCTGATCACGAGGTCGGCGTACTGCGAGAGCGGCGACTTTTCGTAACAGGTGATCACGAGCACCTTCATGCCGCTCGCACGCGCGAGTTCGGCGGCTTCCACCGTGTCCTTCGAGGAGCCCGAAATGGAGAAAATGACCATGAGGTCCTCTTCCCCCCGCGAGGAGAGCAACACGTTCTGCAAGTGGCAATCACGTTCGCAGAAGGTGGGGATCCCCATCATCAAAAGGCGGTTGTGCATCTCGAGGGCGGCGACATAAGAGTGCCCCACGCCGAAACAGCACACCGTGCGCGCGGACAGAATCAGATTGATCGCGCGGTGGAGATGCTCTTCGTTGAGCCCGCGGCGGGCGTTCTCGATGGCGAGCTGGTACTGCGATTCCATCTCCGAGATGAAGCCGACGCCGCCGTCGTCCTCCTCGTCGTCCGCCATCGCCGCACCCTGCGCGAGCGCGAGACGGAACTCCTGATAGCCGTTGTAGCCGATGGAACGGCAAAAACGGAGCACGGTCGCCTCGGCGACGTCCGTCGCGGCGGCAAGGTCGGTGATCGACATGTAGATGACGCTTCTCAGGTCGACCGATTCGAAGTAGTCGATGAGCTTCTGTTGGCTCTTGGTGAGCTTGCCTTCTTTGAGAAGGCCGATTTTTTTCCTGATCCCGTTGGGCATATCCCCACACTCCTTTTCTTTTGTCCCGAAGAGCAGCTTTCAGACATGGGTATGCCGTTTCTCCTCTCCATTGCGAGTCGATCGCCTGTATCTTGCCTATGGGCCGCGGGCGCGGACGCCCCGAAAAGGCCCGCTTACGGCCTCCGAAAGGGGCCGATTTTTTCAGATCGTTTCCGCTCAGCGGCGGAGCACGCCGTACGCAGAGCCCACCTTCCCCCCGCCGAGCACATGCCGCTTGACGGCGCGTTGCAGGGAAGTGCCCTCCGCAAATCCCTCGGGCGGAATGTCGCTCCGTCCGAACACAAAGGTCTTATAGTCCTCCCGCTCGCCGTCCTCCGCAAGGATGTCGAAGCGGGCGGCGAAGCGCAGGATGCGCGAATCCGCGGGAAGGAGCCGTTTGAGAACGGGCGCAAGCAGCCACGAGAAACAGGTGTAGGGCGCGTCCGCATACGCGGGGAAGTAGCGCGCCATGAACGCGCGCGCCGCGTCCAAAGAGCTGTCCACCGCGCCTTCCGCAAGGGGCATGCCCGAGGGAATGTGCACGGAGACCTCTCTTTTCCCGTCCGTCTCGCAGAGCTCGTATTCGAGCAGCCCGACGCGGAAGAGTTTGAGCGAGATCTGCCTTCCCGTCCACCACCAGCGGTCGAACCCGTAAAAGCCGTAAGCGCGCCTGTGCTCCTCCACGAAGCGGGTGAACGCCGCCATCGTGTCGAGAAAGATCGTTTCGGGAATGCCGCGCCGCCTGTATTCTTCCTCCGAGACCGCCGCCTCGCGGAGCATCACGGAGAGGATCTGAAATCCGTCCACGTCGGGCGCGAGAAGTTCGTGCAGTTTCTCCGCCCCCTCCTCAAAGGTGGCGACGCCGTGCAAGAGCGCGGCCTCCTGCGCAAAACCCTCGACCGCGGGGATCTTCTCCGCCGCCTCCGCGGGCATGTGAATGCGGGAGATGAGCGAAGAGAGCCCACCCATGTCAGGGTTCGACCTTGATTTTTTCAAAATTCGAGAGGCTCGACTTCGTAAATCCGTCGTCGCGGCAGATCTCGTATTCCACGGGCTCCTCGATGAATTTGAGCCAGCGCAGGTTGGTCTCGTCGAGGGAAGCGACGTTCTTTGCGGGCTTCGCGAGGGGCATCACCGCGCCCTCTTTGAGGAAGAACACGATCTCGTCGAGCGGGACTTCGATGTAGTAGTCGCCCTTTTCCACGATGCGCTCGGAGAAGGCGTTCCCGCCCTTTTTGAGCCTGATCATCTTCATGCGGGCGGGCACATAGACGTATCTCCCCTTTGCGTTCTGCTCCATGACGGGGGCGATCATGATGCTTGCGCCGATCATGAGCTGGTCCTCCACGGTGCGGGCGCGCGCGTCCTCGGGATAGTCGAACACGACGGGACGGGAGAGCATTTCCCCGCTCTTCGCGCACTTCACGAATTCGCTGTAAAGGTAGGGAAGGATCGCGTAGCGCATGTTGAGAATACTGCGGAACGCGCCGATGTTTTTGAAGGCGTAGCACTCCTGATCGCGTGCGTACTGTGTCGCGTGATTGCGGAACAGGGGTGCGAAAATGCCGAACGCGAGCCAGCGGAGCATGAGTTCCTCCGTCGTGTTCCCGCCGTGGCCGCCGAGGTCCGCGCCCGCGAACAGGAAGCCGCACATGTCGAGGCCGGGCATCATCGCAAGGTTGAGTTTGAGGTGCGACCACCACGAGGCGTTGTCCCCCGTCCAGATCCCCGCATAGCGGTGGTGTCCGATATACGAGGAGCGCGAGAAGAGCAGGTACCTGCGGTCGGGCTCGTAAATGTCGAAGTATTCGCTCGCGCCGCGCGTCATGTTGTAGCCGTAGAGGTTGTGCACCTCCGCATGCACATGCCGCCCGTCCACGGAGTTGTGGTAGAAGGAGTTATAGTCCTCCATGCTGTTGGCGAGCGTGTAGAATTTGCCCGTAAGCGCGCCGTACGCGTCGGTATCGAGGTCCTTTCCGAGCTCGCCCGCGGCATAGACGATCGCCTCGCGGAGACGGTCTTTGCTGTAAAAGATGGCGGGCTCGTTCATGTCGTTCCAGAAGCCCTCGATGCCCTGGTCGAGCAAGACTTTGTATTGCGCGCCGAACCACAGCCGCGCCGCGGGATTGAGCACGTCCGGCAGAACGCTCTCGCCCGGCCAGACGGCGACGGTGAAGGGCTTCCCCTCCGCGTCCGTGCAGAAATATCCCTTTTCGAGACCGTCATCGTAGACATGGTACCCCTCTTTTGCCTTGACCGCGGCGTCGATGATGGGAACGAGATAGACGCCGTCCGCTTTGAGTTCGGCGGCGAGCGCGGTGAGATCGGGGAACCGCTCCTTGTTCACGGTAAAGTCCATGTAGTCCTGCATGTAGTCGATATCCATGTAGATCATGTCGAGCGGCAAGCCGTTTTCGCGGTATCCCTTCCATACGGCGCGCACGTCGTCCTCGTTTTTGTACCCCCATTTGGACTGCGCGAAGCCGAACGCCCACTTGGGCGGGACATAGCTGCTGCCGATGATGCGGCGGAATTCGCGCACGATCTCTTTGGCGGAATCCCCTTCGACGATATACACGTCGACGTCGCCGCACGTCACCGTGAGCTCGTCGGGGTCGGTGTAGCCGATATCAAAGACGACGCGCGCGGGGGAATCGAAGAACGCGCCGAACGTCTTTTCGCCGAACACGAGGATGAAGTTGTGCGCCCCATAGAGAGAGGTGCGCCCCTCCGTGATGATGGGATCGTCGGTGTTCCAATTATCGTAGATCCAGCCGCGCTTGTTGATCCCGCGCATCTGTTCGCCGAGGCCGAACACGAGGTCGTCCTTGCCGAGCGTGTACGAAAAAACACGCTTGCCTTCTTCTTCCTTGACCGAAAATGGGGTAGGCATGCCCGAGAAGGAGGGTTGCGGAACGACGACTGCCTCCGTCATGGGCGGGACCCCGAAAGTGTATTTCGTGACCATATATACTCCTTAAAATAGTTTGCCTTTTTGTTTATTCGTTGACGTTGACGCTCGTCATGCGCCGCCACCGCCATTCGCACTGGTCGGGATCCGTCTCGAACTGCGTGCCGTGCGCCATGTGGTCGAGGAGCTCCTCCTCGAGCTCGGGAACGGAGGGAGCCGTGCCGTTCAGATAGGCGGCGAGCTTTTCGGCGGCGACGCGGACGCGCTGTTTGAGCGCGCCGAAGCGGATATCCTGCACGTCGAAGCCGTTCGCGCGGTTCTCCCTGTCCCACTGCGCGCGGAACGCGCGGTACAGCCGTTCGATCTCGGAGGGAAGCGTCCTGAGCGACCGCAGCGCGGCGGCGAGCTCCTCCCTGTTCCCCTCGCGGTAGGCGCGGCGGAGCCTGATCCCGAGATCCGCCTTGTACGAGAGCACCCGCGCGAGGCGGTACTGCGTCTCGAAGAGGTATTCCCATGCGCCCGCCCTCTTCTTTACGTCATACAATTTGCGGACATGGGTACGGTATAACGCGCCGAGGCCCTCGCAGACCGTGGTGTCGAGCGTGCCGAGGAGCACGTCGTTGAAGAGCAGATATTTGTTCGCGCTGTTCTTCTCCTCCACGTTCTCCTGCTCCGTCACGCGGTTGCACAGGTCGATGGCGATGAAATCGTCGTACGCGACCCCCGTCAGCTTTTCAAAGGAAGTTTTGAACGCGCCGTCAATGCCGTACATGCCGTAATTCATGCGCGAACAATAGAGAAGGGCGGGCAGGGTCGCGAACGGAGAGCACTCCGCGCCGTTGTCCCCCCACCCCGTGACGATATACCTGCCGATCCCCTCTTTGACGCACGCCTTTGCGGACATTTCGCAGGCGACGAAGGAATAGCGGTTGTCGGGGGTGAAGCCGAGCCATTTCCACGCTCCCGCGGCGAACCCGATGGGCGCGCCGAGCGCGCGGTGCTTTTTCAGCATCTCCCTGTAATGTTTTTCGTTGGTGCTGCAATAGTCCCAATAGATGAGCTCGACGCCCGCGGGGATCTTCTCTGCGATCTCGCGGGGTAGCTCGTCGCCGTACTGCCCGCCCATCGTGGCCGAGAAGAACATATCCGACCACATCATGGGTTTGAAGCCGTACCTGTTGCAGATGGCGGCAACGCGCGCCAAATGCTCCGCCATGATATCGAAGCGGCTGCGGTAGCCGTGTTTGTCGAGATACGCGCCCCGTCCGAGCATATACGCTTCGTCCATGCCGATGTTGATCTCGCGGGCGGTGAAGCAGTCGGCGCACGTCGCGATGAGCTGTTCGAGAAACGCGTACGTCTCTTCCTCGCCGACGAGCAAAATGTCGCCCGTGTCGAAGAGATGCCCCATCGCATAGTGGCGGGTAAGCGAGTTGAAGTGCGCGAGCGTCTGGATATAGGGCACGAGACGGATGCCGAAGAGCGCGCAGAAGCTGTCCATGCGGGCAATGTCCGCCTTCGTGTAAGGGTCCCTGAGGTAGCCGAAATAGGGGTATCCGGGAAGCGCGAGGGTGTCCTCGATATACAGCCCGAGGCTGTCGTACCCCATCACGGCGAGATGGTAAACGAGCTTTTCCACCGTCGCGGGGGTAGGGACGGCGTTGCGGGAACAGTCGAGCATGTAGGTGAGGTCGGAAAACGCGGGTTCTCCCTCATAGAAGAACTCCCCCTGCGGATCGGCGTCCGCGACGAGTTTGAGCGCGTAGAACGCCTGCACCCGCTTTGCGGTTTCGACCGTGAGCGCGCCGTCTTTGAGGGTGACGCGCAGTTTTTCCGCCCCCTCCTCGATGCGGACGGGGACGCCGTCCTCCGCGAGCTCCACGCCCACGGACGCGAGCAGACGCGCCGCGGCAACGTAACTTCCGTTTTCGATATGAAAGCGCATATTCTCTCCTTATGACAATGGCGGTTTATGATATGACGATCAGATGGGCTCGACCGCGCCGTAAGCGCCCGCGAGCGTGCCGAGACGGGCGAACGCAACGTCGTCGGTGCGCTCGATGAGGCCGCGGATGAGTTTTTCCGACTGCGCGACGCCGCCGCCCAAAATGATGAGGTCGGGGGCGAGGGTGGTGCGGATATTGTCGAGCAAGACGTTGAGGTAGACGCCGAACCGTTCCACCACGTCGCGCGCCTCCGCTTCCCCGACCGCATACCTGTCGAAGATCTGCTTTGCGCTGACGATGCCGAGCATCTGTTTCTGCCCCGACTTGACGAGCGCGGTCGCACTCAGATAGCACTCCACGCAGCCGCGCCTGCCGCAGTTGCATTTGAGCCCTTTCGGGAAGAGGATGACGTGCCCCCAGCGCGCCGCGTCGAACTTCTTCCCGCGGAGGATCTTCCCGTTGACGAGGCTCGCGCCGCCCACGCCCGTTCCGAGCGTGATCATGGTGACGTTCTTCGCCCCGCGATAAAAACGAAGCTCTCCTTTGAGCGCGCAGATGGCGTCGTTATCCGCCTGTGTGCGGACATGGTACCGCTTGTTGAGCTCTTCGGCGATCTTTGCGCCCGTCCAGCCCAAGAGGTTTTCGGTCGCGAACACGCACTCCCCCTTCGAGGGGTCGATATTCCCCGCCGAGGAGACGCCGATGAGGTCGACGCCGTCCTGCCAAAGCGAATCGACGGCGCAATAGAGCGCGGAAAAGATCGCGCTCCGCCCCGCGCGTGCGGGGGTGGGGATGGTGTATTCTGCGGCGACTTCGCCCGCGTCCGTAAAGAGGAGGCCCTTGATGGTCGTGCCGCCCAAATCGATTCCAATTTTCATTCTTTCACCTCGAGACGCACGTCCGTTTCAAACATTCTCCGCCACGGCATTTCGACGTGCACTTCCTCCACCATTGCGGCAAGGGAGGGAAAATGCGACCCCATGTACGCAACGATGCCTTCTTTGACGCGCTCCGCGACCTTCCCGCTCTTTCCGTCCGCATGGAAGTAATCCAGCCCGAGGGAGGGAAGGAAGTTCTCGGTCACGTCCTGTCTGACAAAATTCATATATCCGCAGTCCTCATAGTAGCGGTGGAGGAGGAAGCGGACGCGCCCCTTCTCGTCCCTGCCGAAAAAGTAGAGGACGGCCTGACACATTGCGGTGCCGATCGTGTTCGACGACGTGTTCCAGCCCGCATAGGCGTGGAGTTTCAGAAGAAGCCCCTCGCTGTCCAAGAGACGCAAGAGTTCGCCGTCGCTGCCGTTGCAGGTCGCGACGTCGCCCACGGCGACGACTTTTCCCCGTTCGAGGGCGTAGCGGATATACGCGGCGAACTCGGCGAGGTTGCGCTCCAGATCGTAGGCGGTGACGTATCCGCTCTCATGCTCGTTCCACATTCCCGACCCCATGTTCACACACAGCACGATATCCGCCTCTTCGAGGGAATACACCTGCTGCCCGTACACGGAGAGGATATGATACTTGACCGTCTCGCCGAGGGGACGGTCCTCGAACCACGGCACGACCGCCTCCGCCTTCGTGGAGGCATAGTGCACATAGACGCGGGGACGGTAGCCATTGAGTTCGGCGGCCGCCCTTCCGAGCAAGATGAGCCCCGTGTCGTCCGCGGAGGGATACATCGCCGTTTTCAGATGAAGGGCGTTCTCTTTGAGGAAAGAGCGCACTTCGATCTGGTCCATCGCCGTAAAGCCGTAGACGGCGGCGTCGTCCTGCGGGACGATGAAGTAGTCCGCCACGCCGCTTTGGATATATCCGAGGTTGTGCCTGAGCACGGCGAGGTTCTTCTCCCTGCGCGAGAGAAAGTCGCGGAGTACCTCTTCCGGGATCGCTTTCTTCACCCGTTCGAAGTCCGCCCTCTCCTCCTCCGTGAGGATCCCGAGCTTCTCCTTGTGCGTGTATCTGCCATAGAGATGCAGTTCCGCGCCGCAGAGGTCGTAATAGTCGGGCTCTTCGTCGGAGAGGGAATAGTCGGGACAGCGCATGATGAGCTGGAAGAGGTAGAGCTTCATCGCGGGGTTGCGCCTTCGCAGTTCCTCCACGACGAGGGAACGGGCTTTCAGCGTTTCGAGGCTCTCCTCATGCAGACGGGAGGGCACGATGCCGCCGTAGACGAGCGTGTCGAGGGAGAGGATGCAGGCGTCCGCGCCGCCGATGTTTTCGAGCAGCCAAGCGGCGAGGCGGGAGGTGTCCGCAGGGGTCTTTTTGTCCCCCATGTACTCTTTGGGAGGCAGGACGAGGGAGAGCCCCGCCGACGGCATGATCTGCGGATAGAAATAGTTGCACGGCCGCTCGTCGAGCGGAAGCATCACGATCTTCTTCATTCTTTTTCTCCTGCCCGCGTGCGGATCATGCGCACGCCGCGCGCATAGGCTTCGGCGAGGACGCGCATGCCCACGTCGTTGGGGTGGACGCCGTCCGTCGTGTATTCGGTGAAATTGCCCTTGAACAGCTTGTTCCCGTCGAGGAAGAACACGCGCTTCCCCCTCCTTCTGTACTTCGCGGCGGTCCGCTTCAAAAAGTCGCGGTAGTGCTCGCGGATGCGGACGCGGCGGTCGTCGTACAGATCGAGGGCGAAGAGCACGCGGGAGACGAGAAGCACACCTGCGGTCGGGTTTTGCGCGAAAAACGCGTCGAGGAAGGGCTCCGTGTTCTGCTCCATGCGCTCGTCCACGCCCGCGTTGGGCTCGGCGTCCACGATGAGCACGTCCGCACGGCGTCTGCCGATGATCTCCCCCATCTCTTTCTCCATGAAGGCGACCCCCGAAAAGCCGAAGTTGAGCACTTCTTCGTCGAGCATGCGGGAGAGAAGATTGGTGGGCGCGAGCCCGGGGCGGGACGCCGCACAGCCGTGCACGATGCTCGTGCCATAGACGGCGACGCGGGTACCATGTCCGAAAGAGGCGGGCCAAACAGCCGCTCCCTCGTCCAAACCGATCTCCATTTCCTCCACCGCCTGATAGAGGGGAAGGTGGATGAGGAAGAGCCGCTTTTGCGGGGGCGCGTCCACGAAATGGGAGAGCGGGACCTCGTAGTAGGTCGCGTCGAAATCGTAGCGGGCGACCTCATGGAGGGCAAAGCCGTGCACGCGGTCGTCCCGGACATACACGTCGAGGCCGCACTGCCCGATCTGCGTCATGTTGGTCATGTTGAAGGGCCCCGCGAGCTTCACGCGCACGCGCAGATCCGCGGAGTCCGTGTAAAAGCGCAGCCCGATTCCCGAGGAATGGGTGCCCGCCCACGCCTCGCCGTCGTTGATGGGACGGATGACGTCCCGCTCGGCCTCCGTCAAACGGCAAAAGCCCTCCTCATGAAGGGCGTCCGAGCCGAATTTTCCGAATACAGGGTCCTTTGCGCTCCGCCATACAAGGGGGCGGCGCGCGCCCCCTTTGGCAGACATATTGGGGTCGAAATCAAAAACCGTTGCCATATCTTCAATCTTTGCGGTCGGTCACGAGGATCGCGTTCATGACGGGGCGGGTGTTCGTGAGGCCGGTGCTCGCCGTGTCGGAAGAGCGGATGACCACTCTGCCCGTCTCCTCTTCCTCGCCGCGCACGACGAGCTGGGTGGAGCCGCCGCCGTCGAAGTTCGCCGCCTGTTTGCAGCCGTAATAGTAGGCAAATTCGGCGAGTTCGGGCAGGTTCATGCCGTGAGGGTCGCCCGTCTTGTTCTTCTTCCCGTAGTACAGCGACTCGACGGCGAAGATGACGACGGTGTGATCGTCTTTGACGCCGACCGCCGAACGGGGAATGTCGGCGCCCTGCGCGCCGTTGCTGGTCTCTTTGGTGACGGTCGAAGCGATCTGATCGTCGATGACGAGCGCATGACGGCAGCCGAGAATGGTCGTGTAGCCGTTCCATGTGCCGTCGGGGGAGACCACGGAGAAGGACAGGGTGTCGCCCGCGGAGAATTTGCTGAGATATTTGATATTGACGTTGGCGGTCGACCTGCTCGAGCAGAGCAGATAGGCGGTCCCGCTCTCGGGGGCGAACGTGGTGGACGACGAGACCTTTTGCGCTTCGAGCACCTTGAGCGCGGCAAGCCCGCCCGAGACGTCGACTTTGACGGCATAGCCCGTGCTCATCGTGGCGGAACCGGCCGTGAGGTAGGTGATGGAGTCCGCGGAGGGTTTCGTTTTCTCCGCCGTCTCCTCGTTCACTTCGAGGATGGTATCGCCGTCGAGGAGCCCGTAGGTGAGCTTCGCCCTGATGAACTGCTGTTTGACGGACGCCTGCGTGGGATCCCCGTCCACCTTGACGATGGGCGCGATCTGCGCCTTCGTCCCGCTCACGCCGAAGAGCATGGGTGCGGAGGCGGGCACGTCGGCGGCATCCTGCTTGTAGTCATAGCTGCCGTTGTCGTTGTGGCCGTCCTTGACGATGACGCCGTCCTTGACGAAGGCGTTCACGCAATAGCTGCCGAAGAAGTCGGCATTGAGGGAGGAGTAGACATGGCCGCCCGTCTGCTGTTCCCACGCCTGCGCCATCGCATAGGGCGCGTCCTTTACATACGAAAAGCCCTGCGCGACGTTGTTCTTGGTCCCCGCGACGATATTCGCCTTGTTGAGGTCGACTTCGATCGTCCAGACGACGGAGAGCTGGCCGTTGGTCTTGGTGACGGAATTTTTGACGAGGTGCACCCCGTCGCCGAGCTCGGTGATCTCGGGCTCGCCCAAAGACGTGAATTTGGACGGCGTGTATCCCGCGCGGTAGGTCACGGAGAAGGGTCCCGAGGGAGCTTCGACGTCCGCGCCGCACTCGTCGCACTTGCCGTCGTTATTCGCGTCGACATGTTCGGTATGCGGGGGCTTGGGGGCGGGCATGTCCGTGCCGCACTCGTCGCACTTGCCGTCGCCGTCCGCGTCGGCATGTTCGGTATGCGGGGGCTTGGGAGCGGGCACATCCGCGCCGCACTCGTCGCACTTGCCGTTGCCGTCCGTGTCGATATGCTCGGTGTGCGGAGGGTTGGGCGCGGGCACCTCTGTGCCGCACTCGTCGCACTTGCCGTCGCCGTCCGCGTCGGTATGGGTCGTGTGCGGCGTCGTGCATGCCGACAGCACGAGCGCGGACGAGAGCATCAGACAGCCGATCGTACTCAAAATTTCCCTTTTCATGCAATCACTCCAAAAACAGATTTGAAGAAATATATTTCTTCACCTTGCATTGTAAGGAAAAAGCGCGGTTTTGTCAATGGGTTTTGAAAAAAATTTTCGCCGTTTTTGCCGAAAATCTTTTGAAACATGAAATTTTTGTTCGGAAACCGTTCGTTTTGCAAATTATTTTCGCCTAAACGGAGCCCTGCGGTCACCGCGCGCCCCTCTGTAATGTGCGTAGAGCGCGGCGAAGGCGGGCAGGCTGCGCTCGATCGTCTCCCGCGCGACGCAGTACGAGACGCGGACGTACCCTTCCACGCCGAAGGAATCGGACGGAACGAGCAGAAGTTCATGCGCTTTCGCCTGCTCGGCGAACGCCTTCGCGTCGGGTTCGAGCGTCTTCACGAAGAGATAGAACGCGCCCTCGGGGACAATGCACGCGTACCCCATGTCCGAAAGCGCGGTGTAGAGAAGGTCTCTGTTCGCCCTGTACGCCCCCACGTCGCTCACCATGCCGAGGCACGCGGCGGCGACCCTCTGGAATAAGACGGGCGCGCACACATAGCCGTGCGCCCTTCCCGCGCCGCAGACCGCGGCAAACAGTTCGTCCGCATGGCCGCACTGCGGCGAGACGGCGATATAGCCGATCCGCTCCCCCGCAAGGGAGAGGGACTTGGAGAAGGAGTAGAGCACGACGGTATCTTTGTACACCGCCATCGGATAGACGGGCGGCTCCCCATAGACGAGTTCCCTGTACGGCTCGTCGGCGACGAGGAAAACGGGTGCGCCGTATTCCGCGCTCTTCTTCGCGAGGATCTCTCCGAGGGCGCGCATCTCTTCCTCCGCATACACCGCGCCCGTGGGGTTGTTGGGGGAATTGACGAGCACGGCGCGCGTCCTTTCGCCGATCGCCCTTTCGATCGCGCCGAGGTCGAGGTGGAACCTTTCGTCTGTGGAAACGGGCACGAGCTTTCCGCCCGCCGCGTCGACGAACACGGCGTATTCGGGGAAGTAGGGCACGGGCACCACGACTTCTTCCCCCGCCCGCAAGAGAGCGGAGAGCGCGACCACGAGCGAGGCCGAAGCTCCGCACGTCATGTACACGAGATCCTCGGACATGGGTACCCCGAATGTTGTTTGAATGTAAGAGGCGACCGCTTTTCTCACGGCGGGAAGCCCCGCTGCGGAAGAGTAGCCGTGCAGTTTTTCGGCGGGCTCCGTTTGGAGCAGGCGGACGATCTCGTCCTCCACGCAGGCGGGCGCGGGGACAGAGGGATTGCCGATGGAGAAGTCGAAAACCTTCTCCTCCCCGATCTGTTTTTTGCGCGCGTTGCCGTATTCGAACAGCTCGCGGATCGCCGAACGCTCCTTTCCGAGCTCTGTCATTTTACGATCGAACATGGTTCTCCTTTCCCGCCTTCAAACAGACGGGGCGGGCAGGATCTTCTTCAAAAACTGCCCCGTGTAGCTTTTTTCGACCTGTGCGACCTCTTCGGGCGTGCCCGTCGTCACGATCTCGCCGCCGCCGTCCCCGCCGTCGGGCCCGAGGTCGATGATATGGTCGGCGATCTTGATGACGTCGAGATTGTGCTCGATGACGACCACGGTGTTCCCCCCTTCGCGCAGGCGCAGGAGGATCTTGACGAGCTTGTCCACGTCGTAGCTGTGGAGGCCCGTCGTCGGCTCGTCGAGAATGTAGAACGTCTTGCCCGTGGAGCGTTTGCTCAGCTCCGTGGCGAGCTTGACGCGCTGCGCCTCGCCGCCCGAGAGGGTCGTCGAGCTCTGTCCGAGCTTGATATAGCCGAGCCCCACTTCGTTGAGGGTGGAGATCTTATTGTAGATGGAGGGCTGGCTCTTGAAGAAGTCGCACGCCTCCTCCACCGTCATGTCGAGCACGTCGGCGATGGATTTTCCCTTATATTTGACCTCGAGCGTCTCGCGGTTGTACCGCTTTCCCCCGCACACCTCGCAGGGAACGTAGACGTCGGGCAAAAAGTGCATCTCGATCTTCATGATGCCGTCGCCCTGACAGTTTTCGCACCTGCCGCCCGCGACGTTGAAGGAGAACCGCCCCGCCTTGAACCCCATCGTCTTGGCGTCCGTCGTCGCCGCGAACAGGTCGCGGATGGCGGTAAAGACGCCCGTGTACGTCGCGGGGTTGGAGCGCGGCGTGCGCCCGATCGGGGATTGGTCGATCGCGATCACCTTGTCGAAGTATTCGACGCCCTCGAACTCTCCGCTGTTCCCCGTGGGAAGGCGGGAACCGTTCAGGCGGTTGGAGAGGGCGGGGAGCACGATCTCGTTCACGAGGGAAGATTTGCCCGAGCCGCTCACCCCCGTGACGACGGTGATGAGCCCGACGGGAAACTCCGCGTCGATGCCTTTCAGATTGTTTTGGCGGCACCCATGTACGCGAAGGAAGCGTCCGTCGGGGTGTTTCCGCACGCTCGGGACCTCGATCTTGCGCCTTCCCGCAAGGTAGTCCCCCGTGATGGAAGCGGGGCAGTTCATAATGTCCTCCGCCGTGCCCGTCGCGACGATCTCGCCGCCGTGGACGCCCGCCTTCGGGCCGATGTCGACGATGTAATCCGCCGCCCGCATGGTGTCCTCGTCGTGCTCGACGACGATGAGGGTGTTGCCGATATCCCGCAGCCCTTTGAGGGAAGCGAGGAGCTTTTCGTTGTCCCGCTGGTGGAGGCCGATGGACGGCTCGTCGAGAATGTACAACACCCCCGTGAGCGCGCTCCCGATCTGCGTGGCGAGGCGGATGCGCTGGCTCTCCCCGCCCGAGAGGGTCGCCGCGCTTCTCGAAAGGGTGAGATAGTCGAGCCCCACGCCGATGAGGAAGTTGATGCGGGAGCGGATCTCTTTCAGGATGACGTCCGCGATGGCGTGCTGGGTCTTGGTGAGGGTGAGCCCGTCGAGGAAGGAGAGGAGACTGCGCACGGGCATCTCGCACACTTCGGCGATGTTCTTCCCCCCTACCGTGACCGCGAGGGCCTCCTTTTTTAAGCGTTTCCCGCGGCAGTCGGGACAGTCGCTCGTACGCATGTAACGCTCGATATCCCACTTCACGCTGACCGACGACGTCTGCTCGTATCTCCTTTGCAAATTGCACACGAACCCTTCCCACGCCGCCTTGTAGGTGGAGTGCATGGTGCGGGTCGAGTACTCCATGTCGATCTTTTCGCCCTTGCTCCCGTACATGAGCAGATCGAACACGCTCTCGGGGAGCTCGCGGACGGGCGTATCGAGGGAGAAGCCGTAATGGCGGGCGAGGGCGGCAAGGTACGCCTGCGTGACGGCGGAGGAATCGAGATTCCAGCCGCTGATGCGGATCGCCCCCTCGCGGAGGGTCTTGGTGCGGTCGGGACAGATGAGATCGGCGTCCACCTTCTGCGTAAAGCCGAGGCCCGAACACGTCGGACATGCCCCCCATACCGTGTTGAAGGAGAAGAGACGGGGCTCGATCTCCTCGATGGAAACGCCGCAGTCGGGGCAGGAATAGCGCGAGGAGAAGAGGGTCTCCTCCCCGTCGCGGTCGATGGCGACGAGCCCGTCCGCAAGTTTGAGCGCGGTCTCGAGAGACTCGGTGAGCCGCTTCAAGACGCCCTCCTTCACGACGAGGCGGTCCACCACGACGGAAATGTTGTGCTTGATATTCTTTTCGAGGGGAATGTCCTCTTGCAGATCGTAGACGATGCCGTCGATCTTCACGCGGGCGAATCCGCTCTTGCGGTATCCCGCGAGTTCCTTCTTGTACTCCCCCTTCTTCCCGCGGATGACGGGCGCGAGGACGTGCAGTTTGCTCCCGGAAGGCAGTTCCATCACCCTGTCCGCGATCTCGTCCACCGTCTGGCGGCGGATCTCCCTTCCGCAAACGGGGCAGTGCGGCGTTCCCGCGCGCGCAAAAAGCAGGCGGAGATAGTCGTAGATCTCCGTCACGGTCCCCACGGTGGAACGCGGATTGTGCGATGTCGTCTTTTGGTCGATGGAAATGGCGGGCGAGAGACCGTCGATGGATTCCACGTCGGGCTTTTCCATCATGCCGAGAAATTGGCGCGCATACGAGGAAAGACTCTCCATATAGCGGCGCTGCCCCTCGGCGAAGATGGTGTCGAACGCGAGCGTGCTCTTGCCGCTCCCCGAGAGCCCCGTGAAGACGGTGAGGCTGCCCCGCGGGATCTTCACATCAATGTTTTTTAAGTTGTTCTCTTTCGCACCTTTGACGTAAATATAATCTTTCATAGGAAATTTTAGGTTCACACGATTTCTTGTGCCAAGAAATCGTCGTGAGCGGATAGGCTCTCCCTTTTTATAAGCTCTTAGCCGCACAAATTTTCTGTTTCATCGGACAATAAGCGCAAAGGGTTGCGCAAATTGAGTGCGCTTATGCAAAAGCGTGGTTTTGCAACGCGCCGTTATTGGAATGGGGTTCACAAATTTTGTTTGGGGCACTTCCACTTGCCTCCCCCCTTTTACCAGAGGGGGGAGGGTAGGGTGGGGGGTGCGTCAACAATCGCCCAAACAAAATTTCGTGAGGGGTTAGGTTTTTTCATCTCAAAGCCCCGTCGCCCACCCCCGTATCTGTCCTCAAAGACAATAAGCGCGCGGCGCAAATTGGGGCAAAAAACAAAAAGCGCGGTTTTTGTTTTTTGAGTGATTTGAGAAATGGGGTCGGGAAACAGAGCCTCTTGCCCCCTCCGTGGGAGGGGGATATGGGGGTGGGGCGAACTCTCGCTGTCCCCTCTGGGGAAAGTACCCGCGGAGCGGGGGAAAGGGGTTTTGAACCCCCTCAGTCTCGCTAACGCTCGACAGCTCCCCCAAAGGTGGAGCCGAGGGGAGCCTGCCTTGCCCACCCCTCGAGGGGTGGGTGTCACCGAAGGTGACGGAAGGGGTGTTGCTTATTGGAATGACACCCCTACTTCGTGCTCTATGGTGCTCTTTCGGTCATGCGATCACGGAGAGGATATGGCGGACGGCGGCGTCGATCTGCTTCCAATTCGCCCCGCCGTAGTGCACCTCGCGGGCGCGGTGGATGTTGTGCTTGCCCACGGCGAGAACGGCGCGGACGCCCTCCTCCTGCGCGCGCAGGCAGGCGGTCACGTCGTCGTCCACGAGAATGGGAATCCCGTGCTCCCTGCAATACTTGCCCTTTTCCTCAAAGGGAATGCCGGCGACGATCTCGTCGTACGGGATACGCCGTTTTTCGAGCCAATCGCGGGTGACTTTTTCGGGATTGACGAACCACTCCTCGTTGCGGGAAGTCAGAATGACGATCTCGTGCCCCTCCTCCCGCCAACGGGCGAGCGTTTCGCGGGCATTTTTGCGGGCTTCCGCGTCCGTAAAGACGACGATCCCCCCGTCGCGGATGAAGGTGAGCACGTCGGACGGGCTCCAATCGTAGACTTCCGCGAATTTGTTGGAATATTCGTGCGCGAGATGGAAATCGAGATTCTTGCGCTCGATATACGCCCCCGCCTTGCCGACGCGGTCGATGATGTTCAAAGTGTCGTCGATATCAACTGCGATTTTCATAGGTACTCCAAATTTTTTCACACTTTTTGTTGCGGGCAACAAAAAGTCGTGAGCGGATAAGCTCTCCCTTTTTATAAGCTCTTAGCCGCACAAATTTTTCTGTTTCATCAGACAATAAGCCGAAAGGGTTCGGCAAATTGAGTGCGCTTATGCAAAAGCGTGGTTTTGCAACGCGC
>CANQTD010000032.1 GCA_947626685.1 uncultured Clostridia bacterium | reverse complement strand
CTTACACAACACAACGCCGTCCTCCCGCGAGGGAGGGCGGTGACAATAATCGGTATCACCGAAAAGGAGAAAGAAAACATGGCTGAAAAAAAGAAAACGACAAAGACCGTGACGGTCAGCAACAACTACGAGCTCGTCAAGACGACGGCGTTTTGGGGCATCATCATCTCGGGGATCGCCGGGCTCATCTCGGTCATCTTCCAATGCTGCCTGAATTGGTGGGTCTCGGGAGCGGTCGCGGACACGTTCGCCATCATCGTCGGCATTGTCAATCTTGTGGCGAGCCTCGCCCTGTTCGTGAGCGTGTTCCTCGCCGCCTATTCCTATTCGAGGACGCAGAACAAGGTGCTCAGGATCCTGTTCTGGGTGTTCTCCGTTCTCGCGTTGCTTGCCATCCTCGGCTTCAACGTTGTGGGAATGTTCTGACTTCATAGCGTGAAACGCGAAAAGGGCTCTGCATCCGCAGGGCTCTTTTTGATTGCCGAAAAGGCGGCGAATGGGGGTGCGGAACCCCTTTCGGCACTGCGTGCCACTTTCCCCAAAGGGGACAGCGAGATGCCGCTTTTTCTCGCCCTCCCCCTTATACTTGAGGGGGAGGGGTAGGGGAGGGGGTGGCAAGAAGTGTTAAAACAAACGTTTGACAAAATTCTGCGCATGCTGTACAATAGAGGGGAAGGAGGGCGCATGAAGAACCAATTTGTGGCGATCGACCTGAAAAGTTTTTACGCCTCGGTGGAGTGCGTGGAGCGCGGGCTGGATCCGATGAACGTGAATCTCGTGGTCGCGGACGAGAGCCGTACGGAAAAGACGATCTGTCTCGCCGTGTCCCCCGCCCTCAAAGCGTACGGCATCCCCGGCCGCGCCCGTCTCTTCGAGGTGCTCGAAAAGGTCCGCGAAGTCAACGCCGAACGGAAAAAACGCGCCCCGCAGGGGAAGTTTACGGGCAAGTCGTATGTGGACTCCGAACTGAGGGCGGATCCCGCGCTCGAGCTCGGCTTTATCATTGCGCCGCCGCGCATGGAGCACTACATGCAGACGAGCACGCGCATCTTCCAAATCTACCAAAAATACATTGCCCCCGAGGACATCCACGTCTATTCCATCGACGAGGTGTTCCTCGACGTGACGAAGTATCTCGCCGCCTACAAAAAGACGGCGCACGAACTCGCGCTCACCATGATCAAGGACGTGTACGCGCAGACGGGCATCACGGCGACGGCGGGGATCGGCGAGAACCTGTACCTCTGCAAGGTCGCGATGGACGTGCTCGCCAAGCATGTTCCCGCCGATGAGGACGGGGTCCGCATCGCCGAGCTCGATGAGATGAGCTACCGCCGCCTGCTCTGGGGACACGAGCCCATCACCGATTTTTGGCGGGTGGGCCCGGGGTACGCGGAGAAGCTCGCCGTCTACGGCATGCGCACGATGGGGGACGTGGCGCGCTGTTCGGTCAACAACGAGGACCTCTTGTACAAGCTGTTCGGCGTGAATGCGGAACTGCTCATCGACCACGCTTGGGGGTGGGAGAGCTGTACCATGTCCGAGATCAAGGCTTACAAACCGAGCGAGAGCAGCCTCGGCTCGGGGCAGGTCTTGCAGGCGGCGTACACCTTCGAGATGGGCAAACTCGTCGTCCGCGAAATGGCGGATTCGCTCGCCCTCGATCTGGTGGAAAAGGGGCTCGTCACCGACCGCATGGTGCTCACGGTGGGGTACGACGTGGACAACATGAAGATCCCCGCCATCCGCAACAACTATCACGGGGAAGTGGTGAGCGACCGCTACGGGCGGGAAAAGCCCAAGCACGCGCACGGCACCGTCAGCCTCAAAGGGTTCACCTCTTCGTCGAAGAAGATCTCGGAGGCGGTGGCGGAGCTGTACGGCCGCATCGTGGACCCCGCGCTGCTCGTCCGCCGCATGTACGTCGTGGCGGGGCGGGTGATCCCACGCGGGGAGATCCCGCAGGAGAAGCCGCGCCAGCTCGACCTCTTCACCGATTACAGGGCGGAGGAAGAGCGGGAAGCGGAGGAAAAAGCCATCGAGGACAGGGAGCGCAGCGTGCAGGAAGCGGTGCTCTCCGTCCACAAAAAATTCGGCAAGAACGCGCTCGTCAAGGGGATGAACCTCGAGGAGGGCGCGACGGCGATCGCGCGCAACGGGCAGATCGGAGGGCATAAAAAATGAGCGAAAGAAATTACGACGACATCATCGGCCTCCCGCACCACCGTTCCGAAAAGCGGCCCCATATGGCAAACAGCGAGCGTGCGGCGCAGTTTTCCCCCTTCGCCGCGCTCAAGGGGTACGACGAGGAGATCGGAGAGGCGGCAAGGTACGTCTCCTCGCGCGACGAGCCCGACGAGGCGCATACGGCGGAGATCAACGACGCCCTCGTGTACCTGAAAAACAACATTGCCCAAAGGCCGTCCGTCACCGTGGTCTACTTCGAAGAGGACGAAAAAAAGGCGGGCGGAAGAAAAAAGACGGCGGCGGGACGGGCGGCCGCGGTCGACGCATTCCGCCAGACGCTCACCCTCGAGGACGGAACGGTCCTGCCCTTTTCCTGCATTTTGGAGATCGACTTGTAGTATATTATTTCCACGCCTCCGCATAATGAAGATATACGGAGGTTGATTTTTTATGAAAGCAACGGGGATCGTAAGGCGCATCGACGAACTCGGACGGGTCGTCATCCCGAAAGAGATCAGAAGGACGCTCCGCATCCGCGAGGGGGACCCTTTGGAACTCTTCACCGACCGCGACGAGCTGATGCTCAAAAAATATTCGCCCATCGCGTCCGTCGAACGGTTCGCGGAGGGAACGGCAAAGTCGCTCAACGAACAGAGCGGGTATCTCGCGGCCATCACGGACAGCGACGTCGTGCTCGCGGCGAGCGGGAGCGGCAAGAAAGGGCTCGTCGGCAAGCGCGTCTCCGAGAAAATGACGGAGATCATGCAGTCGAGAAGGAGCTATCTCGCGAGCCGTGCCGAGAGCGGCGACGTCTATCCTTTGACAGAAGAGGAGGGTACCATGCCCACGGCGGAGGTCATCGTTCCCATTGTCGCGAACGGCGACTGCCTCGGGACGGTCGTGCTGATCTCGACGGATGAGGGCTGCATCATGGAGGGCACGACGGTCAAACTCGCGCGCCTCACCGCAGATATCATCGCGGGGCAATTCGAATAAACGCTTCGCGCCTTCCCCTGCGGGAGGGCGCGAAACTACATAGTATGAAGTATGCAAGCTATCTGCGGAGTGCGGCGGTGCTGATGCTCGGAGGGCTCTTCGCGAAGGCGATCGGCGCACTGTACCGCATTCCGCTCGTGAGCCTTCTCGGAGGGTACGGGCTTGGCCTCTACCAGATGGCATATCCGCTCTTCTGCGTTTTGCTGACCTTTTCCTCGACGGGGATCCCGTCCGCCCTTTCCCGCACCGTTGCGGCGGAGGCGGCGCAGGGAAGGGAGAGCGGGGACACGGTGAAAGCCGCCCTCAAACTGTTTGCGGTGCTCGGGCTGGCGGGAAGCGCGTGCATGTGCCTGATCGCTCCCGCGATGTCGTATTTGCAGCAGGACGCCAATCTGCGCCGCTGCTATTTTATGCTCGCGCCGTCCGTCTTTCTCGTCGCCCTGATCGCCGTTTTTCGCGGCTACTTTCAGGGCAAACACGACATGGCGCCCACGGCGGTCTCCGAACTCGTGGAGCAGATCACGAAGGCGGGCGCGGGCGTATTCTTTGCCTACCGCTTCCGTGAAACGCCCGCATTGGCGGCGGCATACACGTTGTTTGCGGTGACCATGTCCGAAGTCGCCGCTCTCGTTTTCCTCCTCGCGTGCTACCGGAAGGAGGGGCGCAGGCGCGTCTTGCGGGTAAGAAAACCCTCGGGATTCGACATTCTTCTCCCCGTTCTCCCCGTGATGGCGGCGTCCTCGCTCTTGCCGCTCTCGCAGACGGCGGACTCGGTGATCCTCGTGCGGCTGCTCTCGGGATATTCCGACAACGCGGTGGGGCTGTACGGGCTCTTCTCGGGCGGTGCGCTCGCCCTCGTCAATCTGCCCGCGACGGTGTGCTACGGGCTTGCGGCGGCGGCCGTTCCCGCGGTTTCGGCGGCGGCTGCGCGGGGGGAAGAGGGCGAGGCGAGACGGCGCGCTCTGTACGCGCTCCTCGTGACCCTGCTCTTCTCCGTTCCCGCCGCGCTCGGGCTCTTCCTGTTCGCGGGGACCGCCGTGCGGCTGCTCTTCCCCGCGGTCTCCGCAGGGGACGCCCGCCTCTTGGTGCGCCTCGTGCGCATCCTCTCCGTCTCGGCGGTCTTTCTTTCGGGGATCGAAACGCTCGCGGCGTGTCTCACGGGCATGGGCAGGGCGAAGCGGGCGGCGGTCTCCATGCTCGTCGCCGTGCTTGTGAAGTTCGCGGTGCAGGCCGTTCTCGTCTCCGACCCGAAGATCGGTATCTCGGGCGCGGCGGTGGCGGCAAACCTCTGCTATTTGATTGCATTTTTCCTCGATTTGTTTTATACTGTAAGAAAGGAGAAATGCCATGATCATCGTTGTAGGGCTCGGCGTACAGCCGGGCGATCTCACGCTCGCGGCCCAAAACGCGCTGAGGGATGCGGATGAAGTGCTCGTCCGCACGGAGAGCTTCCCCTGCGTGCAGTCCCTGAAAGAGGAGGGCATTGCGTATGAGACGTTCGACCGTCTCTATGAGCACAGCCGCAACTACGATACGCTGACGAAGAAGATCGTCGCGCAGGTGCGCCGCCGCGCGAAGGGCAAGACGGTGTGCTATTGTGTGGACGGAAGCGCGTATGAGGACGCCGCCGCCCGCATTCTGCTTGCGAAAAAATCGGTGAAGTGCGTCGGCGGGGTCTCCAAAGCCGCCTTCTTCGCCGCATGCGCGGGCGTGGGGGGAAGTTATGCCGCCCGTTCCGCCTTCGAGCTTGAAAACGCGCGCCTTGTCCGTCCCCTCGTCGTGTTCGACGTGACGGCGGACAACCTCTCCGACGTCAAACTCTTGCTCGCGCAGAAGTTCGGCGACGAGGCTCCCGCGGCCTGCATTTCAGACGGAAAAAGCCGCCGCATGCCCCTCTTCGAGGTGGACAGGGGTGCGAAGATCCCCGCCGCGGTCGTGCTTTTCGACGAGCCCCTGCTCGGGAAGAAGCGGTTCGACTTCGAGGATTTCGTCGAGATCTTAAAAAGGCTGCGCGCCCCCGACGGCTGCCCGTGGGACAGGGTGCAGACGCACGAGAGCATCCGCATCAACGGCATCGAGGAGATGTATGAGCTTGTCGACGCCATCGACAGGGAGGACGTTCCCCGCATGCTCGAGGAGACGGGCGACGTTCTGATGCAGTCGGTGTTCCACGCGCTCATCGAAGAGGAAAAGGGCGGGTTCACCGTTTCGGACATGCTCACCGCGGTGTGCGTCAAGCTCATCTCGCGGCACACCCATGTGTTCGGCAACGACAGGGCGCAGGGTGCGGAGGGTGCGCTCTCCGTGTGGGAAAAGAACAAGATGAAGGAAAAGGGGCAGCAGACGTATGCCGCCGCCGTGAACGACGTGCCCGCGTGCTTCCCCGCCCTTCTCCGCGCGCAGAAGATCGCAAAGCGCATGGAAAAGGGGGGCTGGGACCCCGCCACCGTGGAGAACTTCGAGCGGAAATTCCGCGAGGAGTACCAAGAGCTCATGGAGGCGGCGAAAGGCGGCGACGGCGCGCATATTTCGGAGGAACTCGGCGACGTGCTCTTCTGCGCGGTCGAGCTCGGCAGGGCGGTCGGCGCCGATTGCGAACAGGCCCTTCTCGACACGGTCAAAAAGATGCAGGCGCGCTACACCGCCTATGAGGAGCTCGTGCTCCGGGACGGAAAGGACGTGCATGCGCTCACCGAGGAGGAGAGAAACGCCTACTACGAGAGGGCGAAACATGTTTCCTGAGCTGTCGGTCGCGGGCATGGTATGCCCGAACAACGTCTTTCTCGCTCCGATGGCGGGCTACACGAACTACCCGTTCCGGAAGCTGTGCGCCTCTCTCGGCGCGGGGCTGACCTTCACCGAGATGGTGAGCGCGAAGGGGCTGCACTACGGGAGCGAGGAGACCAAACTGCTCCTTTATCATGACCCCGCCCCTTCTCTCGGGGGAAAGGGCATGCGTCCGATCGCCGCGCAGATCTTCGGCAGCGACCCCGCGATCATGCGGGAGGCGTGCGAGAGCGAAGAACTCGCCCCCTTCGATCTCATCGACATCAACATGGGCTGTCCCATGCCCAAGATCGTGAAAAACGGCGAGGGGAGCGCGCTTCTCGAGAACTTTCCGCTCGCCGAAAAGATCGTCTCCGCGTGCGTGAAGAGCGGAAAGCGCATTTCGGTGAAATTCCGCACGGGCGTCGACGAAGCGCACAAGATCACGCGGGAGTTCGCCAAGCTCTGCGAGGGCGCGGGCGCGTGCATGATCACCGTCCACGGCAGACCGCGGGACAAGATCTACGCGGGCGCCTGCGACTACGGGGAGATCGCCGCGGCGAAGGAGGCCGTTTCCATTCCCGTCTGCGCCAACGGCGGCGTCTGGAACGTGCGCGACGCACGCAAGATCCTCGAAAAAACGGGCGCGGACGCGGTCATGGTGGCCCGTGCCGCGCTCTACCGCCCCGCCGTGTTCTGCGAGATCCTCGGCGAGGAGCCGCCGCCCGTCCTCCCCCTCTTCTTGCAGGAGCTGAACGAGACGAGGCAGATCTACGGCGAGCGGTTCGCCGTCGTCTTTATGCGCAAAATGGCGGCGTTTTGGATCAAGGGCCGCTGCCATGCCAATACATGGAAGAAGAGACTGTTCGAGGCGCAGACCGCGGAAGAGGTGGAGGCGCTGGCGCGGGAGATCTTCTGAAAACAGAGCCGAAAATCCCCGAAAAGGGGGATTTTTTTTGCAAAAATGTGGAAAAACGAAAATTTTCCGCCGCGAAATCATTTACAAATCGGCGTTTCCGTGATATAATGTGTTCATCTCGCGCGCGTGCGCGCGCACTTGTATAATTTATATATGAAGCTCATTACTTTACTATAAGGAGAGAAAGATGGCGGAAAAAGTGGAAACCAATTACGGCGCGGAACAGATACAGGTGCTCGACGGGCTCGAACATATCCGCAAGCGTCCCGGCATGTATATCAGCTCGACGGACGAGAAGGGGCTGCATCACCTCGTGAGCGAAGTCGTGGACAACTCCATCGACGAGGCTCTCGCGGGCTACTGCGACCGCGTGGACGTGACCATCAACAGGGACGGGTCGTGCACGGTCGTCGACAACGGCCGCGGCATTCCCACCGAGATCCACCCCAAAGAGGGGATCTCCACGGTCGAGGTCGTCTTTACCAAAGTCAACGCGGGCGGCAAGTTCGGCGGCGATTCGGGCTACAAGGTCTCGAGCGGTCTCCACGGCGTCGGCGTGAAGGCGGTCAACGCGCTCTCCGAATGGCTCGAAGTCGAGGTCTCGCAGAACGGGCACGTCTACAAGCAGGCGTACAACCGCGGCGTCCCGCAGCGCGCCCTGCACATCATCGGCGACACCGACAAGACGGGCACCAAAGTCACCTTCTTCCCCGACAGCGAGATCTTCGAGACGATCAACTTCAAATACGAGACGCTCAAGGTCCGCCTGAAAGAGCTCGCCTTCCTCAACAAGGGGCTCACCATCACCCTTGCCGACCTTCGGGAGGGGTGCGAGCACAGCGATACCTTCTACTATGAGGGCGGCATCCGCGAGCTCGTCGAGGAGCTCAACAAGGGCAAGGAGACGCTCTTTACCGAACCCCTGTACTTCGAGGCGCAGGAGGGCACGACCGTCTGCGAGATCGCCCTTCAATACAACGACAGCTACAACGAAGTCATCTATTCGTACGCCAACAACGTCAACACCATCGACGGCGGCACCCATGTGGAGGGGCTCAAACTCGCGCTCACCAAGATCATCAACGACGCGGGCAAAAAGCTGAATATCCTCAAAGAGAACGACAAGCTGACGGGCGAGGACGTGCGCGAGGGCATCACCGCGGTGGTCTCCGTCAAGCTCGAGGACGCGCAGTTCGAATCGCAGACGAAGGATAAACTCAACAATTCCTTCATCCGTCCCTTTGTCAACAAGGCCGTTGCGGAGGAATTCGGCACCTATCTCGAAGAACACCCGAGCGAGGCAAGGGAGCTCGTCCTGCGCTGCATCACCGCGCAGAAGGCGCGCGACGCGGCGAGAAATGCCCGCGAACTCACGAGGCGGAAGGGCGTCTTGGAGAGCACCACGCTCCCCGGGAAACTCGCCGACTGCTCGGATAAACGCCCGGAGCTCTGCGAGATCTACATCGTCGAGGGGGATTCCGCAGGCGGCACCGCCAAACAGGGCAGAGACAGGCGTTTTCAGGCCATTCTTCCCCTCCGCGGCAAGATCCTCAACGTCGAAAAGGTCCGCCTCAACCGCGCCCTCGAGAATGCCGAGATCAAGGCGATGATCACCGCTTTCGGCTGCGGCATCTTGGACGATTTCGACGAGAGCAAGCTCCGCTACGACCGCATCATCTCCATGACGGATGCCGATGTCGACGGCGCGCATATCAGGATCCTCCTTCTCACCTTCCTGTTCCGCTACATGCGGCCGCTCATCGAGCACGGGCACGTCTATTCCGCCAAGCCGCCCCTCTACAAGGCGAGCGTGAAGGGCAAGGACGACGTGTATCTCTACTCCGAGGAGGAAAAGGTCCTCTTCGACGCGGCGAACAACAACAAAGTCGAGTACCAGCGGTATAAGGGCCTCGGCGAAATGAGTACCGAACAGCTTTGGGACACCACGATGAACCCCGCCACGCGCACCCTCATCAAGGTCTCGATGGAGGACGCCGTGGAAGCGGATAAAATGTTCAACGTCCTCATGGGCGAGAGCCCCGCGCTGCGCAGACAGTTCATCGAAGAGAACGCGACCCTCGTCACCGACCTCGATATCTGATTTTTTGGCACGAAGAACACCTTGCCCACCCCTCGAGGGGTGGGTGTCACCGAAAGGTGACGGAAGGGGTGTTGCTTGATTAGAACGACACCCCCTCACCGCCTACGGCGGAGCTCCCCCTCAAGGGGGAGCCAAGATTGAGCGTGTGCGATCTCACCCTCAAGGAGCACAAAGCAAGGTCGACCTTGCCCACCCCCCGAGGTGACCGACACACGAGGGAGAACACCTTGCCCACCCCTCGAGGGGTGGGTGGCACGAGCAACGCGAGTGACGGAAGGGGTGTATTCAAATGAACGAGAACTACGATCCGAAACTCATCGCGAGAGCTAAAACGCTCCGCAAAGAAATGACGAAGGAAGAGCGCAAGTTATGGTACACGTTTCTCAAATACTTGCCCTACAAATTTGTCAGGCAGAAAGTTTTAGGACGATATATTGCCGATTTTTATTGTGCGGAGAAGAAGCTCGTTATCGAATTAGACGGGTCGCAGCACTATTCGGACGAACAGGAAAAATATGACGCCGAACGAACGGAATTTATGGAAAGTCAAGGCATTCAAGTGATCCGCTTTTCAAACCATGAGATCGCAACAGAGTATCGGCATGTGAAAGAAGTTGTCCTTTACCACCTCGATTTGGTATGACCTCGCCCACCCCTCGAGGCGACCGACACACGAGGGAAAACGCCTTGCCCACCCCTCGAGGGGTGGGTGGCACCGAAGGTGACGGGAGGGGTGCTGCATAATCAGAACGACACCCCCTCACCGCCTACGGCGGAGCTCCCCCTCAAGGGGGCGCCAAGATCGGGCGTGTGCGATCTCCCCTCAAGGGGGAGCCAAGAACGACCGAACGGGAACGGATTCATATCAAAACTCACCACAAGCGTAATTACAAGGAGAATATATGGCAAAAAGAGAGACGAGCCCCGAGCTCACAGAAGAATTCAAAAAGACGCTGGAAATGACCAAGATCCTCGACGTGGAGGTGAACGACGAGCTCAAACGCTCCTTCATCGCCTATGCGATGGCGGTCAACAAGTCCCGCGCCATTCCCGACGTCAGGGACGGCTTGAAGCCCGTCCACCGCCGTATCCTCTACGCGATGCACGAGATGGGGCTCTACAACGACAAGGCGTACCGTAAGTGCGCCCGTATCGTCGGTGACGTCATGGGTAAATTCCACCCCCACGGCGACAGTTCGGTGTACGACGCGCTCGTCCGCCTCGCACAGGATTTCACCATCAATTTCCCGCTCGTGGACGGTCACGGCAACTTCGGCTCGGTGGACGGCGACCCGCCCGCGGCCATGCGTTACACGGAGGCGCGCCTCACCAAGCTCGCCGCCGAAATGCTCCGCGATCTCGACAAGGAGACGGTAGACTTCTTCCCCAACTTCGACGGCATCGAGATGGAGCCCGCCGTCCTGCCCGCGAGATTCCCCAACCTTCTCGTGAACGGGTCAGACGGCATCGCCGTCGGCATGGCGACGAATATCCCGCCCCACAACCTCGCCGAGGTCATCGACGGCACGATCGCCATGATCGACGACCCCGAGATCACCGTCGACGGGCTCATGGAGTACATTCCCGCGCCCGACTTCCCGACGGGCGGCATCATCATGGGCAGGAGCGGCATCCGCAAGGCGTACAGGACGGGGCAGGGCAACATCGTCATCCGCTCCAAGTGCGAGATCGAGGAACACGGCACGGGCGCGAACACGAGGAGCCGCATCGTCGTCACCGAGATCCCCTATCAGGTCAACAAGGCGCAGCTCATCGTCCAGATCGCCGACATGGTCAAGGATAAGCGCATCGAGGGCATTTCCGATATCCGCGACGAGAGCGGCAGAGAGGGGCTGCGCATCGTGATCGAATGCAAAAAGGACGCGAACGCGCAGGTCGTCCTCAATACCCTCTTCAAGCACACCAATCTCCAGATCTCGGACGGCATCATCCTGCTCGCCCTCGTGGAGAACGGCACCGAGCCCAAATACCTCAATATCCGCGACATTCTGAGCTATTACCTCGCGCACCAGAAGGAGGTCATCACCCGCAGGACGCGCTACGACCTCTCCAAGACGGAGGAACGCGCGCATATCGTGGAGGGGCTCGTCCTCGCCCTCGCGAATATCGACGAAGTCATCAAGATCATCAAGGAATCGAAGGACAAGAACGACGCGAACCTCAAACTCATCTCCGCCTTCGAGCTCTCCGACAAGCAGGCGAACGCCATTCTCGAAATGCGTCTGCAACGCCTCACTTCCCTCGAGGTGGAAAAGCTCCGCGAAGAGCTCGCCGCTCTGCACGCGACCATCGCCGACCTCAAAGACATTCTCGCGAACGAATGGCGGGTCATGAAGATCATCCGCGACGATCTGCAAAGCATCAAGGAAAAATATCCCTCCGAGCGCAAGACGGAGATCTCCGTCGACTACGGCGACATCGAGGACGAGGATCTCATCGACGAGGAGGACGTCGTCATCTCCATGACGCACGGCGGCTACGTCAAGCGCATTCCGCTCACCGAGTACAGGGCGCAGCACCGCGGCGGCGTCGGCATCACCGCGCATAAGCCGAAGGAGGAGGACTTCATCGAGCAGATGTTCGTCTGTTCCACCCACCACAACATTCTCTTCT
This sequence comes from uncultured Clostridia bacterium, assembly GCA_947626685.1. Lineage (GTDB taxonomy): Bacteria > Bacillota > Clostridia > Christensenellales > Borkfalkiaceae > Gallimonas. The sequence continues at coordinate 7,038 of CANQTD010000032.1, read as the reverse complement.
TCTCCAACTTCGGGAAAGTGTACGCCATGAAGGGCTACATGATCCCCGAGGCCAACCGTCAGGCGCGCGGCAGGGCCATCGTAAACCTCTTGCAGATCTCGGCGGGCGAAAAGATCGCGGCGATCCTGCCCGTCTATGAGAACGGCGAGGGCTACCTCGTGATGGCGACGAAGCGCGGCCTCATCAAGAAAACGGCGACGAGCGAGTTCGAATCCATCAAGAAGAACGGCAAGATCGCGATCAAGATCAACGAGGACGACGAGCTCATCTCCGTACAGTTCACGACGGGCGGCGACGAGATCATGATCGCTTCCCGCGCGGGCAAGTGCATCCGTTTCAGCGAGACGGACGTCCGCCCGATGGGGAGAGACACGATGGGCGTGCGCGGCATCACCCTCGCAGAGGGCGACGTGGCGGTGGATATGCTCGTCCTCAAAGAAGGGTTCGATATCCTCACCGTCACCGAGAACGGCTACGGCAAGCGTTCGGATCCCGCCGACTACCGTCTGCAATCGAGGGGCGGCAAGGGCATCAAGGCGGGCGTGTTCAGCGAAAAGACGGGCGCGCTCGTCAACATGAAGCTCAGCTCCGATCTCTATGACGTCATGCTCGTGACCAGCGCGGGCATCATCATCCGCATGCACCTCGAGGCGATCTCGCGGATCGGCAGGGCGACGCGCGGCGTCCGTCTCATGAATGTGCGCGAGGGGCTCGTCGCCACGGTCGCCGTCACCGAGAAGGACGAGGAAGCCGAGGTCGCCGCACCCGAGGAGACGGCGGCGGATCTCTCCCCCGAGGAACTCGCCGAGGGCGCGGCAGATGAGGCAGAGACCGAAAATGAGGCACCCATGTCCGAGGATGACGAATAAAATTTGTCTGCCCACAGCCGCGTTTGGCGGGCGGGCGCGCAGAAAAAACCTTTCAAAGGAGAACAAAAATGAAAAAATTCACCGCAAAAGAAGTCGCGCTCGGCGCGGTCTCGCTGCTCGGCTCCCTCCTCTTCCTCTTCGCTTTGTCGGGGACGGCGCAGGGGTTCTTCACCATGATCGGCCAAACCTTTATCGGCCAGGGAGTGGCATGGTACGGCCTGATCTTGCCTGTCGTGCAGTTCCTGCTCTTCATCGCGGGGATCGCGCTCGTCGTTTTGAATGTGGTGTCCCTCCTCTTCATCAAGGGGAAAGGCTGCCTTGCGGTGGAGATCGCAACGCTGGCATTTGCCGTCGCGGGGCTTCTCTTCCATAACTTTTGGGTTTTCGTCGAAATCATCATCGTTGGCGTGAGTGAGTCGGGAGACACTTGGGTGTGGTATTCCATTTTCAGTGGGTTCGGCGCGCTCCTCGAATGTACCGTTTGGCTCCTTCTCGTTGCGGTCTGCGCGGCGGCGTACTTTGTGCTCCGTTTCAGAAAACCCAAGAAAAGCGCGGCGGAACCCGTGAACGCGCCCGAGACCGACGAAACCGCCGAAATCGGTGAAAATAACGAAAACAACGAAAATAACGAAAACAACGACCATTGCGAAATCAGCGAAATTGCCGACGGGACCGAAAACGGGGCACCCATGTCCGAGGGCGACGAATAAAATTTCGGAAACGGCGAGCGAGGAGGGGGAACATGCGAAAAATGACAGTCAAACGCTGTGTGATGAGCGGGATCTCCTTGCTCATCGTGCTGTTCGTGTTCCTATCCCTGTCGTTCGCCCTGACCACGACGCTCGGCGTATCGGAGAGCGGATATCAGCTCCTCGATTTCCGCGCGGTGTACGTTCCCGCGGAGTACGGCTGGATGAACTATGTGTTCGGCTCGCTCAGCGTATTTTACCTCTTTCTCGCGGCCGTGCTCCTTGCCGTCAACCTCGTCGCGCTCTTCCTGTTCGGAGACAGGCAGCTCACCCTCGTGCACTTCTTCACGATCGGCATCTCCGCGATGGTCACCGTCGCCTACACGCTGGAAGGGCTCGCCTACACGGTCTTTAACATTGTGATCTACCGCTCGGTGTTCCTGACGTGCGGCCTCTTCGGTGCGGGTCTCGTCGCGTCGGCGGTGGCGATCTACTTTATGACGGAGATCTTTTTGACGCGCGCCCTCCGCACCCTCGGGGAGAAGAAGGAACGCGGGGACCGCCTTACGGAACAGGCCGCGCCGTCGGCGGAAAGGGAGGAGCCGGAAGCCCGGCAGGAGCAAGATGCAGAAATTCACCGTTGAAAGATGTATCATGGGCGCGCTCGCGACGATCATCGCGCTGTTTCTGCTCATCGGGCAGACGTTCGCGCTCGTCTCGGTCGGGGGCGTGGGCGAGAGCGGGCTCCAACTCCTCGATTTCAGCGCGGCTTTTTTGCCCGCGGAGGGGTATGCGTGGGTCGGATACCTCTTCGGCACGCTCAACCTCATCCACCTGCTGGCGGGGCTCGCGCTCATCGCCGTCAACCTCGTCGCGCTCGTGTTCTTCGAGGAAAAGCTCTTCAAACTCATCCACACGCTCACGGTGGGGATCTCTGTGCTCTTCGCCTTCTACTATATGGCGGAGGGGATCGCGTACGCCTCGCTCTGCTCCGTGCTCGCGGGCAAGACGTATATGACGTACGCCTTCTTTGCGGAAGCGCTCGTTGTCGTCGGGGCGGCGGGGTACCTCGCGATGAACGCCCTTCTCAAAAGGGAACTGCCGAAACTGCGCGAGGCCGCCGAGGAGAGTGCGGCAATGGCGGAAGAGGAGGAAGAAAACGAGGGAACGGAAGCTCCGCTTTCGGACACGGTACCCCTCGATAAGCTCGACGCCTACCTTTTCTCCATCCGCGGCTATGTGCGCCCCAACCGCATGGAGACCTTAAAAAAGACGCTCGCGAAGCTCTCTCCCGAGAGATTTTACGCCGTCAGCCTCACCAAGCTCAAGAACCCTTCCCTCGTGCTGCTGTTCTCTGTTTTTCTCGGGGTCGCGGGGGTGGACCGCTTTTATATCGGCGACACCAAGTATGCCGTCCTCAAACTGCTCTTTGGCTGGCTCACACTTTGGGTATGGCAGCTCTTCGATATCTTTTACTGTTTCCGCGACGCGAAGGAGTTGAACTTCCGCCTCCTCATGGAGACCGCCGCCGCATAGAACCGCAGTAAAATGTAGCAAAAAACGCAAAAAAACGCAGAAAAAAACGTAGCAAAAAAAGCGGGGCCTCGCCCCGTTTTTTGTTGAACATGGAACGTCCCCCCGTGGGAGCCGAGAACGCCCCCTCCGTGGGAGGGGGGTAGGGGGGTGGGGCGGATTCTAAGATCGTACCCACCACAGTCACTTCGTGACAGCTCCTCCTCGGGAGGAGCCGAGAAAGCCCCTCATACCGACCGAGCGAAGCGAGGGAGTGTATCTTTAAGATTCACTCGGTCCTTGCGGACCTCGGAATGAGGGAGCTCTTGCCCCCCTCAAGGGGACAGCAAGTTATCTTTGGTTTCGAGGGGAGCTTCCAATTTGAACGCCCCTCATCCGTCACGGCTGCGCCGTGCCACCTTCCCCCCGAAGGGTGAAGGCTTTCTTGCCCCCCTCCGTGGTCGCGCATACCCCGTCCCGCCCGAATAAGCGACAAGCCCCGCAATGGCCGCGGGGCTTATCCGTTTTTGAGATCGATCTTCACCGTTCCGCAGAGGACTTCGGCGTAGGAGTAGGAAGTTCTTCCCAAAAATCCCTCGTCGCTCGGGCGCACCGTGAAGATGGCGGGATAGATCTCCGCGAGCATTCCGCAGAAGCGGATCACCTTGTTCCGTCCGAGGTTCACGGTCACGTCGACCTGTTTCTGAAAGTACCCCGCGATCGTCTCCCGTACGCGTACAATATCGTTTTTCGGCTTGATCATGGGCAGATTATTGCCCGCTTTTCCGCATTTTATTCGCCGTTCATTCCTCAATAAGTTCGTCCAGCGAGACGTCGTAGAGCCTCGCAAGTTTGATAAAGTTTTGCAGCGTGGGAACGGTCAGTCCGCGCTCGTAACATTGATACGATTGATATGCGATGCCGAGTTGGTCGGCAACGTATTTCATTGTGTAACCGTATTGTTCACGCAACATTTTCAGATTCTTGGAAAGCCGATAAAGTTCTTTCATTTCTTTGCTCCGAATACTTGACATTATACAGTTTGAGACTGTATAATAGAAAAAGCACAGGTGTGACCTGTAAAAAAGGAGAAAAGTATGGTAAACAAATCAAAAGCTCCCCTTGTATTGTTGATCCTGAACATGATTTTTGTGCCCGTTATCGTGCTCTTCGCGGCCAAGATCTTCGTGTCGGTCATGACGGGGACACCGCTAAGTTATTCGCTTTCTTTCGGAATGGGGCTCATTGTCGTTTTGCTTTCCGCTATGGATTTGGCATTTCTGATCCCGTTTTCCATTTTAGCGTACACGAAAGAGGGCGGCTGGGCAATCGCGCTGATCGTTTGGTCTGCCGTATTCCTGCCTTTTCATATCTTGGCTTTGGTGGCGGGGATCCTGATCAGAAGAGCCGAGAACGAGAGGAAGGAGCTCGCAAAGGATCACCCGATCCCCATGTCGCGGGATCTCGGCCTCGAACCTCTCCCCGAAGATGAGGGCTGGGCAGACGATGTAGCATATTTCCGCCCCGTACACGACGAGGATCTTTTCAAATATTTCGGGCGCGCGCAAGCACTTCCCGCCGTCACGAAAGTGTTCGAAAGGAAAAGAGTGTTCGTGTCTCTCTATTTGGACAATGAGAGCAAACAGGAGAGTACGTTTGAGTGCATGTTCGTGACCGAATACGGAAACAGGGTCGGCGAACGGACTTATGTCATGTACTATATGATTGAAAACGGAAAGCGGGATTACGATTCGATCCTTCATTTCGCACGGCTCGGCCGGTCGGAGGACGGAAAAACATTTTTGCAAGTTGTCTCTGATTTCGAATTGATCAAGCGGCTCGACGAGGACATTGCGACCCTCTACGGGGAACAGATCGAAAGGGAAAAAGAGAGGCTCGAAGAGGAAGCCGCTCGCCGCCAACAGAACAGGCGCGAAATGCTCTCCGATCTCGGCGACGTTTTCGGCACGCTCTTCATGAGCGATTCGGGCGTCCGTTCCGCGGTCAATGCGTACAGGGGTACCCCGAATTATCGTTACAGTTGCACGTTTACGAACAGCATGGGGTGCCAGGAGACGGTCTATACGGACGATAAAGTGAGATTCTACCGTGCAAACGGGGAATATGTCGGATACAGCGAGGACGGCGGCAGAACGATCATCGAAGAATGACGCAAATCAGGCAGTCCGTTTGATTTCTTTCATACTTCGACAAAGCGCGCCCTTTTTCCCCCGCATATTTTTTCGCTCCGCCCTCATAAGATAGAGGGAATCCATATAAGGAGCGAAATTATGAAAGTTGAAACGCAAACCTTCCGCGGCTACGGAAAGCGGAAAGAACTCACCACCCAGACGGCTGTCGAGTGCCGCTTTACGCAGGACGTCGCCACCGTGCTCACCTCGGCCTGTTCCGCCGTGCTCGCGGGCGCGGACGCGGGCAACGGCGAGGTCCGTTACTACGGAAAGGCGCACTTTTCCATCGTCTATGAGGATGCGGAAAAGCGGGTCTGCCGCGCCGAACGGGGGGTGGAATGGTCGGCGGTCGTCAAGGACGATTTTGTTTTCCCCGCCCTCACGGCGCGCGCGCAGGTCGCATGCGAGAACATTTCCGTAAGAAGGGAGGGGGCGAGCGTCTACATGACCGCCCTTCTCGGTTGCGACATTTCGCTGTACGGCGAGCAGACCTTCGACTATCTCTCGGGGGGAGACCTCATCGTGAAGCGGGAACCCGTGCATGTGCTCACCTGCCACCTCGTCTCGGGCGCGGCGGAGGCGGACGACGAGTTCGAGACGGAGTTCATCACCGACATTCTCCAACACACCGAGGCGGTGAACGTGACTTCCATCGTCACGGAGACGGGCATGCTGAAAGTGGAGGGGGACGTCAACCTTGCCGTGCTTGCCCTGAAAGAGGGCGCGGGGCTCGTCTCCTTCGAGCGGCTCGTTCCCTTCCGTCTCGAGATCCCCTGCGAGGCGGCGGCGTACGGTGCGAGCGCGGAGGCGGACGTCGCGGTCGTCTCCTCCAATCTGCGCGCCAATTCCGATGAGGAAAAGAACAAGTGCGTGCTGACGTGCGAGCTCTCTTTGGCTTTGAACGGCTGCGTGTATGAGGAAGTCGAGGTGGACGCCGTCGTCGACGCGTTTTCCGCGACCTCACACTCCGATCTCGTGTTCGCCTCGTGCGAGAGCGCGGGCGTGGGGGATACCTTCCTCCGCACGGAACGCATTTCGGGCAAGTGCGCGCTCTCTTCCCCCGTCGATTTCTCGGATAATTTTCAGGCGATCACGCTCGCCCGCGCAGAGGCGGAACTTGTGAGCTCGGAGAGGGGGATGACAGTGGACGGGGTAGCCATGTCCACGTTGCTGGTCGTCGGAGCGGACGGAACGCGGCGGGGGATCGAGCTCTCGCTGCCCTTCTCGGTGCCCGTCGACACGGCAAACGCAAAGGTGCGCGTGCACGTTCTCGGCATGAGCGCGCGGCAGAAACAGGAGGGCGAGGTCGAAGCGGAGGCCACCTTAAAGATCACGATGCAGGAGGAGCGCAAGATCTCCGCGAGGCTGGTCGCGAGTGCGGAGGAGGGGGACCTTCTCCCCGTCAACGACAGCGCGGTCTCGGTGTATATCCCCCGCGCGGGCGACGGGCTCTGGGAGCTCGCCAAGAGCCTGAAAAAGTCCCCCGAAGAGGTCGCCGCGAGCAATCCCGACATGGAATTTCCCATCAAGGCGGGACAGCGCGTGATCGTCTACCGGAAAAAGTCCGTATAACCCGTGCGGCAACGCCGCCCGTTCCTTCGCCCGACGGCATTGCCGTCGGGCGTTGCCCTATGTTCCGAGTTTTGCCCTTTTTCCAAAACCCCTTGCATTCTTTGTAAAAATATGGTACAATAAAAAGACGATGCGAAAGGTCCGTCTGAACGCCTATGCAAAACTCAATCTCACGCTCGATATTACGGGAAGGGAAGCGGGCTA
>CANQTD010000031.1 GCA_947626685.1 uncultured Clostridia bacterium | reverse complement strand
TAATCTACTCCTTTACGACTCCGACTCATCGTCTTTTCTCGCAAAATTTTCGTATTAACCAATTCGTTTCGTCTTGCCGCGCGCCTCTCGGCGCGCAGCTCTCAGAATTTCTGATTGCCTTACGTTTCGTTTCATACCTCCGCGCAACTTCGCCGCGCTTATAGTACTACTCCGTTCTTGCTATGCAGTTGTCAATTTGCGGAAAAACCTGCAACAGCAGGCACCGTCTCACACGACAGCTTAACTATCATAACACGCTTCAAAGTATTCGTCAAGCAATTTTCGGAGCTTTTTCAGGTTTTTTTTCGGAAAAATTCGGAAAATTTTGCCTATTCCTATATATATTACGCGCGTGCGGAACAGGGCACAAAATGTGGGAAAAGACTCTTGCAAAGAGGGGCGGGCAACGCCGTTCATTTCTTCCTCGGATAAGGATCTTCGTAATCCGTGAGGCCAAGCAAAAAATCTACGGAGACCTCGTAATACTCCGATAGCCGCGCCAAGAGCGCAAGCGGGATCTCGCGCCGACCCGTTTCATATTGCGAATAGGCATTCTGTTTGATATGCAAAAAATCCGCAACCTGCATCTGCGTTTTCCCGCGTTCACGACGGATCGCTTTCAACTGCAACTCCATGAAAATAATTTTAGAATATCTCAAATTGAGATATTGACATATATGTCATTTTGTGATAAAATCATAGAAAATATTTCAAAGGAGACGCTTTATGAAGCAAATCAAGAAAATCGCATGCTTACTTGCATTGGGCGGCGCGGCTCTTCTGTACGGGTGCGCCCCCACTTCCCCCGAACATACGCATGTATGGTCGGAATGGTCGGAAACAAAAACGCCTACCTGTTCGGAGGCGGGCACGAAAGAGCGCGAATGCGCTTGCGGAGAGAAAGAAACGCAAAGTATCCCCGCAACGGGAAACCACGATCTTACGAAACATGACGGAAGCGACGCGACTTGCACCGACGACGGGACGATCGATTATTGGACGTGCAACGTCTGCGGGAAGTACTTTTCCGATGCGGACGGGAAACAGGAGATCGGAAAGGACGAGACCAAGACGCATGCGGCGGGGCATCAATTCGGAAATTGGGTCTCGAGCGAAGCGGAACACTATCACGAATGCTCCGTCTGTCATACCAAAAAGGACGCGGCAGAGCACACGTTCAACGGAAAAACCTGCACGGTGTGCGGCTATACGCTGCAGGACACGCAGGGGCTCGCCTATGAACCGACCAAAGACGGATCCGGATATATCGTCACGGGCATGGGTACCGCCGATACCGCCGCGCTCGTCATTCCTTCAACCTATAACGAAAAACCCGTCAAGGAGATCGGCGAAGACGCCTTCTCCGCTATGCACGCCGACGATGTTTCCGCAAAGATCAAAACGGTCTTTATTCCAGAAGGCGTGACCAAACTCAACGACTTTGCGTTCTACTGCTGTAAAAACCTCAAAACCGCCGTCCTTCCCGACAGCGTGCAGTCAATCGGTTGTGGATGTTTTCAAAATACGGGATTAAAAACTATCCGCATTCCCGCGGCGTGCACTTATATCGACATGAGCGTTTTTGACAACTGCGATCTCGAAACGATCGAAGTAGACAAGCAGAACACCGTCTATTCGGGCGCGGGGAACAATCTCATCCACATGGAAGACCACGTCTTGCTTTGGGGAAGCGCCGCGAGCGTCATTCCAAGCGACGGGACCGTGACGTACATTTACGGCAGGGCGTTCTCAGGAAGGGAAGGGCTCAAAAGCATCACGATCCCCTCGGAAGTAACCTATATCGACAACGCGGCGTTTAAGGAGAGCGGACTCGAAGCCGTCACGATAGAGGCGGGATTGCAAGAGATCCCCACCATGTGTTTCTTCGGGTGCGCTTCCCTTACGGACGTAACAATGGCCGAAAGCGTGACGGTGATCGGCATGAACGCCTTCGAAAATTGCACCGCTCTCGAACACATTTCCCTCCCCTCGCAATTGGAAGAGATCGAACTGGAAGCCTTCAGGGGGTGCACCGCGCTCACAAAGATCGAGATCCCCGAAAAAGTCGAATGGTTGCAAGTCGATACCTTTAGGGACTGCTCTTCTCTTGCGGAAATCATACTGCCCCGCGCGCTGAACTGTATCAAACGGGGCGCGCTGGCGAATTGTCCTCTCACTTCCGCGACCTTCACGGAAGGCGGAAATTGGAAAGCACAGAGCTATACGGTCGGGCAAGAGGACGTTCACTTCACGCAATCCGAGCTCTCGGATCGCGCCGCCGCGGCGAATTATCTGAAACAATACTCCAATCGGGATTGGTATCTCGAAAACACAGACGCTTAATTACACCCCTATCCGAAAAATGCGGACGGGGCCCAAAAAAATCACCCCGCAAAAATCCTACGGCTTTTTGCGGGGACCCTATTGAGAGCCGAGAATGCTCTGCCTTACCCCCTATCCTCATACCGAGCCCGAGGCGTAGCCGAGGGTGAGTGTATCTTTAAGATTCGCTCCCTCGCCTACGGCGGAGCTCCCCCAGAGGTGGAGCCGAGACACCCCCTCCCCGCCTGCGGCGGAGCTCCCCCTCAAGGGGGCGCCAAGAGGTTTCGTGCGCGGAAAGCTCCCCCTCAAGGGGCGCCAAGAGCGACCCCTTTGCGCCGAATGGCAAGTGGCACAAGAAATCGGGGTATTCCGGTATGGAACGCCCCGATTTGTTTTTTCGATAAAGAACGGTCAATGGCAGCCGCTGCACTCCGAACATTTGCCGCTGCATGTTTTGGGAGATTTGCCCGTCGCGGAATACATTTCGCCCGCCCATACGCGGTCGCTTTCGCCGCCGCACTTCGGACATGGTACCCTCTCATCGTGTCTCTTGACGAGTTCCTCGAACCGAAAACCGCATATTTTGCATTTGTAGGAAAGAATGGGCATGGCCCGCCTCCGCGCTTTTTTTCTTATTGTACCCTTCCGCGCGGAAAAAAGCAAGCGTTTTTGGGGAGATGACGTCTAAATGATTGAGAAACACCCCTTCCGTCGCCTACGGCGACACCCACCCCTCAAGGGGTGGGCAAGAGAGTTATTGTGTTGCGCCACCTCGAGGGGTGGGCAAGGACGCGCCAACCCTCTCGGCTCCACCTTTGGGGGAGCTGTCGAGGCACAGCCGAGACTGAGGGGGTTCAAAACCCCCTTTCCCCCGCTACGCGGGTACTTTCCCCAAAGGGGACAGCGAGATATACGTTGCGCCGTTCTCGAGGGGTGGGTCAGATCACGCACTTGCCCTCGAGGAAGGAATCGAAGAGCGCGGCGACGTTCGCGCCCGACTTCGAGAAGCAGCCGATGAGCTGGGCGGGCGTGGCGATCGAGCCGCTGTAAGTGCCCGCGTAACGTTTGAGCGCGGCATTGAATTTGCGCGTCCCCGCCACGTCGCGCACCCTGTCGAAGAGGATCACGCCCTTGTCGTAGGCAATGTTGCGGTACTCGTATTCCCCCGAAAAATCGGTGAGAGGTCTGGACATGGTGGTGTCCGCTTCGCCGTGGACCTGCGAATAGACCGAGAAAAAGGCGCGGTACGCCCGCTCGGAATCCGCCACGAAATCGGCGTATTTGACGTCATATTCGGGGTGCGCTTCGAAGAAGAGCGCGGTCGAATACTCCGCGAGCCCCTCGTCCTGCCACGCCTCCGTGAATTGGTTGCTCCCCACCATCGCGTACCACCATTGGTGCGCCGTTTCATGGGCGACGACGGCGGGGCGTTCGTTCGGAAGAAGATCGGCGGAGATCATCGAGAGCGCGGGGTATTCCATGCCGCCGAACACGAATCCCGTCTCCGCGACCGCATAGCGGGGATACTCGTACGCGCCGAACGTATCGCCGTAAAAGGAGAGGCTGTTTGCCGCCGCCTCCAGCGTCGCCTCGGGGGATCTGTCCGCATAATAATAGTAGGCGATCTCCTTGCCGCCCGTCTCCTTCGTGAGGATCTGAAAGTCCTTCGAGAGCACGAACGCGACGTCTCTGACCCCGTTGGCGCAGACATGGTATGTCCGTTTCTCGTCATCGGGAGCTTGTTCCGCCTCTTCCGCCGCAAAACCGGTCGCCAAGATGTACTCCGCGGGGACGGTGAGCGTGACGTCGTAATCGGCGGTCTCGCTCACGAAGGGATCCCCGTTGGACGAATAGACATATTCGCAAAAACCCTCCGCGCCGAGGTGGCAGAGGACGGGATAGAAGCCGCCCAAATTCACGGTGCGCTGCGTGACGCCCAACCTGTGGTTGACATTGGCGAGGGCGACGTCGAACGAGACCGCGATCTCTGCGCTCTCCCCCGGGGCGAGCGGGGAAGCAAGCGCGAGGGTGAGGATGTTGGCGTCCTCCCCGCCCACGGAAAAGCTCTCCGCGCCCGAAATGCCCTTGATCTTCATCTCGCCGTAGCTCGCACCGCCGTAGTACGCCGCTCCCGAAAACAGGTCGGAGACGGGAGCGTATTCCGCTCCCTCGCGGTATGCGTTCGCCCAGAGTTCGAATTTGAGCTCGCCGAGCGTGGAATCCGTCGTGTTCGGCACGCGCACTTTCATCTCCGCCGAGAGCGTGCGCGTCTCCTCCTTGTACTCCGCGGAGATGGTATAGGCGCATCTGCTCTGCGCATGTTCTCTCCCGCAGGATGAAAGACACGCGCACGAGGGGATGAGAAGGAACGCGCCGAGCGCGCAGACCAAGAATTTCTTCATAAAAAAGACCTCCCGCATGACAAGGTATCGTATGCGGGAGGCGTTGCGTTTATTCCGTTAAATATTCGAGGGGGACGCCGTAAGCCTTCTCGTAGCACTCCTTCCACTCCTCCTGCGCGGCGTCGCGCATCGCCTGTATGCGTTCCTTTTTGGGAAGGGTGTCGTCGGCATACACGGCGGGGAGGATATGTATGCAAAGTTTGCGGATGCCGCACTTCTTCGTCTTTTCGAAGGTGCAGAAAACGGGCAGGACGGGGACGCCGAACTTCACGGCATAGTGGAAGGCGCTGTCCTTCATCGGGCGCGGCTTCTGGTACGACCACCACATGGCGTACTCGGGGTAGAAGTTGATCCGCTTCCCCCTCTTGAGCTGGCGGTCCATCTCCTCGTGGAGGTTGCGCATGGCGTTGAGGTCGGCGCTGAACGGCCACGTCGCGCCGAGGCGGATGAAGAAGCCCGCGATCCCCCCCTTGTTGTTGAAGGGCGCGATCGTGTGGAAGGTGTTCCAATACCCCACCGCCTGCCGCACGAACAGCGTATCGAGGTAGTGGATATGGTTGCAGATGGTGATGGCGCCGCTGCCGTGCAGTTCTTTGAGGTTTTCCTTCCCCTCCACGCGGGCGCCGAAAGCAAGTTTGAGCGCGATGGGGCTCAGAACGGAAAACAAGGCGCGGCCGATCCCCGTGGCAAAGCGCATGTACCACGGCTGGCGGTAAGGATAGCGTTCGTCGGGCATGATCCAACCGTCGCCGTACGCGATCGTTTCGTGGTTGAGCAGCCCCCTCCGCTCATAGGCGTTCTGCACGCCCTCGATGAGCTCTCTTCTCGTGCGTTTGCGGTTACGACGCATCGCCGTTCCCTCCTTTCATGACGCGCTCCGTCTGTTCCCATTTGAGCGTCTTGTTCCGGTATTTCAAGATCCCCACGAAGTACGCGGAGAGATATTCGAGGATATAGAAAGGGTTGTAGAGGATCATGGCGATCCTCTCCCGCAGGGTGATCATGCGGAACCCGTCCCGCGAGCAGACGAGCGCGAGAACGGAATAGGCGAGGAGGATGAGGTAGAGCGCGGCGAGCGGGAGCACGACGAGCACGAGAAGCGCGTAGATCCAGTGCAGATCCGCCCTGACCGCATAACAGACGGTGAAAATGAGGCCGCAGAGCACGCAGACCGCCGTCGCCCCGAGGAATACGATGTAGGGCAAGAGGCCGAAGAAGTACTCCGCCTCCCCCGCCGTGATCTTACGCGTGTCCTTGACCTGTTCCTTGATGCGGCTCTTGTAATTTTTGTCGTTCTCGCGATAGCCCGCGAGCCAGCGCACGCGCCGCGAAAAATTCTCGTGGCGGCCCGTCGCCTCCTCGGTGTAGAGGACGGCATACGGATAGTACACCGAGCGGTAGCCGCGCAGGATCCCGTCGAGTTTGAGCTCGTAGTCCTCCGTGATGGAGCGGTACGGCCAGCCGCCCAATTCCTCGATGACCTTTCTGCGCACCATGAGCCCCTGCCCGCACAGGTTGAGGGGCATCTTCTTCGCGGTGCGGAAGGCGTTCCCCAGCTCGTCGAGCATCGGCCATGTGAGGGCGGCGCAGTTCGAAAAGAGAGAACGGTCCTTTCTGCTGCCCAAAAAGTTCTTGGCGAGCTTGCGCGAGACATAGATCTCGGCGTCCTCCTCGAGGGCGCGGTTGAGCTCGGAGAGGTAATTTTCGTCGAGCACGCCGTCCGCGTCAACGATCACGTAGGCGTCAAACGAGGATAGCATATCCGAGGGAAAGGCTCTGAAAAAGCCGTCGAGCGCGTCTCCCTTGCAGGTCTGTTCCTCCACGACCGTAACGGAAAATCCCCTGCTCTTTGCAAGCTCCACGGTGGGGTCGTCGCTCTCTTTGACGATGACGAACACCCCGAAACAGCTCTTGTCGTAATTCTGTTTTTCGAGGGAATCGAACAGATCCCCGACGATCTCGCTCTCCCCGCGCGCGGGAACGAGCACGGCGATGCGGCGCTGCCCCTGCACGGGCTTCTTCGCGGGCTTGCGGAAAGCATACCGATAGCCAAAGATCCTCGGCAAATACATGACGATCGCGAGGACTGCTAAGATGATATACCCATAGAAAACGATCCGCATTGCGTATGCTCCGCTCCGTACGGCTCCCCCGCTTCGGTCTCTGCGGGGTTGTCATAGTTTTTTATTACAAATATTATAGCAAAGCGCAAGGCGGTTGTCAAGGGAATTCGGGAAAAAATCGTAAAATAGGGAATATGGGGCGGAAACTTGCGCAAAACGCGGAAAAAACTTTCGGAAAACGGCAAAACGCTCCCGCGCAAACTTGCGCGGGAGCGTTCTTTCGGGGTCTTTCGTCCGCCCCTTTCGTGCCCTTTGTCACTTCTCGTCGAGCACAGGTTCGAAATACTCCGCGGGGTCGACATAGTCTCCCTCAAAGATCGCCTCGAGGTGCAGATGGCTCCCGTGGAACGCCTCGCTGCCGTAAGGCTCCGCCACCTCGCCGATCTTCTGCCCCATCGTGACCTTGCTGCCCGCTTTCAGCCCTGTAACGGGCTCGACGAAGCGGTAGAGCGTTTTGAGGCCGTCGCCGTGGTCGATGGTGATGAGGTTGCCCGTCTCGGGGCTGTAACTCACCGATTCGACGGTGCCGTCCGCCATCGCGCACACCTCCGCGCCGACTTCCGCGTCGAAATCGATCGCCTTGTGGCGGTACCACCAACCCACCGTCTTGTTCTCATAGATCTGGGAATAGACGACTGCATAGCCGTCCGCCTCGATGGGCTTCACGAACTTCACGACCTCGCCGCCGGAGGGCTCGCTGGGCGGATCGTCGGGGTTGTCGGGAACATCGGGGTCGTCGGGCGGATCATCGGGATCGACGACGGGCGGTTTCTCGACCACAGGCCGCGAGCCTTCCGTCACGAAATAGACGGTGAGCACGATGCCCGCGATGAGAAGAAGGGCGCTTACGCCGAGGATCACATAGTAGATAATACGTTTCTTGCTCTTTGCGGTTGTAGGTTTTTCTTCCATATACGCCTCCAAAAAATGTATGTAGATGATTGCCCCCGCCGCGAGGTTTTATACATGGCCGTCAAAAACCTCCGAAAATGATCGGCGTGCCCGCCGCCGTGCGCCCCTCTCCCACCGCAATGTGCAGATTGACTTCTCTGCCGTTCAGACGGACGCCGCGGGGAAGTTTTTCCGAATACAGGTAGTAATTTACGACGCCTGCCGCCTCCTCGACGAAGAGGAGCTTCGCACTGAATTTTTGCATGATCTCCGCCGACACGTCCCCCTCGTAACGCGCGCTTTCGCCCCGCACGTCAAGGCGGAAGAGCTTGTCGAGGGCGGGGGTCTCGGTGAAAACGATCTCCGCGGAAGAGGTGCCGCAGTAGAGCTCGTAGCCGTATCCCCCTTCGAAGAGGGGACGGCGCATGAGCGCGCAGAAGAAGAAGGCGCACAGGGCCGCGGCAGAGAGGGCGGCGAGCGTTTTCAGAGGGGTGCAGATGCGGCGCATGAAAAAATCCTCCCGTTTGACGGAAGGATTATGGACGGCGCGTAAAAAATTTATACCCTCAATTTTTTCCCCACGAGAGCGGCTCCCCGCCGAGGATATGGATGTGGAGGTGGTGCACGGTCTGCCCCGCGCTCTCCCCCTGGTTCATGACGAGGCGGAACCCGTCCGCAAGGCCGAGCGAGGGCGCGAGCCGCCCGATCTTCTCCAACGCCCTCCCGAGGACGGCGGACCGCTGCGCGTCAAGCTCGGCGACCGTCGCGTAGTGGTCTTTCGGAACGCACAGAAGGTGCACGCGCGCGATGGGCTCGATGTCCTTGAAGATGACGATCTCGTCATCCTCGAATACCTTCGCCGAGGGGATCTCCCCCGCGATGATCTTGCAAAAGACGCAGTTTTCCATGATGATCGACTCCTTTACAACTTTTTTATCAATTCGCATTTCGCGCCGCCCTTGCACGGCTCCGTAAGGCGTACCTCGTACATGGTACCCTCCTTTGCCGTCTCATGAAAGACGCGAATGTAATTTTCGGTATATCCCCCGTCCTCTTCGAAGAGGGCGGTGAGCGTTTTGCCGAGAAAGCGGGAGACGTAGCTCATCTCCGCCTGTTCGCAGCGTTCGAGCATGCGCTCCATGCGCTCTTTTTTGACAGCGGGCGGCAGATCTTTTAGCTTTGCGGCCTGCGTTCCCTCCCTCGCCGAAAAGGGAAAGGCGTGCACCCGCGCAAATCCCGCCTCCTCCACGATGGAGAGAGAATCGCAAAAATCGCGCTCCTCTTCGGTGGGAAAGCCGACGATGATATCCGTCGTGATCGCGGCGGAGGGGAACGCCGCGTAGATCTTGCGGCAGGCAGCGAGGTACTCCTCCCGCGTGTAGCGGCGGTTCATGCTCTTTAAGACGCGCGTCGACCCGCTTTGCAGCGATAAGTGGAAATGGGGTGCGAAATTCGGCATTTTTTGCGCCTTTTCGAGAAAGGCGTCCGTGACGATCCCCGTCTCCAATGAGCCGAGGCGGATGCGGGCGGGAACGTCTTTCAAGGCGAGGAGAAGATCGCCGAGATCGCTTTCCCCGTCCCTGTAAGAGGAGAGGTCGATGCCCGTGAGCACGATCTCCTTCGCACCGCACTCCATCGCCTCGCGCACTGCGCCGGCAAGTCCGCGGGAACGGCTCCTTCCGCGGAGGTAGGGAATGAGGCAGTACGAGCAGAAGCGGTTGCACCCGTCCTGCACGCGGAGATAGGCGCGCGTCTTGGTGCGGGCGGGGACGGGAAGTTCGCAAAAGACGCTCTCCGTGGGGAGCATGTCTGCGTTCTCCGCGTGTCCGCATGCGAGAAAACTATCCAAAAGGGTCAGGACGCGGTCCTTGCACATGGCCCCCGCGACCACTTTCACGCCCTCTTTTTCCTCGAAGGCATGCCTGTCGTGCTGGCTCGCGCACCCGAACACGATGATGGGCGCGGCGGCGTTGAATTTGCGCATGCGGGAGACCGCCTGACGGGACTTGCGCTCCGCTTCGGCGGTGACGGCGCAGGTGTTGAGCAGATAGACGTCCGCATAGCCGAGCCTGTCGCTGACCGAAAAGCCGCGCTCTTCCAGCCCGCGCATGAGGGACGCGCTCTCCACTTCGTTCAGTTTGCAGCCGATGGTAAAAACGCACGCCTTCATCCGAGTTCTCCGAGCGCATGGGCGGCGACGGCGAGCATGGCGATCGCCGCGGTCTCCGCGCGCAGAATGCGTTTTCCGAGGGACACGCCCCTGTATCCGAGCGACCCCGCGAGGGCGAACTCCTCTTCGGAGAACCCGCCTTCGCTGCCCACGACAAGGGCGCACGGAGCCTCGATCGCGGACATGGTACCCTCATTTTCGGTGAGAAATTCACAGGCGAACAATTTACAGGCGCACGGCTTTCCCGCTTCGAGCGCGCCTTTGAGGGAATCGAAATACAAGATCTCGGGCGCGGAGGCACGCCTGCACTGCTTGGCCGCTTCGTGGGCGACCCGCCTGAGCCGCTCGAGCTTGTTGTCGTTCATGTAGGCGGCGCAGTACTTCGACGAAAACACAAAAACGCGCGTCACGCCGAGTTCGGTCGCCTTCTGGACGACGAGCTCCGTCTTGTCCCCTTTGAGAAGCCCCGCGATGAGGACGATCTCCGCCCGCGGTTCGGCGTCGGAGACGCGGTCGCCCACGACATGCAGAAAAAGCCGCCCCTTTTCCGCCGAAGAGACGATGGCGGGATACTCCCTGCCGCTCCCGTCGAGAAGGGTGACTTCGTCGCCTGTACGGAGGCGCAGCACGCTCTTCGCATGGCGGTATTCCTCCCCCGCGAGCACGACTTCTTCTTGGATCTTTTCCACAAAAAACCGCTTGGGCGCGGACATGGTACCCTCCTTTTGGGTGGATCAGCTTCTTTTCAGAACGTAGGCGAACCACTCGCCGCGGTTTTCCTCGCGAACGGCGAAAAGTCCCTGCGCGGCGTACGCGCTCTTTACGAGATCTCTCCTCTCGCGGATGACGCCCGAGAGAATGACGGTGCCGCCCTCTTTGAGATAGTTCAAAATCGCGGGCGCGAGGCGGGCGAGGATCTCCGCCGTAATGTTGGCGAGGATGAGGTCGGCCTTGCAGTCGAGCCCGCCCGTAAGATCGGTCTCGGTGACGGTCAGCCTGTCCGCGACGCCGTTCTTCTCCGCGTTGTGGAGGCTGCTCGATACGGCGACGGGGTCGATGTCGGTGAGGTAGCAATGCGACGCGCCGAGCTTCGCCGCGGAGATGCCGAGGATCCCGCTCCCGCAGCCGACGTCGAGCACGACGTCCCCCTCTTTGAGGTAGTCCTGCAAGAGCCCGACGCACATCGCCGTCGTCTCGTGTTCGCCTGTGCCGAACGCCATGTTCGAATCGAGGGTGACTATCTCTTCCCCCGCCTCTTTCTCATAGCGGATCCACTCGGGCACCACGACGATGCGCCCGATATGGATGGGGCGGAAGTGCTTCTTCCAGATCTCGATCCAATCGTCGCCGTCGATCTCGCGCACCGATTCCTCGAGCGTGCCGAAGGAGAGAAACCCCTCCGCGCGTTCCTTCGCCGCGGCGATCTCGCCCATGATCGCGGGGATCTCGCCTGCGCGCGACGGCTGTAAAAACGCCTTGACGAGGGTCTCCTTGCGCTCCTCGCGCAGACTGTCGTCGATATAGTCCCAATAGACGCCGCTCTCGCCGCGCAGAAGGGAGAGGACGTCGGCGCTGTCCGAAACGGCGACCCCGCCCTCGGTATAATTCCAGAGAATGTCCGCGACGATCTCGCTCGCTTCCGACGTCGTGCGGACGGTAAGTTCCAAGTATTTCATAGACAGATGATAAAAGCGGTTTCCGCGGGCTGCGTCATTCGTGCTCGTGGAAATAGTTGACGTACATCTTGTGAAGATAGCGGCAGACCTCGTCGTCCTGCGCGGGCTCCCCGTCGTAGGTGTAGGCGCCGTTCACGCGCCACGCGTTGAGCAGGGAGATGCGGACGGCGTCCTTCGGGCAGAAGAAGGCGCACTTCATGCAGCCGACGCAGTCTGTTCCGAACGAGGGCCTGTCCCCCTTCATCGTGATATTGCCTTGCGGGCAGTCCGAAGCGCACAATCCGCAGCCGACGCAGCTGTCCGTGACGCGGAACGTCCTGCCGATGAGGGGCATGGCGGGGTGCTCGATGCGCACGGCAAATGCCGCAAAACGACGGATGGGGTCGACTTTTATGAGGGTCCCCTCCCCGTTTGCGATGGAGACGGCGTCCTCCCCGATCATCTTTTCCGCAACGCTCCACATGCGCGCGGCCATGCCGTCGGAATGGCGGAACATGATATTGTAGGGCATGACGTAGCTGAATTCGCCGAGGACGCGGTAGCCCTTCTTTTTGAGAATGCGCTTGGGGCTGATCCCCGAGGCGTGGTTGAGCTTGCTCGGCTCGCCCGACGTGCGGAGCAGATACGCGCCCATGCCGTTTCCCTCGGGCAATTTTTTGAGAAACTTCAAAATGGGCGTGGGGGCGTTGAACCCGTGCACGGGATATGCCGCAATGAGGGTATCGAAGCTACCGATCTCGGGCATGGGTGCCCCCTTTTTGATGGAGAACACTTCCGCCTCGTTCCCGAGGGCGCGGAGGCGTTCCGCCGAGAGCGTCGCCGTGCGCAGCGTGTTGCCCGTTCCCGAAAAGACGGCGTAGAGCGCTCTCATCGCTCGTCCTCCGCAAGGAGCGCGGCGTTCCCGTCCGCGTCGAACCCGTAGTCGTAGGTCTCTTCTTCGCTGTTCGAATCGTACCACACCTGCGCGACGAAGGGGCTGCGGCGCGCGATGGAGCCGAACCTCCACGGGGCGGGGTTGCAGCATTCGGCGCACCAATGCCCGCCGCGCAGTACGGTGAACGGGCTCGCCTCAAATTCGTGCCCCATGTGGCATTTCCAGACGAGTTTTTGGTACGCGTCCCCGTCGTAACGCTCCGAGACGAGCTCCCCGCCGCGGAAGGCCGCGGCACGGCCGAGTTCCTCCACCGTGAGCGCGGAGAGCGGCTTCGTCTCATCGTAGCCGTGATCGAGGAGAAGGGCATTCTTCTCGTCGCGGAGGGCGTCGTAATCGCCGAAATCCCCCCGCTTCATGAGTTTGTAGTCCGCCCAATCGGAAGAGAGGTTCTTCGCCTCCTCCATGCTCCCGAACGTCGCCGTGACGCGCGCCTCGTCGCCGTCCTTCACCCACCTGCGCGGCGAGTTGGGGTGCTTCAAGAGCCTTTGGAAGAGGAAGAGGTCGATGAGCTTGGCGGGGACGAGCTTCCCGAGCGCGAAGATCTTGTGGTGGCGGCCGATCTCCTTCCAATAGTCGTGCACGCCGTCCCGCTGGAAGCCGAAGAGCTCTTCGAGTTCGTTCGCGTCCGAAAACCACATGCCGTGGAAGTTGCGGCGGGCGAACCAATCCGGCTTCAAAAATTTCTCCGCAGAGCCGCCGATGAGGGCGAACCCGTCGTCGAACGTGTCCACGCCCGTGCATCTGCCCGCCTTTCCCGCGCCGATGTTGTAGATATTGTTCCAAAATTGAGGGATCTCCCCCTTCATCTCCCGCTCGACGATGCGGCGGACGAGATAGCCCGAATCGCGCGCGCTCACCCACTCGAGGGGGGCGTTGAGGGCGGTATGGAACATGAGCCCGTCGCTCACATTGTCGTTGAGCATGTTGGGATTGAGCATCGCCGTCTGGCGGAGAACGGCGAAACAGTCAAGCTGCGCGTCGAGGCAATATCGCTCCCCGCGCAGTTTGTGCATCGCATAGGTGTCGTACGCCGAGACGAGAAGGGGATCGCCCACCCTTCCGAAGGGGTGCTTCTCGTTGCGGTTGCCGTAGAGGGCAACGGTGGAAACGTGAATGTATTTGGGCTGGGGAGAGCATGCCTTCACCGCGTCGATGAGGTATTCCGTCCCCGTGAGATTGCAGTCCTCGCTGGCGGAAAAGCTCGCGTCGGAAGCGGGCGGAATGACGGCCGCCATGTGAATGACCATATCCGTGTCCGCGACGAGCCGTTCGCAATTTTCGCGGTCGGCGATCGTACCCCGTATGACGCGGATGCGGCCCGCGTACTTTTTCAAGAGTTTTTTGGCAAGTTTGTCGTTGCGCTTCTTCATGGAGAGCAGCACGTTGACGCGCTCCACTCCGCTGAGCTCCATCGTCTGCCGGAGGGCTTCCCCTCCCATGTGGCCGCTCACGCCCGTCATTGCGATTTTCATATTCTTCCTCTGTGTCTGTTGTTTGTGTATTTGTAATTATGATTATACCATATCGCGCGCGCAGGTGTCAATGATTTTTATGACATTATGGGGAATGCGGCGCGAACCTTTCGTTCGCGCCGCATTCTCGTATAACCTTGCAGTCCCCTTGAGGGGAATCGCGCACTCTCGGCTCCACCTTTGGGGGAGCTCCGCCGTAGGCGGTAAGGGGGTTCAAAACCCCTTTCCCCCGCTGCGCGGGTACTTTCCCCAAAGGGGACAGCGAGATTTCATCCCTACTCTCCCTTTGCGACCTTGTCGATACAGCAACTGTATCTTTTGTATTTGAATTATACACAATCTGTATAATAAAGTCAAGAAAAATACGGGGGATTTGTCATGGAACTCAAAGAAGAAGTCGGGAAGAAGTTGAAGGAGCGGCGCACCGAGCTCGGCATGACGCAAAGAGAGGTCGCGGCGGCGATCGGGATCGCCCAACCCATGTACCAGCGGTTTGAAAAAGGCGTCTATGAGTGCAGTTTTTCGCAGCTCGCCGCCCTCTGCCGTCTGTTCGACATTTCGGCGGACTATCTGCTCGGGCTCACGGATTATTGACCCGCCCGCCATAAAAAAGACGGCCACCGTTCGCGCCGCATTCTCGTATAACCTTGCAGTCCCCTTGAGGGGAATCGCGCACTCTCGGCTCCACCTTTGGGGGAGCTGTCGAGCGTTAGCGAGACTAAGGGGGTGTCATTCTGATTACGAAACACCCCTTCTGTCACTCGCGTTGCTCGTGCCACCCACCCCTCGAGGGGTGGGCAAGGACGCACCAAAACTCTTGGCTCCACCTTTGGGGGAGCTGTCGAGCGTTAGCGAGACTGCCCCGCGCGCACTATTCTCTACTAAGCGCGGCACGAGGAGCGAAGCGACGAAGTAGGGGGTTCAAAACCCCTTTCCCCCGCTGCGCGGGTACTTTCTCGGGCAAGTAGAACCTTGCCCTCAGTCACCGTTCGCACCTTCCGATGCGCTCACTCACCGCAAAACGCCGCGAAAAGCGCACTGTGCTTTTCGCAAGAAATGCGTTTTGCGACCCCAAAGGGGACAGCGAGGTGGGGCGGGAGCGTTTTCCGACCCCATTCCAATAATGGCGCGTTCACCCCCTCCCCTACCCCTCCCCTCAAGTATAAGGGGGAGGGCATGAGACTTCCGTGGTCTCCCTTTTTAAGTATAGGGGGGGGGAGGGCATGAGATCTCCGTTGCCTCCCCCCTTTTGTCTCACAAAAGGGGGGAGGGTAGGGTGGGGGGTCGCTGCCTTATTCTTTCTTTGCCCTGTCTTTGCGCATGGTGAGCGAGATGCGGTTCTTCTTTTCGTCCACTTCGAGCACCCAGACGGTGACGACGTCCCCCACGGACAAAACCTCGGAGGGGTGCCTGATATAGCGGTTGGAGATCTGGGAGATATGCACGAGCCCGTCCTGGTGCACGCCGATGTCGACGAACGCGCCGAAGTCGATCACGTTGCGCACGGTGCCCTTGAGCTCCATGCCCGGTTTTAAGTCTTTGATCTCGAGCACGTCGGTGCGGAGAAGAGGTGCGGGAAGCTCGTCGCGCGGGTCCCGTCCCGGCTTCATGAGTTCGGTCGCGACGTCATTGAGGGTAGGCATGCCCGCGTTGCACGCTTCCGTAAGCCGTTTTTCGCCGATCTTCTTCATGCGCTCGCGCAACTCGGAGAGGCGGCCTTCGCGCACGTCCTCCTCGGTGTAGCCGCACAGTTTGAGGAGCGTTTCCGCCGCGGCGTAGCTCTCGGGGTGGACGGCGGTGTTGTCGAGCACGTTCCCGCTCTCGGGGACGCGCAAAAATCCCGCGCACTGCTCGAACGCCTTCTCGCCCAACTTGGGCACTTTCAAAATCTGTCTGCGCGAGGTGAACGAGCCGTTCTCCTCGCGGTATTTTACGATATTGGACGCGACCCCCGCGTTCAGACCCGAGACGCGGGAGAGAAGGGGCGCGGACGCCGTGTTCACGTCGACGCCGACCGCGTTCACGCAGTCCTCGACGACGCCCGTGAGCGTTTCGGAGAGCCGTTTTTCGGGCATGTCGTGCTGGTACTGCCCCACGCCGATGGACTTGGGGTCGATCTTGACGAGCTCGGCGAGCGGGTCCTGCAAGCGGCGCGCGATGGAGACCGCCGAGCGGAGATTGACGTCGAACTCGGGAAATTCCTTCGCCGCGAGCGGGGAAGCGGAGTACACCGACGCGCCCGCTTCATTGACGATCGCATACGAAACGTCCATACCATGTCCGAGGAAAGCGATGAGTTCCACCGTCATCTGCTCCGTTTCGCGGCTTGCCGTACCGTTGCCGATCGCAATGTGTTTCACCCCGTGTTTTTTGATGAGGGCGGAGAGTTTGGCGATGCATTCCTGTTTCTGCCGTTCGCCGTACGTCGGGTAGACGACCGCAGTGTCGAGCACTTTGCCCGTGCCGTCCACGACGGCGACCTTACACCCCATGCGGTAGCCGGGATCGAGCCCCATCGTCACAAATCCCTTGACGGGAGGCTGCATGAGGAGCGGCTTCAAGTTGAGCGCGAACTGCCCGATCGCCCCCTCGCACGCGGAATCGGTAAGCATGGAGCGGATCTCCCGTTCCACCGAGGGGAAGATGAGGCGGTCGTACGCGTCCTCCGCGGCGGCTTTCACGAATGCGGTGGAAGCGCACGCGGGCTTCTTCACGGCATGCCGTTCGACGACGTTGAGGGCGGCGTCGCGGTTCATGTCGACGCTAACTTTGAGGATTTCTTCCCTCTCGCCGCGGTTGAAGGCGAGCACCTGATGCCCCTGCACCTTGCTCACGGGGGAGACGAATTGATAGTAATTGCGGTAAACGGTGTCCTCGGGGTCTTTTTTTGCGGCGGAAGTGACGACGTCCGCACACTGCACGAAGAGGGCGCGCAGATGCTTGCGGATCTCCGCGTCGTCCGAGATCCACTCGGCGACGATATCGCTTGCCCCCGCGAGGGCGTCCTCTACGCTGTCCACCTTCTTCTCGGGGTCGACGTACTTTGCCGCCTCCTCCTCGGGGACGGGACAGGCGGGTTCCTGACGGAAGAGCAGTTCGGCGAGCGGTTCGAGCCCCTTCTCCTTCGCGACGGTCGCGCGGGTGCGCCGCTTCTGTTTATAGGGACGGTACAAGTCCTCGACTTCGGCGAGGGTGGCGGCGTCGTCGATGGCTTGCGCGAGCTCCTCGGTGAGTTTGCCCTGCCCTTCGATGGAATTTTTCACCTCCGCCTTTCTCGCTTCGAGGTTGCGCAGGTATTGCAGACGGTCCGCCAGAGCGCGGATGGTCTGGTCGTCCATCGTGCCGTGCATCTCCTTGCGGTAGCGGGCGATGAAGGGAACGGTGTTGCCCTCGTCGAGGAGGGTGACGACGTTTTGGACGTGCTGTTCGCTCTTGCCGAATTCGGCGGCGAGCGTGGAAACGATCGATCGCATGTTGTTCTCCTTTTGAATTCCGCCGCCGCTCTCATGGCGGCTTTTTGCGGACGCGTATCATTGTATCATACGCTGAAAAATTTTACAAGGGATTTGCGAAAAAAAAGCTGCCGCCCGCCGCGTTGCGGCGGGCGGCAGCCGTAAAAACGGCTCATCTGAAAAAAATGAGATAGACGATGAGGGCGATCGCGACGGCCGCGCCCACGGAATAGGTGATGATGCGGATCTTCTTGATCTTTTCGTCGGAGAGGGGCTGGTACGCCGTCGGTTTGAGCTTTTCCTTACAGTGCGGACACTCGGTCATATGGTCGAGAACGGGCTTGCCGCAGTGCGGGCAGGCGAGCGTGTGCCGTTCGATATCTTTTCTCCGCTTCTCCTCGCGGTCCTCGTAGACGGTGTTTTTCTTCATACTGCGATTATACCACACTTCCTTGCAAAATGCAAGCGGGGCGGCGCAAAACATTTTTTTGAAAAACCCTTTACAAATTCCCTGTTTTGGTATATAGTAATCATAAGGAGGTGGCCGCATGAAACGCAAGAAAAAAGAGACGGCCCTCACCGTCCAACCCTCATCCGTTCCGGATACGAACACAAAAACCGAGGCACCCATGTCCGCAAACAGCGCGCCGAAAATGTCGATCTACGACTATGAACAGAAGTACGCGAAGCGCGAGAACATGCGGGGCGTGCGCTTCTTCATCTTCCTCGCCGCAGCCACGATCGGCGTGTTCCTCTTCGTGCTGCTCGCCCTGCTCTCCCTGCGCGTCTATGAGATCAACGAATACGCGGGCTATGCCGTCGCGGCGGCTTGCCTCATCCTCTTCGTCCTCATCTACATCGTTCCCCTCGTCAAGGTCTTTTCGACGGGCTACTTCATGACGAACGTGAACGCCTTTTCCGCGCGCCGCGCACAGAGGCACAACAAGAAGGTGCGGCACGAGATCGCGCAGAAGATGATCGAGCTCACCGCCAATGTCGACGACGTCGGCTGGTATGATTCCCGCCTCGTCGGAAACCTCGCCGTCGCCCTGCAAACGGGGGACGAAAAGATGCTCAGGCGCAATTTGAGCGACCTGTATAAGGGTTCCGTCAAAAAATCGGCGAAACTGCTCATCTTCAAGAGTTCGCTCAAATCGGCGGCTTACTCCGCCCTCTCGCAGACGGCGAGCATCGACGCCGCACTCGTCGTCACCGTGAATCTGCAACTCGTGAAGGACCTCGTGTTCCTCTACGGGTTCCGCCCCTCCGACGCAAAACTCATGAAGATCTTCTTTCAGGTCATCTCCAATTCTCTCATCGCGTACGGGCTGAGCGGCATCAACCTCGGCAGCACCGTCGTCAAGACGATGGGCGACGCCATGAAGAATATCCCATTTTTGGGCGCCGCGCTCGCCTCGATCATCGACTCCTCGGTGCAGGGGCTCACGAACGGCGCGCTCACGACGGTCATCGGCTATCAGACCATCCGCTATCTCAACCGCGAGTACCGCTTGCAGGACATTCTCGACGAGGTGAGCCTCGAAGGAAGCCCCGCGGAGATCGAGGAGGCGTGCGCCGAACTTGAAACGGAGCTCAAACGCAAAAAGAAAGAGGCCGCTTAAAGCCAATCACACGCGAACCGCGCGGAGCAGGAAACAGGGTGGGCAAGAAAGCCTTCCCCCTTCGGGGGGAAGGTGGCACGGCGTAGCCGTGACGGATGAGGGGCGTTCAAATTGGAAGCTCCCCTCATCTCCCG
>CANQTD010000030.1 GCA_947626685.1 uncultured Clostridia bacterium | reverse complement strand
ATCGCTTTGCAGGGGGAATACAACGAGTTCGACCTCAACGTCTTTTTCTCCGCCAAAGGCAAGGGCGCCGAGGCGAAATTTGTCTACGAAAACGAGGTGCAGAAGTGGCTCGATCTCATTCGCGGTTCCTATCTCCCCGCGAGCGTGGACGATTTGAAACTCGGGCAGGACAAGCGCCCGCCCATGCCCTATTCGGACGCGCGGCTCCTCGGCGTTCTCTCGCACACTTTATGGTTCTTGCCCAATGTCGCAAGCTGTCAGGCGATGGCAAACCTGCTTCGGCAGAAGCAAAATTCGTTCTATCACGACTATAAAATCAACGTCTGCGCGGGCGCCTCGGCGGGCATCGGGTTGGACGCGCTCCGCCCCGTGCTTTCCTCGATGGGAAATCCCCTCGAAACAAAGACCATCACCCTCTCCTGCGGGAAGCTCACGACGGGCGTCACCATTCGCCCGTGGACGGGAATTTTCATGCTGCGGAACCTCAAATCGCCCGAGACCTACTTTCAGGCGGCCTTCCGCGTGCAGTCCCCGTGGGAGATTACAGACGACAACGGCAACAGACAAATCATGAAAGAGGAGTGCTATATCTTCGACTTCGCGCTCGACCGGGCACTCCGGCAGATCTCCGACTACTCCTGCCGCCTCAACGTCGAGGAAAGCAACCCCGAAAAGAAGGTCGCCGACTTCATCTCCTTCTTGCCCGTTCTCGCCTACGACGGCTCGACAATGAAGCAGATCAGCGCGCAGGACGTTCTCGACATCGCCATGGCGGGCACGAGCGCGACCCTTCTCGCGCGGCGGTGGGAGTCGGCGCTTCTCGTAAATGTTGACAATACGACGCTCTCCCGCCTTCTCAATAACAAAGAGGCGTTAGACGCGCTCATGCGGATCGAGGGCTTCCGCTCCCTCAATCAGGACATCGAGACCATCATCAACAAGTCCGAAGCGGTGAAGAAGGCGAAAAAGGACGGCGAGAAACTTTCCTCCAAAGAGAAGAAGACACTCACCGACGAAGAGAAAGAATACAAGTCCATGCGCAAGCAAATTCAGGAGAAACTCATCAAATTTGCTACGCGCGTACCGATTTTTATGTATCTCACCGACTACCGCGAGCAATCGCTCAAAGATGTCATCACACAGCTCGAGCCGGGGCTTTTCAAGAAAGTCACGGGGCTGAACGTGAACGACTTCAATTTGCTCTGCTCGATCGGCGTGTTCAACGCGAGCCTTATGAACGAAGCCATTTTCGGCTTCAAACGGTATGAAGATAGTTCGCTCTCCTACACGGGAATTGAAAAACATCTCTCCGAGGATGTGGGCGGTTGGGATACCGTCATCCGCCGCGAAGAGTACGAGAGACTGTTCTACAACCAACAGGCGACGATGAAACGCATGGCGGAAGAAATTGCGGCGGCTTCCGAATCCGAAGAGGAACGCGAGGAAGTCGCACCCGCGTCTGCCGTACATACCACGACTTCTGTCTCTTCTCCCGCGCCCGCCGCTTCCGCCAAACAACAGCACGAACAAAAAGAGGCGTTAGATTGCTCTTTGGTGGACGTCGGGACTGCCGTCTCCCATGGAAAATTCGGCGACGGGAAGGTCGTCAAGGTGGACAAGGCGAAGAAGTACATCACCGTCGATTTCTCCGTTGGCGAGAAAGTATTTGTTATGCCGAGTTGCTTCGACTTGGGCTTCCTGAAACTTTTATAAGTAAAATGATAGCCAAATTATAGCGAAAAGCGCGGGGGCGATCGCCCCCGCGCTTAAAATATTCGTATCATTTCATCCATTCGTCGAGCCACGGGCACGGGTCTTTTGTGCGGAGAAGTTCTCCGTTCAAAGAGTAGCCGACGTACACGAGCGCGTCGCCCGAATTATCGTAGACGGCGACCGTATCACACAAGGGGATCACCTTCAAGAAATTATCCTTTGTGCGCTCGTATCTGCGCTCCACGGTGCCTTCGCTCACGCCATGCCCGCCGAGGGCGACGCGGCGCTTGATGCGCTCCTTTGCGATCTCCGCATTGTTCACGCCGACATAGCGCAGATGAATCTCGTAGCCGAGCGCCTTTGCCTTCTCGATGGTGCGGAAGATCTCCGTGCCTGAGAGCGTCGTCTCGCGGTTGAAGGAGAGACCTTTCTCCATGCAGTCCTTCTGGCGGCGGAGAATCTCCTTGCCCGCTTTGAGCTGAACGCTTGCGCTTCGCCAATCGCCGCCGAGTTCGTGGATAAGCTCGTCCGAATTGAGCCGAACGCCCAAATCTTCCTTGTTCTCTTCGCTGTAATAGAGGGTGCTCTTCCCCGCGCCGTTGACGCCCGCGAAGATGGTCAATTTTTTAGTAGCTTTCATGCGCCATCACTTCTTTTTGCCGCTTTGCGAGGAGAAAATTATAGATCGCGATGTAGAAGTCGCGCTCGTCCTCAGAGTTTGCTTTCTCGATCAGCGTCCGAAGCTCGGAAGCGGAAAGCATTTTTCCGTCACCGACGAACGTCTGCGCCGCCATTTCAATCGTTTCGATCCGTGTCATAAGCACCTCCCGACACATATAGTTTATACCAAAATCGGTGCTTTGTCAACCTCTATGGGGCGATTCGCAAATTTTAAGCGGCGGGGTGTACGCCCTGCCGCTTGCAAACGATGAAAAACGGAAGATCTTTGATTGGGTTTGGGGCATCATAGGGGCATGGATTTTTTATCAAACTACATTTTGTGGTTGATTTCCGCCCGATTTTCGCCGAAAAACACAATATCTTGTGGTTGGCGGAAAATCGCCAGCGGCTTCGAGTCCCTGAAGGTGCACCAAACGAACAGACACACCCATATGCGGGTGTGTCTGTTCGTTTATACGGATATTGAAGGGACTCGAGGGTGGAGGCGCAAGCGGGAGCGAGCGATTTGCGGGCGAACTGCAAAGAAAAGATTCCGCGTTTTTGGCTATCGGGCAAAATTATTTTGGGCAGTTTGGTTTGACGGCTTGCTTTTTTTTCCATAATGTGGTAAAATGGCGCCGAAAATCAGGAGGCATTTATGCAAAACGTTATCCCTGTCACAGAAGATCTCTTCTATGTCGGCGGGAGTTACAGGCGGCAGTCGCTCTTTGAGAACATCTACCCCATCCCGCGCGGCGTTTCCTACAATTCCTATCTGCTTCTCGATGAAAAGACGGCCCTCTTCGACACGGTGGACCCCTCCGTTGCCGATCTCTTCTTCGAAAACGTAGAGCACGCGCTCGGCGGACGCACGCTCGACTATCTCATCGTGCATCACATGGAGCCCGACCACTCCGCGACCTTTTTCCGCCTTATCCAAACGTACCCCTCCGTCACCGTGGTCACGAGCGCGAAGGCGGCGCAGATGATGGAGAACTTCTTCCCGTATGAAAACGGCAACGTCAAGATCGTGAAGGAAGGCGACGTGCTCGCGCTCGGGAAGCACAGCCTCACCTTTCTCGGCGCGCCGATGGTGCACTGGCCCGAGGTGCTCTTCTCCTTCGATACGGCGTCGGGCGTCCTCTTTTCCGCAGACGCATTCGGCACGTTCGGCGCGCTCGGCGGCAGCGTCTTCGCGGACGAGGTCGATTTCTTCGAGGAATTTCTTCCCGACGCGCGCAGGTATTACTTCAACATTGTGGGGAAATACGGCGTACAGGTGCAGAATGCTCTGAAAAAAGCGTCTGCGCTCCCCATTGCCATGATCTGCCCCCTGCACGGCCCCGTGTGGCGCAAAGATCTCGGCCGTTTTCTCTCCCTCTACGACGTTTGGAGCAAGTATTTGCCCGAGCGCAAGGGCGCGGCGATCTTCTGCGGCACGATCCACGGGCATATGGGGAATGCGGCGGACATCCTCGCTTCTTCCGTTGCGGAGCGCGGCGTTCCCGTAAAGGTGTACGACGTCTCGCAGACCGAACTCTCCGAGCTCGTTGCGGAGGCGTTCCGTTACTCCCACGTCGTGTTCGTTTCGGCGACCTATAACAACGGGATCTTCCTCCCGATGGAACAACTGCTCGCCGACCTTGCGGAGCATAACTTCCAAAACCGCAGCTACGCGCTCGTGGAGGGCGGGAGCTGGGCGCCCCAAGCGGGCGGGCTCATGAAGGAGGCCGTTTCGGGCTGGAAGAACATGACCGCGATCGGAGAGAAGGTGACCGTTCTCTCCTCGGTAAAAGAAAAGGACGCGGCGGCTTTGCGCGCCCTCGGGGCAATGATCGCAGAGGACATTCTGCGTTGAAATGCAATCAAATTTATAAGGAGATAGAAGTATGAAGTTTGTATGCAATGTCTGCGGCTATGAGTACGACGAAGAGTTGGGCGATCCCGACAACGGCATCGCGCCCGGCACCAAGTGGGAGGACATCCCCGACGACTTTACCTGCCCCCTCTGCGGCGTTGGCAAGGAAGATTTCTCCGCCGAATAACGGCAGACGCACAAAATGCAGAGGAAGCGCGCTTCCCGCGAAAAAATTCTCAGGACCGCGCTTCCAAGAGGCCGAAAAGCTCCCGGATAATTCCGGGAGCTTTTCGTACATAACATATTTTCATGAAAAGTCTTTCTTTTTGTAGACGGAGATAGAAACGAGCGCCGATACCGCCAAAACGATCAAAGAGAGCAGCAAAGCGACGCAGCCGATGACGACGGGCGAAAGGCTGCTTAGAAAATCAAAACGGATCTTTCCGCCCGTAACTGCCTTGACAAGATACGGAAACCCTACCCCGATGCCGACCATGACCACCATATTGATGTATCTTGTCTTTTCGATCCCGAACCGATATGTCAGCGGTTGCAGCACTCCGAGCATAAGGCTTCCGATGAAAAAGGCGATCAATGCCTCTGCGACGGTGAGCGTTTCGAGATACGGGATTGCGAGGCTCAAGATGACATACACCGAAAGGCTTACAAGGTAGATCAGAAGCAGGAAGATGTATCTTGAAATGACGATCGCCTTCCTCGGATAGGGCGCGGCATTCACGGCGCTTTCCGCTTTCCGGTACTTCGATTCGTAGTAGGCAAGGCTCTGTACCGACATGTAGAGCGCAAGAATATACGTCATGGTAAAAGCCGCGAGGCCCGTTCCCATCGGAGCCGTCGTCAAGAACAGCAGCGGCACGCCGACGATGATCAAAGCCGTAAACGGAAGATTGTTTTTCATGATGATCAAGTCTTTGAGAATGAGCGATAAATACTTTTTCATTCCTTTTCACCTCCGACGTAGGCGAACATAATATCTTCGATGGTCGCCCGTTCCACGACGGCACCCGCGCAAAGACTTTTGATCTGCCCCGCATGTTGGGTGACGCCCTCAAACGCGTACTCCGTTTCGTTCAGAGTAAGGAAGAGCTTTTTGATTTCCTCTGTCAGTTCCGACTTCTTCCCTCTGACCAGCTTATGCCCGTCTAACAGGGCGTCCTTTTCCGCCTGAAAGACAATGTTGCCCTTATGGATCAAAAGCAGCATATCCGCCACGCGTTCGAGGTCGGAGACGTTGTGCGTGGAAAACAGCACGCTCTTTCCGTCTTTCTTCATAAAGTCAAGAATGAGGTCCATAAATTCTCTGCGGACGAGAGGATCGAGCCCGCTTGTCGGTTCGTCCATGATCAACAGATCGGCATTGTGCGAAAGTGCAAGCGCGAGGGCATATTTCGCTCTCATGCCTTTGGATAATGTCGCAATTTTTTGCTTCGGATCGAGGGAGAAAAATTCCATGTTCGCTCTGAACGCCTTTTCGTCCCAAGCGGAATACGCCGGAGCGAGGATGCTCTTCATCTGCGCCATCGTCAAATGATCGTAGAACGCGCCGTCGTCAAGCACAACGCCGATACGGTCTTTTATCTCCTGTTCGTGCCGGTCGAGCTCCATTCCCCAAAAGCGGACGGTGCCGCCATCGGTACGGATCAGCCGCAAAATGGCTCTGATCGTTGTGCTCTTGCCCGCGCCGTTGGCGCCGATAAATCCCGTGATACAGTTGTCGGGAACGGTAAAACTGATCTCGTTCAAGCAAAAATTGCCGTAATATTTTTTGAGGCCTGCGACTTCGATCGCGTTTTGCATCTATTCTTCCTCCTCGAAAAGGATCTCCACCATTTTCTGCAACTCTTCTTTCGTGACGCCGAACACCTTTGCATGATGAATGACCTTCTGCATATCCTCTTCGACCGCCCTGCGTTTGGAATCGCGCAACAGTTCGAGGTTCCCCATAGAGACGAACGTGCCGCGGCCCGCCTGACTGACGGCAAGCCCCTCCTGCTCCAACTCGTCATAGACGCGCCTCGTCGTCAGAACGCTCACGCCTATATCGTTGGCAAACGCACGGACGGATGGCAGCAGATCGCCGTCCCGAAGTTCGCCTTTGAGAATCGCCTCCTTGATCTGGTCTTTGATTTGCAGATAGAGAGGTTTGTCCGAAGTGTATGAAATGATGACGTTCAAATTCGTCGTTGCTCCTTACTGTGCTGTTCTGACATACACAGTATATACGATGGCTCTGTATTTGTCAACAGAATTGCAGAGAAAATTTTTTATTCGGCCGAAAAAATCCGCGATCTCATCGTTGTCATGAGAAAAGGCGCGGCTTTGCGCCACGCCTGATCCTTTTCTGTAACGGCCGAGCCTATGGAAGCTGTCTACTTCTTCATGGAAGCGAGCTTTGCCTGAATCGCCGCGAGAGCCTCCCCGGGGTCGTCGGTATTTTCCACCGCGGACTCCATCGGACAGGGGCCGTCCCCAGCGCGGTTGATGATGCGGTCTGTGACCGTTTGAGCTTCGACGTGGATACCATGTCCGCGAAGCACCCCCATCGCAAGCTCCGATACGACGTCTGCGTACAGCTCCTTGACGCCGAGCAGAACGTAGAGAAACGCGGCGGCTCTTCCCACGACGCGGTCGGCCGCGGACCAGAGCGAAACGTCTGCGCCCTCGCCGAGAAGCGCGAGAAGAGGTTTTACTCCGCGCTCTTCGAAGAAACGCACGCGCTCCCCCCTGACGAGGACGAGCGTACGCGTCGCCTTCTCGTGCAGAAGGTCTTTTGCCCGACCGAGGTCACTCATGCTTTGCCTTCTTCTCCACATAGAACACAAAGAGCGGGACGAACAGCCACTGCAAAATGAGACCGGGCAAGCCCGCCACGATACTCGTCCAGATGACGGAGATATGCATGGGCGCGGAGAAGAGGTAGATCCCTATGACGAGGGCGAGCGCGCGCACGCCGCGCCCTGCGATCTGCGCGATGAGAAGGGAGACGACCGTGGGAACCTTCGTGCGGGCGAGGAGTCCCGCGGTGAGGCCGTAGACGGCGAGCTCGATCATCATGAAGGGAAGCATCTGCGCGGTCGGCATCGGTCTCCCGATCGCGAGGGTGAGCGCGAAGCTGATTGCGGGGCTCACGAGCCCTGCCGCCAGCCCTGCCCAGCCGCCTGCGAAGAAGCCGACCAAAAAGATCGCGATGTGCATGGGGAGGAACGTTTCGCCGAGCGCTGTGCCGAGGTTGGTCACCGCGCCGAGGTAGTGGAGCGCCTGCGGGAGCGCGACCGCCGCGATGACGGCGAGGACGGCGGCGACCGTCTTGGTCTTCCACGTTCTGCAAACAAGGTTTTTTGTCTTTGTCTTATCCATCTTTCACTCCTATCATTTTATTCGAACTGTTTCGCGACTTCCTTCAACAGTTTTCTGATTTCGAGGTGTTGCGGGCACGCCCGTTCGCACTGTCCGCAGGAGATGCACTCCGAGGCCTTTCCCCGCCCCTCCTGCGTGTAGTTCGCATAGTAGACGTCGCTGTTCCAATCCTTGTAAATGCGCTTTTGGTTCATGCAGGAAAAGAGATCGGGGATGGCGATCTTCTTGGGGCAGCCGTCCGTACAGTATCTGCATGCGGTGCACGGAATGAAGGGCTTCTTCGAGATCTCCGCGCGCACGCGCAGGACGGCCGCGTGTTCCTCCTCCGTGAGAGGACGGAAGTCGGACATATAACTCAGATTGTCCTCCATCTGCGCCAGCGTGCTCATGCCCGAGAGCACCATGAAGATCCCCTCGAAGCTCGCGGCGTAACGGATGGCATAGCTTGCGTTGCTTCCCCCGTGCAATCCTTGCAAAATCTCAGCCGCCTCCGCGGGAAGATTGACGAGGTTGCCCCCCTTGACGGGCTCCATGACGATGACGGGCTTGTTGTGCTTGCGGCAGACTTCGTAGCACTTGCGCGATTCGACGGCGGGATTGTCGTAGTCCGCATAATTGAATTGGATCTGCACGACTTCGACGTCGGGATACTCGGTGAGGATCTCGTCGAGCACGCTCGCCTTGTCGTGGAAGGAGAGGCCGACGTGCTTGATCTTCCCCTCCGCTTTGAGGGCGAACGCCGTCTCATAGGCGCGGCAACGCTTGTATTTTTTGAAGTTGCGCTTGTTCTGCGCGTGCATGAGATAGAAGTCGAAGTAATCCACTCCGCACCATGCGAGCTGCTTCTCGAAGAAAGGACGGATATCCGCCTCGCGGAAGAAGAAGTTCTCGGTAAGTTTATTTGTGAGCGTAAAGCTCTCGCGCGGGTGGCGTTTGACCACGCACTCGCGGATCGCCGTCTCGCTCTTCCCCCCGAGGTAGCCGTGCGCGGTATCGAAGTAGTTGAATCCGGCCGCGAGAAAGGCGTCCGCCATTTGGCAGAACTGCTCGTGGTCCACGTTCAAACCCTTCATGGGGAGCCGCATGCAGCCGAAGCCGAAGTTCTTTTTTACCTTTTCGAATCCCATAATTCCTCCTGTTTTTGTTTCAGTTTCCGAAGATCCTGACCGCTTCCTTCATGTTTTCGACGATCTTCACGCCGAAGGGACAGCGTTTCTCGCATACGCCGCACGCGACGCACTCCCCCGCTTTTTTTTCGAGCGCGACATAGTGCTCGCGCACCGTCTCGGGAAGTTCCCCCTGCGCTTTCGCAAGGTTCATGAACTTCGTGACCGCGGCAATGTCGATCCCCTTTGTGCAGGGAGCGCAGTGTCCGCAGTACATGCAGTGCCCCGTCCAGCTGATGCGCGGAAAGCTCTTGAATGCCGCCGCATAGTCCCTCTCCTCGGGCATGGTACCCTCGTAATCGATGGACTCCTGCAATTCTTCCACGCTGTGCGCGCCCACGAGCACCGTTGCGACGGCGGGGCGGTCGAGAGCGTAGGCGATGCACTGCGCGGCGGTGAGCGCCTTGCCCGCGGGGGAATTTTCCGTGAGCAGATCCCCTCCGCCGAAGGCCTTCATGACGGTGATCCCTACCCCCAAACGGGCGCATGTCTCATAGAGGCGTTCGCGGTCGGGGTCCATATTGGTGAGCGCGGCCGCGTAGTTTTCGTCCCGCCATAGCTCCTCGCAGTCCTCTCCCGCGGGTTGCAGATCGTAGCACGGGTTGACGGAGAACATGACGACGTCCACCGCGCCGCTCTCCACTGCCCTGAGCGCGGCGAGCGGGTTGTGGCTGCTCACGCCGATGTGCCCGATCTTGCCCTCCGCTTTGAGCTTTTTGGCGTAGGCGAGGACTTCTCCCCTTTCGATCTTCTCCCATTCGCGGACGGAGTCGACATAGTGGATCATTCCGACGTCGATGTAGGACGTGCGCAGACGGGTGAGAAGGTCGGAAAATCCCTCTTCGATCTCTGCGGGATCCCGCGTCGCCTTGTACTGCCCGTTCCGCCAGACCGTGCAGATATGCGCCTGCAAAATGAAATCGCTTCTCCTGCCCGCAAGCGCGTCCCCGAGCGAGGAACGGACGACGGGGCTCGAAGAATAGAGGTCGATGTAGTTCACGCCGTTCTTGTGCGCGAGGTCGACGAGCGCCCTCGTGCGGGCCCCGTTCTCCTCGTTGAAGCCCTCGCATCCCATGCCGATCTCGGAGACGGAGAGCCCTGTTCTTCCCAAAATTCTGTATTTCATATCCATGACCATGTTCATTATATCATATACACGCGGGGAAATCAAGTATTTTTTTCATTCTACCCACGGTAGAGTGCGCAAAGACGGGGGTAGAACTCCCTGCGGAAAGAATGGAAGAGCGCGCCGCAAACGGAGAGAGAATTGTGTTGTAAAAAGCCCGTTTGCGTGGTAACCTGTAGACATGGGGTGCCCGTAACGGCGCCCGACAAGGAGGTCAAGATGGTCGATTATGAAATTTTTGTGGATTCCTCGGCAAATCTGCCCGAACGGCTCGTACGCGAGAGGAATATCCGCGTCATCAGTTATACGATCACGGTGAAGGGCGCGCAGCGCGTGTGCTTCTGTGAGGGAATGCCTTTCCGCGAGACGGCGAAGGCGTTCTACGCCGACATGCGCGCGGGGTTGGAAGCCAAGACGTCCCTCATCTCAGAGGCGCGCTTCGTCGAGGAGCTCTCCCCTTCGCTCAAAGAAGGCAAAGACGCCGTGCTCATCGTGATCGCCTCGGGGATCAGCGGGACATACATGCAGGCATGCGCAGCGAAGAAAACGCTCGAAAAAATGTTCCCCGCACGCAAAGTCTATGTCGTGGACAGCGCGAACGCCTCCCTCGGACAGGGGCTCCTCGCCCTGCGCGCAGCCGATCTCCGCGACGGGGGCGCGAACGCGGAGGCCTGCGCCGCGTGGCTCAACGAAAACGTCTACCGTATGAACAGTTATGTCACCGTGGAAGATCTCAAATATCTCCGCAGGACGGGCCGCATTTCCCTCGTCTCCGCCGTTGCGGGCGCGATCCTCGGCATCAAGCCGCTCATCAGGGCGGACGGCGGTCCCCTTCCCAAGCTCTCCGTGTACGGAAAGGTGCGCGGCAGGAAAAAGGCGGTCGCCGCCCTCGTCGAAATGTTCGACAAGCTCGCCGACGACCCTGCGGACCAGCTCGTGGGCATTGCGCACGCGGACTGCGAGGAGGAGGCGAACGCGCTCGCCGAGACGCTGCGGCAGCACGGCGCAAAGGACATCCTCATCGAGTACTACGATCTGTGCACGGGTTCGCATATCGGCCCCGGCACCATCGCCCTCTTCTTCATGGGGAAGGACCGCAGGGCGCGCGCCGAAAAGATGGAAACGAACGATTTCCGCCTTCCTGTCCCCGCCCGCAACCGTCCGCTCGGAAGCGAGGGATGACAGTGTACGAAAAAAGCCCGACCTGCTGTCGGGCTTTTTTCTACGACGCTTACTTGACTTTCATGAGGCGCACGATCGCCGCGCGCTCGTTTTCGTCCAACTTGTCGCGGATGTACTTAATTGTCTCCTCGAGCTGCGGGATCATGACGTACTCGAGGGCGTTTACGCGGCGTTTGTTGCGCTCGATCTCCACCGCGAGCAGGCGGACCGCCTTCTCCGTCTCGGCAAGTTTGACGAGCTTGGGAAGAAGGGTTGCGACCTTTTCCACCGAATAGTCCGCCTCGCTCGTGATCTCCGAAAAGGCATACGGCAGCCCCTCCGCCCTCTTCTCCGCCGAGAGCGCGACTTTGGGCACGTTGACGCCCATGACGCTCTCCACCGTGCAGTCCGCCTTCACCGCCACCGCGGGCATGGCAAAGGCCGTCTCCGCAACGTATTTGGGGGTGACGGAGCGCGCGACGGAGAACTGTTTGAGCGTGGAGATGAGCTCCGTTTCGACTTCGCTGCGGAGCGCGTTGTCCTCACGCAAAAGCACGGTGAAACGACGGATCATTTCATCGGACTTGTCTTTGAGGAGTTTGTGCCCGCGCACGGCGGTCGAAAGCCGTGCCTTGAGCTTTTTTAGCTCCATGCGGGTCGGATTGACGTTGAGACGTGCCATATGTGTTTGAAAAAGAAAAGATTTCAGAGATCAGTCGGGGAGATACTTGTCGATATACTCCTGACGGATGCGTTTGAGTTCGCTCTTCGGCAGGATCTTCAAGAGCTGCCAGCCGAGGTCGAGGGTCTCCTCGATCGTCCTGTCCGTCTCGAAGCCCTGGTTGACGTACACCTTTTCGAACTCCTCGGCGAACTTCGCATAGAGCTTGTCGACGCCCGAGAGAGCCGCCTCGCCGAGGATCGCGGAGAGTTCCTTGCACTCCTTGCCTCGCGCGTACGCCGCAAAGAGTTGGTTCATCGTGTCGGCATGGTCCTCGCGCGTCTTTCCCTTGCCGATGCCCTTGTCCTTTAAGCGGGAAAGGGACGGGAGAACGTCGACGGGCGGATTGAAGCCCTTCTTGTAGAGATCGCGCGATAGGATGATCTGTCCCTCGGTGATATAACCCGTAAGATCGGGAATGGGGTGGGTTTTATCGTCCTCTGGCATGGTGAGGATGGGGATCTGGGTGATGCTCCCCTCCTTCCCGCGGATACGGCCCGCGCGTTCATAGAGCGTGGCGAGGTCGGTGTAGAGATAGCCGGGATAGCCGCGCCTGCCCGGGATCTCGCGGCGTGCCGCCGAGACCTCTCTGAGCGCTTCGGCATAGTTCGTAATGTCCGTC
Organism: uncultured Clostridia bacterium; assembly: GCA_947626685.1. Taxonomy (GTDB): domain Bacteria; phylum Bacillota; class Clostridia; order Christensenellales; family Borkfalkiaceae; genus Gallimonas. The sequence continues at coordinate 7,528 of CANQTD010000030.1, read as the reverse complement.
ATGATGACGAGAACGTGCATGCCGCAGGTAAAGGCGAGATATTCCGCGCAAGTGAGCGCGATGCGGGGGGTCGCGATGCGCTCGACGGCGGGATCGTTCGCAAGATTGGTGAAGAGCACCGTCCTCTCGATGGCCCCCGTGCGGCGGAAGTCGTCGACGAAGTACTGCGCCTCCTCGAAGGTGATGCCGATCGCCGCGAACACGACGGCGAACTTGCTGTCCGAGCCGCGCACCTTCGCCTGCCGCGCGATCTGCGCCGCGAGCTCGGCGTGAGGAAGGCCGCTCATGGAGAACACGGGCAGCTTCTGGCCGCGGACGAGGGTGTTCAGGCCGTCGATGGCGGAGACGCCCGTCTGGATAAATTCGTTGGGATAGTCGCGCGCGGCGGGGTTGATGGGCTCGCCGTTGATGTCGAGCGTCTCCTCGGGGATAACGGGCACGCCGCCGTCGCGGGGGTTGCCCATGCCGTCGAATACCCTGCCGAGCATGTCGCGGGAGACGGCGAGCTGTTGGCTGTGCCCTAAAAATCTCGCCTTCGCCGTGGAGATCTCGAGCCCCTGCGAATTCTCAAAGAGCTGGACGACCGCCCTGTCTTTGCTCACTTCGAGCACCTTGCCGCGGCGAATCTCGCCGTTTTTGCATACGATATCGACGAGTTCGTTATAGGCGACCCCTTCCACGCCCTCTACGAGCATGAGCGGGCCGACCACCTCGCGGATCGTCTTATATTCCTTATACATCGCCGTCACCTCCCTGTGCAAGCGCCTTGATCTCGGCGTTCATTTCGGAGAAGATCTCCCCGAAACTTGCAAGCTCCTCCTCGGGAATGTATTTCGCGCGCCCGATCCGCTCCTTGAAGGGGCAGAGAAGAATATCGTCGAGCGGGATATACGAGGCGATCGCCTCCTCCGAGAGGGTGTAGAACTCATAGATGAGGCGGAGCATGAGGTTCTGCTTTTCGAGCGAGGTGTACGTATCGACCTCGTGGAAAGCGTTCTGGTGCAGATAATCCTCGCGGATCATCTTTGCGGTCTCCATGATGAGACGGTCGTGCGAGGAGAGCGCGTCCATGCCGACGAGACGGACGATCTCGTCGAGCGCGGCCTCCTCCTGCAAGATCGTCATGATGAACTGGCGGTATTTCAGGAACTGTTTGCCGACGTTCATGTCGTACCACTCCTTCATCTTGTCGGCGTACAGCGAATAGCTGATGAGCCAATCGATGGCGGGGAAGTGGCGCTTGTAGGCGAGGGACGAAGAGAGCCCCCAGAACACTTTGACGATGCGGAGGGTCGCCTGCGAGACGGGTTCGGAGAGGTCTCCTCCGGGGGGCGAAACGGCGCCGATCGCGGACACGGAGCCCGTCCTCTCCCCGCTGCCGAGCAGTTTGACGACGCCCGCGCGCTCGTAAAATTCGGCGAGACGGCTGGAAAGGTACGCGGGGTACCCCTCGTCACCCGGCATCTCTTCGAGCCGCCCGCTCATCTCGCGGAGGGCCTCCGCCCAGCGGGAAGTGGAATCCGCCATGATCGCCACGTTATAGCCCATGTCGCGGAAGTACTCCGCGATCGTAATCCCCGTGTAAATGGACGCCTCGCGCGCCGCGACGGGCATATCCGAAGTGTTCGCGATGAGCACGGTGCGCTTCATGAGCGGTTCGCCCGTCTTGGGGTCTTTGAGCGCGGGAAATTCGTTGAGGACGTCCGTCATCTCGTTGCCGCGTTCGCCGCAGCCCACATACACGATGATATCGGCGTCCGCCCACTTCGCGAGCTGGTGCTGGACGACGGTCTTGCCGCTTCCGAAGGGACCGGGGACCGCCGCGACGCCCCCGCGCGCGATGGGGAACAATGTGTCGATGACGCGCTGTCCCGTCACCATCGGGGTGAGGGGCGAGAGCTTTTCCTTATACGGCCGCCCCTTGCGGACGGGCCACTTGCGGAGCATCGCAACGGGCGTTTCCCCCTGCTCCGTTTTGATCTTTGCAACCGTCTCTTCGATGGTGAAATCGCCCTCTTCGATCTTCGTGACGACGCCCGAGACGCCGAACGGCACCAGAATGCGGTGCTCGACGATCTCCGTCTCCTGCACGACGCCGAGAATGTCGCCCGCCTCCACCTTGTCTCCGGCTTGGGCGCGGGGCACAAAGTGCCAACGCTTGCTGCGGTCGAGACGGTCCACCGTGACGCCGCGGGAGATGCGGTCGCCGTATTTGGAGCAGAGCGCGGTGAGCGGGCGCTGGATCCCGTCGAAAATGCCTGCGATGAGCCCGGGCGCGAGCTCGGCGGAGAGCGGCTCTCCCGTGGAGATGACCTCTTCGCCGGGGACCATGCCCGAGGTCTCCTCATAGACCTGAATGGACGCAACGTCTCCGCGCAGTTCGATGATCTCGCCGATGAGACCGAGTTTGGAGACCTGCACGACGTCGTACATCCTGCAATCCGCCATATTCTCCGCCGTGATCAGCGGACCGGAAATTTTTACTGTTTTTCCTGCCATTACCGTGTCCTCAATGAGATAGTATGTCGACGCCGAGAGCGCGCTCCATCGCGCTTCTGAGCTGTTCCCCGCCGTAGCCGTCCTCTTCTTTCCCCGTGGGGATGGGAAGGATGACGGGATAGGGCTCCTCGTCGAACCGTTTCAGAAAGTCGCCGAGAGGACGGGCGAGCTCCTCCGCAAGGAAGATCACGCTGTATTCCCCCGCGATCCTGCGAAGCACTTCCCGCGCCTTTTTCTCGTCGCTGGCGGGGAAAGCGTCCACCCCCGCCGCTTTGAATACCATGATGCTGTCGCCGTCGCCGACGATCGCCATTTTCCCAAGCATAGTTCTATCCTTCGACCGCCCGCAGCCGTTTTTTGATATCGTACGCGGGCATGCCCGCATTCAGGCAGACCAGAATCACCCGCACGTTCTCGATCTCCGCACGGCGGCGGAACACATAGTAGAGGAAGGGCTCCTTCCCCTCGAGTTCATATTTTCTTGCGCGGAAATACTCCGCCTCCGCAGACGCGAGCGCGCGCTCCGCCTCCGTAAAGGGCACGCGGAGCTCCTTCGCCTTCCGGCAGAGTTGATAGAATTCCGCATAGGGCGCGAAGAGTTCCGGGGTACCCATGTCCGCGCCGAAGATCGCTCCGAGCTGTTTTTCGCCCAACTTCCCCCCCGCGACGTAACGCGGTTTCGCATACTCCGCGTCGGGCGAACGGAACGCGATGAGAAGGTTGGTCTTATCTGCTTTTTCCGCGATGAGTTTCGCGAGAGCGGCGTTCGAGCAGCACGTTTTGAGAAGGTACGCGTACATTGCCTTGTCGAAGGCGGCGCCGATCTCCTCGCCCGTGGCGTTCTCCGCGGGCAAAAACGCGATCTTTCCGCTTTCGAGAAGTTCGGAAAGTTCTTCGGACGTGCGAAGTCCCTCGGGGCCGAGCATGGGAGCCGCGTCCGACGAGAGCAGTTTCGCCTTGTAAAGCGCTTTCAGATTGTGAAAATCGCGGGGGACGAGCAGGTAGTGAAGGATCGCCTTCGAGGGAGCGTATGCGCGGATGAATGCGTCGAGCGCGTTCTCCTCCGCGCGGCAGAGCTCCTCGCCGTCCTCCCCTTCCCCGCCGAAATTGCACTCCGCGAGGGCGCGCAGGACCCCCTCCGCCGTCATTTCGGTGAAGCGGAGGATCTTTTCGCCGAGAAGAGCCCTCTCTTTGACGGCGATCACGCCGTTTGTGTACACTGTGCTCAGCATTTACTTGAACAACTTCTCCGCAAGGGAGGATTGGTTTTTCTCCATGTCCGCCGCGAGAAGGGCGGGATAGGAGAGATCTTTGTCGCACCGCTTCCCCGAGAGCATGCAGCCGCCGCCCAGCTTCATCCGCTTTTCGCTCACTCTGAGGGCGCGCTCCTTCACGACGGGAAGCTCCGACGCGCGGGCGGAATAGGGATAGTTCTCGTCAAAGACGATCTCGTCCCCCTCTTCCGCATTTTCGAGGAGCAACTTTTCGAGAAGGCGCAGTGCGTCCTTCTCGCCGAGCGAATTGAGCGCGGCGAGCGCGCGGCCGTAGACCGTTTCGATGACCCGCCTTTTTTCGGCGAGAAAGATCTTCGCGCTGTCGAGGCGGGCAGCGGCGGCATTGACGTCCGCCATGCGGCGCGTGAGAGAGGCGAGTTCCTCCTCCGTTTCCCGCAGATCCTGCGCGGCTCTGTCCTCCGCGGAAGCGAGAATGGCCTCGGCGCGGGCTTGCGCCTCCGCGAGAATGGCTTCGCACTCCGCGTCGGCGTCCTGCCTGATCCTGTCTAAGATCGCTTGCGTGCCCATACGTTTACAGGGCCATGAGGACCATGATGGAGATGACGAGCCCGAGGAGCGCGTAGAGCTCGATCATTGCGGGGCCCATGACGATCTTGAAGCCGACGGAGCTCTGCTTGCCCGCCGCATAGATGCCGTTGACCGCGGCGCGGCCCTGGAAGAATGCGGAGAGGAAACCCGTGAGCGCCATCGGAAGGCAAGCGCCGAAGATCGCCCAGCCGTGCGCCGTCGTCGCCATCTCGGCGGCGTAGAGCCCTGCGAGCTGGTTGGAAGCCATGATCGCGATGACGAAGCCGTAGAGACCCTGCGTGGCGGGGAGCAGCATGAGCATGATCATGGTGCCGTTGAACTTCTTGGGGTCCTCCCCCGCGACGCCCGCGGCCGCCGAGCTCGTCTTATAGAGCCCGATCGCAGACCCGAGCGCGCACAGCAGTACGCAGAGCGTGATCCCGATGACTGCGATCACAAAACCGGTAGTAAACATGATGATACCTCCAAATCCTGTTCATCGCCCTTGCGGCACCGGAGCCGCGGCGGGCGTGTTTTCCAAACTGATGTATTTTTTCTTGGAGCCGAACGGGGTAAAGAGTTCCCCGTTCCCCTCGTAAAATTTCCCGAAAAATTCGATATATTGCAATCTCGCGGTGTGGATATACGCTCCGAGAAGCCCGATCGCGAGATTGAAGATGTGCCCTACGATCATGAGAAGCACCCCCATCACCGCAAAGAGCGGCCCCATCGCGAAGAAATCGAGCGCGTATTGCGAGACGACCTGCGCGATGATCGCGCCCGTCAGCAGGAGCGCGTAGAGACGGAGATAGCTCAAAACGTCGGAGAAGTAGTTGATGAGCCCGTAGATCGAGGAAAAGCCTTTCGTGATCTTGCCGAGGAACTTCTGCTTCCTGCCCGCCGTCAACACGGCGACGACGAGGGAAACGCCCGCGACGATCCCGCCCGCCATCGTGAGGACGGGGAGTGCGAACTCTTCGACGAGTCCGATCAGGGCAAGTTCCACGCCGACGGAAAAGACTGCCCAGACGACGCCGTCAAAGATACCGTCGAAGATCTTTCCGCGCCGCCACGCCTGCACCGCCTTACAGAGATAGCCCGCCATGAGCTGCACGACGCCGAGCATCAGCGAGATCACGAGCACGGCGGGAAGGCCGATACCCATGACCGTGTACATTTGGGTCTGGACGTCGGGCATGACGGTGAAAGGAAGAACGGGGATCCCGAAGAGCGAGTTGAACAAAAATCCCCAGATGACGGCAAAGATCCCGCTCACGGCAAATACGCCCGCGAGCGACTTGACCCCGCCCTTTTTCTTGCGGTTCATGAAATAGATCCCCCCGCCGCCGAGCATCATGAGGAGCCCGTAGCCGATGTCCGCCATGATGAAGCCCACGAAGAGGCTGTAAAAAAAGGACATCACGGTATTTGGGTCCATCTCGCGCGCGTCGGGCGGGGAGTACATGTTCGTGATGAGTTCGAAATTCTCGATCACCTTGTTGTTTTTGAGGAGCGTGGGGATAAATTCATCCTCCGCAGGATCGGAAAATTCATACCAGACCGCGGACATGGTGGCCTCGAGTGCGGTCTTGACCGCTTCTTCCTGCTCTGCGGGGACGAACGCTTCGAGAAAGAAAACGCGCTCCGTTCCGCGCATGAGGGAGGCGGATTCCGCCTTTTCGAGCTGAAAGGCAACGTAGTCGCAATAGATCTTCAGGCCGCGGATCTCCGAGGTGAGAGAGGCGAGCGTCTCGTCCGTTTCCTTCCCCTTCATCTTCACCGCGTCGAGCGCGAGTTCGAGTTCCGCAAGCTGCTGCGCACCCGTCTTGTGTCCGCTGTACGGACATGCGGAAAAGCCCGCGGAAGAGAGAAGGCTCTCCGTCTCCGCGGCAACATGCTTATGCACCCCGAGGGTGAGGAGAACGCCCTCCTCCGTCTGCTCGTATTCGCAAGCGGAGAGATCGGTTTCGTCGAGGGATTTTTTCAGCGCGTCCCACGCGCTCGCGGGTACGAGCCCGAATTTTACGCGGACATGCGCCGTATCGCGGTATTCGTCGAAGGGAAGAGACGCCTTTGCGTACGGCTTTGCCGCCGCGACCGCACGTTCCGCCGCGGCCTGTTCGGTGCGGCACGCCGCCTGCGCCTCCGTGAGCTTGTTCACGAGCTGAACGAGGGCGTCCATCTCCTCTTTTTTGTCCGCAGACGCGGCAAATTCCACATAGGAGACAGAAAACCCGTCTTTAACGGCGGCATCCTTGCGCTTTTCCAGCACCTCCGCCACCTTTTCGAGGGTCGCGAGCGCGCCCTCCAAAGAAGCGAGATAGGCGCGCAGTTCCTCCCCCGTCCCCTCGAGCGGGAAAGTCCCCTCCGCCGCGGCATGCTCCTTGATCTCGACGGCATTCGTGCGTTCAAGCGCGTCCAAAATGCGGTCGCGGTCATAGAGAAGCGCGGCGAGATTGAGTTTTCGCATCTTTGCGATCACTTCGTCAGCCTCCCGATGATCTCGCGCACGCTCCCGTCGGCGGCGTCTAAAATGGAATCGGCATATGCCTCTGCCTCGCGGCGGGCAGTTTCGAGCGCGTCACGATAGGCGGAGGAAGCGGCTTCCTCCGCGTCTTTGAGCGTTCTTTCCCGCAGACGGCGAAGCTCTTCCGCCGAATTTTTTGCGGTCTCCGAAGCGCGCGCCTCCGCTGCGGATACGATCTCCGCCGCTTGCGCCTGCGCCTCTTCCTTGCGGGCCGCAGCCTCGCGCTCCGCCTCTGCGATCATGCCGATGATTGTTTCCACGTTATCTCCGTACATTGCCAAATTTGGCTTACCCTAAACTATTATATAAGTTTTTTTCGGGCATGTCAAACAATTACAGGAAATTTTAGGCAGATCGCCTCAACAAGTTCTGCCGTGTTTTCGTTATATGCCAAGCCCCCGATATGCCACAGCATATCGGGGGCTTGGTGCGGACGACAGGACTTGCGCCTTTGGCAGCGCGCCCCGGTGAACAGCACACCGTGCTGTTCAGTTTGCGACTTTTCCTCATTTGTTCCCTGCTCTTTCGCCGCAAACCGATTGCTCTCGCAATCGCCTCCACCCTCAAGTCCTGTCGTTTTTCGTTATACGCCAAGCCCCCGATATGCCACAGCATATCGGGGGCTTGGTGCACCGAGACAATTATAATCCGAACACGAAAGCTCGTCAAGGCTGACCGTTTGCGTTCCGTTTTTGTAGTT
>CANQTD010000029.1 GCA_947626685.1 uncultured Clostridia bacterium | reverse complement strand
GGGGTCACTTTTTCAGGCTCAGGTAGATCATGAGCACGGCGACGTCGGCGGGAGAGACGCCCGAGATGCGCTCCGCCTGCCCGAGACTTAGAGGACGGACGCGCGCGAGCTTTTCCCGCGCTTCCAGCCGCAGTCCCTCGAGCTTTGCGTAGTCGAGGTCGGGCGGGAGGGGGGTGGACTCCATCCTTTTCGCCTTCTCGATCGTCTCCGCGCTGCGTTTGAGATACCCCTCGTAGCGGATCTCCGTCTCGCAGCTGCCGAGCACGTCTTGGGGGACGTCGCCGAGAATTCCGAAGGCGCGGACGATCTCCGCGGCGGGGATCCCGCGGCGTATGAGGTCGGCGTACGTCACGCCCGAAAGGAGGGCCGCCTCGCCGCGTTCACGGACGAGCCCGTCCGCGATTTTTTGGTCTGCGCGACCCATGAGCGCGGACATGGTATGCTCCTTTAACGTCTTTCTCGCTAAAAACCTCCGGTAGCGCGCTTCGCTTGCGAGCCCCGCCGCATAGCCGATCTCCGTGAGACGTTCGTCCGCATTGTCCTGCCGCAGGGTGAGGCGAAATTCCGCGCGCGAGGTCATCATGCGGTAGGGTTCGTCGGTGCCCTTCGTCACGAGGTCGTCGATGAGCACGCCGATGTACGCCTGATCGCGCCGCAAGACGAGAGGGGGCAGCCCGCGCAGTTTCAGAGAGGCGTTCAGCCCCGCCATGAGCCCCTGCGCCGCGGCCTCCTCATAGCCGCTCGTGCCGTTGATCTGCCCCGCCGTGTAGAGCCCTTCGACGCGCTTGTATTCGAGGGTGGGGAGAAGGTCGAGGGAATCGACGCAGTCGTACTCGATGGCGTAGGCGTAGCGCATGATCTCGGCGTGTTCCAAGCCCTTGACGGTGCGGTACATCTCCTTTTGCAGGTCGTGGGGGAGGGAGGTGGAGAGCCCCTGCACATACACTTCGGCGGTGTCCGCCCCCTCGGGTTCGATAAAGAGCTGGTGCCGCTCCTTTTCGCGGAAGCGCACCACCTTCGTCTCGATGGAGGGGCAGTAGCGCGGGCCCGCGGAAGAGATCCCGCCGTTGTAGAGGGGGGCGCGGTCAAGATTGTCGAGGATGAGCTTGTGCGTCTCCGCATTGGTGTACGCGAGGTAGCAGGGGGTCTGCGCTTCGGGAACGCCGTCGTTCAAAAAAGAGAAGGGGCAGACCTGTTCGCCCGGCTGGACGGCGAGCTTTCCGTAGTCCACCGTGCGGCCGTCGACGCGCGCGGGCGTGCCCGTCTTGAAGCGGCGGACGCGGAAGCCGAGCCCGATGAGATTTTGGGTGAGAAGGGTGGCGCGTTCGAAGCCGTTGGGACCCGATTCGCGGACATGGGTGCCCGTGATCGTGCGTGCGCCCAAATACACGCCCGTCGCGACGATGACGGCGCGGCAAGAAAAAACGCCCCCGTAAGAGGTGCGGACGCCGACGGTCTTGCCGTTTTCCACGAGGATCTCGGCGGCCTCTCCCTGCACGACGCGCAAATTATCGGTGTGCTCGAACGTCCGCTTCATCTCGGTGTGGTATCTGTTTTTATCGACCTGCGCGCGCAGGGACTGCACCGCGGCGCCCTTGCCCTCGTTGAGCATGCGGTATTGCAGGGCGCATTTGTCGGCGCAGACGCCCATTTCGCCGCCCAGCGCGTCGATCTCGCGCACCAAGTGCCCCTTCGCGGTGCCGCCGACGGAGGGGTTGCAGGGCATGAAGCCGATGCTGTCGAGATTGAGGGTGAGGACGACGGTTTTCAGCCCCGTGCGGGCGAGTGCAAGCGCAGCTTCCGCGCCCGCGTGCCCCGCTCCGATGACGACCGCGTCGCACGACGATTCGAAGAATGTTTCCATGTTTTTTGAAGTTTTTGCGCCTCTCTTTCAGACATGCCCCCCGCGGATGAGGCGGATCACTGCTTCAAGACGACGCTCTTGATGTCGCTCACGTCCTTTGCGATGCGGTCGTTGACGCGCATGAGGCTGGCGATCTTGTCGCGGGAGTAGATGATGGTGGCATGGTCTCTTCCGCCCATTTCCTGCCCGATATTCACGAGGGGGAGGGAGAGCATGTCGCACATGAGGTAAACGCAGATCTGGCGCGCCCGCACGAGCTCCTGTTTTTTCGCCTTGCCGACGAGCTCCTCTTTCGTGACGCCGAAGTGCGCGCAGGTCGCGCGGATGATCGATTCGGCGGAGACCTCTTCGGGCTCCTCGACGTTGATGGCTTCCTGCAACGCCGTCGCCGCAAGTTGGAGGGTGATGGGCTCTTCGTGCAGTTTGCTCGCGAAGATCACGGTGTTCAGCCTGCCCTCGAGGGTGCGCACGTTGTTGTCCGACTTGCGGACGAGGAAGGTGAGCACTTCGTCGGGGACGATATATTTCTTTTCGAGCGCCTTCTGTTTGAGGATGGCGATCTTCATCTCGACGTCGGGCGGCTGGATATCTGCGATGAGCCCGCCCTCAAAGCGCGTCCTGAGCCGTTCTTCGAGGGTGGTGAGGTCCTTCGCGGGGCAGTCGGAAGTGATGACGATCTGCTTGTTCTGCGCGAACAGCTCGTTGAAGGTATGGAAGAAGGCCTCCTGCACGCCGTACTTGCCCGCCCAGAATTGGATGTCGTCGATGAGGAGCACGTCCACGTTGCGGTAGCGGTTGCGGAAGCGGCTGTCCGCTTCCCTGCCCTCGCCCTTTCTCGCATACATGCTGTCCACATATTCGTTGAGGAACTTTTCGCTCGTCGTGTAGAGCACTTTGAGCGTGGGCTTGGTGAGGGTGAGCTCGTTGGCGATCGCCTGCATGAGGTGGGTCTTGCCGAGCCCCGTCCCGCCGTAGATATAGAGGGGGTTGAAGTTTTCGCCCGGGGCCGCCGCGACCGCCTTCGCCGCGGCATACACGAACTTGTTGGACGCGCCGACGACGTAGGACGCGAACGTGAACCGCTTATCCGTCTGCACGGAGACTTCCTCCATCGCGTCGGGCTGTTCGTCGAGGGGGAACTCCTTGCTTCCCTCCACGAACACGATGAAATCGGTGAGCCCCACGTCGGCGGAGGCGATCGCCTCGCGCAGTTTGTCGGCGTTGCGCATGATGAAACTCGCCGAGGTCTCCCCCGCGGCTTTCAGCACGATCTTTTTATTGACGACGTCGCACGGCTCCAATACGTCGTAATAGGTCGCGAAGGCGATCCCCGAGACGAGCTTGGAAAGCCGCGCTTTGATCTTTTCCCACAATACTTCGAATTGTGCTTTTTCGGCCATCTTTTTCCCCCGAAACTGTTTGTCTTTTCGTCGAAATCTGCTATAATGGTGCAGGAAGGGCGTGCGGGAAAGCGCGCAAGGCTCTGCGTCCGCCCGCCGCCGTGCTTATCCATTATACTATAAATCCGCCCGAAAGGAAAGTGTTTTTGCCGCCATGCTCGTAAAAAAGTTGACATTGAAAAATTTCAGGAATTACGAAGAGGAGACGTTCGAATTTCAGGACGGCCTGAATATCCTCACGGGCAAGAACGCGCAGGGCAAGACGAATTGCGCCGAGGCGGTCTTTTACCTGTGCACGGGCTCTTCGCTCAGGATCCGCCACGACCGCCAGCTCATCCGCAGCGGGGAGACCTCCGCCTATATCGGCGCGGCCGCGGAGAGCAGGTACGGAGGGGTCACGCTCGAGGCGTCCATCTTCGAGAACAGGCGGGAGCTGCGCGTGAACGGGAACAAGGTGGCGCGGACCGTCGATTTCCTCGGCAATATGCGCAGCGTGTTCTTCTCCCCGGGCGAACTCCGTCTCATACAGGACGGGCCCGACGAACGCCGCCGCTTCCTCAACCTCTCCATCTCGCAGACCTCGCGGGACTATGCCTCCGCCCTTCTGCGCTACAACCGCATCCTCGACCAGCGCAACAACCTCCTCAAAGAACACGACGTGCAGACGGTGCTCGAGACCCTTCCCGTCTGGGATGAACAGCTCGCGCACTATGCCGCCCGCATCGCCGCAAAGAGAAGGGACTATCTCGCCGATCTGAGCGCGTATGCGGGGGAGGCGCACGCCTTCCTCACCGAGGGGCAGGAGACCCTCGTCCTCTCGCCCGACCGCGAGACGCGGGGGAGCGAAGAGGAGATCGCGGAGAAGCTCAAAAAAGAGCTCGCACGCAACTACGAACGCGACCTGAGGTTGGGTTTTACGTCCGTAGGGCCCCACCGCGACGACATCAAGATCGCCTTGAACGGCACCGACGCGCGCGGGTTCTGCTCGCAGGGACAGGCGCGCACCGCGGCGCTCGCCATGAAGCTCGCCGAGGTGGAGATCTTCACCAAACTTTCGGGGGAGACGCCCGTGCTCATCCTCGACGACGTGATGAGCGAACTCGACCTTCCCCGCAGGAAGAAGCTCCTCGCCCGCGTCCGGGGGCTCCAATGTATCCTCACCTGCACGCACGCCGAGCGGGTGCTCTACAAGGAGGCGTGCAACAAGATCCGCATCCACGGGGGGAAGATCGTTCCATGAGGGCGGATCTGCATATCCATTCCGTCTGCTCGGACGGAACACTGTCCCCCTCGGAGCTCGCCCTCCGCGCCAAAAAAGAGGGGGTGGAGCTTTTTTCGCTCACCGACCACGACAACCTCTCGGGCAACGGGGAGGCGGCGCGGGCGGCAAAAAAGCTCGGGCTCCGCTATGTGCGCGGCATCGAGATCTCGGCGTATCTCGGCGGGGCGAAAGTGCACGTCCTCGGCTACGGCTGCCGCGAGGGGGAGACGTACGAAAAATTCCTCGCCGACCGCATGGAAGGGGGACGGCTGCGCGCTTCCGACGCCATAGAAAAAGCCAACGCCTATTACGGAATGAACGTCACGCTTGGCGACATCGAGGCATACCATGTCCGAAAGGAGACCCCTCTGCACACCATGCACGTCGTCTGCGCGTACGCCGCGAGACTGCATAGGGACGCGGGGGAAGTGTACCGCGAGGCGTTTGCGCCCCAAAAGCCCGCGTTCTCCGGTCTGTGCCGCCCCGATCCCGTGAGCGCGGTGCGCACCGTACACGGAATGGGAGGCCTCGCGGTGCTCGCCCACCCCGCGCAGATCCTGCTTCTTCCCGAGGAGCTCTCCTCCCGCATTTCTTTCTGCGATGGGGAGGAAAAGGCGCGGGCGAAGAGGGAATTTGCGGGCGCGCGCAACGCGTTCATGGAAGGGCTCGCGGGGGAGCTCGACGGCATAGAATGCTTCCATCCGACGCATACTGCGGAGGAGACGGAGGAGTTTTGCGCCTTCGCGGAACGGCACGGCCTGTTCGTGACGGGCGGCTCCGATTTCCATGCGGACGGGGGCGTGCGGCGCGTCGGGCATCCGCGCTTCGACGCGTGCGGGGCAGAGAACGTGCTCCTTCGTCTCGACGGGAGCGTATGAAATACATGAGAATGATCGCGCTCCTCCTTGCGGGGAGCTTTTTTTTGGGCGGATGCGGCGGAAAGATCAGGCGCGGGGTGGAAGTGAACGGCGTCAAAGTGGGCGGAATGACGTATGCGGAGGGGGCGAAGCTCGTGCGGGACGCGCTGGTCTATCTCCCCCTCACCGTCAGAACGCCCGACGGCGAGTTTTTCGCCGAACTCGATTATTCGGACGACGTCGACAGTCTCCTGCGGGGCGCGAAACGGGACGGAAAATACACCGCGACGGTGCGCCGCGAATGGATCGCGCTCGAGGAAGTCTTGGACATGGTATGCCGCGATCACGCCAAAGAGGGGAAAGACGCACAGCTTGTTTTCGGCGCGGACGGGTTCGGATACATTCCCGAGACGAACGGCATAAGCTGCGATTATCATAAGCTGGTCGCGGACGCCGTTCTCGCCCTCAAAGAGGGGAAAACGGAGATCGCGCTCTCCTGCCGCGAGGTCAGCCCCGAGGTCACGGAGGAAAAACTCCGCGCCCGTACCCGCCTTCTCGCCACCTTTTCGACGAAATACGACCCCTCGAACGGACCGCGCAGCCGCAACATCGCGCTGGCGGCGGAACGCATTTCGGGGACGGAGATCGAGAGCGGCGAGGAATTTTCCTTCAACGGGAAGGTGGGCAAGCGCACGGCGGAGAACGGCTTCGAGGAGGCGAACGTCATTTTGGAGGGCGACTTCGTTCCCGGCGTGGGCGGCGGGGTGTGCCAGACGAGCACGACCCTCTTCGGCGCGGCTCTGCGGGCGGGGCTCACGGTCACGGAAAGCCGACCCCATTCCCTCTCCGTCGGCTATGTGCCGCCCTCGCAGGACGCGATGGTCTCCGAATACAGCGACCTCAAATTCGTCAATCCCTATCCCTACCCCGTGTATCTGCTCGGGAGAGCGGAGGACGGGGTCGTGGAGTTCTCTTTCTACGGCATGCCCGACGGGCTGCGCTACGAAGTGGAGAGCGAGGTGCTCTTCCGCCTCGAACCTCCCCCCGCGAGAGTGGTGGAGGGGAGCGAGGACCGCACGCTGCGCGCGGGAAAGGCGGGGCTTGCGAGCGAGAGCTATCTTTTGGTGTACGACGCGCTCGGCAATCTCCGTTCGCGCACCCTCATCCGCCGCGACACCTATGCCTGCGTGCAGGGCGTCGAAGAGAGGGCTTCCGCGCCCCCGCCCGAGGAGATCCTCTCGGAAGAGGAGGTCTCCTGAGCTTTTGGAGGGGCCTTTTGTGAGGCCGCGGCCGCGCGCATGGGGGAGACGGACGCACTTTTTCAAAAGAAATTGCGAAAAGTACGCAAAACCGCTTGCATTTTTTCGGGTTTTCCCTTATAATCGTGAATTGACTTCGGGCGGTCCTCTGCCGTGAAAGGGCATGAACGTCGCGTAAAACATGGAGGTAAAGTCATGGGACTCATCGAGGCGATCGAAGCCGAGAACATGAAGGAGAACGTTCCTTCTTTCAACGTCGGCGACACCGTGCGCGTGGGCTACCGCATCATCGAAGGCGGCAAGGAAAGGATCCAGAACTTCGAGGGCGTGGTCATCGCGAAGAAGCACGGCGGCATCCGCGAGAGCTTCACCGTGCGCCGTCTTTCGTTCGGCGTCGGCGTGGAGCGTTGCTTCCCCGTCCATTCTCCCAAGATCGCGTACGTCAACGTCGTGAGAGAAGGGAAGGTCCGCAGAGCGAAACTGTATTATCTGCGCGGCCGCACAGGGAAAGCTGCCAAGATCAAAGAAAAGAAATAACTTTTCGAGGGAAAGGGATCTGCCAAAAGTCATGGCGGACCCTTTTTTCGTTGCCGGAAAGGGGCACAAGACGTGATTTTTTCACAGAAAAGAAAAAAATTTGAAAATGTTCGGAAAATCCGTTTACAAAATGCACGCAATCGGTTAAAATAGAAAGCAACTATATAATAGGGAATAGGATCAAATGAAAAACACATCCTCGAACAAGAAGGGCCTCAAAGGTTACTTCCTCGCGTTTCTCATCGTGGCTCTCGCCTTTCTCGCGGTCGGTCTCGGCACGCTCGGTTCCGTGTACGGCACGGGCTCCGCTTTCGAGCTCCGCGCCAAGCGGGAGACGGACACGGAGACCCCGCGCGTCGACTTCCGCCTGTCCAACCCCACAAATGCGCCCTATCTGCGCGTGACCGACGTATATGTGAACATTGCGGCGATCTATGCGGAGCCGGGCACTTCCGTCACGCTGCGCGTCGAGCGTTCGACGAGCGGCACAACGTTCACGGGCGGGGTGGACGCCGTATTCGAGAACTACTTCACGCCCGTTGCCGAATTAGATGAAAACGGCAAGCCCGTCAAGGACATTCCCGCACCCGACGTGACCGACGGCTTCTTCCGCTTCGTCGCGCCCTTCGACCTCTCCGCGGATTCGTGGCGCATCTCGACGCAGCTCTACGCGCGCATCTACGTCAAGAGCGGCGGCGCGAACGTGCTCGTCAACGAGGTCGTGTTCGTGGGCGAAGAGCTCGATTCGAACTATGTGGGGACGGGCAAGACCTGCGTGATCCCCGCGACGGTCTACGACGTCACGCACGCCTCGAACGAATCGAAGAGCGAGGCGATCGAACGCGCGGGCGCGCTCGTCGACAGGCAGCGCATGCCGCTCACGGGGGAGTCCTCCTTTGTGCGCTTCGGAAAAGACGAGGTCTATTCGCTCAAAACGATCGCCGAAATGCGCCTCGGCGACTGGTACGCCGCGGACAGCGAAGGCAACCCGATCGACGCCTACATCATCGACGGGGTCTACGGCCCGCTCGGCAACGACATCCTCGCCCTCGGCACGCTGATCTTCGGCATGAGCCCGTTCGGTCTGCGCTTCTTCCCGATGCTCGCGGCGTTCGGCGCGCTCGTCGTGCTCGCGCGGCTCGTCGTCCGTCTCACGAGGAGCGAGAAAGCGGGCTTCGTGTTCTCGCTCGTCTACGCGCTCTCCGCCCTGACGCTTTGCTACGGCCACGTCGGGACGCCGCTCTTCCTCGGCGTGTTCTTCTTCGCGCTCTCCCTCGATCTCGTGCACAGGTTCTATGCGGACGGGATCAAAAAAGCGAACTTCTTCTCCGTGCTCCCGCTCTTCTGCGCGGGCCTCTCGGGGGCGGCCGCGGTCTGCGTCAACAGCGCGTTCGCCATTCCGATGGCGGGCGTTTTGGGGCTGTTCATCGCGGGCATGGTACGCCAGCAGAAGGCCAAGAAGTACTATCTCGAAAAGGCGCTCGCCGAGCCCGATCCCGAACCCGTGCCCGTGGAGACGGCTGCGGAGGCTTCCGGAGAGCCCGCTCCCGAGACGAAGGAACACCGCGCCGGCAGGGTGATCGCGGACTTCCGCTTCAAGAACGTGGCCGCGCCCGTGCTCTTTGTCGTCTCCCTCGTGTTCGGCGTGTTCCTGTTCGCGCTCGTCGGGATCCTTCCCGCACATACGACTTATCTGAAAGCTCTCGACAACGTCGCCGACCCCACCCTGAACGTCTTTACGCTCGCGTGGACCGCGCTTGCGGGCGGGTTCACGGGCGCCAATGCCTACGGCAGCGGTACGGTCTGGCTGTTCGGGACGCTCTTCCGCGGCGAAGGCCTGCTTCAGGCGGCGACGCTCGCCGTCGTCAACCCCGTCGCGCTCATCGCGGGCGCGGTAGGAACGGTGTACGCCGTCGTCCGTCTCATCATGCTCCTCTGCAAAAAGGAGCGCGGCAAGGCATGGCGTGCGGAGGTCCGCACCCATGCGATCCTGCTCGCGGGGCTCGCGCTCTCCCTCGCCGCGGCGTTCGCCGTGAGGACGGGCAGCGCGTTCGTTTTGCTCGCCTATCTGTTCGCCTTCCTGCTCGCCGCCGTCTGTTTCGGCAGGGAACACCTGCGCGGCGCGGCGCGCGTCCTCAGCGTCGTCGGCGCTGTTCTGCTCGGGATCTGCTTCGCGGCTCTGATCGTCTTTATCTTCTCGATTCCGCTTCCCTCGTCCTTCATGGACGCCGCATTTGATTTCGTTTTGTGGAGAAGCCTATGATCGCAAAAATCGTTTGTTATGCACTCAACGGTCTCGAAGGGGTCCCCGTCGAGGTGGAGACGGACGTCAACAAGGGCATGCCGTCCTACGACATGGTGGGGCTTCCCGATACCGCCGTCAAGGAGAGCAAGGAGCGCGTGCGCTCCGCCCTCAAAAACAGCGGGCTGCTCTTCCCGATGAACCGCATCACGATCAACTTCGCGCCTGCGGACATCAAAAAGGAGGGCGCGTCCTTCGACCTCGCCGTCGCCGTCAGTCTGTTGAAGGCGAGCGAACAGCTCGTCGGCTGCGACACCGACTACGTCTTTATCGGCGAACTCGCCCTGAGCGGGGACGTGAGGCCGATCGCGGGGCTCCTGCCCATTCTCATCTCGGCGAAGGCGCACGGGTTCACCCGCTTCATCGTGCCGTCGGGCAACGCGCGGGAAGCGCAGTACCTCGGCGGTGCGGAGATCTATCCAGCCGCCACGCTCACCGAGGTCGTCCGCCATCTCGCGGGCACGCAGCGCATCCCCATGCTCGAAACGGCGATGTTCGTGCCGCATGCGGGAGGGAGGGTCTCCGCCGACCTGCGCTTCGTCAAGGGGCAGCCCCTCGCGCGCCGCGCCATCGAGATCGCCGTTGCGGGAGGGCACAACGTGCTCATGGTAGGGCCTCCCGGGACGGGTAAGACGATGCTCGCGCGCTGCCTTCCCACCGTGATGCCCGATCTTACCTTTGAAGAGGCCCTCGAGATCACCAAGATCCACTCCGTCGCGGGCGTGCTCGGCGAAGAGGGGATCGTCACCGAACGGCCCTTCCGTACGCCGCACCATACGGCGACTACGGTGTCCATGTGCGGCGGCGGCAACCATGTCGTGCACCCGGGCGAGATCTCGCTCGCGCACGGCGGCGTCCTCTTCCTCGACGAACTGCCCGAATACAAGCGTTCCACGCTCGAAGCGCTCCGCCAGCCCCTCGAGGACGGGAAGATCACCGTCTCCCGCGCGGGCGGCACCTTTACATACCCCGCCCGTTTCATGCTCTGCGCGAGCATGAATCCCTGCCCGTGCGGCAACTACGGTTCCGCCGAGCGCACCTGTATCTGTACGCCCGCGGAGATCAGAAGATACCGCAAGCGCATTTCGGGGCCCCTCCTCGACAGGATCGACCTGCAAGTCGAGGTGGACGACATCGACTACGACGACCTCACGTCCAACCAGATGAACGAGAGCTCGGAGGCGGTGAAGGAGCGGGTGGAATTTGCCCGCCGCGTCCAGAGGAGCCGCTTCGAGGACTACGGCATCGGCACGAACGCGGAGATGGGGGAACGGGAGATCAACGAGTTCTGCCCGCTCAGCCGCGAAGGGGACGATATCCTGCGGGCGGCGTTCGAACGCATGCACCTCTCGGCGCGGGCACGCGCGCGTATCATCAAAGTCTCGCGCACCATCGCCGATCTCGACGGGTCCGAAGAGATCCTTGCCAAACACGTCGCGGAGGCGGTCTCCTACCGCATTTACGACGATTCGATCGGTTAATATGGATTACACGGCAGAGGAACGGGCGTACCTTTGGCTGTGCGCCTGCACGAAAACAGAGTACAGGACGCGCGTCGCGCTACTCCGCGCCGCGCCTTCGCCCGCCGCCCTGCTCGCGGAAGCGGAAACGTATTTCCCCGCCGCAGGTGCGGAGAAATCGTTCACCCCGTCCCGCGAAAGAAGGGAGAAGGAGGCCGATCTCTTTCTCGCGGGGCTCGAAAAGAAGGGATATTTCGCGGTCACGCTCATCTCCGAGGACTATCCCGACGCGCTCAAAAACATTTCCCTGCCGCCCCTCGTGCTGTACGGCGCGGGGAGGAGGGAACTGCTCGGCGCGCGCAAGTTCTGCGTGGTGGGCAGCCGTCTCACGCCGCCGTGGGCGGGCAAGCTCGGCCGCACGATCGCAGAGACGCTCTCCCGCCGCTTCGCCATCGTCACGGGGCTTGCCGAAGGAGGCGACCTCGCAGCGATCGAAGGGGGCATGTCCGAGGGGAACCTCATCTGCGTGCTCCCGTGCGGGCTGGATGAGTGCTATCCCGCCGCCCATGTTTCCGTCAAGGAAAAGGTGAGAAAGAAGGGTCTGCTCCTCTCCGAGCTCCTTCCGTGGGAGACCGCGAAGAAGTACTCGTTCCACGCGCGCAACCGCATTCTCGCGGGGCTGTCGGAGGGCGTGCTCGTGCTCTCCGCGGCCGAGAAGAGCGGCACGCTGATCACGGCGAACTGCGCGCTCGACTTCGGGCGGGACGTTTTCGCCCTTCCGCACAACGCGGGCGCAAGACAGGGCGAGGGCTGCAACGAGCTCATCAAGCGGGGCGCATACCTCGCCACCAAAGCGGAGGACATCCTCTCCGTCTACGGCATGGAGGCGGAGAAGGAGGCCCGTATGGAACTCTCCTCCGACGAGGGGCGCGTGCTCGACGCACTCAAAGATTACGGCGAACTCCACCCCGCGCAGATCGCGGAGAAAACGGGCTTGAAGATCTTCGAAGTCACCGCCGTGCTCTCCTCGCTCGAGATCAAGGGCGCCGTCGTCAGGGGCGGCGGAAATCATTACAATGCAATCTGAAGCGCGGAGCGGCGAGAAAGCCCTCCGCGGTAAGGAGTGAATATGGATCTCATTATCGTAGAATCACCCTCAAAGGCAAAGACCATTTCGAGATACCTGAAAGGGAAGTACAAAGTGGACGCCTCGGGCGGACACATCCGCGACTTGCCGCAGAAGAAGCTCGGCGTCTCCGTGGAGCACAACTATGAGCCGCGCTACGTCACTTCTCCCGGCAAGGAGGAGATCATCCGCCGTCTCACCGAAGAGGCGAGGAAGGCGGGACGGGTGTATCTTGCGACCGACCCCGACCGCGAGGGCGAGGCGATCTCATGGCACTTGCAGAGCGTCTTGGGGCTGCCCGAGGACGGGGAAAACAGGATCGAGTTCAACGAGATCTCCCCGCGCGCCGTGGAGCACGCGCTCGCACATCCGCGCAAGATTAACTATAACCTCGTGGACGCACAGCAGGCGAGAAGGGTCCTCGACCGTCTCGTCGGCTACAAGCTCTCCCCCCTTCTGAACAACAAGATCCAGAACGGGCTCTCTGCGGGACGCGTGCAGTCGGTCGCCCTCCGCCTCGTCGTCGAGCGCGAGCGGGAGATCGCGGCGTTCGTACCCGAGGAGTATTGGACGATTGCGGCCGAGCTCCGCGACGGGGAGAAGAAGTATTCCTCCCTCCGCGCCCTGCTCGAAAAGCGCAAGGGCAAGAAGTTCAAGGTGGGCAGCAAGGAAGTCGCGGACGCCGTCCTCGCCGCGCTAAAGAGTGGGGAATACGTCGTCACGAGCGTCAAAAAGAGCGTCGCAAAGTCGCACGCTCCCGCGCCCTTCACGACGTCGACGCTGCAGCAGGACGCCTCCAACAAGCTCGGCATGACCGCGCCCGAGACGATGCTCATGGCGCAGCACCTCTATGAGGGCATGGACCTCGAAGGGGAGGGGCATGTCGCATTCGTCACCTATATCCGTACCGATTCCACCCGCGTCTCCTCGGACGCGCAGGCGGCGGCGCGCAAGTATATCTTGGAGAAGTACGGCAAGGAATACCTGCCCGAAAAGCCCAATTATTACGCTTCCAAGAAAGGCGCGCAGGACGCGCACGAGGCGATCCGTCCCATCGATCTTGCCCGTACGCCCGAATCGGTCAAGAAGCTCCTCGACAGGAAGCACTACAACGTGTATAAGCTCATCTACGAGCGGTTCATCGCGTCGCAGATGGCAGAGGCGCAGTACGACTCCATGCAGATCGAGATCAAGAACGGCGAATACGGCCTGAAAGCGAGCGGGCGCGCGCTGCGCTTTGCGGGCTTCACCGCCATCTACGCCGACTTCCACACCGCCGACGAGGACGAGACGAAGGGGCTCCTTCCCCCGCTCGGAGAGGGAGAGCTTTTAGACGAGATCGCCGTCAGCGCGGAGCAGAAGTTCACCAAGCCGCCCGTGCGCTACACCGACGCTTCCCTCGTCAAGGCGATGGAGGACAAGGGCATCGGCCGTCCTTCGACGTACGCCTCCATCATCTCCGTGCTCACCAAGCGCAAGTATGTGGAGAAGGAAGGCAAGTACATGAAGCCGACCGAGATCGCCTACCGCATCACGGACATGCTCGTGCAGTACTTTACCGATATCATGGACGTCGGCTTCACCGCGGACATGGAGGAGAAGCTCGACGAGATCGAGGACGGCGGCAAGGATTGGCGCGCCATCATCGCCGACTTCTACCCGCCGTTTGAATCGCAGCTCCGCTTTGCCTCCGTCGACGGCGACGAGATGACGGACATTCTCTGCTCGAAGTGCGGCCACCCGATGGTGCGCAAGAGCGGCAAATACGGAAAATACCTCGCCTGTTCCAACTATCCAGCCTGCTCGAACATCGTGAGCGAGGGGGAGGCGGAGGTCTCGGACACGCCCTGCCCGAAGTGCGGCCGCATGATGGTCATCAAGAGCGGCAGATACGGCAAGTTCCTCGCCTGCCCCGACTATCCGGCCTGCAAGTCCACGCTTCCGTACGGCGAGACGGCGGGCGACGAGATCCTCGAGGGGATCTGCCCCGAGTGCGGCAAGCCGACGAAGCGTTTGAAAACGCGCACGGGCAAGACGTATTACGGTTGCAGCGGCTACCCCGTCTGTAAGTTCATGAGCTGGGACGTCCCCACGGGCGAAAAGTGCCCCAAGTGCGGAAAAGCTCTCGTGAGATCCCCGCGCGGCACCGTGAAGTGTTCGGACAGGGAGTGCGGCTACCGCGTCACCGCGGCGAAGGCGGGCAGACCGCCCAAGAACGCGCCCGCCCCTGAAGCATGAAAATCCCCGTCATAGGAGGGGGTCTCGCAGGCAGCGAGACGGCATATTTTCTCGCACAGCACGGCCTTTCGGTCGTGCTTTACGACATGAAGCCGAAAAAATTCACCCCCGCGCACACATCGGAAAAATTCGGGGAGCTCGTCTGTTCCAATTCCCTCAAAAGCGACGACGTCTGCGGCAACGCCTGCGGACTGCTGAAAGAGGAGATGCGGCGGCTCGGCTCTCTCACCATGCAGGCGGCGGAAGCGGCGCGGGTCCCCGCGGGCGGCGCGCTCGCAGTGGACAGGGAGGCGTTCGCTTCCTTCATCACCGAAAAACTCAAAAGCCACCCCAATATCGAGATCGTCTCCGAAGAGATCGGCTCTCTCCCCCCGTTCGGCGTGGTCGCGACGGGTCCGCTCACCTCGGACGCGCTCTCGGACGCGATCGTGAAACGGTTCGGCGTTTTGCACTTTTTTGACGCGTCCGCTCCCATCGTGTCGGCGGAGAGCGTCGATTTCTCCAAGACGTTCACGCAGGACCGCTACGGGAACGGCACGGGCGACTATGTCAACTGCCCGATGACGAAAGAGGAGTACGAGGGGTTCGTGGACGCGCTCCTCTCCGCCGAACGCGCCCGTCTGCACGGTTTCGAAAAGCAGGACGTGTTCGAGGGGTGCATGCCCGTGGAGATCATGGCGGCGCGGGGGAAGGACACCCTCCGCTTCGGCCCCTTCAAACCCGTGGGGCTCATGTGGGAGGGGAAACGCCCGTACGCCGTGTTGCAGCTGCGGAAGGAGAATGCTGCGGGGACGAGCTTCAACCTCGTCGGCTGCCAGACCAACCTGAAATTCCCCGAGCAGAAGCGCGTCTTTTCCATGATCCCCGCGCTCAAAAATGCCGAATTTGAACGGTACGGGGTGATGCACCGCAACACCTATCTCGAATCGCCCCGCTGCCTGAATGCCGATTTCTCCTCGCGCGACAACCCCGACCTCTTCTTCGCGGGCCAGCTCACGGGGGTGGAAGGATATGTGGAAAGTGCGGCGAGCGGCCTTCTCTGCGGGTACCATGTCCGAAGGAGAGCTCTCAAAATGCCTACGATCGTCCCGTCCGACGTCACGGTTTCGGGCGCGCTCTCCCGCTACATCGCCGCGCCCAATGCGAACTTCCAGCCCATGAACGCCAACTACGGCGTGCTCGCGGGGGGCTTCGGGGACGTGCGCGACAAGAAGGAACGGAAAAAATTGCTCGCCTTGCGCGCACTTTCGGAGATCGAGCGTTTCAAAACAGAGAATTTGGGGTAAATACTTGATAATACGACGCCCGCGGCTGCGGGCGCGCCCTGCAGGGCAAAGAAAAGGAGGTTTCAATGGAATTTCGCGGAACGACCATCTGCGCCGTCAAACGGGACGGCGTCACGGCCATCGCGGGTGACGGACAGGTCACGATGGGCGAGAGCGTCGTGTTCAAGAACACGGCCATCAAAGTGAGAAGAATTTACGGCGGCAAGGTCATTTTGGGATTTGCGGGGTCGGTCACCGACGCCTTCTCCCTCTCCGAACGCTTCGAGGGCATGCTCAACAAGTTCGCGGGCAATCTGATGCGCTCCGCGGTGGAGCTCGCCGACCTTTGGAGAAGCGACAAGATCGGCCGCAAGCTCGACGCCATGATGATCACGGCGGATAAGGACACCCTGCTCATTCTCTCGGGCACGGGCGAAGTCATCGAGCCCGACGAGGGGATCTGCGCGATCGGAAGCGGCGGGAACTACGCCCTTGCCGCGGCGCGCGCCCTCGCCCAGAATACCGATTTCTCCGCCGAGGAGATCGCGAGAAAGTCGCTCAAGATCGCCAGCGAGATCTGTGTCTATACAAACGACCACATCATCTGTGAAACAGTCTAAGCCCTACCCCCTGCGGGGGGAGGGTGGCGCGGCCCCGCCGCGACGGATGGGGGGGAAGTCGTGCCCCCGACGGAAAAGTAAACAAGCCCTACCCCCTGCGGGGGGAGGGTGGCGCGGCCCCGCCGCGACGGATGGGGGGGAACTTGGAATCGCATGGAAAAAGTCAGGAAATTTCACAATCCCGTTCTCGCAGACCGCGCCAAAGAATTGCGCAGATCCCCGACCAAAGAAGAAAAGAAGTTATGGTATGATTTTTTGCGGGGACTGCCCGTGCATTTTTGCAGACAAAAGGTCATCGGAACTTATATCGTAGATTTTTATTGCGCGGAGCACGCTCTCGTCATCGAATTGGACGGAGCACAGCACTATGAGGAAGCTGCGGAAGCGTACGACAGAGCGCGCGACGCCTATCTCGCTTCTCTCGGCCTCACGGTTTTACGATATTCTAATCTTGAATTTAGCCGCAATTATCAAAATATTTGCGCCGACATTCTGAATCACATCGGGTTGGAATAATTTCCCGCCGCTGCGCCCCCGTGGGAGGCATACCGAAAAGAAGCCGTTTATGAATATGAAGGAGTTATCATGGATCTTTCCCCTAAACAAATCGTCAATGAACTGAATAAGCACATCATCGGTCAGGAAGAGGCGAAAAAGGCGGTCGCCATCGCCCTCCGCAACCGTTACAGGAGGGCGCAGCTCTCCCAGGAGCTCCGCGAGGAGATCACCCCGAAGAATATCATCATGAAGGGGCCGACGGGCGTCGGCAAGACGGAGATCGCCCGCCGTCTCGCAAAACTCGTCAAGGCGCCCTTCATCAAGGTGGAAGCCACCAAATACACCGAAGTGGGCTATGTCGGCAAGGACGTCGAGGGCATGGTGCGCGATCTCGTCGAATGCGCCATCCGCCTCGTCAAGGACGAAAAGACCGCCGAGGTCTCCGTGAAGGCGACGGAGGCAGCCGAGGCCCGCATGGTCAAACTTCTCGCCGAGCTCAAAAAGAACGACCGCGGCGAGCTCGACCGCAAGATCTTCGAGGACAATCTTCTCTCCTCTCTCAGAAAGGGCGTTTTCGACAACACCGTGATCGAGGCGGACGTGAAGGATGAGCCCAAGAACATGGAGCTCGTTCCCGGGGGCGCGGCGATCAATTTGGGCTCCATCTTCGGAGAAATGCTCCCCGCAAGGCGCAAGAAGCGCAAGCTCACCGTGAAGGAGGCGATGAAAATGTTCATCGCCGAGGAAGCGGACAAACTCATCGACGACGACGCCGTCACCGATGAGGGGCTCCGCCGTGCCGAGAACGACGGCATCATCTTCATCGACGAGATCGACAAGATCGCGGGCAAGGGCAACACGTCGGGGGCGGACGTCTCCCGCGAGGGCGTCCAGCGCGACATTCTGCCCATCGTCGAGGGGAGCACGGTCATGACCAAGTACGGACCCGTCAAGACGGACTACATGCTCTTTATCGCGGCGGGCGCCTTCCATGTCGCGCGCGTCGAGGACCTCATCCCCGAGCTTCAGGGGCGTTTCCCCGTCTCCGTCGAACTCAATTCGCTCACGAAGGAGGACTTCGTCAACATTCTCACGAACACCGAGCACTCCCTCACGCAGCAATACGCCGTGCTGCTCGCCGTCGATAATATCGATCTGAAATTCACGCCCGACGCGATCGAGGCCATTGCCGAGATCTCCGAGGAAGTCAACCTCACGAGCGAGGACATCGGCGCGCGCAGACTGCACACCGTGATGGAAAATCTGCTCGAGGACATCTCCTTCAATGCGGGCGGCGGCGACTATCCCGTCGTCACGGTGGAGATCAACCGCGCCTATGTCGAGGAACACCTCAAAAACATGACGCGCGACCGCAATTTGAAGAAATACGTTTTGTAAATTCACAAATAGGTTCACAAATTTTGTTTGGGGAGGCTTTACTTGCCCTCCCCCTTATACCTGAGGGGGAGGGGTAGGGGAGGGGGTGCGTCAACAAACGCCCCAAACAAAATTTCGTGAGGGGTTAGGGTAGTGCATCTCAAAGCCTCGTCGCCCGCGCCCATGTCTGACCTCAAAGACAATAAGCGCAAAGGGTTCGGCAAATCGACGGCAGAGCCGTCGCCCTGAGCGAAGTCGAAGGGTCGCGCTTATGCAAAAGCGTGGTTTTGCAACGCGCCGTTATTGGAATGGGGTTCACAAATTTTGTTAGGGGTAACTCCCCTACCCCTCCCCCTTATACTTGAGGGGGAGGGGTAGGGGAGGGGGTGCGTCAACAAACGCCCCAAACAAAATTTCGTGAGGGGTTAGGGTAGTGCATCTCAGAGGAGCCGAGAAAGGCTTCCCCCCCGTGGGGGGAAGCTCCCGCGGAGCGGGAGATGAGGGGTTTTGATACAAGAGAACCCCCTCACCGCCTACGGCGGAGCTCCCCCAGAGGTGGAGCCAAGATTGAGTGTGCAACTCCCCCGAAGGAGTGAAGGCTGCCTCGCCCCTTCTCGGATGATTGACATCAAACGGGGCACCCATGTCCGCGAACGGGCATGCAAATCAAGAAGAAACCGCGCCGAGATCGCAAGCGGCGGCAAAGGAGAAAACCATGATCCAAATTCCCAAAGGCTGTAAGGATATGCTCCCCGCAGACGGCCCGTCGTGGCACACCGTCGAGGAGACGGCGCGGGAAGTCGCGGCAGAATACAATTTCAAGGAGATCCGCACGCCCACTTTCGAACACACCGAGCTCTTTTCGCGCGGCGTGGGGGACACGACGGACATCGTCAACAAGGAAATGTACACCTTCCTCGACAAGGGCGGCCGCTCGGTCACGCTCCGTCCCGAGGGGACGGCGGGGGTCGCGCGCGCTTTCATCGAGAACGGCCTGCAGGGGGGCGCGATGCCCTTCAAAGTTTTCTATCTCATTTCCGCATTCCGCTACGAGAGACCGCAGGCGGGCAGGCTGAGGGAGTTCCACCAATTCGGCGCGGAACTGTACGGCTCCGATTCCCCCGCCGCAGACGCGGAGGCGATCCTCTTCGCGACCCGTTTCCTCGATAAATTGCAGATCGGAAGCAACGTCGAGCTCCGCATCAATTCCATCGGATGTAAGCACTGCCGCGCGAAATATGCCGACGCGCTCAGGGAGTATTTCCGACCCCATATCGGCGAAATGTGCGAAGATTGCCGCGCCCGCTTCGAGAAAAACCCCCTCCGCATGCTCGACTGCAAGAACGAGGGCTGCAAGCGGTTCACCGCCCACGCGCCGAGCATGCTCGACTACCTCTGCGACGACTGCCGCAGCCACTTCGAGAAGCTCAAATCCATTTTGACCGCGGCGGAAGTTTCGTTCACCGTCGATCCCCGCATCGTGCGCGGGCTCGATTATTACAGCCGCACCGTGTTTGAATTTACGACCGACCTCATCGGCGCGCAATCCACCGTCCTCGGCGGCGGGAGGTACGACGCCCTCATCGAACAGCTCGGCGGGAAGCCCACTCCCGCGGTGGGATTCGCGGCGGGCATCGAGAGGCTGATCCTCGCGATGGACGCGAAAGAGGTCCCGCTCATCGAACGTCTGCCCGACGTCTACGTCGCGGGTTTGGACGAAGCGTCGCGCACGCGCGCGATGATCGTCGCGGAACAGCTGCGCAGGCGGGGATATATCGTCGAGTGCGACCTCATGGAGCGTTCGGTGAAGGCGCAGTTCAAGTATGCGGACAAGCTCTGCGTGAGCAAAGTCATCGTCATCGGCGAGAACGAGCTCAAAGAGGGCGCGGTCGAGATCAAAGATATGCGCGATTCCGTCTCACGGCGCGTGAAATTCGAAGAAATTGCACAATATTTTCCTAAGAGGTAACGTATGGTCAAAGAAATTTCAGGACAGGAACTCGACGCCCTCGTGGAGACGGGCGCCGTCGTCGTATGCGACTTTTGGGCGGTCTGGTGCACCCCTTGCCGCATGCTCGGCCCCGTGATGGAGACGCTCTCCGAAGAATTTGCGGGCAGGGCGGAGTTCGTGAAGGTCAACGTGGACGAAAACGGCGACCTCGCCGCATCCCTCGGCGTGTTTTCGATCCCCGACGTGTATGTGTTCGAAGGCGGGGCGGTCAAGGCGCACAGCGTGGGCTATCTTTCCGAGGAACAGATGCGCGAATTTTTGAGCGAAAATCTCTGACCCCCCTTCCGCCAGAAGCCCCTTCCGAAGAAGGGGAAAAATTCAAAAATAGCTAAAAAACAATGGAAAATCGGCGAAAAATCGTCGGTTTTTTATTATTTCGATGAACTTCGAAATAACGAAATAGGCCGTTTTCCGATCGGAAAATTTTTCTTGCATTTTCGGCGGGGTTCATGCGCTCTTTCTTGACGGCAAGAAACCGAAAGAACTCATTTCCCTGCTCTCCGCAAGAGGCATCACCCACGGCAAATATCCAATCAGCTATAATTTTCTTTACCGTATTCTGACCATTTGAAAATATATCGGCGAATATAAATTCGGGGATATTGTACTTCCCAACGCGATGCCCGCGATCATCGACGAAGAAACTTTCGACCGTGTATAAAAGCGGATCGCGGACAACAAAAAAGCGCCCGCCATGCACAGAAGCGAGGACGATTATCTTCTGACGACGCGGCTCTTCTGCGGGAAA
>CANQTD010000028.1 GCA_947626685.1 uncultured Clostridia bacterium | reverse complement strand
GGTATGAGGGGCGGAACCTGTGAGTTCTTCCCGTGTGGGGTTTTTTCTTTTGAACAAGATACGCTCGCCCCGAGGGGGCTCGGTATGAGGGGCGGGTCTCCCTCGGGATGAGGGTGTCCTCGGAATGAGGGGGCGTGAACTGCCCCCTCATGAGAAGATATGATCAGCCGACGATCTCAATGTTTGCGGGGAGATTGACTTTGACCTGATAGTCGCCGTCGTACTTGTCGATGATCCCCTTGACGTTGATCGTCTTGCCTTCGTAACGGCTCTGCGGAATGAGCACGCCGTCCTCGAAGAGCGGAAGCGTGCGGACGGTGATCGTCGTCGTGCTCCCGTCGGCATTTGTCTGCTGGCAGGTGAGGGAGATCGCCCCCGTGTTGTCGCCCTTTTGCGTGGTGTACGCGCTGACGACTTTGAGGTTGGTCATGGAGACGGAGGAACCCATGACGGCTTCGCCGAATTTGATGGTGACGTCCTCGAGGGTCTCTTCCCCGTCTTCACCCTTTACGGTAAATTCCATCGTGAGATCTTCCTTCGTGACCTGTTTCGCGGTGAGCTCCTGGAAGTGCACTTCCCCCGTGCCAGTGACGAAACTGTCGTTGTCGCGCGGACGGATCGCGTTGGCGTGAACGTCCGAGATCTGATAGGTGTCGCCCGTTTCGTAGTAGGTGACGACGCCGTTCACATGCACGGTATTGCCGACGGTGAATACCTTCGAGAGCGCGCTCGTGCTCGTTCCGAGGAACACGGCCATGCCGTAAGCGACGCCGTCTGCCTCGACATAGTCCTCAATGTAAGCGGTCTGGAACGCGCCGTCTGCAAGGAGCGCGACCACCACGCCGTCTACGCTGACCCTCTTGTCGACGTAATCGCTCACGCGGAAACGGAGCTGCTTTAAGTCGACGGGGAGCGCGTCACCCTCGAAGAAGTTTTCGTCCACGGTGTCTCTGGGAGAGTAGATGCAGAGCTGCTGGTCTCTCGCCTGGTTGAGCGCGGCAAACGCCGTCTCGCCGTAGCGGTTCTGCGCGGTCGAGGAAGCGAACGCGAGGCCGTTTTGCAGGATCTCCACGTTCAGATTGCGGAATTCCGTCCCGCCCTCGGGGATATACCAGATCCAAAGGACATAGCGTTCGCCCGTGGAGTCGATATTCCATCTGCTGTCGTCCGATTCGACGACGATCTTTTGGGCTTTCTCGAGCTTGCCGCGCGTGAATTTGGAAGCGGTCTTGCCCCACTTCTCAATGTCGCCCGTCGATTCGGGCGTATCGACTGCTATGTAGCGGGCCTTGATGAAGCCGTCCGTGCCCGCAAAGTCCGCCGAATTGTATCCCGTCAGATCGGAATTTACGGGGTCGAAGTGGGTCGTATCGCCGTCGATAAAGTTCCTGACCTTGACTTCCTGCTTCTTGGTCTCGCTCTCGAAGTCGAGTTTGAGCTCTCCCGCATAGTCAACGGGATCGGAAACGGGCGGCTTGGGATCGGGATCGACGATGGGCGGTTCTTCGGGCTCGGGCTCGTCGCCGTTTCCGCCGCCGCAACCCGCAACTACGGGAAGCACAAGCGCGGCCGCGGCCAGAAGTGCGAAAATACTCTTCAAATATTTCTTCATGGTTACACCCCGCGTTTCGTTCTGTTAGGTAATGCTCTCGAGGCAACGCTTCACCGCCGTCTTGAAGGCACTGTCGATGGACGTGTTGGAGAACACGGACTGAAGGAGATAACCGACTTCGGTACGGGCCTTCGACGAGCCGACAAATGCGGGAGAGGTGAAGTAAGCGTCTTTCTGTTGAAGGCACATCTTGGCGGAGAGAGCGGCGAGACCCGTCGTCCCGTTCGCGTTTTCAAGCTCCGTCTTGTAGGCTTCCAAAGTCTCCATATACTCCATCTTGAGCGGGGGCATGTAGCCCGAGTCGATGGAGAAGTCTGCCTGGAATTCGATATTCGTCGTGAGATACTTGACGAGGAGCCAGCTCGCGAGCACCTTTTGAGGATCGCTGTCCTTGAAGATGCACACGGAGGGACCCTGCGAGATCGCCTTCGGATGAGCGGGGTCGACCTGCGGGATCTGCGCGATGCCCGCTTCGAACGCATACTGATCCCCTACGAGCGGGGGCTTCTGATACTGCCCGCCCGCGGTGGAGCCGACGCACATGTAGCACTTGGGCTCCGTGAGGGAGGTGAAGAGGTTGGAGGTATAGGTGCCGCCGTTGAGTTCCTGCGTCGTGAAATACCCCTTTTTGAAGTTCTCGGAGAGCATCTCCACGAACTCGCGGTTCTTCTCGTTGTCGAAGCGGAATCTGTTCTCCGCCGTGCCCGTAGGATAGGTGTAAGCGGAATCGTTTTGCTCGCAGAGCGTGATGAACAGATTGGACTCGGAGTCGTAGCCGAAGGGAATGCACTCGGGGTCGATCTCAAGAATGCGCTCGCAGGTATCCCAGAGTTCATCCCATGTCGTGGGAACTTCGAGACCGTTGTCCTCGAAGAAATTTTTGTTGTAGAACATGACTTCGGTGGACTTTGCGAAGGGAAGCATGTACATCATCTTGCCGTCGCCGAACATGTGCCCCTCGTTGTAGAAGCTCTCGATGAACATCTCCTGCTCCTCTTGGGTGAGACCGAGATTGTACTCTTCGCCGCTTTCGAGCGTGACTTTTTCATCGGCATACGTTCCGCCGGGGAGGAAATCGTTCATCGCGAACACCGAGCTTGACACGTTGTAGTCGGCAACGTGGTCGCCGTAGCAGTAGGCGATATTGGGCTGGTTGCCGCCGATGATCTCCGTGGCGATCTGCTCGTGAACGTCGTCATAGTTGCCGTATTTGGTAGCCTTGACGGTGATGTTCGGGAAGAGTTCCTTGAAGAGCTCGAGCTGATAGTCGAGCTTTTCCTGCAATACCTTGCCCATCGTGTGGTAGAACACGATCTCGACGGGCTTGGTGATATCGAACCCGCCCTCGGGCATCACGAACCCGCCCGACGTTGCGAGCGGCACGTTTGCCAAGTCGTCTGTCGTCGACCCGTTGTTGATCTCGCCCTCCTGGACGCACCCGGCAAGGCCAAACGCTACTGTGCAGAGCATTGTGCCCGCGAGCATGATCGCACCGATTTTGTTCTTCATAAATATCTCCTTTTTTTTATTTTTCGTTTTTGGAATACGGGGATCACCCCTTGATGCCGCTTCTCGAGACGCCGCGCATGATATATTTGCGGAAGAGAATGAACACGAGGAGAAGCGGGACGGTGACGAGCACGACGGCCGCCATCTGGAGCGGGAAGTCGGGCAGCTGGGTCAGCGTATCTCTGAAGTCCGCGCCGCGCAGACCGACCGTCACGAGCCTGTGCAGATCGTCGTTCGCGACGAGCCGCGGCCAAATGTAGGAGTTCCACGAGCCCATCATCTTCAGAATGGTGATGGAGATGAGGGTGGGAGACGCGAGCG
The DNA here is from genome assembly GCA_947626685.1 of uncultured Clostridia bacterium. GTDB lineage: Bacteria > Bacillota > Clostridia > Christensenellales > Borkfalkiaceae > Gallimonas. The sequence goes on along the minus strand of CANQTD010000028.1, from coordinate 17,890 downwards.
GGATCATCACCTTCCACAGATATTTCAGGTCGCTCGCCCCGTCCACTTTCGCCGCAAGGTACAGCTCGTTGGGGATCTGCATGAAATTCTGCCGCAAAAGGTAGATGTAGAACACGCTCACGAGGAAGGGCACGATGAGCACCGTAAACGTATGCAGCCAGCCAAACCTGGAGACGGTGATATAGTTCGTGATCGTGAACAGCTCGCCCGGGATCATCATCGTCGCGAGAAGCGCGGCGAACAGCATGTTCTTCCCCTTGAATTCCAGCCTTGCGAACGCATAGGCAGAGAGCACCGTCACGACGAGCGACAGCAATGTGGACACGACGCCCACGATCACCGTATTGAGGAAGAGCCTCCCGAGGTTGAGACTGCCCGTGAATGCCGCAAGGTAGGTGCTCCAACGGAATTCATGCGGCCAAAGGGTGGGCGTGGCGAGGTTGTATTCCTCCACCGTCTTGACGGAGGAGATGAGCATCCAATAGAACGGGAAGATCATCGCGAGCGCAAGCACCGAGAGGAAGAGATACAGCACAGCCTTCACAAGGGTCTTTTGCGCGCGCTCCCTGCGGGAGATCTCGCCCGTTGCGCCCGTTGCAAACAGTTTGTCCTCGATCTTCGCGAGAAGGAGGAGACTCCATACGGCCAGCGCGAGCGCGAGAACGCCGATGCAGACGAGAATGAGCGACAGCCACGTCCCGAGTGCGAACAGGCCGAATCCGAGCATACCGACGACGACGGCGCACGCCCCCGCGGTCCCCAGGAGGATCCCTGCGGTGAGGCGGAGCCCGACATAACTTTTCCGATTATCTTTCATCGCGCGCCTCCTTAGTAGTGGACCTTCTTCTTGCTGACGTACATGTTGATCATTGTGACGACAAAGATAATGGCGAACAGGATGAGGGCGGCGGCGCTTGCCTTCCCTTGATTGTTGTCGATGGAGTCATAGATAAAGCCGACCATCGTGTTGAGTTTCCCCGGCGCGCCGTACGGCCCCATGCTATCGCCGAAAATACCGACGATGCTCGTGTATTCCTTGAACCCGCCGATAAAGCCCGTGATGACGACGTAGGCGATCATCGGGGAGAGAAGCGGCACGGTCACCCGCCAGAAGGTGCGCCAGCGGGAAGCCCCGTCCACCTTCGCCGCGTCGTAGTACTGCTTGTCGACGTTCTGGAGCCCGCCGAGCAGGACGAGGATCTTGAAGGGAAGCGCGTTCCATACGATATAAATGACAAGGACCGCGATGTTCGCCCAATAGGAGGAACCGCTGTCGACCCAGTTGATGTACTTTCCGCCGAACGCCTCGATGATGGTGTTGATGATCCCGACGGATACCGGCGGTCTCGCGAGGTTGGGCCACACCATGCCGAACATGGCGGCAAAGACCATGCCGATCGCGATGGCGTTGGTGACATAGGGCAGGAAAAAGACGGTCTGGAAGAACTTCTTCAAGAACTTGATGGAGTTGAGCGCGACCGCGATGAGGAGTGCGAGCATCGTGGAGATGGGCACCGTGAGGACGGTGAGGAGCATCGTGTTGCCGAGCGCGGTCAAAAACGAGTCCCCCGTCGTGAATACGTTGATGAAGTTATTGATGCCGAATTGGTATTTTGCCCCGTTCATCGCGTCACTGTAATTGTAACCGACGATGGCGCCTAAATCCGGATTCCAGCGGCACAGGAACGAGATACGGACTGTGTTGAAGATGGGCCATACCGTGAACACGAGCAGAAGAATGAGCATGGGCGTAAGATACAGCCATGCCTTCCACTGGTTCTTCGACTTTTTCTTTACGGTTTTCTCTTTACGGCTCATGCGACCCCTCCTTACCGCGATTTCTTGCGTCCGAAGAGACCGCGCTTGCGGGATGCGGCCGTCTCCGTCTTGGGCTTATCGTCCGCTTCGCGCGGCAACGCGCCCTCGTGGGAGGCATGGAAGGTGCCCTCCGCTTCCATCTCCGCGAGCTTCTCCGCATGCGCGGCGGACTGCCCGCCGAAGTACACGCGGCTCTCCGTTTCCCTGTTGAAGAGGAACACCTTGTGCTCTTTCAGGTTGAAACGGACGGTGTCGCCCGAGATATTTTTGAGCTCGTCCGCCGAGATGATGGAGCGGACGACGGGGTTGAAGGATGCGCCGTTCGTGGAGACGACGGAGACGTCCCTGCCCATGACGTCGACGCCCGAAAGCGTGCAGCTGAGCCTGCCTTCCGCGCTGAGGAGGAACCCCTCGGGGCGGATGCCGACGTACACGTCCTGATCCTCGACTCCGGGGACGTCGAACACGTCCTCTTCGCCGATGTAGAGCTTGCCGCCCTGCACCTTGCCCTTGAACACGTTGATGGGCGGCGTGCCGAGGAACTTGGCGACGAAGAGATTGGCGGGATCGTCGTACACCCACTGCGGTTTGCCCGCCTGCATGACAACGCCGAGCTTCATCACGACGATATAATCGGAGATGGACATCGCCTCCTCCTGGTCGTGCGTGACGAAGATCGTGGTGATCTGCGTGTCGCGCTGGATCCTTCTGATCTCCTCGCGGGTCTGCAATCTGAGTCTTGCGTCAAGATTAGAAAGAGGCTCGTCCAAGAGAAGAACGCGGGGCATTTTGACAAGTGCACGGGCGATCGCGACGCGTTGCTGCTGTCCGCCCGAGAGTTCGGACGGTTTGCGGTTCATGTACTCATCGATCTGGACGAGTTTTGCGACCTCGCTTACACGCTTCAGCATCTCCTCTTTAGAGAGCCTTTCTTTTCCTTTCAGATTCTGCAAAGGAAACAAAATATTCTGTTGGACTGTCATGTGCGGGTAGAGCGCGTAATTCTGGAATACAAGCCCTATCCCTCGGTTTTCCGGCGCGAGCTTCGTGACGTCGTCGTCGCCGAAATAAATCTTTCCGCCCGTGGGTTCCTGCAAGCCGCTGATCATGAACAGCGTCGTGCTTTTCCCGCAACCGGACGGTCCCAAAAGGCCGATGAGCTTGCCGTCGGGGATCTCGAGATTGAAATCGTTCACGGCAACCACTTCGGCGTTCTTTTCTTTCTTGCTTCGGCTGGGGAAGATCTTCGTGAGGTGCTCTAATACAACTTTCATACTTTTTCCTTTTCCGATGTGTATTTTGTTCTATTAAGGCTGATTTATTGCTTCGGGTCGCCCCGTTGTTCCCCTTCGTCTGCGCCGTCCGCAGGCGGCGCGTCTGTTGTTGCCGAATCGTCCGTTTCGGCCGTTTCGGCCGTTTCGGCAGGCTGTCCGTCCTCCCCTTCTGCGGCAAGTTCTGCGGGAGGGTCGTCCACCCAGACCTCGGTCGGCGTTTCGGCCTCCCTTGCGAGGAGCGCCTTTCTCTCGGCGAGTTCCTCCTCGGAATCGAAGATCTCCTGCAAGTTCATGTCCACCGCGACGGTGCCTGCGATGAGATCGTGTATGGGCGTTCTGTTCTTCGTCGCGAAAAACAGGACGATATTTGCAATGGCGAGCACCGCGAACAGGATCACGGACAGCAGCGCTGCGCCGTTACCGGCAAACAAGATGAGGAAGATGGGAAGCATCGTCTCGACGATGTACTTTCCGAAGATCGCGCGCACAAAGACCGCCAGCGTCTTGACCCTCACGCAGTCCTGCCGCACCAGAGCGATGCCGAAAACTTTCTTCCCCACCGTCTGCCCGTTTTTGAGGCAGACGGGAATGATGAACTCTAATATTAAATAGGAAAGGAGCAAGCCGAGCGTGACGAACATGAGAAACATGCTTTCCATCAACGCGAGCTGATTGTTCAGTTTTGCGATCGGAACGGTCTCGGTGAGCGCGACGTACGCGTCATACGCTTCCCGCGCGCCCTCGGTCTCCCCTTTGTCGCCGGTGAGCGCGTCGATCAGATCTTCGAACTGCGCGGGCTTGCCGTCCTTCGTGACGGTGACCGTCCCGTCCTCGGCCTCCGCATAGTCGAAGCCGTAGACCCCCGCGATGACGGGCGCATACTCCTTGCGGTACTCCTCCCATGCCCCGGCATATTCTGTGTAAGTGCGCTGTACGTTGCCGAAATTGCAGATGAGCGAAAGGATCCACATGAATCCCGTCGCAAGCACGGCGAGCAAGATCGCGTCGAGCAGGAGCGCAGACGCGCGCCGGACTATCCCCGTTCTTTTGATCTCGATCATTCGTGCACTCCTCGGACAGGATCGTGACGGCTGCCGCAGGGCGGCGGGACACACCGTGCCTGTCTCTTATTATAGCCGAAGTGCGGCAAGAAAGCAACGGTTTGACGAGAAATTCCTTGTGAAAAATTTTTTGTCAAAACTTACATCAAAGTGTGAAAACGTAAACATATTCCACAAGGTCCCCGCTCTCCGACGTGTAGCGCACGGTGAGGTCGAGGAAGAAATCGATGTAGCTCGCCTGCACGGACATGTCGGAGCAGTCGATCGGCGTGCCCAAGAAGCCCGCGGCGTCCTTCACGTCCGCGCTGAAAACCATCTCCGTGATCGCAGCGTTCTCGAAGTATTCTTCCTTGAAAGAGAGCCCCTTGCCCGTGAGAAGAGCGGGAAATTCGACGGGGTCCCCCTGCACCGATGTCACGGAGCCGTTTTCGATCGCGGCAGAGCCCGTGAGCGTCGTCTTGAGCGAGGAGAACGGGTCGTCCTCCCCCATCCCGCCCGTGCCCGTCTCGCCCACGGCGAGGAAGCGTTCGGCGCGGTAAGAGACGGACGCGGAGCCGCCCCCGAACGAGAGCGTGTATTCGCCCTTCAGATAGAGGCCGCCGCCGAAGTCGTCGGTGACGGTGAGCGCGATCTCCGAGTAGGAGACGCCGAGCATGTCGTTGAGCGGCGCGTAGGGGTCCTTCTTCTCGGACATGGGCCCCCCGAAACACGCGCACAGGGCGAGCGTCGCACCCATAGTGGCGGCAAAAAACGGAATGCCTTTCTTCATTTTCATCATGCGTTTCCCCCTATCCCAAGAATGCGGCAAAGCCTCCGACCGCACCGCTTTCCGCGCGCTCCGCCTCGCCGTTGTACCCCCCGACGAGTTCGTTGTAGGCGTCGACCGCCTCCCGCATGCGGGAAACGTCCTGTTCCGCCTCGGCGCGCTCCTCGTCCGAGAGGGCGAGATAGGCGAGATACGCCTTGTTGAGCGAGGCCGCCCTGACCGTGAGCGAGCCCTCCGTCTTGATATTGGCGACGGCGATCCTGAACGCTTCGAGACGCGCCCTGTCCACGCCCGACGGCTTGACGACGGTGACCTGCGCCGCGGCCTTGACGGAAGGGTCCGCCTTGCTTACTGCGGTGACCGTCGCCGTGCCCTCCGAAAGGGCCGTGACCTTGCCGTCCGAGACGGAGACGACGCCCCCGTCCGAGACCGACCATTCGACAGAGCCGTCCGCGGTCGCGGGCGTGGGCGATACGGTGAGCAGCGCCGTCTCCCCCACCGTCATGGAGAGGGAAGCGGGCGAAAGTTTGAGGGAATCGGGCGCGACGGGTTCGGGCGTGACCGAGCCGCCTCCCCAGATCGCCGCGGCGTATTCGGGGTGATCGACGAAGGGATTGCGGTTGCCCTGAATGTCCTCCGCCGCCTCGTTGCGGGCGCGCTCCAAGTCGTCGGGCGGGTCGCTCATATGCCATTCGAGGAGCAGTTCGGCCGCGGCTTGTTCGTTGGCCGCCGAGATGACGTTCGTGAATTTCAGTGTTCCGAAGTACCCCGAGTTCCCTTTGCCGTTGGTGGAGCCGCCGACGTTGGAATAAGTATTATAGTGGGTGTACACATACATGACGACGCGCGCGACGTCCCCCTTTGCGGTGTCGATGGGCATAAACCTGCTCCCCATCGTGTACCCCGCGACCGCGATCTGCTTGTTGCTCGCGTCTCTGTACCAGACCTCGGTCCCGCCGCTGAATTCGGCGTATTTATCGTTGTTGCGCGTACTGTTCACGCGGCTCTCGGTGGGGCGGATATGCAGAAGGTCGCTCCCGCCGCCGCTCGTTCCCCAAAGCCCGTTCGACAGGCTCTGGCACCAGACGTGTTCCCTGTTCCATGTGCCGCTTTTGCCGCTCTGCCATGAGGAAGAAAGCTCCGCCTGCGCGTAGAACTCCATGAGCTGGCCGTTGGGGGCGGGGTCCGTCCTCTTGACGTAAGTCGGATTTTTGCAATCGTCATACGAGGTGTACTTGGTGTGCGTGGTCGTGATGAGGTCGTGGATCTGCCCCAAAAGGGCCGTCCCCTCCGTCGCCGTGATCGGGGCATAGTAGTCCGCGGCGGCGTCCGCACGGCGGGGCGAAGGCGCCCATGTCACGGCAAAGAGGCATACCATGACCGAAACGAGCCCTACCGAAAAGAGTTTTTTGGAAATCGTTCGCATAAGTTACTCCTGAGTGAGTTCCGCTTTGCGGCGGAGCCAGCATCTTCTGCACATGGCGACGTAGCGGTCGTTCCCGCCGAGAAGGACCTGCGAGCCCTCGGTGACGATCCTGCCGCTGTCGTCGAGCCGCGCGTTCACCGTCGCCTTTGCCCCGCAGGCGCAGACAGACTTGATCTCGCTGATGGACTCGGCGATCTCGAAGAGCCGCTTGCTTCCCGGGAAGAGGTGGGTGGTAAAGTCGGTGGAGAGCCCGAAACAGAGCACGGGGATGTTCTTTTTGATGACGACGTCCGCAAGCTGGTCCACCTGCTCGGGGGTGAGGAATTGGCATTCGTCCACGATGATGACGTCGCAGTCCGCGTACTTTTGCTCGTACATGGCATAGAGATCTTCGTGCTCGCCGACGGGGACCGCCTCCTTTTCCAGCCCGATGCGCGACTTGACGACGTTTGCGCCGTCGCGGTTGTCGATCGCGGGCTTTAAGAGGAGCACCTTCATGTTGCGTTCTTCGTAATTGAATTTCGTGATGAGCGCCTGCGCCGTCTTGGAACAGCCCATCGCGCCGAACTTAAAGTAGAGTTTTGCCATCTGTTTTTCCCGTCCGTTTAGTCTATGACGTCGTAAATGAGAGGCTCGGCCTCGGGCATGGTATCGCCCAACTGCGTCGCGCCGAGCAAGATCTCCTCCGCGCGGGGGAAGAGCGAGGGATCGTTTGCGAAGAGGGTCGCGACTTTCTCCCCCTCCTTCACGAACTCGCCCGTTTTCTTCGCGAGCAGGACGCCCGCGCTGTAATCGATGCTGTCCTCCGCGGTGTTGCGCCCCGCGCCGAGGGCGAGGCTCGCGAGGCCGTACGCCTCGGTATCCACCCGTTGGATATAGCCGCTCTTTCCGCTCCTGACCTCGCGGGTGAACTTCGCGCGGGCGAACGGCATGCCGCCCGTGATGAGGTCCTCGTTGCCGCCCTGCGCCTTCACCGTCTCGGCGAGCTTGGAGAGCGCGCCGCCCTTTTCGATCGCCTGTTTCGCAAGCGTCTTGCACGCGTCGGGCGTACCCATGCCCGCGAGCGAGAGCATATAGCCCGCAAGGGTCAGGCAGACCTCGGTAAAGTCGGCGGGGCCGCGCCCCTTGAGCGTTTCGACCGCCTCCTCAACCTCGAGAGCGTTCCCGATCGCGTACCCCAAAGGACGGTCCATGTTCGTGATGAGGGCGACCATCTTTTTGCCCGCGTTTTTGCCGATGTCCACCATCAGGCGCGCGAGCTCTCTGCTCCTCTCCGCGCTCTTCATGAAGGAACCGCTGCCCGTCTTGACGTCGAGCACGATGCAGTCGTCGTCGGCGGCGAGTTTCTTCCCCATGATGCTCGCGGCGATGAGGGGCATGCTGTCCACCGTCGCCGTGACGTCGCGGAGAGCGTAGAGCTTTTTGTCCGCGGGCGCGAACTGTTTGGACTGCCCCACGATGGCGAGCCCGATCTTGTTCACCTGCGCGATAAATTCTTCCTCCGAAAGGATGGTGCGGAAGCCCTCGATCGCCTCGAGCTTATCGACGGTGCCGCCCGTATGCCCGAGCCCCCTGCCGCTCATCTTGGCGACTTTGACGCCGAGGGAAGCGACGATGGGCGCGACGACAAGGCTCGTCTTGTCCCCCACGCCCCCCGTGGAGTGCTTGTCTACGCGGACGCCTTCGATCGCCGAAAAATCCAACCTGTCCCCCGAATCGCGCACGGCGAAGGTGAGATCGCACGTCTCCCGCACGGTCATGCCGTGGAAGTAGATCGCCATGCAGAGGGCGGAGATCTGATAGTCGGGAATGCTCCCGTCCGTCACGCCGCGGATGAAGAAGGCGATCTCCTCGGTGGAGAGCTCCCCGCCGTCCCGTTTCTTTTTGATGATGTCGTACATGCGCATCGCGTGTCCGCTCCTTCCTTATGCCCAGCCGCCCCCGGAGAGGAAGGAAGCGAGAATGTCTCTCGCATACGTCCTGTCGTCGAGGCGGGCAATTTCTTTGATATTGTTCCAAGAGTAGTACGCCGTGTAGGTGTCCACGACGATATAGTAGGTCTCGCTGTCTTTCACGGAGGAGGACGAAATCCCGGGCGCGCTGTAAACGTGATAGCTCGAACTCGTCGACCCCAAGATCCGCCTCTTGAGATCGGAGCCGCGGATCTCGCCGAGGACGATCGCATTGTCGAAGGGAAGAAGGGAATACAGATCCGCATAGGTGACGTTCCCCGCCGAAAGGTCGTAGGGATTGCGGGTCTTGAGCATGCCGCCCGCCGCGACGATCGTGTATTCGCCGCCCCATGTCTCCATTCCGATCTCATAATAGAGCTCTGCGAGGCAGTCGCCGATCGCGTCGCTGCTCCTGCGCGAAGCATTGTAACCGACGACGGTCTCATAGGGATCCTCGTCGGGGAAATACTTGGAGAAGAGCTCTTCCACGCAGGGGTCGTCGTCGGCATTCGAATAGGCGGACGAGGAGATCATGCGGGGGGTCACTTCGAAATTCCCCGTGACGAGATTGTAGGTGACGTCGGCGCAGCTGATATATCTGTTCTCGCTCGACGCCTGCAAATGGTAGACGCCGTATTCGTCTTTCAGAATATACCGCGTGTGGGTGTGCCCCTCGAAAACGAGGTCAACGTAGCCGTTCGAGAGAGCGGTGTCGTACCATTCCATATCCGAATTGGTGACGGTATTGACGCCCGAGGACGAGAAGCCCGTTCCGCCGTCGTGAATGGAGTAGACGATGAGGTCGCACCCCTCCTCTCTGAGGCGCGTCGCCTCGCTTTGGACGAGAGCGGTGAGGTAGCTCCCCGTCGCAAAGGAAAGTCCCGTCTGAAATTCCCCCGAGATCGAGCTGAGACAGTCGCCGATCGCGCCGATGATGCCGATCTTGACGCCGTCCCGTTCCACCACGGTAGAGGGCTTGCAGTAATCCGCCGCCCTGCCGTTGTACGTCACGTTGATCGCGAGGAAGGGGAACTCGGCGAGCTCGCTGTTCGGGGTAAGAATGTCGGGCCCCCAATCGAACTCGTGGTTGCCGAGGGTCATGGAGACGAACCCCGCCTCGTTCATCCACTCCGTCATGAGCTGCCCCTTGTTGGAAGAGGATTCGACCGAACCCTGCCACATGTCCCCCGAAGAGAGCAGGATCTCCTCGCGGGCGGGGTCGGCGTACAGATCCTTGAGATAGGTGGTGAACTCGTCGAGCCCGGGCTGGCTCTGCGTGTCCATGAACTTTCCGTGCAGATCGTTGACGGCATAGAAGGAGAGCTCTTTGAGGACGCTCTCGCCGCCCCTGTCGCACACGCCGTCTCCGTCCACGTCGCTATGGACATGGTCGTCGCCGATCTCGCCTTTGCGGTAGGTCTGCGGTTCGGAAAAGTCGCTGTCCGCATACTCCGCGCTCCCGCTCACCGCCTTGACGCGGATGGTCTGCCCGTCCGAAAGCGGTACGCTACACTCCCCCGTAGGGAGCTCGGGCCCGCCGTCAACGGTGTAGAGATAGTAGGGGGCGTGCGGGTCGGCTTCCCAAACGGCGACCCCGTCGTACCCGATGACGACGGAGGGCGTTTCGAGCTTGGGGGGCTTTTCCTGCTCCCGGTCGCCGAATTGGCAGCCCGCGAGGACGGCGCACAGCAGAATGAGCGCGGTGAAGAGAGAAACTGTCTTTATCGTGAATTTTTTCATACGTCTTTATAGATCTTTGCCCGTGAACGAAAAGGGCAGTACCATGTCTAAGGTGTATGCTTCAAAATGCTCTTCATTGCCGAGCAAAACGCGGAAATCGGGCGCGCAGAATTCCGCCATCACCTGTCTGCACACGCCGCAGGGAGAGCAAAATTCCGCCGTCTCCCCCTCCTTTCCGCCGACGATGGCGATCGCTTCAAATTCGCACTCTCCCTCCGAGACCGCCTTGAAAAACGCCGTGCGCTCGGCGCAGACGGTGGCGGAATACGCGGCGTTCTCGATATTGCACCCCAGGTACACTTTTCCGCTCTTCGTGAGCAGAGCCGCCCCGACGCGGAACCCCGAGTAGGGAGCGTAAGAATGTTTGCGCGCCTCCTGCGCGAGAGCCATGAGTTCGCGGCCGTTCACTTTGCCACCTCTTCCCAAAAGCTCTCGCCCGCAGTTTCTTCACGGTCCACGCCGAAATAGGAGAGAACGGTGGCGGAAATATCCGAAAAACTCGCGCGCGTGCCCAAATCGACGCCGCTCTTTACGCCCTTCCCGCAGATGAGCATGGGTGTGTATTCGCGGGAATGGTCGGTGGAAGGGGTCGACGGGTCGCACCCGTGGTCGGCGGTGATGAGCAAGACGTCCTCATCCCGCATGTCCTTCAAAAAGGAGGTGAGGAAGGCGTCGAACTCCGTCGCCGCGGCGGCATAGCCCGCGACGTCGTTCCTGTGCCCGTACTTCATGTCGAAATCGACGAGATTGACGAAGCAGAGCCCCTCGAAATCTTTCTGCTGCAGCTCCTTCGTCACCTGCATGCCGTGGGCGTTCGACGTCGTGCGGTGGCTCTCGGAGACGCCCTTCCCCGCAAAAATATCGTAGATCTTGCCGACGGAGACGGTGGCATAGCCCGCCTTTTTGAGGAGATCGAGCATGGTCTCGGAGGGCGGCAGAAGGGAAAAATCGTGCCTGTTCGCCGTGCGCGTGAACGGATATTCCCCCGCGAACGGACGGGCGATCACCCTGCCCACGCCGTGTTTGCCCGTGAGCATTTCGCGCGCGATGGCGCAGTAACGGTACAATTCCTCGACGGGGACGACGTCCTCATGCGCCGCGATCTGGAACACGCTGTCCGCAGAAGTGTACACGATGAGCGCGCCCGTCCGCATGTGCTCCTCGCCGTAATCCTTGATGACTTCGGTGCCCGAGTACGGCAAATTGCAGATCGCCTTGCGCCCCGTCCTCTTTTCGAACTCCTCGATGATCTCCGCGGGGAAGCCGTTCGGATAGGTCGGGAGCGGTTCGGGAGAGATGATGCCCGCGATCTCCCAATGCCCGATGGTCGTATCCTTGCCCATCGACCGTTCCGCCATTTTCGCATAGCTCGCCTCGGGCATGGGTACCCCGCCGCCGACGCCGTCGATGTTGAAAAGCCCCAATCTCTGTAAATTGGGGCAATGGAATGCGGGGTGATCGCGGATCGCCCCGAGCGTGTTGCTGCCTTCGTCGTGCCACAGGGAAGCGTCGGGGAGTTCCCCCACGCCGAAACTGTCGAGCACGATCAGAAAAAATCTCTTTGCCATACCGCTCCTTTCAGCCATTTAAGCGAGTTCGAGGGCGATCTTCATCATCGCCGTGAACGAATTCTGCCGTTCCTCCGCCGTGGTGTTCTCCTCGGGGTGGAGAAAACTGTCGCTCACGGTGCAGATGCAGAGGGCTTTTTTGCCCGCGCGCGCCGCATTGCAGTAGAGCGCGGCGCTCTCCATTTCCACGCCGAGGACGCCCATCTTCGCCCACTCCATGCCGCTCTTCGCGTCGTCGTAGAACATGTCGGAGGAGAAGATATTCCCCACTTTGTAGCGGACGCCCGCCCTCTCGCAGAGCTCCGCGGCCCGTTTGAGGAGCCCGAAGTCGGCGATGGGACAGAACGTGCCGGGGAGACGGTACTGCGCGGCGTAGTTGCCGTTGGTGCACGCGCCCTGCGCGAGGATGAGGTCGCGGACGTGCAGGTCCTTGTCGAAAGAGCCGCACGAGCCGACGCGGATGATGCTCTCCACCCCGTAGAAGTTGAAGAGCTCATACGAATAGATTCCGATGGAGGGCTGCCCCATGCCCGACGCCATGACGGAGACGCGCTTGCCGTTATAATACCCCGTGTAGCCGTTCACGCCGCGTACGTTGTTGACGAGGACGGCCTCTTTGAGGAAGTTTTCCGCGATGAATTTCGCACGGAGCGGGTCGCCCGGCATGAGCACCGTCTCGGCGAAATCGCCGTAATTTGCCGTAATGTGCGGCGTGGGAACGTTGGGATGGCTCATAAAAGTCCCTCCTCTTTCACGATCTTCACGATGCGGGAAGTGCCGAGACGCTCCGCCCCGAGGGAGACGAAATCTTCCGCGTCCTTGACGGAGGAGATCCCGCCCGCCGCCTTGATCTTGATATTCAGGCGATCCTTTTCGATGACGTCCTTGAAGAGCTTGACGTCGCCCCGCGTCGCCCCCGCTTTCGAGAAGCCCGTCGAGGTCTTGATATAATCGGCCCCGGCACGGGCGACGATCCCGCACATTGTCGCCTTTTCCTCCTCGGTGAGAAGGCAGGTCTCGACGATGACTTTGAGGAGCTTGCCGCGGCACGCCTTCTTGACGGCGGCGATCTCGTCTGCGATCTTGTCGTACAGCTTGGCTTTCAGGTCGCCGATATTGATGACCATGTCGATCTCGTCGGCGCCGCTCTCTATGGCGTCCTCCGTCTCGAACACTTTCACGCGCTTGGAATTGTAGCCGTTCGGGAATCCGATCACGGTGCAGACGGCGATCTTGTCCCCCGCGTACTTCTTCGCCTCGCCCACATAGCAGGGCGGGATGCAGACGGAGGCGGTGCCGTATCTGACGCCGTCGTCGATGAGCGCGCGGATATCCTCCCACGTTGCCGTGACCGCAAGCTGCGTATGGTCGCACTTCGAAAGAATTTCTTGAATGTCCATTCCGTTCCCCTTTGTACCGATTTCAATTTGTTTATAAGATCTGCTTTATTTATACTATTCTGTAAGGATATTATATCATAGAATCCGCACTCTGTCAACAGAATTCGATGAATTGGGCGGGATTCGGGTGCGGGCGATTTTTTTGCGCGTCGCTCTCCGAAACGGGAGAGATTTTCGCCGAAAAAGAGAAAACGGAGCGCCCTGTCTCGGACATGGATGCCCCGTTTTTGCTCAACCTCTTCTTTTTGAGGTTTATTTTCCGTCATACACGACTTTAATTTTGCGGGAGAGCCAGAGAAGCCCGCGGCGGCGGCAGCCCTCGTCCCATTCGGGATCCCACTGCACCGTCTGCTCTTTGACGACGTGGACGACGGGGCTCTCCGCGTTTTCGAACACCGCCCTGCCGACATAGGCGAGCGTTGCGGGGAAATGCAGTTCGGCGTTTTTCAGTTTCGAACCGGCGAACGCCCTGTCGCCGATACTCTTGACGCGCTCCGAGAGGACGAGCTTGGTGAGCGGAACTTCGGCAAACGCGTTTGCGGCGATGGTCTCTGCGTTTCTGAGGTCTGCGGTTTTGAGCAGGGCGCACCCCTCAAACGCGCTCTCCCCCACGGAGAGGACGTTGGCGAGCCCCGCGCTCCTTAAATTTTTGAAGTTTTTGAACGCGCCGTCGGGGACTTTTGCGGCGGTGGCGGGCAGGTCGACCTCTTCGAGCGCGGTCTGTGCGGAGAAGGTCTCCGCAGTGAGTTTTCCGCGCGTGAGCGTCACCTTTTTGAGGCTGTTTTCCGCAATGCCGAACATGGGCAGGTCGCACCCCGAGGGAAGGGGCGTCTCGAGAACGCGTATCTGCGTGTGCAGGGCGAGGTCTGCGCCGAGCTTGGCGCAGCGCGGCCCGATCGTGAGTTCGCTCAGCCCCGTGCAGTCGGCAAACGCCCGCGCGCCGACCTCCGTCACATTGGGAAATGAGAGCGAGACCAGCGACATGTCCCCCTCAAACGCGCTCTCCCCGATTTTTTTCACGCTCTCCGTCCCCTCGAGTTCTCTGAGTGCGGTCATGCCGCGGAGGGCGAAATCGGGAAGTTCTTCCTGCCCCGAAAGGGAGAGCTTTTCAAGGGCGGAAAAGCCCTCGAAGCACCCCTCTGCTACCGTGCCGCCGAGCACGGCCAGCTGCGTGAGAGCGACCGTCCCCCCGAACATTTCGGAGAGCGTGCAAGCCCTTCCCGCGGCCGTGCCGACGAAGGGAAGGGTGGCGCGGAGAACACGGTCGCACCCCCAGAAGGCCTCTTTCCCGATGCGGACGACAGATGCGCCGAGCGAGATCTCTTCGAGTGCGGAACAGCCTTTGAAGGCGCGGCTCCCGACGGTGCGGCAAGAGGCGGGAACGGTGACCGCGCGCAGGGCGGCGCAGTTTTCGAAATAGCCGTCGGGGATCTCGTTCGTCCCCTCCAAGAGGACGGCTTCCTCCACATGGGTGCAGTCTGTAAAATTGCCGCGGCTCACGGCGGGACCGATCTCGACGCGGCGCACCGATTCGGGCATGCCCTCCGCAAACAGGTCGGAGAGGGCGGCCGTGCCTTCGATCTTCACCCGTTCCGCGGAGAGGGTCTCGACGGTCGTATCGCGAAACGCCCCCTTCTCCGCCCGCACATTTTTGAGGACGGCCTCTTTGAGGAAGTCGCACCGCACGACCGAACCCGTCCGCACGCGCTTCACGCCGTCGAGGATGAGGGAAGTCATGCCGCAGTCCTCGAAGTAGCCCGCGGGCAGTTCCCCGCCCCGCACCCTGACGCAGGCGGGCGAGCAGTCGGTGACCGCGGCAAAGGTGCGCGCCGCCGTGCGGTCGACGTCGAAATCGAGAAGTTTCAGCGAGGAACAGCCCTCGAACGCGCCCGCTCCGATATGGGAACAGGCGGGGCCGACTTCGGCAGTCCCGAGCGTGCGGCAGCCGCGGAATGCGCCGTCGCCAATGTAGGAGACGGAGAGAAGATTTATTTTTTCGAGAAGGGCGTCGCCCTCGAACGCGCGGTCGCCGATCCGGAGGCCGTCCCCCGCGCAGAACTCGGAGAGATTGCGGAGCCCCGCGAAGAACCCGCTCCTGATCTCCTTCGCCGAATAGATGATCTTCCTCACGAAAGCTCCCCCGTTCTCGAAGATCTCCGAGAAGGAGCTTATCCCGCAGACGCCGACGTTGAATTCCCAGAGCCGCGCGCATTCGCGCACCGCGCCCGCTTCGAAAGTGACCGCGTGGTGGGCGGTGAACGTACGGAGCTCGGGCAGACGGTCGAGCGCGCCCTTGCAGACGCGCGTCACGAAGGGAGAGAGCACAAGGTCGCAGATCCCGCGGTCGAAACAGTACACAAGTTCGTCTTTGCCGTAGAGGACGCCGTTTTCGAGACGGTATCTTCCCCCTTCCGCAAAGGAGAAGTCGCTCACCTGCGTCAAGGTGAACGCGCCGCTCTCGATGCGCTCGACGGAGCCGATCTCCACGCGCATCGTGCGCACCGATTTGAAGCTGTTCGCATAAATGGTGCCTACCATGTCCAAGATCAGGCGGTCAAAAACGACGCCGTCGAACATCCCCGGGACGACGTCGCACGAGACGAGTTCGAGCGATTTGAGGCGCCCCATCCCCTGCAGGGCGGCGCGGTCGTAGCTCCCTTTGAGGTAGAGTTCGCTGACGAACACGGTTGCGCCCTCGCGGAAGAGGGCATGCAGGCGGGACGCGTCGAAGCCGTCGAGTTCGAGCCGTTCGACGGTGACGCCGCTGAGCTCGGTCGAAAACACGCCCGCATAGTCCCCCTCCACGCGGAGCAGGGAGAGGCTCCTCACGCGGAAGAGCGCGCCCTCTTCGAGCAGGCGCCCTTCGGGGACGATGAGTTTTTTCACGGCCGAACAGTCGATCCCGCACGCCGAGATCCGCACGCCCGCGGGGACCGTAAATTCCTCCGCGGTGCAGCGGAAGGCATACGGTTCGACGACGGCGGCCCCGCCGAGATCTTCCCCCGCCGAGAAGTACAGACGGGTCCCGTCCGCAGAAAACACGCTCCCGCCCGCGCTCTTGAAAACGGGGCAGGCGGGATCGACGGAAAAGCCCTCGAAACGGGCAAGGCCGACGACGCACTGCGCGGAGAACTGCCCGAGCGGCGCGCCGAGTTCGACCCTTTGCAGCTCTTTACACGTCGTGAAGAGCGGGCCTTCGAGCGATTCCGCTCCCATGAGGCTGAGCGTGCGGAGAGCCGTGCAGCCCTCGAACGCCGAGCCGTCGACAGAGGTCACCTTCCCCCGCACCTCGATCCTCTTTGCGAGGCAGTTTTTGAATGCCGCGGCGGGAATGACGCCGTCCGTGCAGAAGCAGACGATCTTCTCCGCGTTGGGGAGATCCTCGAACATGCCCCCCTCCAATGCGCTCTCGGCGTTGAGTTCGCCGATCGTGCACTCCGCGAAAAAGTCCTCCGCCGTCTCCCTGAAAAGGGGCGGGAGGGCGCGGGAACAGGGCGCGGAGAGCGGGCCGACCGTGAGCGAGGCGATCGTTCGCGCGCCGCAAAAGGCGCCCGTCCCCACTTCACAGCCGCGAAGGTCGAGGCGCAGTCCGGACGGGAAAGTAGCTCCCGCAAACGCGTCCGCGCCGATGAACGCGAACTTTCTCGAAAAATCGAAACGGGTGAGGTCGGTATGGGCGAGCGAGCCCTCGCCGAAGGAGAGGACGTTCCCCAAAAAGGGGAAAGAGGAGAGCTTTTTGCAGTTGAAAAACGCTCTGTCGGAGAGCGAACTCCCCGCAAAGTCCATCGTTACGGTTTGCAGGTTCCCGCAGTCCTCGAACGCGCCGCTCCCGAGTTCCTCCACCCTGCCGAAAACTGCCGCGGCGAGCTTTTCGCATCCCCTGAACGCGCCCGCTCCGAGCTTGACGCTGCCAATCGCCCCGACAGCGCGGAGCGAAGTCTTTCCCGCAAACGCCTCCCCGCCGATCTCGCGCACGGAGAGCGGAAGGAGCACACACGCGCTTGCGCCCGTGTAGCGGATGAGCACGCCGTTTTCGACCGTGAAGTCGGAAAGCGAGCCCCGCGGCGGCGTTTCCGAGGGTCCTTCTTCGGACATGCCCCCCTCAGACTTCGCGAAAGTCTGTTCCCAAGCGATGGGGCGCGGAATGAGGCGCAGGAGCTCTTCGTCCCCTTCCCGCTCCGCAAAAAAGCGCAAAAAACACCAAATGAAATGGGCATAGACGGTATAGGACGCCCCGCGCGCCTCGTACTCTGCCGAAAGACGCTCCGCGGCAGCGGCGATCCCCCCGAACCCGCCCGCTTTGCGGAAGGCGCGGACGCTCTCATAGAGCGGAGCGGCGGGATAGACGCCCGTGCTGAGCAGTTCCCAAAACGCTTTGACCTGCTCCCTGTCGCCCTCGCCGTCGCACGAACGCGCGTATGCCGCCGCGATCTTTTCGTCCGCGTCCCCTGAGGCAAGATCGATCTTGTTGCGGGAGACGATCTCTCCCAACATGCTGAAAAATTCCATGTTTTACCCCTTCCGCACTGCGAAATGGGCCGCGCGCATAGGACGCGGTCTCTGCTTTTTGGATATTATACCACAGAAAACGGGAAAAGTCTATCTCCCGCCGATAATTTTCCGCGCCGACGAAGAAATATCCATTGGGCGGAGCCGGCTTGCCGCCCGTGAGGGTCTTTGTCCTTGCCCACCCCTCGAGGGGTGGGTGGCACGAGCAACGCGAGTGACGGAAGGGGTGTTTGTAAATTAGAACGACACCCCCTCAGTCACTTCGTGACAGCTCCCCCTCAAGGGGGAGCCAAGAAAGGCTTCCCCCCGTGGGGGGAAGCTCCCGCGGAGCGGGTAATGAGGGGTGCTTTCAATTAGAATGCCCCTCATCCGTCAC
>CANQTD010000027.1 GCA_947626685.1 uncultured Clostridia bacterium | reverse complement strand
CGCGCTCGTGCCGCGCTTAGTAGAGAATAGTGCGCGCGGGGCAGTCACTGCGTGACAGCTCCTCCTCGGGAGGAGCCAAGAAAGCCCCCTCCGTGGGAGGGGGTAGGGGGTGGGGCGAACTCTTGCCTACCCCTCAGCCGCGTCCATCGCGAAAGGGCGGCGGAATCAGTATTTCACCTGAAAGTAATCAAGATAGAGCTTAAATTTGTCCTGTGCGGCGAGGCAGGTATCGCGAAGGTATCCGCGCTCGTTTTTCCACTCTTTCAAACCGCGGTAGTAGAACGGTTTCAGCTCCTCGCCGATGATGAAGGGCACAATGTTGTATTTCAGGCACTCTTTGAACAGAAGCAGCCGCCCGATCCTGCCGTTGCCGTCCTGAAAGGGGTGGATGCACTCGAACATGTAATGAAAATCCAAAAGGTCGTCGAAAGACTTCTCTTTGCCCGAGTTGTATCCGGAGAGCAACTCCTTCATCTTGCTCCCGACTTCTTCCGGGCTCGCGGTGTACATATCCCCGACGGTGTTGGGGAGTTTTTTGTAATCCCCGACGGCGAACCAAGCCTCTCTCGCGTCGGTCGTGCCGTTTTTCAGCGTGCGGTGCAGCTCCTTGATCAGCGTCTCCGTGATCGGCCTCTTCGCGTTTTCGATGATAAGGTCGATACATTTGAAATGATTTGCCGCTTCGACGATATCGTCCACGCGCGCGCCGCCTTCGGGCCCGATCGTGTTCGTCTCGAAAATATACCTCGTCTGATCGTGCGTCAGGCGGCTCCCTTCGATATGATTGGAATTGTACGTTAGCTCGATCTGGACCTTATGGTAGATCCCGCCGGAAAGTTTTGCCTCTTTCTCCGCAGCCAGCACTTCCAAAAGCGTGGCGGGCGCAGCCGTTTTTCGGTTGGCGCGTCCGGGCTTTTCGGCGTTCTCGGGGATATTCCACGTTTTGCCTGTCAAAAATGCGCCGCCGATCCTCCCGAGCGCACAGTAATTCCGCACGCTCCGTTCAGACACATTCCATTTTTTTGCGGTTTCACTCACGGAAAGATACTTCATCCAAACCACCTCAACGGACAGTATATCACGGTATCGGCAAAAAAGCAAGGATATTTACTGCCGAATCGACATATTTTTTGCCGATAGCGGAAGAAATGGGCAATGTAGAGCGGCATTTTGCATAAGAAAAAACCTCCGTCAGGAGGTTTTTTTGCGCCGTCGGAAGAGCGATTTCACGTCCTGCGCCAACCGCTTTCTGTCGATGAGCGCGGTGAGGGCGAACGCGGCGAGTGCGAGAACGAGGTACATGGGTACGGCATACCACAGCAGGGGCACATACGGCCTGCCGTTCCCTCCGAGGAAGATGGGCGGGGAGAGCGCTTCGAGCACGGTCTGCACCCAGCCGAAGCCCGCGGGCGGGGCGGGGTGCATCATCCAGCAGGGGTTGGCGGCGTAGAGCACGTCGAAGAGCTTCTCCGTGCCGTTGCCGTACAGCCCGAGGCACACGCATACCACAATGTTGAACATGATCAGAATGAGCACGCCGAAGAAATAGAGCGGGATCTTCCAAAAATTTCGGTAGGAGAGCTTGTGCAGTCCCCACAGCGCGGGCAAAAGCGAGGTCGCCACGAGCAGGACATGGCACACGAAAAAGCGCAAAAACTCCCACGAGAGCCAATCTTTCCCCTCGAACCAAAAGGGGACGACGAGGGCGAGAAGGGGCCCGCCCGTTCCCACGAGCACCATAAAGTCCTTCATGCCGCCCTTGCCGAAGAGAAAGACGAAGGGGGAGAGCAGAATGAGCGCGGCGCACACGTTATAGGCGGTGTTCTCGTAGGCGAAGCCGCGGCCGTAGAGATGGGGCCACACAAAGCTCTTGAGAAGGTGCTGGGCGACGTTTAAGAGCATGAGCGTGAGGACGACGCCCTTCTGCACGCCCTTTTTGCACTTGAAGAAGGCGAAATAGAGCGCGGTGACGAAGAGAACGGTCACGCCGAGACTGATAAAATATGCGGGTGTAAAATAGCCAAATTTCATTTGTTTTGCCCTTCCGACGCGGACATGGTATGCCCGTGATCGCTGAATGGGGGTGGAGATAGGGGTATTATAACCGATTTCTCTCCGCTTGTCAAATCTTTTGCACCCTCTTCGTTAAGTTGGTGGAGCCGAGAGCTCCCTCCGTGGGAGGGGGGTAGGGGGTGGGGCGGGCTCTTGCCCACCCCTTGAGGGGTGGGTGTCGCCACAGGCGACGGAAGGGGTGTCGCATGATTAGAATGACACCCCCTCAGTCTCGCTAACGCTCGACAGCTCCCCCTCAAGGGGGAGCCAAGATGTACCCCCCTCTGGTAAAAGGGGGGAGGCGACGGAAATCCTACGCACTCGCCCTCCCCCTTATAAAAACCCCAAAAAAATCCTGCGGTTTTTTTCGGGGACCCCCAATGAGGGGGAGGGGTAGGGGAGGGGGTGCGAACACTTGCCCACCCCTCGAGGGTCGCAAAAACGCATTTCTCGCGAAAAGCACAGTGCGCTTTTCGCGGCGTTTGCGGTGAGTGAGCGCATCGGAAGGCGCGAACGGTGACCGAGGGCAGGAATCTACCTGCCCGAGAAGGGTGTCGCCACAGGCGACGGAAGGGGTGTCGCATGATTAGAATGACACCCCCTCAGTCTCGCTAACGCTCGACAGCTCCCCCTCAAGGGGGAGCCGAGAAAGGCTTCCCCCCGTGGGGGGAAGCTCCCGCGTAGCGGGTGCCCCGCCCGCACTTTCTTTTGTTGTCGAAGGGCGGCACAAGCCATAAGCGAAGTATGAGGGGAGTTTCTAATCATAATGCCCCTCATCCGTCACGGCTACGCCGTGCCACCTTCCCCCCGCAGGGGGAAGGCTTAACTCGCCCCCCGAATTTGTACATGGGGTGGAAAAATAAAAATCCGACCGTGGAAGGTCGGATTTTTATTCGGTTTGCTATGTAGCTTAGTTTCCACCCGCAAACATTGCAAGAATGGCGCCCCAGAAAGCAATGATAAGGATGATGTAGACAACGGAAAGCGCAACCTCGATAGCGGAGATCACGATACCCGCGGTAGCGAGTTTCGCACCTGCGCCGTCGAGTTCAGCCGACTTCTTCTTGCCGATGATCGAAAGGATGAGGCCGACGATCGGAACGAAGAAAGCGAGCACGAAACCGGCAATGGCAAGTCCGTTCTTCTTTTTGGGTTCGGCGACGGTGGTTTTTCCCGTTGCGACGCCGCAGTTCGGGCAGACAACGGCGTTATCGTCGATCTCAGTCCCACAGTTGTTGCAGTACATAGTAACTACCTCCTAAAAATTTTCATATCAGAACGCAATGGATGCGATTCTTCCGTAGACCCTCACATGGGTGCGCCCGTGCTGCCGATCATGGCGATCATGATCGCGACATAGACGACAGAGAGCACGCAGACGGAAATGACCGCGAGTACGGAAATCGAAAGTTCGACGATCGAGATGATGAGCCCTGCCTTCGCGAACGCTTCGCCGTTTCCGCCCAACTTCTGCGATTCCTTTCTGCCGATAATGGAGCAGATGAGCCCGGGAATGGGGTAGAGGAAGGAGAAAATAAAACCGATGAGCGCGATCACATTGAAGGGATAGGACTGGGGGACGGGCGTCTCCTGTTTGGGGGGCTCGGCCTTCGTGCCGTCCGTCATGACGCCGCACTTCGGGCACATGACGGCCTCGTCCATGATCTCCGCTCCGCAATTTTTACAGAACATGATTTACCTCCGTATCTGATTTTTTGTCGAAGTTACTGCATGCCGCCCTGCATGGCTCCGAAGATCACCCCGAAGATGGGAAGCGCAAACTCGGATAAAGCACCCGTGAGGGCGAGGATAAGCATGACGAAGAAAACAATGGCGAATACCACCACGAAACCGAGCATAATGCTCGAGATCACGACCCCCGCGGTCGCAAGCCCCTTCTTGCCCGCGCCGAACTTCTTCACGTTTTTGAGCCCGATCGCCGAGCAGACGAGCGCGCTGATCACGATGGGGAACGCGAGGATGAACATAAGATAGTTGATGATGGGCATCATCAAAAAAATGGGGATCCCAACGGCGATGAGGGAAAGAATGAACCCTGCGAGCCCGACGCTGTTCTTTTGGCGGGGAGAGAGGGCGGGAGCGGAAGTGGAAGCGACGACGGCCTTTCCCGTCGCAACGCCGCATCTCGGACACATGACCGCTTTGTCGTCGATTTGTGCCCCGCAATTTTTACAAAACATGGGGTGCCTCCGAAGCAATTACACGGAATATTAATATCATTATACGACCCAAAGTACACAATGTCAAGTAAATGTGAAAAATTTTTCACACAAAATTTTGCCACATGCGCCGTGTGCGCATGGGAACAGGCGAGGCGACCCCCTTCGAAGGCTCATTTGAGCAGGGCGAAGGTATCTTTGAGCGGTTTGCGCTTTTTTTCGCGGACGGGGTAGCCCTCCGCGGGATAGCCGAGCACGACGACCTCGGGAATGACGGCGCCCTTTTCGAGCCCCAAAATCGAGCGGAGCTTCTCTTCGTCCCGCCAGCCGAGAATGCACGAGCCCACGCCCGCGGCCTCGGCTGCAAGCGTCAGGTGGGCGGTGAGGATGCCGAGATCGTTCTTCACAAATTCGTTTTCCTTGAACGCGGAGCCGATCTGCGTGAGGAAATTGCCCTTTCCCGCGACCACGCACACGGCGGCGGAGGCTTTGGAGGCGAATTTGTTCATGCCGAGCCTTTGCAGGGCCTTCACGAGTTCGTCCTTCTTTTCCCCCATGACGGCGATGAGCTTCCACGGCTGCGCGTTCATGGCGGAAGGGGCGAGCAAGGCGACGCGGCAGATCTCCGTGACGACCTCTTCGGGCACTACCATGTCCGAAAACTCCCTGCAACTTTGCCGTTTCAGGTACAACGATTCGAGTTCTTTGAGATCCATAGTTCCCTCCTTCTTAAAATCCCATTTCGGCGAGATCCTCGGCGAGCTTCCGGTAGAAAGCGTACACCCGTTCCCGCTTGTTCGACTTGATGGAAAACCCGACGATCTCGGTGTGCGAGACGGAGCCGTCGAGACATTCGCCCTTGTATTCCCCGAACTGCGCCGACTCCACCGAGACGAGCCCGTCCGAGGCGACGCCGTCGCTGTACCGCATGATGACGTAGGGGATGCTCATCATGAAGTCGTCTTTCAGGTTCTCGATCTTGGCGGAATAACTGCGGCAATACACCTTGTCGGAGACGTTCAGATTGTCGAGGACCTGATTGGGACCCTCCTGTAATTGGCGGCAGACGGCGTAGGAATCGGCGGCCTTGTCGCCGAACATGCTGTATGCGAAGTCGATCCACATGGAGAGGAACTTCGCGAGCCCTTTCGGGAGACGGTAGAGCGTGGACGCCATGCGCGAGCCCTTATGGGGGGTGGAGATCGTCGTGAGCGAGGCGACGTAGTTCTCCATGCCGAGCTGCTGGATCATGTATTTGCTGTCGAGTCCGCCCTTCGAGTGCGCGATGAGATTGACCTTTTCGCAGCCCGTGTTCTCACGGATGCGCAAGATCTGCTCTTTGAGCTGGGCGGCGTTGTTCTCCACGGTCCCGAAGCCGTCCGTATCGGAAGTATAAACGGTATAGCCCGCCTTCCGCAGGTTGTTCTCGATGCCGGCGAACGCCTTGAACAGGGAGAATACATCGCGGAGGACGATACCATGTACGAGGATGATGGGATATTTCGTAGTACTCATCGTTTACGGGCGGGGCGCATTTCCCCGCAATCTTCCCTTATTTTTTGAGGCTCAGCCTCGCTTTTTCCGCCACGTTTTCGGCGGTGAACCCGAATTTTTCGAAGAGGAGCGGGGCGGGTGCGCTCGCACCGAATGTTTCCATTCCGACGATCTCGCCCTTTTCGCCCGCGTAACGGTACCAGCTGTACGGGCTGCCCGCTTCCACGCACACGCGCGCCTTGACCGCGGAGGGCATCACACTCTCTTTATATTCCGCGCTCTGCCTCTCGTATTCCTCGAAGCAGGGCATGGAGACGACGCGCGCACGGACGCCCTCTTCCGCGAGGATGGCCTTCGCCTTCACGCACGGTTCGACTTCGGAGCCGCTCGCGATGAGGAGCACGTCGGGCGTGCCCTCGCAGTCCTCGAGCACATACCCGCCTTTGAGTGCGGCGGGCCCGCTGTGTTCATATTGGGGAAGGGTCTGGCGGGAGAGCACGAGCGCGGTGGGGGAAGTCCCCGTGAGGGCGGAGATCCACGCCGCGGCGGTCTCCTTGCCGTCTGCGGGGCGGAACACCTTCATGTTGGGAATGGAGCGGAGCGCGACGAGCTGTTCGACGGGCTGGTGGGTGGGGCCGTCCTCCCCGACGCCGATCGAGTCGTGCGTCAAGATATAGACGACGGGAATGTTCATGAGCGCGGAGAGGCGCATCGCATGCTTGCAGTAGTCGGAGAAGATAAAGAAGGTCGCGCAGTACGCGCGCACGCCCCCGTGCAGCTGCATGCCGTTCGCGATCGCCGCCATCGCGTGTTCGCGGATGCCGAAGTGCATGTTCCTGCCCTCGTAACAGCCGGGCGCAAAGTCGCCGTAGAACGTTTCCGCCGTATTCTTCATGTCGGAGAGGTTGGAGGGGGCGAGGTCTGCGCTCCCGCCCATGAGGGAGGGGACGCGCGCCGCGATCTTTTGGAGGACGGCGGCGGAAGTCTGCCTCGTCGCCATCGGCTTTGTGAAGTCATAGAGATCTTCGAAGGCAGCAGGGTCGAGCTCCCCGCTCATCGCTTTCTTGTATTCCTCCGCGAGCGCGGGGTACGCCTTTTCGTACTCCGCGAACAGTTCCTTCCATTCCTTTTCGAGCGTTTGGCCGCGCTCGATCGCGACATGGGTATGCCGTATGACCTCATCGGGCACTTCGAAGGGCGCGCTCGTCCAGCCGAGACGTTCCTTCGTCTTGGCGAGATTTTCCTCGCCGAGGGGCGCGCCGTGGCACTTCTCCTTCCCCTCGAGGGGGGAGCCGTAGCCGATCTTCGTCTTGCAGATGATGAGGGAGGGGCGGCGCGTTTCGCGCTGTGCCTTGCGGATGGCGGCGCAGAGGAGGGCAACGTCGTCGGGATGGGCGACGAGATCGACCTTGATGACCTGCCAATTCTGCGCCATGAAGCGGGAGGCGACGTTCTCTTTGAACGTGATGCCGGTGTCGCCCTCGATGGTGATGTCGTTGTCGTCGTAGAACACGATGAGCTTGCCGAGTTCGTTCGCGCCCGCAAACGAGCACGCCTCATAGGAGATCCCCTCTTCGAGACAGCCGTCCCCCACGAGCGCGTAGGTGAAGTGGTCGACGACGGGGAAGCCCTCGCGGTTGAACTTCGCGGCGAGATGCGCCTCTGCCGCTGCCATGCCCACGGCGTTCGCGACGCCCTGCCCGAGCGGGCCCGTCGTCGTCTCGATACCCGCCGTGTGCCCGTATTCGGGGTGCCCCGGCGTCTTGGAGCCGAGCTGGCGGAACGCCATGAGGTCCTCCTTCGTCAGGCCGAAACCATAGAGGTGGAGGAGGGCATAGTTGAGCATGGAGCCGTGCCCCGCGGAGAGCACGAAGCGGTCGCGGTTGTCCCACTTGGGGTCCTCGCCGTTGAACTTCAAAAAATTCTGCCAGAGCGCGTAAGCGATGGGCGCGGAGCCGAGGGGAAGCCCCGGGTGCCCTGAGTTCGCCCGCTGGATCGCGTCGGCCGCGAGGACGCGCAGTGCGTTGATGGTCTGTTGTATCATGGTCAAATCCTCCTAATGGGGTCGGAAATCATGCGCAGGGGCCGCCCTGCATGCGGATCGCCTCTTCGAGCGAAGCGAGTTCGAGGAAGGGGTATCTCCGCAGGAATGCGTACAGCTCCCGCAAAATGAGCGCGACGCCGCCCGCGGAATCCGATTCCGCATTGACGGGCAGGATGGGTTCGTGCAGGCTCATGCGCACGAGAGCCCAGCCGTCGCCGCAGCCCTTCGCGAAGTTGACGCGCGCCCCTTCGTAACTGTCGGGGGCGAGAGAGAGGTGGGGCATGTCCGAGGCGTACCCTTTCAGATCCTCGATGACGCCCATGCCGAGCGTCTTGAAATCGCACCCTTTTTCAAAGCCGAGGCGCACTTCCGCGGCCTCTGCGGGCTCGGGGAGAGAGGCGATGAGGGAGGTGAGGCTCCGTCCTTCCTCTCCCGCCTTCGCGAGGGCGACAAGCAGCCGCGTGACGAGGTACGCCCCGTCGTCGAGATAGTAATTTTCCCTGAAAGCGGCGTGGCCGCTCGTCTCGATCGCGAGAGGGGAAGAGACGCCCGCGGCGTTCAGCCGTTTGCATTCGTTGATGACGTTTTTATAGCCCCGTTTGAAGCGGCGGTGCGTGCCGCCGTGCGAGGTGATGAAGGCGGTGAGCCCGTCGCTCGTCACGGAATCGGTGACGATGGCCGCGCCCGGTTCCTCTTCGAGCAGAATGGCGGAGATGAGCGCGATGAGGCGGTTGCGGTTGATCTCCCTGCCGTCCTCCGCCACGGCTCCCGCGCGGTCGACGTCGGTATCGAAGATGACGCCGAGGTCCGCCCCGCAGCGCGTCACGGCGTCCGTGAGCGACTTCATCGCCTCCGCGTTTTCGGGATTGGGGATGTGATGGGAAAAGAGACCGTCGGGTTGCAAAAATTGCGAGCCCGAAGTGTCGGCTCCGAGCGGCTCCAACACGAGGCCGGCGTAGAACCCGCCTACGCCTCCGCCCGCGTCCACGATGATCTTCTTGCCCGCGAGGGGACGCTCTTTCCCCGTCGCCCTGCGCACCGTTCCGACGAGCTGCGCCGCATATGTGGCGAGATAGGGCTTTGCTGTCACTTCTCCCCGCACCGCGGCGGGAGGGGGAAGGGCAGAGGCGGCGGTCAGGATCTCTTCCAGCTCCTCTTCTTCGAGGCCGCCCTCCTTCACGAAGAATTTGAGCCCGTTTTTGCGGTAGGGGAGATGGCTCGCCGTGATCATCACGGAGCCGTCCGCGCCGAAGCCGTCTTGTAGCAGCATGAACATGGAGGGGGTGGAAGAGAGGCCCGTGAGCAGCACACGGCCGCCCCATGCCGCGATCCCCTCCGTCACGGCGCGGCAGAGCGAGGGGGAGGAGAGGCGGGTGTCGTGCCCCACGGCGACGGCGGGAAACGCCTTTCCCGTCCGTTTTTTCAGCCAAAGGAAAAAGGCCGTTGCGATGTTGCGGGCGGCCTCCTCCGTGAGCGTGACAGGCTCGCCGCCTTCCGTTGCCGTGCCCCGCACGTCCGTCCCGTTTTTGAGCGAAAGGTAATTTGCCATCATCGGTTTCTCCCGCGGCGTACGGGGGCGTGCGC
Source organism: uncultured Clostridia bacterium (assembly GCA_947626685.1). Classification (GTDB taxonomy): domain Bacteria; phylum Bacillota; class Clostridia; order Christensenellales; family Borkfalkiaceae; genus Gallimonas. Next base: position 12,334 of record CANQTD010000027.1, on the reverse strand, counting down.
GCACGCCCCCAAACTCCCGCATTCTCTCCAATATTATACAGATATGGAGGGAAATTATCAAGGGATTTGAAAAAAAAATCGGAAATCTCCGAAAAAAAACCGCGGAACGATTGCATAGGGGAGCGAATTATGATATAATAGATTCGATCCTTTTCCTTTACGGAAAGGCTCGCGGGACGGAGAACCCGCCTTATCTTGGAGAGTAAACTACATGGGAAAATACGCTTTCACTCTGTCTACGGATTCCACGTGCGACCTCTATTATCACGAATATGAGGAAAACGACATCAAGCACGTCCCGCTCACGTTCAACGTCGAGAGCAAGGACGGCGTCACGCAGGACCGTACCGACGAGTTCAGGAGCTACGAGGAATACGTCGCCTTTTACAACGAGTTGCGCGGGGGAGCTTTTTCCCGTACGTCCATGCTCAATTACGACGCGCACTACAACCACTTTCTGAAACTCGCAGAGGAGGGCGCGGAGGACGTCTTGCACTTCACGATCTCCTCGGGCCTTTCCCCCACGAAAGACGTTGCGGCACGGGCGGCGGGCGACGTCAAAAAACGCTATCCGAAGTTCAACGTGCTCGTCGTCGACCCGCTCACCGCCACGGTGGGGCAGGGCGCGCTCGTGCTCATGGCGGCGAAATGGCGCAACGAGGGCAAGACGGCGCAGGAGACCTATGACTTCGTGATGGGGCTCCGCCTGCATATCCAGCACTTCATCGTTGCGGACGACCTCAAATACCTGCAACGGGGAGGGCGCGTCTCGGCGGCGGCGGCCGTGATCGGGACCGCGCTGAACATCAAGCCCATCGTCAGTTTCGACAAGGAGGGGAAGCTCTTCCAGCTCGCCAAAGTGCGCGGCCCCAAAAAGGCGATCTCCTTCATCAAAGAAAAGCTCGAACGGGAGGGCCCCGACCCACGCTACAACTACGTCTGCATCGTGCATACCGATAATGCGCCCCCCGCGGAAGAGTTGCGCGATTTCGTGCGCGAACGGTTCGGCATCGAGCCGCACGTCTACATCATGGGCCCCGTCATCGGCTCGCACGTCGGCCCCGGCGCGTTCGCGCTCGGCTATCTCTCCGTGAGCGAACGCAACGAGTTTTGATCTTTTTCGTGAAGGATAGACCGCATTCCCCCATACCATGTCCGCGATGAGGGCTCCGAAGTGCATTTTTGCACAAAAACGGCGGGCGGCGGGAAAGAGAAACGAAAAAATTTCAAAACCGTGTTTCAAATATTCGACAAACGGAAAAAGATATGGTATAATTACCATATCTTATTTTTTTGGAGCAGATTATGGCAAAGAACGATCAATTCGTATCGCAGATCGCCGATATCGAGACGGACTTCCCGCAATGGTACACCGACGTCGTCTTAAAGACGAAGCTCGTCGACTACGGCCCCGTCAAAGGCACGATGGTCATCCGTCCGTACGGCTATGCGATCTGGGAGAATATCCAACGCGAAATGGACGCCCGTTTCAAGGCGCGCGGGGTGGAGAACGCCTACTTCCCCCTCCTCATCCCCATGAGCTTCATGACGAAGGAAGCCGAACACGTCGAAGGGTTCGCGCCCGAGGTCGCCGTCGTCACCCATGCGGGCGGGGCGAAGCTCGAAGAGCCCCTCGTCGTCCGCCCCACGTCGGAGACGATCATCGGCCATATGTACGGCAAGTGGGTGGAGAGCTGGCGCGATCTGCCCCTCCGCCTCAACCAGTGGTGCAACGTCATGCGCTGGGAAAAGACGACGCGCCCCTTCCTCAGGACGAGCGAGTTCCTGTGGCAGGAAGGGCACTCCGTGTACGCCTCGGGCGAGGAAGCGGAGGAGGAGACCCTCGCCATGCTCCGTCTCTATGAGGAGTTCGCGAAAACGGTGCTCTGCATGCCCGTGCTCACGGGCAGAAAGACGGAGAAGGAGAAGTTCGCGGGCGCGGCGGCGACCTACGGCATGGAGGCGATGATGCACGACGGCAAGAGCCTGCAATCGGGCACCACGCACTACATGGGGCAGAATTTCGCGAAGGCGTTCGGCGTGCAGTACACCGATAAAGACGGCGAACTCAAATACGGCTACACCATGAGTTACGGCGTTTCCACCCGTCTCATCGGCGCGCTCATCATGACCCACGGGGACGCGCGCGGCCTCGTGCTCCCGCCCCCCGTCGCACCCGTGCAGGTCGTCATCGTACCCATCGCGCAGAAGAAGGAGGGGGTGCTCGAAGCGTGCAAATCGCTTGGCGAACGTCTCCGCAAGACAGGGCTGCGCGTCACGATCGACGACAGCGACAATTCCCCCGGCTGGAAGTTCAACGAGTGGGAGATGAAGGGCGTGCCCCTCCGCGTCGAGCTCGGCCCGCGCGATATCGAAAACGGCGTCCTCACCGTATTCCGCCGCGATACCTGCGAAAAGCAGGAATTGCTCCTCTCCGAAGCGGAGAACGCGGTCGCAAGTCTTCTCGGCAGCGTCTGCAAAGAGCTCTATGCGCGGGCGGAGAAGAGAATGCGCGAGCGCATCGTTCCCGCAAATACGCTCTCCGAGCTTCTCTCGGGCGTGGAAGGCGGCTTCGTCCGCGCGGGCTGGTGCGGCGAACGCGCCTGCGAGGACAAGGTGAAAGAATTTGCACAGGCGACGGCGCGCGTCATGGACGAGACCCACGACATGCCCTTCTGCGTCTGCTGCGGCAAGAAGGCGAAGCACACCGTGTTCTTCGCCCGCGCCTACTGAAAAAAACGCGGTTTTTCCGACCCCATCCATGCAAATCGATCAGGAGAAAGGATATGAAACATCTCGATATTCGCGAAGTATTGAACAAGCAGGAATTGCGCGGGCAGACCGCCGTCGTCTGCGGCTGGGTGCGCACCTTCCGCGAGTCCGCGCAGGTCGCCTTTCTGGAACTTTCGGACGGAACGAGCTTTCAGAAGCTGCAAGTCGTCATCGAAAAGGGCAGCCTCGCGTTCGATCCCGAATGCACCAAGCTCGGGGCGAGCGTCGCCGTAAAGGGCGTCGTCGTACAGGCGTATAAGGGGGAGGGGAACGAGCTCAACGCGACGGAGATCTCCCTCCTCGGCAAGTGCCCGCCCGAATACCCCATCCAGAAGAAGCGCACGACGCTCGAATTTTTGCGGACGGTCCCGCACCTGCGGCTGCGCACCAACACCTTCGCCGCGGTATTCCGCGTGCGCTCCGTCGCGGCGCAGGCGATCCACCGCTACTTCCACGAGCACGGCTACTACTACATCAACGCTCCCCTTATCACGGCGAGCGACTGCGAGGGCGCGGGCGAAATGTTCCGCGTCACCACCCAGCCGTGGAATGCCTCTTACAAGACGGAGGAGGAGTACTATAAGAACGACTTCTTCGGTGTGAAAGCGGGGCTGTCCGTTTCGGGCCAGCTCGAGGGCGAAGTCGCCGCGACCGCGCTCGGCAAGATCTACACCTTCGGCCCCTCCTTCCGCGCGGAGAACTCCAACACGACCCGCCACCTCGCCGAGTTCTGGCACGTCGAGCCCGAGGTCGCCTTTGCGGAACTCCCCGACGTCATCGAGATCGCCGAGGACCTCCTCAAATATCTCATCGGCGCGGTGCTCGAAGAGTGCCCCGACGAGCTCCGCTTCTTCGACAGTTTTGTGGAGAAGGGGCTCATCGAGAAACTCCGCCACGTCGTAGCCTCCGATTTCGCGGTCTGCCCGTACACCGAGGCGATCGGGATCCTGCAAAAGGAGAACGCCCGCTTCCAATTCCCCGTCGAATGGGGGAGCGACTTGCAGAGCGAGCACGAGAGGTACCTCACGGAACAGGTGTTCAAGCGCCCCGTGTTCGTCACCGACTACCCGAAGGAGATCAAGTCCTTCTACATGAAGCAGAACGCGGACGGCAGGACGGTCGCAGCGACCGATCTCTTGGTCCCGGGCATCGGCGAGATCATCGGCGGCAGCGAGCGCGAAGCCGATCCCCAAAAGCTGCGCGCGGCGATGGAGGAACGGAAGATGGACCTGTCCGCTTACAGGCAGTATCTCGATCTGAGGACGTTCGGCACCGTCCCGCACGGCGGGTTCGGATTGGGATTCGAACGCTTCGTCATGTACTGCACGGGCATGGAAAACATCCGCGACGTCACCCTCTTCCCGCGCAGCTCGAAAAACATTATGTAACAGAAATCTCCCGAAAAACGGGAGATTTTTCTTAAAAATCGACAAAAATCGCATATTTCGATGATTTTCGAATTAAATATACCGAGCGAAACCGCTCAGCTCTTGTCTCTGCGAAACGGGGGAAAAGGACGGCGATTTTTCTCGGGATATTTTTTTCAAAATATGGCTGCACGAAGTTGCAATTCTCGGGCAAGTGTGCTAAGATAGAATCGCCTCGGGGAGAGACTTCCCGCAGGCGGAGTTTTTCTACGCCATGAACGCAAAAAAAGCCCGCATGGGATTTATCAAGTTTCTGACCCTCTACCTCATCCCCATTCTGCTGTCGGGGGTCGTGCGCGCGCTTGCCATCTATGTATTCAACACGCCCAACAACTTCGCCCCCGGGGGGATCAACGGCGTCGCCGTGCTCCTCGATTACCTCTGCAAGATGTGGGGCTGGGCGAGTTCCAACACCGGCTGGTTCATGCTCATCCTCAACGTCCCGCTCTTCTTCGTCGCCTTCTTCCTCCTCGGGAAGCGGGAGGCGATCGTCTCGACGGCGTCCATGCTCGTCTCCTCGGGCCTTCTCGTCCTGTTCGATTTCATCCCCGGTTTCCCGCTCTTCGTCGCACCCGAAGCGGCGGGCGGGCTCGTCTCCGAAAAGATCGCCTACGGGATCATCGCGGCCCTTGCGAGCGGCATTCTGCTCGGCATTCCGCTCGCCGTCCTTTTGCGCAGCTGCGGAACGGCGGGAGGGACGTCCATCATCGCCTCCGTCATCAATAAGAAATGGCGGCATCTGAGCATCAGCTGGATGACGTTCGCCTTCGACGCCGTCGTGGTCGTCGCGTCCTTCTTCGTCTATCTGAAATGGGGCGAGCCGTTTTCCGACCACTTCGCCGAGAACCTCATGCCCGTGCTCCTCGCCCTCGTCTCCCTCTTCGTGACGAGCAAGACGAGCGACGTCATCCTCCACGGCTTCCAGACGGCATACAAATTCGAGATCGTCACGAACTACGCCGACGAGATCGCCGAGGAGATCATGAAAAAGACGGGGCACGGCGTCACGCTCATGCACGCAAAGGGCATGTACACCCACGCCGACAAGGAGATGCTCGTGTGCATCATCCGCAAGCGCCAGATCGCCGAGGTGCAGCGCATCATCCGCAAGTATCCCGACACGTTCGCCTACTTCTCGCAGGCTTCCGAGGTGTACGGCAAGTTTGCAAAATGACCATAAGAGAGAGGGCGGCGCCCGCCGTCCTTCGTCTTATATGCGTCTTTTGTACGCCGCCGTGTGGCGGCATTTTTTTGTGCGGAAGAAGATCGCAAGGGGCGGCGCGCTGTTTAAGCGGGCGCGGAACGCGGTATAATATAAAGGAAAAAGTAGAGGAGGTCAATCTTATGGACGCACAGAAATTTACGCAAAAGTCAATACAGGCGATCCAGCGCGCGACCGATCTCGCCGTCGAAAACGCAAACGCGGAGCTCACCGCGCTCCATCTCTGCAAGGCATTGCTGGAGGAGGACGGGCTTTGCCGCAGGATCCTCTCACGGGCGGGGATCGACGCGAACGGCCTCGACCGCGCAGTGGGGGAAGAGCTCGAAAGGCTACCCCATGTCTCAAATGCGGCCCCCGGGAACATCTATCCGACCGCAGAATTTACCCGCACGCTGAACGAGAGCGAACGCCTCGCGAACGGCATGAAAGACGAATACATCTCCGTCGAGCATCTCTTCCTGTGTCTTCTCGACAACGCCGACTCCCGCCTTTCGGAACTCTTCAAGCGGTTCGGGGTCGCGAAGGAACGCTTCCTCAAAGGCCTGAAAGAGGTGCGCGGCAACCAGAACGTCACGAGCGACAACCCCGAGACGACGTACGAGGCGCTTGAAAAGTACGGCTCCGACCTCACCAAGCGGGCGATGGAGCACAAGCTCGAGCCCGTCATCGGGCGGGACGAGGAGATCCGCAACGTCATCCGCATCCTCTCGCGCAAGACGAAGAACAATCCCGTGCTCATCGGCGAGCCCGGCGTCGGGAAAACGGCGATCGCGGAGGGGCTCGCACAGCGCATCGCGCGCGGCGACGTACCCGAGGGTTTGAAGGGGAAGACCCTCTTCGCCTTAGACATGGGTGCCCTCATTGCGGGCGCGAAGTACCGCGGCGAGTTCGAGGAACGCCTCAAAGCCGTGTTGAAAGAGGTCTCCGATTCGAACGGCGGCATCCTGCTCTTCATCGACGAGCTGCACACCGTCGTGGGGGCGGGGAAGACGGAGGGCGCGATGGACGCGGGCAACCTCTTAAAGCCCATGCTCGCGCGCGGCGAACTGCACTGCATCGGCGCGACCACCCTCGACGAATACAGAAAATACATTGAGAAAGACGCCGCCCTCGAACGCCGTTTCCAGCCCGTCCTCGTCGGCGAGCCCACGGTGGAGGACACGATCTCCATTCTGCGCGGCCTGCGCGAACGCTTCGAGATCTTCCACGGCGTGCGCATCCACGACGACGCCCTCGTCGCCGCGGCGACCCTTTCGAACAGATACATCACCGACCGTTTTCTGCCCGACAAGGCGATCGACCTCGTGGACGAGGCGGCGGCGATGATCAGGACGGAGATCGACTCCATGCCCTCGGACATGGATGCCCTGAACCGCAAGATCATCCAGCTTGAGGTGGAAGAAAAGGCGCTTGCAAAGGAGCAGGACAACCTTTCTATGGCCCGCCTCGAAACGCTCAGAAAGGAACTTGCCGACTGCAAGGAATCGTTCACCGCGATGAAAACGAAATGGGAGGACGAGAAGCGTTTCATCCGCGCCGAAAAAGAGCTCAAAGAAAAGATCGACACCATGCTCGGCGAGATCGATTCCGCGCTTGCCCGCGGCGAGCTCGAAAAGGCCTCCCGTCTGCGCTACGGCGAACTTCCCGCCCTCCAAAAACAGCTCGAAGAGGCGAAGAAGAGCGTCAGCGAGCGCGCGAACGCGATCTTGCAGGACGAGGTCACCGAGGAGGAGATCCATAAGATCGTCGCCCGCTGGACGGGCATTCCCGTCTCCCGCCTGAAAGAGGGGGAGCGCGCGAAACTGCTCCGCCTCGAGGACGATCTGCATAAGCGCGTGGTGGGGCAGAACGAGGCGGTCTCCAAAGTTTCGGAGGCGATCCTGCGCGCCCGCGCGGGCATCTCCGACCCCAACCGTCCCATCGGCTCCTTCCTCTTCCTCGGTCCCACGGGCGTGGGAAAGACCGAGCTCGCCAAGTCCCTCGCCGAAAACCTCTTCGACGACGAGAAGAACCTCATCCGCATCGACATGAGCGAGTACATGGAGAAGTTCTCCGTCTCCCGTCTTGTCGGCGCGCCCCCGGGATATGTGGGGTATGAGGAGGGCGGCGTCCTCACCGAGGCGGTGAGAAGGCGTCCCTATTCCATCGTCCTCTTCGACGAGATCGAGAAGGCGCACCCCGACGTGTTCAACATTCTCTTGCAGGTGCTCGACGACGGCAGGATCACCGACTCGCAGGGCCGCACCGTCGACTTCAAAAACACCGTGATCATCCTCACGTCCAACTTGGGTTCCGATCTCATCATGGACGGGGTGGAAAACGGCGAACTCACGGAAGAAGCGCGAAATGGGGTCGATCTTCTTCTCAAACGCTCCTTCCGTCCCGAGTTTTTGAACAGGCTCGACGAGATCATCACCTTCAAGCCGCTCACGAGGGAGGAAGTGGACAGCATCGTCGAGATCCTCACAGACCGCCTCGCGGCACGGGTGAAGCCCCTCGAGCTCACCGTCACGAAGCGCGCAAAGGCGTATATCTCGGACAACGGCTACGACAGCGTGTTCGGCGCGCGCCCCTTGAAGCGGTTCATCCAGTCGCGCGCGGAGACCCTCATCGCCCGCTACATCGTGAAAAACGACCCCGCCGCGGGCTCCCCGCTCGTGCTCGACGCGAACGAAAACGGGCTCTATCTGCACGAATGACAACGGACGGGCCACCCATGTCCGAAACATCATGTTCAAAACGCCGTCCGCCTGTTTCCGCGGGCGGCGCGTCTTTTTGTCTAAAAGAAAACCGCGCGATCGTCGCGTGGAGAGGCTTTGCCGATGAACAAAAAATAAGAAAAATATGTAGGATAATGAAAGGGGGCTTGGCTGTCCCTTGAGGAAATCGCGTTCATGCTCAATCTTGGCGCCCCCTTGAGGGGGAGCTCCGCCGTAGGCGGTGAGGGGGTGTCGTTCCGATTAAGAAACACCCCTTCCGTCACCTTCGGTGACACCCACCCCTCGAGGGGTGGGCAAGGACAAAGACCCACCCGCTGTGCGGGTGGATGATTATTCGAAAAATAGGTGAAAAAGCAAAAAATCTCTCCCCATCGCTTGACAAGCGCATGGAAAATCGGGTACGATATATCATACAAGTCGAATGTAAGCGAATAAGCTCTCATATTGTAAGCGAATAAGCTCTCATATCGTAAGCGAATATCGTAAGCGAAAAAACATAATCCAAGCGAATCAGCATGTAAGGAGCCAAATATGAAAAGATCATTGCACAGCGCGCTCGCTCTCGGCGTTTCCGTCCTCATGGCGGCAAGCTGCCTCTCCGCCTGCGGGGGCGGGAAAGACCACGACCACACCTATGAATGGACGACGCAGACTCCTGCGACCTGCATCCTTCCCGGAAGGGACCGCGGCGTCTGTTCCATCTGCGGCAACGAGACGTACCGCGACGTTGCCGCGCTCGGGCACAGCTATGGGGAAGCGGTCGTCGAAACTCCCGCGGACTGCGTGACGGACGGGGTCTCCTACATGACCTGCACCCGTTGCGGCGAACCGTCCGATCCCATCGTCGTTCCCAAGCTCGGGCACAATTTCGTCTATCAGGTGGTCACTCCCGCGACTTTTGAAAGCACGGGGGTGGAAGAGGGCAAATGCAGCCGCTGCGAAGAGACGGACGAGCGCGTCATTCCGATGCTCGACAAGAACACGCCCATCGAATACACCTTCCGCGTCACCCGCACGAACGGCACGGCGCTCACCGCCACGGGCATGGAGATCACCGTCTACAAAGCGGACGGCACCGTCGCCGCAACGGGTAAGCCCACGGCGGGGACTTTCCGCGCCAAACTCCTTCCCCAGACCTACACCGTCAAGGTGAGCGGCGCGCCTTTGGGATATTCTCCCGCGCCGGACGGCTATACCGTGTCCGCGGGCGACCCCAACTGCGCGATCGTCCTCACGGGTTCGCCCATTCAGGGGACGCCCCCCGAAAACACGCGCTACCGCGTGAATTCTCTCATGTACGACTTCACCCTCACCACGCTCGACGGCAGCAAGATCACGCTCTCCGAGGTGCTCCAAACGAAGAAGGGGGTCATCCTCAACTTCTGGGCGACATGGTGCACCTGGTGTATCAGAGAATTTCCCGACATGCAGAAGCTGTGGGAGGAGTACAGCGACGACGTGCTCCTTGTCGCCATCGACTGCGACAGCAACGAGAACGAAAAGATGGCCGCCGACTTTCTCGCGACGTTTAAGGACGCCTCGGGCAAGAGCGTAGAGCTCACGTTCCCCGCCGCCTACAACACGTCGCTCGGGCTCTTCGATATGTTCGGCTTCAGCGGCTATCCCTCCTCCGTGCTCATCGACCGGGAGGGCGTCGTCACGAGAGTGTTGGGCGGCTACCAGACGGAGGCGCAGTGGCGCGCCCACTTCGAGAGCCTTGCGGGGAAAAAGGCGTGATCCGTCCCGCGGCATAACTTTGGAGCAGTACAAGCGGCCCTGCGGCACTTTCCGCGGGGTCTCTTATTTTATTGAAGAAATGTCAATTTTTTTCAGCGGAAATCCGCCGAAAACAGTTGCAAAATTTGTCGATTTATAATACAATCATAATAGATTGTGACGAATCTGTGAAAAAGGAAGTACGGATGAGACAAAACAGAGGGTTCGTAAAATTTTCGAAGATCTCCATCATGCACTACGCCAAGTTCGTGCTGCGGTCGCTCTTCTTCCTCACTGCGCTCGGGTTCTACATTTGGCAGCGCGTGAAGTGGGGGGAATTCGAGGGCGTCAGCGCAGACGTCGGAAAGCCCTTCGCCATCCTTTCGCTTGTGGCTTTCGGAGCCCTCTTCGTGGACATGGTATGCCGCTTTTTCCCCGTCAAGCACGAGAGCATGGGGTGCCAGAAGCAGTTCAAAAAGAACTATCTCCCCACGGGCACGGAGGAGAGGCCCAATCGCGTGGAGTGGTGGCGCACCCTTCTCGTCGTGGCGGCGTGGGTGCTCCTCAACGGGGCGATCGGCCTTCTCTACTTCTTCGTCCCGGGCGTGGACGCGGGCGTGCTCATTCTCGTCAGCCTCTTTTACAGCGTGAGCGACATGATCTGCATCCTCTTCTTCTGCCCGTTCCAGACATGGTTTTTGCGGAACAAGTGCTGCGGGACGTGCCGCATCTATAATTGGGACTTCCCCATGATGTTCACGTCGCTCGTGTTCCTGTTCAAGGACCCCGTCTCGTGGATCTTGGTCGGGACCGCGCTCGCCCTTCTCATCGAATGGGAGATCTTGTACCACGTCCACCCCGAACGGTTCACGGAGAACACCAACCGCAGCCTCGCCTGCGCCAACTGCAAAGAAAAGCTCTGCCACCACAAACGGCAGCTCCGCAGCTTCCTCAAAGCGATCGGAAGGGAGATCAAAGAGATCAAGACAAAGGAGAGCAAAGAAGGCTAAAAGACGAAAAAATAGCAAATGGGGTCAGAAAATACGAAAAGGCGGGAGTCCCTCCCCGCCTTTTTTCTACAACGCCGTGCGGGGACCTTGCCCCCTCCGTGGGGGTGGAGCGGTGCAATTCTCATTCAACAGCCCAGTGGGCTGTTGAATGGCACCGCGACAGGAGGCGTGGCCTCGCCGACGGGGTTGCGATGGTCCCTGCCATCGCAACGGATTAAGGGGGCGGGGCGAAAACTCTCGCTGTCCCCGAGAGCTTCAATCTTGGCTCCCCCTTGAGGGGACCTGTCTCTGTCCTCATTCCGAACCCCGAAGGGGTGAGCGAATCTTACTTGGCTCCTCGAGGGAGAATTTACCCCATCTCGCTGTCCCCGAGAGCTTCAATCTTGGCTCCCCCTCGAGGGGGAGCTCCGCCGCACAGCGGTGGGGAGGGGGTGTCGCCTCCCCCCTTTTACCAGAGGGGGGAGGGTAGGGTGGGGGGTGCGTTCTCAATTGCGCAAACCCCTTCCGTCACCTTCGGTGACACTCTTCTCGGGCAAGTAGAACCTTGCCCTCGGTCACCGTTCGCGCGACAAATGCGCTCACACCTGTCGCAACGCGCCAAAAGTTCGCAGGACTTTTGGTAGAATGCGTTGCTCCTCCTCGAGGGGTGGGCAAGGAAGCCTTCCCCCTGTGGGAGGAAGGTGGCACGGCGTAGCCGTGACGGATGAGGGGCATTCTCATTAGGGTCTCGCTTCCGCTTGATTTTCTCCTGCGTTTATGATATCATTTATAAAAAATCAAGCGGAGGCACGACATGAATTTTTGCGAGGGGTGCAATCTTGCCTGCAACGAAGAAAGATGCCCCAAATGCGGACGGAAGAAGCTCAGGGCCGTATGCGACGACGATTTTTGTTTGGTCGGGCAGGTGGATCGGCTCTTCGGCGATCATCTGAAGGAGCGTTTGGAAGGCGAACAGATAGAGTGCGTGCTCATGCCGTTCGGTACGGGCGTCCGCTCCAAGTTCGCTCTGCCATTGGAAAGCTACCTGCTCTATGTCCGCTATAAAAATTTAGAATATCTGCGGCGAATATTAAAAGATACCGATCCGTGAAAGGATTTTAAGCATAAAGTCCCCTCGCGGAGCCGCATAATACATTTTTGTCCCCCTCCGTGGGAGGGGGGTAGGGGGTGGGACGAAAACTCTCGCTGTCCCCGAGAGCTACGATCTTGGCTCCCCCTTGAGGGGGAGCTGTCGTGGCCGCAACGGTTTGTTGCACTGCGTTGCAGTTGGGCTTCTCTTTATTTGAGGGAGGATTCGCCCGCAAACCGATTGCTCCCGCAATCGCCTCCACCCTCGAATCCCTCTTATGCTTATCCAATCAGAAACGCCCGAGGGCAAGAGCCCTCGGGCGTTTCTGGCGCAGAAAGAGGGATTCGAACCCCCGTATACATTCCTGCATAACACGATTTCGAATCGTGCGCGTTCAA
>CANQTD010000026.1 GCA_947626685.1 uncultured Clostridia bacterium | reverse complement strand
CATAAAAAATTCTACGAAAAGGCGCACCTGCGGGTGCGCCTTTTGAGTGAGTTTTTCTGATTACGCCGAAGCGAAAAATTGGGGAAATTTGGGGAAACTTTTCCGATGAATAGCCGAAAAATCGATTATGTAGTGGTAGCAATGAATTTCAAACCACAAGATATGGGATTTTTCAAGGTGAACGATTTGCCTCTGACTCCGTCATTCGTTGGTTCGAATCCAGCTACCCCAGCCAAAGAAAAAACCTAATCCGACCAACCGGGTTAGGTTTTTTGCTTGCTTTGAAAAAGGGCTCTTTGTAAGGCGAACATGCGCCCGAATTCTGAATTCCACGATTAAAAGGGATAAACAAAGAGCAGTAGCCCCCAAAAACAATTTGATCGTTTTGTCTGATTATTGTTGAAAAATTTTGGCGATTTTGCTATAATACTATCACTAGATCAGGACACGGATAAATACTATGAGCGTTTTTTCGAAATGGTTTGGCCGAAAGCGACAAGGGAATCTGCCGAGCGAATACAGTAAAGCCGTTGCTTGCAATCAAGAGTTCGAAGCCTTGCTCTCTGCGGATAAATTCATTGCGCGGAGCGATTATAAAGACATCATTGAAAGGTATAAAGATATTTATACTTTTTTTCAGAGCGCACAGAAAGCGAATACGTTGTCTTATTACTGTAAGCAAAACAAATTGCAGGAATCTGAAATCAAAAAATTTCTTTTGTTTTATGAAGATATTATTGATTTGAAAAAGGGGTCGTCGCTTTTTCAAGAGCATAATGCCGCATTTATCCGTGACCATTTAGCGTCGGAAAAAACATATCTGGATAAAATCCTCTACGAAGTTGACCCGAATATCCTGCTCGATAAGGAACAGCGCGAAGTTATTCTCTCCGATGAAGATTACACGTTGATCATTGCCGGCGCGGGTGCGGGAAAGACGACGACCGTCGCGGCAAAAGTCAGATATTTGGTCGAAAAGAAGCATATCGATCCGAAGCAAATTCTTGTCATATCCTTCACGAATAAAGCGGTTGGTGAATTAAAAGAACGAATCAATACAGGTCTTTTGATTCCATGCCCAATCACAACGTTTCATAGTGCGGGATATACTATTCTGCGCAAGCAAGAAGAGGAAAAGAAGAAAATCGTCGACGACGGATTCCTTTACAACTGCGTAAATAATTATCTCAAAGGGAAGATTCTTACCCAACCGGAACTTGTCGATAAACTGATCATGTTTTTCGGCTCATATTTTGACGCCCCATACGAAGGCGACGATATCAATCTTTTCTTTAATTATATCGCAAAAGCCGATTTCAGTACGCTGAAAAGCAATGTCAACGAATACAATGCGCAAATTATCGATAGGCGTACATACAAAATCACCACGATTACAAATGAAGTTTTGCGCTCCGTACAAGAGGTAAAAATCGCAAACTTCTTATATTTGAATCAAATTGATTATGTTTATGAAGAAATTTATCCCTATCACATTTTGAAGGCAAAAAAGCCCTATACCCCCGACTTCTGTATCAGGCAGGGAGATAAGGTTGCATATATCGAACATTTCGGTATCACGGAAAGCGGCAGGCACAGTTTTTATTCTGCGGAAGAACTCAATCGCTATAAGCAGGAGATCCAAGATAAAATTGCGCTCCATAAAAGGCATGGCAGTAAGTTGATATATACGTTTTCGCAGTATAATGACGAACGAGATTTTCTCGTTCATTTGCGCGAACAGTTAGAGCGAAACGGTTTTGTTTTGAATAGACGCCCGTCGGAAGAAGTATTCACAAAACTCGTCAATACCGAGGAAAATAAATATATCGTCAAACTTGTAAAACTCATCTGCACGTTTATTGCCAATTTTAAGACAAACGGATATACGCTCGATGATTTCTATCGTTTTGAACGTATGAACTCCAATGTTCGCACAAAATTATTCTTTGATATTTGCAAGGCTTGTTACTTGGAATACCAAAAGCGGTTGTCGGAAGAAAGTGCGATCGACTTTGAGGACATGATCAATGATTCGGCAAGGATTTTGCGCGACAAGCAGATTTCGGGCGAACAACTTGATTTCAAGTATATTATCGTCGACGAATATCAAGACATATCGCGCCAACGCTTTGATTTAACGAGGGAATTGTCAAAAATCTGCAAGGCGAAAATTATTGCAGTTGGCGACGATTGGCAGTCGATTTACGCGTTCAGCGGTTCGGATATTACTCTGTTCACGCACTTCTGCTCTATCATGGGGTATGGACAGGAATTAAAAATTACAAGAACGTATCGTAATGCGCAGGAAGTCATCGATATTGCGGGGAATTTCGTTCAGAGGAACGAATCCCAAATCAAAAAGTCTTTGATTTCACCGAAACATATTCAAAAACCTGTTATCATTCAAACTTATAGCGAAGAATATGACAAAAAGGAAGCGCAGGGTAAGGGCGGTAAATATTATCATCTCGGCAAACAGGTCGAGGAACTGATCGGAAAGATATTGGAGCAAAATAATCGTGAAGGGAAAAGCAAAAACTCTTCGATTCTGCTGATTGGCCGGTTTAATTTTGACGCCCGCAATCTTTGCTTCTCGAAAGACTTTGTCTACGATGAAAATAACGGTAAGATTTTCAGCAAAAAATATCCGAGAGCAAAGTTGGTGTTTTTGACTGCGCACAGTTCAAAGGGCTTGGGGTATGATAATGTCATTATCATAAACGCAAGAAATGAAATTTACGGATTCCCCTCTAAGATAGACGACGATCCTGTGATGAAATATGTTGTCAAAGACGATACTTCGATTGAGTATGCGGAAGAACGCCGTCTATTTTACGTGGCTATGACGCGCACAAAAAACAGGGTCTTTATCATTACCCCCGAAAATCGCCCTTCCGAATTTATTTTGGAGCTCGTAAAGGATTATCCCAATATTGCGGTAAATGGAAATCTGAATCAAGAAGTCGAAACGAATGTCGGCATAATGAAAAAGTGCCCGATTTGCGGGTATCCTTTACAGTTGCGCTACAAGAAAAACTATGGGTTGCGGTTATGGATGTGCTCAAACGAGCCTGAAATTTGCAGTTTCATGACCAACGAGATCGCAGGCGGCGATTTCGCGATACAAAAATGTGATTATTGCAAAGACGGATATCTTGTCGTAAAGAAAGCGGGCGGTGATTATATTTTAGGGTGCACGAATTATAAGGCAGACGGAACGGGTTGTGATAGATTGATGAATCGTGATTACTACCACCGATGGTTGACAACGGGATTTGAAGATGATATATCTGTCAATAAACCGTCTTATCAAAAAGACGTTCCCGCCCAAATGCCGCAGATAATAACAACTTCCGAAAAGCCTGTCACCGTGGAGCGTCAAAAAGCAGAAGTACATAAAACAATCTTCATTGGTAAGGATGATTTTTATATTGTTGCCGACGATGAAGGGAATATTATTACCGATCTGGATCTTTTAACTGCGTTGCGAGCTTTGCGCTTTGATATCGCCGAAGAAAAAGGAATTGCGCCTTATAAGGTCATCAACAATCAAGGATTGGTGAGCCTTGCCACTTATCGCCCCGAAACGCGAGAAGAATTCGTTGCTCTTCACGGTTTAAGCGAACGGAAGTACGCTTCTTTTGGTACACTCTTTATCGAAGCAATAAAAAAATACTACGCCAAGAAATAAGGTGTCCCACTCGGTTCAAACATTGTCCGCCCCGCAGCCGATAGGGGACGAGGGGTGAAATCCGTCCAAATTGCCCCCCAAAAGGGGTCAAGAAAGCGATAAAAATATTTTTTACGAACAAATTTGAGAAAACGCATTGACAAATGGGTGCGGCGGTGATATATTTTTGTCAAAAGATGCCGAAAAACGGCAGATAAAGGGGGGGATAAGTATGAAGAGCAGGTCGGAGAAGATCCTGCTTATAGCAACGCTCGCGGTGGGCGCGATTTTCGTGGGCGTGGGGTTCGCGACATGGCTCATCGCAAACAGCGAGACGGCCAATGCGGGCGGGAACGTGAGCGCCGAGACCGTCACCGCGACGGGCGAAAAGATCGAAGTGTCGGCGGACGGAAATATCAGTTTCAGCGCACCCCATTCCGCAGAAAAAGGCTGGCTCACCGAGAACGGCGCCGATCATATAGATGAAAACCTCACCGCAACTTTCACGCTCAAGATCACGGGAGCGAAACAGATAGATTACGCTTGGTATGTAGCGAACACGGCGGACGCGGTCACAAGAGCCGAGGAATGGATCAATGCCGTGAGGTACGGCTTCGTGAGCAACGAGATCAAAGTGACGCTCGACGGACCGGACAAAGACCAATACACTCTTGACGAAGCGGCCGGAACGCTTACGGCGCAAGAAACTGCCGACATGGATGCGCAATACACGGTGACGCTCACGGTCACTTTTTCATGGGGAACGCACTTCGGAAACAAAAATCCGTACACATATTACAATGCGTACGAGCAAAATGACACCCGAGAGGGTGGTTATCTTAACGAGGAGGCTTTTACGTCGGAACCCGAGAGAGAAGTGACTTACGGAGAGGACGCGTACGCGTCGCTCAATGAGCTCGGACGGCTTTTGAACGGCCTGCATTACATTTTCACCTTCACCGCCTCCAATGGGAGTAATTGATCGATTCCCTTTGATATTTTTGCCCGCGGGGTCTGTCCGCGGGCAAAATTTTGCCTTTTTTTGCAAAATGCTTGCCATCCGTCTCCCGAAGTGATATACTGAACATGCGGCACAAGTGAATATTTTGTTGTGTTTGGGCTACAACCTCAGCGTAGGTGTATCCTCTTTTTTCCAATCATAACAAAAAAGGAAAATCATTTGTGTCGCAACAATATGGGATACTCTAAGCGGGCGTTCCATATTGGAACGTCCTTATTTTATGGCTCCTTATCCCAATATATTGGAGGTTTTCATATGAAGAAGTTTTGGCTCATTTTGCTCACATGTGCGATGACGGTCTGCCTCGCATTGGGCATCTCGGCGTGCGGCGACAGCGAAGGCGGCGGGACAAAACATGTGCACGAACTAATTCGGCGCGAGGCGCAAGAGCCAACCTGCACCGAGGACGGCAACGAGCTGTATTTCGAATGCAAAAAATGCCACGCGCTCTTCCTCGATGAAAGCAGTACGGAGCAGACGACGCTCGCCGCTGTTCAACAGCCAGCGACGGGTCACAAAGCGAAGTCGGAATGGGAGCAAGGCGAAAACACGCACTACCATGTCTGCGATGTATGCGGAGAAAAGCTGTCCGACACCGAGTCCGCGCACGATTTTGGGACTGCATGGGAGAGCGATGAAAAAGGCCATTGGCAAATATGCGCCGTCTGTGGCAAGAAAGGCAATGAGGCGCAGCACGACTTCGGAACGGGCAATGTTTGCATAATTTGCAATCATGCGAAGAAAGGGGTTTCCGTTAGCTTGCTATTTCAATTGAATAACGATCAAATGTCTTATTCCGTCGTGGGGATCGGAAGTTGCAAGGATACCGACGTCGTGATCCCCTCAATGCACAAGAATTTACCCGTGACCTCGATCGGAGATTATGCGTTCTATGGCTGTAGCAGTCTTGAAAGCGTGACGATTCCCGACAGTGTTACCTCGATCGGAAGTTCTGCGTTCTCAGGTTGTAGCTCCATTCAGAGCATCACGATTCCTTTTGTGGGCGGAAGCAGAAAGACTTCGAACGATACCGACCAATATCCGTTTGGCTACATTTTCGGGACGTCGCAGTTTTCGGGCGCTTCCGGGACAACGCAATGGTATCATGGTAGTAGTACCTACTATACTACTTCCACCGATTATTATATCCCGGATTCCCTTAAGAGCGTCACTGTCACAGGCGGGGAGATCCTTTATGGAGCGTTCTTTGGTTGTAGCGGGCTGACGAGCATTGAAATCCCCGACAGCGTGACTTCGATTGGAAGTTCTGCGTTCAATGGTTGTAGTGGTCTTACGAGCATTACGATCCCCGACGGCGTGACCACGATCGGGGAGAGTGCGTTCGAGGATTGCAGCGGGCTGACGAGCATTACGATCCCCGACAGCGTGACCACAATCGGAGATAGTGCGTTTTATGATTGCAGCGGGCTGACGGGAGACTTGAAGATTCCCGACAGTGTGACCTCGATTGGAAATTCTGTGTTTTATCGGTGTAGTGGGTTGACGGGAGACTTGAAGATTCCCGACGGCGTGACTTCGATCGGAGATAGCACGTTCGCTGGTTGTGTTGGGTTGATGAGCGTAACGATCGGTAGCGGCGTGACCACGATCGGAAATAACGCGTTCTCAAGTTGCAGGGGGCTTACGAGCATTATGATCCCCGACAGCGTGACCTCGATCGGAGGTCCTGCGTTCTGGAATTGTATCAGTCTCGAAAGCGTGACGATCGGAATCGGTGTGACCTCGATTGGAAGTGCTGCGTTCGAGGATTGTAGCGGACTTGAAAGCGTTGTTTGGAATGCGGAAAATTGCATCAAAGCAGGAAGCTCTACTAGTTATCCGATTTTCAAAAATTGCACAAATCTGAACAATGTGACTTTCGGAGAGAATGTCAAGACGATACCCGCATATGCGTTCTATAATTGTAGCAGTCTGACGGGAGAATTGAAGATTCCTGACGGCGTGACCTCAATCGGAAGCTATGCGTTCTATAATTGTAGCAGTCTGACGGGAGAATTGAAGATTCCTGACGGCGTGACTTCGATCGGAAGGAGTGCGTTCGAGGATTGCAGCGGGCTGACGGGAGAATTGAAGGTTCCTGACGGCGTGACTTCGATCGGAAGGAGTGCGTTCGAGGATTGCGACGGGCTGACTTCTGTCACGATCGGAAGCGGCGTGACCTCGATCGGATATGCGGCGTTCGACTATTGCAGCGGATTAAAAGAAGTGCATATCACCGACCTTACGGCATGGTGCAAGATTGATTTTGGCAATTATTCTGCCAACCCACTTGATTATGCTCATCATCTCTATGTGGACGGAAACGAAGTAAAAAATCTGACGATTCCCTCGGATATCGAAGAAATCAAAGATTGTGCGTTCTATGGTTGCAGCGGGCTGACGAGCATTGAAATTCCCGACGGCGTGACCTCGATAGGAAATCAGGCGTTCTATAATTGCAGCGGGCTGACGAGCATTATCATTCCCGACAGCGTGACCTCGATCGGAAGTTCTGCGTTCAGAGGTTGTAGCGGGCTGACGGGAGAATTGAAGATTCCCGACAGCGTGACCTCGATTGGATATTATGCGTTCGAGGGTTGCAGCGGGCTGACGAGCGTGACGATCGGTAGCGGCGTGACCGAGATCGGAGATTATGCGTTCAGGGATTGCGATAAAATCGAATCTGCCACAATGCCGACGCTTGCTATTTCCTACATTCCGAAAACTTCATTGCAAACAGTCGTTTTAACAAGCGGTGATTCGATCGGAGATTATGCGTTCAATGGTTGCAGCGGGCTTACGAGCATTACAATTCCCGACAGCGTGACCTCGATCGGAAATAGTGCGTTCAATGGTTGTAGTGGTCTTACGAGCATTACGATTCCCGACAGCGTGACCTCGATCGGAAATAGTGCGTTCGCGTATTGCCGCGGGCTGAGAAGCATTACGATCCCCGACAGTGTGACCTCGATCGGAAAATATGCGTTCGAATATTGCAGCGGGTTGACGAGCGTGACGATCGGGAGCGGCGTGACCTCGATCGGAGATTATGCGTTCTATTGGTGTAGCGAGCTGACGAGCATTACGATCCCCGACAGCGTGACCAATATCGGTAGTTATGCGTTCTATAATTGCAGCGGGCTGACGGGAGAACTGAAGATCCCCGGCGGCGTGACCAATATCGGAAGGAGTGCGTTCTGGAATTGCAGCGGGCTGACGAGCATTACGATCCCCGACAGTGTGACCTCGATCGGAGATTATGCGTTCGCTGATTGCTACAGGCTGACGAGTGTGACAATCGGGAGCGGCGTGACCTCGATCGGAGATTATGCGTTCGCTGATTGCTACGGGCTGACGAGCATTACGATCCCCGACGGCGTGACCTCGATCGGAGATCGTGCGTTCTACGGTTGCAGCGGGTTGACGCGCATTCTTGTGGAAGCAGGAAACACTATTTATCATAGCGAAGAGAACTGTCTCATCGAAACGGCGTCCAAGACATTGATTTTGGGTTGTAAAACGAGTGAAATTCCTAACGATGGTAGCGTGGCCTCGATTGGAGATTATGCGTTCGCTGGTTGTAGCGGGCTGACGAGCGTAACGATCCCCGACAGCGTGACCTCGATCGGAAGGGGGGCGTTCGATGGTACGGCATACTATCATGATAATAGCAATTGGGAAAACGGGACTGTTCTATACATTGGGAATTATCTTATTCAAGCTTCAATTTCGGGGGGCTATACGATCCGCGATAATACAAAAGTAATTGCAAGCTATGCTTTCTCGAATTGTAGCGGGCTGACGAGCATTACGATTCCCGACAGTGTGACCTCGATCGGAGGAGGTGCGTTCAGAGGGTGTAGCAGACTGGCAAGTATCACTGTCGCAACGGAAAATACTAGTTATCACAGCAAAGGGAATTGCTTGATTGAAACGGCGTCAAAAACTTTGATAGCCGGTTGCCAAACCAGCGTCATTCCCGATGACGGTAGCGTAACCACGATCGGGGAGAGTGCGTTCTATGGTTGCAGCTGGCTGACGAGCATTACGATTCCCGACAGCGTGACCTCGATTGGGGACTATGCGTTCTATGGTTGCAGCTGGCTGACGGGAGAACTGAAGATCCCCGGCGGCGTGACCACGATAGGGCGTTATGCGTTCTATGGTTGCAGCTGGCTGACGAGCATTACGATTCCCGACAGCGTGACCTCGATCGGAAGCTATGCGTTCGACGGGTGCAGCAAGCTGACGAGCGTGACGATCGGGAGTGGCGTGACCTCGATTGGGGGATATGCGTTCTATGGTTGCAGCTGGCTGAAAACAGTTTATTATCAAGGGACTGCCGAAGAGTGGGAAAATATTTCAATAGATACTGCCAATTCCGCCCTCACTTCTGCGACGCGATACTACTTCACCGAGGACGCGCCGACGGCGGAGGAGTGGGCGAGCTACGATTATTGGTGGCACTACGACCCCGCGACGTCGCTCCCGACCCCGTGGGTAAAAGATCAATAAATCGACCTCATAGGGTGAAGAAAGGCTCCTCCCGAGGAGGAGCTGTCACGCAGTGACTGTGGTGGGTACGATTTTAGAATCCGCCCCACCCCCTTAATCCCCCTCCCACGGAGGGGGCACTTTATCTCCCCCTTTTGCACGGCAAAAGGGGGAGGCTTTTCTCATACCGAGATGAAGCCGAGCGTATCTTAAAGATTCACTTACTCCGCTTTCGCTCCGTTACTTCGCCCTTACGGGCTACGTCGTCGCTTTGCTCCTCGTGCCACCCTTAGAGAACAGGATGCGGGTGGGGCGTGCCGACCTTAGTTTACAATAGAAGCCTCGGTTGGGACGGAATGAGGGCTCCCAGCTGTGGCGACGAGAATGCCCCCTCCGTGGGGGTGGGGCGAGACCTTGCCAACCCGAGAGGGGAGGGGATTGGAGCTACGAACAAAAATCTGCAATTTTTCTGAAAAATTTTCCCGAAAAGTGTTGACAAAGAACGTGCGCTATGCTATACTGTCGGCGAAATGGAAACGGTTCCATTTATTTTTGGAGCATGGTGGAAACGATTCCAAACGTCTATTCGGAGGTAGAATTATGAGGAAATTAGGCACAGTGCTTCTTGCCGCGCTCATCGGCGTCACGATGGTGACGGGTCTTGCGGCATGCGGCGGAGAAGGGGGCGGCGACACGGCGACCACCAAAACGGTCAAAGTATGGCTGCACAAGTCCAAGACGGAGGCCGAGGGCAAGACGTACGCGGCGATCCAGGAGCTGTTCAACGAGGCCGACTACAAGACGGAGGACGGCCGCGACATCGTGATGAGGATCGAGTACAAGAGCAACGCGCAGAGCCTCGAGACGGCGATCAACTCGGAAAACGCGTTGGGCGGCGCGGGGCTTCCCGACGTCTTTGCGGTCGACAGTCCCAACGTTGCGCTGTATGCGAAGAACGGGTTCATCGTTCCCATCGACGAATACGTTTCCGACGACGTTCGGAACGACTATGTGGACAGCGTCATCGAGCAGTCCACTTACGACGGCAAGCTCTACGCGCTCTCGGGCGTGGTCGCACCCGGGGGACTTTATTACAATAAAGAGTTGCTCAGCTCCGTCGGCTATACCGAGGACCAGATCGGGACGCCTGAAAACCCGTGGAGCTGGAAGGATCTGACGGAGGCGATGGGGAAGCTCAAAGCTGCCGGCAAGCCCTATCAGATCATGCTCAATCTCGGGTTCGGCGGGAACGAGGGTGCCATGTATCTGCACTCCCCGCTCGTCTACTCCGCGGGCGGCGAATTTGCGGACGAGAACGGCAAGACCCTGAACGCGCTCACTTCCGACAAGTCGATCGCGGGGCTCGGCATGTTCACCGATTTCTTCCGCGGCAACGCGCAGAACGATTGGCTGTACAAGGGCACCAACACGAACGCGTTCCCGGGCGAAGAGGTCGCGTTCGAGATCTACGGGCCGTGGCTCGTGAGAGACATCAACAAAGATTTCAAGAGCTTTGCGGATAAATACGACGTGATGCCCTATCCCGTTTACGAGGACGCAAACGGGCAGAAGGGGACGGTCGCGACGCCTTGCGGAAGCTGGGGGTTTGCGGTCAGCAAGGCCGCGAGGGACAAGGACGCGGCGACGCAGGTCGTGGAATTCCTCACGGGCGTGGAAGCGAGCGGGTTGCTCTACGACAGCATCGGCGTTTTCCCCACCCATAAGTCCTATCTCGCGGAGGAAGAGGCCTTCTCGACGGGCGTTCTCAAATCCTTCTCCACCCTCCTCACCGAGACCGCAAAGGCGCGTCCGAAGCTGGAGAATTACAACAAGCTCCGCGACGCCTATTCGAGGATCCTTTCGTATATCCAGAACAATGCGGGAGACAGCAGGTTCGACCTGAAATCCTACGTCACGCAGGAAGCGGAGGCGATCGATAAATAATGGAGAACACGGACGCTATGGTTCCGGAGATCGGCGGGCAAAGCGCGGACGGGCAAAAGCCCCGCGCCCCGAAGAACCGGAACAAGCACTATAAGCTCTTCGGGAAAGATTACCGGCTCTACGACACCCTGATCGGCCTCGCGTTCATCGCTCCCGCACTCGTACTCGGGGCGATCTTCGTGATCGCGCCGATGGTCATTTCCCTCTCCTATGCGTTCACGGACGCGACGATGCAGACGCTCAACGCCGTGCATTGGAACAATTTCTACAACTTCGGAAGGGCGTTCACCGACCCGAAGATGTGGAACGCGCTCGGGAATACCTGCCTCTTCGTGGTGATCGCCGTCCCGCTCCAGCTCGCGATCGCATTGGGGCTCGCCCTTCTCCTGAACAAGGACGTCAAGGGCAACACGTTTTTCCGCTGGGCATATTTCTGCCCCGTCATGCTCTCGCTCGCCGTCACGTCCTTCCTCTGGATGAACATGCTCAACGAGCAAGACGGGCTCTTCAACGGGCTTCTGACGGCGATGGGGCTGCCCGCGCAGAGATTTCTGGACGACCCGAAACAGGCGATGGTCATCATCGTCATCGCCTCCGTCTGGCAGGGCGCGGGGTATCAGATGCTCATCTTCCTCTCGGGGCTCAAAAATATCGAGCCCGCGCTGTATGAGGCGGCGTCTCTCGACGGGGCGAACAAGTTCCAGCAGTTCATCCATATCACGCTGCCCTCCATTCTGCCCACGACGTCCTTCATTCTCGTGACCATGCTGATCGGCGCGTTCCGCCTCATCACGCAACCCATGATCATGACCCCGACGGGGCTGCCCGACGTCAGCGGCAGGGAAGTGACGACGACCATGAGCTGGTACATATACCAACAGGGCCTCACCTACAACGACGTCGGCTTCTCAAGCGCGATCGCGCTCATCTATACCGTGTTCCTTGCGACGATCGCACTCACGCTCCGCAAGGTCATGGACGTGAAGAATTAAGGAGGGACGGAAATGGAAGAAGTCATGGATACGGAAAACTACGTTCCCGCCGAAACCGCGGCCGCCGCTCCCGTGCAGCAAGCGGTCTACAAGAAGCCGAAGAACAAATGGACGGCCAAGAAGATCGTCGCCCGCATCTTCCTCTATCTCTGGATGGGGGTCCTCGCGGTCCTCTTCCTGTTCCCCGTATGGTGGATGGTCGTCAACTCGATGAAGTCCAACACCGACTTTGTCGCGCAGCTCTCCTCGCTCAGGACGTTCCTGCCCGGGAACATTACGGAGTGGCTCACGTCGTACATCAACCTGTTCACGTTTGAGGGCTTCCTCAGCGAAACGGGCAGCAGCTACATGCTCAGGGCGATCTTCAACAGCGTGATCTACTGCGGCATCACCGTGTTCGGCGTGCTGCTCATCAACTCGCTCGCGGCATACGCGCTCTCCCGCATCAGATTCCCGGGAGCGGGCGTCATCACCACCCTCGTGCTCCTGCTCATCCTCGTGCCCGTGGAGACCTCCATCGTGCCGCAGGTCGTCATTCTGACCAAACTGGGGCTGATGACTCCCTCGACGCGCATGATCGGGTACGTCATACCCAGCCTCGTGAGCCCGTTCTATATCTTCATGTTCCGCTCCTACTTCGTCGGGATCCCGAAGGAGATCGAGGAGGCGGCGGAGATCGACGGCGCGGGCAAATTCAGAACGTTTTTCGTGATGATCGTGCCGCTCTCGAAGGCGATCTTCGCCACAGTCGCGATCTTCACCTTCATGGGCGCGTGGAACGAATACGTCTTTGCGCAGTACTTGTTCTCTTCGAGAATGGACCTCATGCCCTTGCAGGCGTTCCTGCAAATGGTCAACGATGCCAACCCGAAGGACACGGCGATGACGATGGCGGCGCTCACCATCTCCACCATCCCGATCGCCATCGTCTACATTTTCTGCCAGCGGTATATCGTGGAAGGCGTGTCCTTCTCCGGTCTGAAATAAGGAGGGTCACATGAAAAAATTACTCATTTCCGTGCTCGCCGTCTCTGCCGCCGCGCTCTGCGTCTGCGGGCTCGCGGCATGCGGCGGGAACAAGGATCCCGACAGGAACAGCCTCCTTTTGCACCTCGCCTTCGACGAGGGAAAGGGGACGACCGCCAAAGATTCCTCGGGGAAACAGGAGGACGCCACCGTCCAATACGTTTTCAACGATCCCGTCTATCAGGACGAGGCGCAGGATCCCCAATGGCGGAAGAGCGGCGCGGTGGGCGGAAGCCTTCTCTTCGACGGGTATTCCAACTTCCTGCGCTATCACTACGACGACGTGAAGATCTCGGGAAGTGCGTTCACGATCGAGGCATGGGTGGCTCCCCGCATGTTTGAGTGGGACGATCCCAACGCCGTGGAGAACGGGGAGGAGTACCTCACCGCGATCGCGGCGCAGTACGATCCCGAGAGCGACGCGGGCTTCATCCTCGGCTACCACCGCCACGGCGCGTGGAGCTTTCAGGTGGGGATCGGCGACCGCTTCGTCAAGGTATGGGACAACGGACACCCCCTCGTGAAGTACGAGTGGAACCACGTTGCCGCCACCTTCGACGGCGCGGCGGGCGAGATCAAGCTCTTCCTCAACGGGGAGGAGATCGCCACCAAATACACCTATGAGAACGCCGAGATCGAGGGCTGCGACGACTTCCTCTATATCGGGCGGAATCCCTACTGTTTCAGCACGGCGACCGCCAACTGCAACTACGTCTCGGGACTTCTCGACGACGTCAAGCTCTACAAGACGGTCGTCTCCCCCGAAAATATCAAACGCTACTACGACGGCTGTCTCGTGGACGGGAAGCCCGCGGAGATCAAATTCGAGGACATCTGGCTGCAAAACATTCTCACGGAGGACTACCACAAGCCGCAGTATCACGGCGGGCCCTACCAGCATTGGATGAACGAGCCGCACGCGCCCATCTACTATAAACCGGAGGGGAGCGACGTCGGCAAGTACCATCTGTTCTTCCAGTTCAACCTGAACGGGCCGTACTTCCGCAATATCTGCTGGGGACACCTCGTCTCCGACGACATGGTGAACTGGACGCCCCTCAAAGAGGTCATCACGCCCACGGCGGGCACGGTCGCTCCCGACGGCGTATGGTCGGGCGGCTCCGCCTACGATTCGGATGGCGTCCCCGTGCTCTTCTTCACGGCGGGCAACGACAGCTGGGCGCAGTCGGAGGACGGGCTCATCGGGACGCAGAATATCGGCATCGCGCGCCCCAAAGACCCCTCCGACCCCAACCTCACCGAGTGGGTGGTGGACGACGAGTACGCCATCAAGCAGAAGCCGGGGCAGGGGAGAGCGGGCGAATTCCGCGACGCGTTCGTCTATCAGGACCGGGAGGCGGGCGTCTGGTACATGCTCATCTGCTCGGCTTCCACCAAAGGGAACGGCGGCACCGCGCTCCTGTACACGACGGAGGACGACTCCTTCACGGATTGGACGTACCGCGGACAGGTGTACGAGATCGCGAATCAGCCCACCGACCTCGGCAGGACGTGGGAACTTCCCATCCTGCTCCCCGTCAAGAACGACGCGGGCAATATCGAAAAGTGGTTCTTCGCCTTCTCGCCCGCTCCCGCGGACACGGCGGACAACGATATCTTCTACTTTGTCGGCAACTTCAACAAGGAGACGTACCGCTTCGAGCCCGACGACGGCTTTATCGTGGACGGTAAGCCCACGCCCCGCCGCTTCGACTTCGGCAACAACGTGTTCACGGGTCCCTCGGCGTTCACCGATCCCGTCTCGGGCAAGGTCTACATGTTCTCCATCATGCAGGACCAGCGCCAGCCCAACGCGCAGTACAACGCGGGCTGGGCGCACACCGTGGGGCTTGCGAGGGAGATCTATCTCCTGCCCGACGGCTCCGACCTCGGGATCCGTCCCGTGGGGGCTCTCGAAGCGTATGAAAAGGAGACCCTCGCGGAGGGCAAAGACCTCACGCTCGACGAAGCGAACGCGCTGCTTGCCTCCGTCAAGGGGGATATGCTCCATATCAAGCTCACGGTGAAGAGGGAGCAGGCCGAAAGGTTCGGCGTCCGCCTCCGCACCAACGGCAAGACGGAATATGCGGATTTCTACTGCGATTTCCAAAAGAGCAGGCTGGGCGCCGCGCTGCAGGGCGGCGAGATCAAGCAGAACGCCGATTCCGACAACTATGACACCTATGCCTTCGGCGACACGGTGGAGATCGACATTTACGTCGACCGCTCCCTCACCGAGGCATTCTACGACGGATACAAAGCGGTGACGGCAAGGTTCTATCCCAACGACAGAGAGAGCATGGGGGTCGCCCTCTATGCGGACGGTGACGTCGGGATCGTGAGCATGCACGTCGCCTCGATGAAGTCCATCTATGCGTAACTTCGGAAACGGGGGATGAGACCATGAGCAAGACGAAAGCGGCAGACAGCTATATCGCAAAACACCCGATCGAAAATTCCGCCTATCGTCACACCTACCACGTCATGCCTCCCGTCGGGTGGATGAACGATCCGAACGGGCTGTGCTACGCGTTCGGAAAGTACAGATTTTTCTATCAGTTCCACCCGTACGCGGCGGCGTGGGGGCCGATGCATTGGGGGTATTACACCTCGGACGACATGATCGCGTGGGAGCTCGCTCCCACCGCGCTCGCGCCCGACGAACCGTACGACAAAGACGGCTGTTTCTCGGGCAGCGCGGTGATGAAGGACGGAAAGCTCTATCTTTTGTACACCGCAGTCTCGGGTGCCCTCCAACAGCAGGCCCTCGCATGCTCGGAGGACGGGATCGCCTTCGAAAAGCGCGGGGTGGTGATCGCGTGGAAAGATCTCCCCGCCGACGCCTCCAAGACCAATTTCCGCGACCCCAAGTTCTTCGAAAAGAACGGGACATACTATGCGGTGATCGGTTCCAAGCATCAGGAGGGCGCGGGGCAGATCCTGCTCTACCGCTCGGGCGATCTCGAGAATTGGCAGTACGTCGGCTGTCCGTGGCGCACGGACGGGGATGAACTCATGTGCGAGTGCCCCGACTATTGCTCGCTGGGCGGGAAGGACGTGCTCATCTCGAGCGTGCAATTCCTGCACCGCGAGGGCTGGCGGAACGAAAACGAGCACACGCCCCGCTATATCACGGGCGAAATGGACTTCTCGGCGGGGAAATTTTACCCCGAGATCGGGGACGAGATCGACAGCGGGTTCGACTTCTACGCCCCGCAGACGTTCACGACTCCCGACGGGAGAACGGTGATGATCGCGTGGATGCAGATGTGGGACAGGACGTATGTGACCGCCCCCGAGGGCTGGGTCGGCGCCGCCACCCTTCCGAGAGAGCTCACTCTCAAAAACGGCAGGCTCTTTCAGGCCCCCGTGCGGGAGATCGAAAAGTACCGCACCCGACCCGTGAAGGCGAAAGACCTTCCCATCCTCGGCGAACGCGTCGTCGAAAACGTGCGGGGGAACAAGTGCGAGCTCTCGTTCACGCTCGATCTCGGCACGGCGGCGCGGGCGGGCGTCAAGCTCTTCTGCGGCGGACAGCGCGAGGTCAGCCTCTACTACGACAGGGAGAAGGAGCTCGTCATATTCGACCGCTCCAACATGGGGGTGCTCGTCTCGGGCAGTTCCCGCGAGAGGGACGCGCTCATCCGCTCCGTTGCGGTGCGCGTCAAGGACAACAGGATCAAATTCAGGCTGTTCATGGACGTTTCGAGCCTCGAAGTGTTCCTGAACGACGGCGAGCGCACCCTCACGGGGCTCGTGTATTCGCCGAAGGGCGCAGATAACATCGTGTTCTTTTCGGAGGGCGGCCCTGCAAGGCTCGTCAAGCTCGAAAAATACGATATCGTTGTCTGATAACGGTTTCGATCAAAAAATCAATCTGGAGGAATCATTATGAAAAAGAAACTCATCAGAGCGCTCACGATCGCCCTTGCGGGCACGATGGCGCTCGGGCTCGCGGCCTGCGGCGGAGATAAGACCAAAGTCAACGACGACATCGTGAACGGCGGCTTCGAGCAGGGCTTGAAGGGCTGGACGAAAACGAGCACCGCGTTCTCGCAGGCGGGCGTCGTCGAGACGGACGAGGCGGGCGAGAACAAACTCCCCGCGGGCAAGGCGGGAGACGCCTTCTTCTCGGGCTACGAGGCGGGCAACCCGCAGTTCACGGGCACGCTCACGAGCGATTATTTCAAGCTCGGCGGCACGGGCAAGATCGGCTTTTTGATGGGCGGCGGCATGAGCGCGGATAAGTGCTATGTCGAGTTCTTCGAACAGGGCAACGACACCGCCCTCGCGAAGGTCTCCAACGACGCGTTCGCCCTCGGCTATATCACCGACCAGATGGTGCGCGTCGTCGTCGATCTCTCTGAGCACATCGGCAAGACGGTCTGCATCAAGATCACCGATAACGACAAGGGCGACGCGGACGAATACGCCTACCTCAACCTCGACGACTTCGTCGTGTACAAGACGGAAGAGGACGTTTCGAAGGCGCAGAAGGAGCGCGCCGACAAGCTCGCCGCCATCGGCAAGCCCGCCTTCTCCGAGACGGAGACGGATACGACCAT
The DNA here is from genome assembly GCA_947626685.1 of uncultured Clostridia bacterium. Lineage (GTDB taxonomy): Bacteria > Bacillota > Clostridia > Christensenellales > Borkfalkiaceae > Gallimonas. The sequence goes on along the minus strand of CANQTD010000026.1, from coordinate 4,311 downwards.
CAAGAACGGCGACTTCGAAGAGGGGCTTGAAAATTGGCTCCTGCTCGAAGGAGACGCCTTCGGCAGCCGCGCGCTGTGCACCGATTCGGAGTTCTGGGGCGAACAGCACCGCTCCTACAACAAGCAGGGCGACAAGTTCCTCAACACCTATTTCGACGAGAGCGCGACGGGCTCCGTCCGCTCCACCAAGTTCACGCTTGCGGGCGACGGCATCATCTCCTTCCTCATGGCGGGCCCGAAGAACAAGGGCAGCTATGTGGCCGTCTGCGACGGCAAGACGGACGAGGAGCTCGCGAAGGTCACCTTCAACGAGTACTTCAACGACCCCAACCTCTGCGAGAACATGGTGCGCCACTACGTCAAACTTGACGACAAGATCGGCGAAGTGCTCTATATCAAGGTCGTCGACGGCGAAAAGAGCGAATTTGCGGGCATCATGGTGGACGATTTCAAGGTCAGCATGGTGGAAGCGGACGTCAAGGCGCAGATGAAGGCCGACTACGAGTGGTCGCTCACGCTCGGCTCCGACCCCGTCGCCCTCGCAACGCAGAATTACTATTCTTCCTATGAGAACTATCCCTACGAGCTCACCGTGCTCCGCTTCGAGAAGAAGGTCGCGCCGCAGGCGGTGTATGAGGGGAATGTCGATCTGAAGGAGATTCTGGGCGGCGCGAAAGCCGTCTACGACAGCTCCGTGACCGAAGAGGACTTCACCTATTCCATCACGGGCGTTGAAAAAGACGGCGAGGCCGTCGCCGTTCCGAACGAGAGCGCGCTTGCCGTCACCGAGGGCGTCTACACCGTCCGTTACAAGGTGGAATGCAAGGGGCAGGTCCTCGAAGAGAGCTTCCTCATCGGCGTCTACAACACCCATGACGTTCTGAACGGCGGCTTCGAACTCGGCGCGCCCGCAGGCTGGACGACGCAGACGGCGGGCTGGGGCGTCAACCCCGACGGCTCGTTGAAGGGCGTCATCGGCGCGGCGGCTTGGTGGGGAGAGGAACTTCCCTACAACCAGAGCGGGAACTACCACCTCGACGGCTGGAACAACGACATTGCCGAGAACGCGTCGTGGACGTTGAAGTCCTCCGTGTTCACCCTCGAAGGAGAGGGCATCGTCACCGTCAAGATGGGCGGCAAGGCGGCGGCCGTCAAAGTGTACCAAGAGAACGGCACGCAGATCGGCTACTACAAGCAGACCCGCTTCTCGGACAGCGGCTTCCCGCACATTGCGGACGGCGGTTCGTGGGCGGACATGGCGACCTACATTCTCGATCTCAGCGAGTATGTCGGGCAGAAACTGTATATCGAACTCTGCGACGAGCCCGTCGGCGACGGCTGGGCGCACGCCTTCTTCGACGAAGTGATCACCTATTACGCGGAGGGGACGGAGATCGACGCCCTCGCGGAGAACAGCGATACCGTCAAGGACGGCCACACCGCCGATGAGACGCCGCAGGACGTGCAGATCGGTTGGGTCAAGGCGGACAATCTCTACACGCCCGTGGAGGAGAACGAAAACCAGGTCAAGAACGGCGGCTTCGAGACGGGCGATCTTACGGGCTGGGAGTTCCACTGCGATACGGAAGGCGTCACGGGCAATGCGGTCAGCGCGAACACGACTTTCTGGAATGAAAAGATCCCCTACAACAAGGGCGGAAGTTTCTTCTTCGAGGGAACCAACGACTTCATTCCCGAGAAAGAGACGTGGTATCTGAAATCCTCCAACTTCACCCTTGCGGGGAGCGGGTTCATCACCTTCAAAATGGGCGGAAGAACGGCGGAAGTGCGCGTGTTCAAGGCAGACGGCACCCAGATCGCGACCTTTGCCAACGATCAGTTCGCAGACGTCAACTTCCCGAACGTCGGGCAGGGCTCGCGGCTGGGCACCATGACGACTTTCGTCGCAGACCTCAGCGCGTATATCGGTGAAGAGCTCTATCTCGAATTGCACGACACGGGTACGGAAAATTGGGGCGTCGCTTGCTTCGACGATATCGTAACGTATTACGAAACGGCGCCCAAAGCGGCGGAGCATTCGGATACCGTCCGGGAAAGCAACGAGGGAGACGAGGTTGAGATCCCGTGGGTAGACGCGAAAAATACCTACGTCGCCGCATAACGAAATCGTTTCCAAAATAACATTGACAAAATCTCTCCCGTCTGATACAATAGACGGGAGAGAATCTCCATGCGGGGGAAAATTATGGTAACGATCAAAGACGTTGCGACGGAGGCGGGGGTCGGCGTCGGCACTGCGTCGAGGGCGCTTTCGGGGAAGGGCTCCGTCAGCCCCGAAACCAAAAAACGCATCGAACAGGCGGCAAAGAAGCTCGGCTTCGTTCCCAACCAACAGGCGAGAAACCTGAAAAAACAGTCTACGGGCTGCATTGCGGTCCTCTGTCCCACCATCTACCATCCCTTCTTTTCGAAGATGGCCCTCCATATCGAGGACGAGATCTACGCGCTCGGCGACCGCATGGTCGTCGTCAGTTCGCAGGATAACCTCCGCAAGGAAAAGATCATCCTCGAAATGATCAAACAGCGCAGGGTGGACGGGATCGTGTTCATCACCCACTACGACCACGGCGATATCGACCCCGACCTTCCCATCGTCTCGGTGGACCGTCACCTCGGCGCAGGGATCCCTTACGTCACTTCGAACAACTACGAGATCTCCCGCGCCGCCGTGGAACGGCTCATCGCGGGGGGCTCCCGCAAGATCGGCTGCGTGTGCGGCGAGACGGCGGTGGAATCGGAGACGAGGCACCGCTACGAAGCGTATCTCGATACCATGTCCGAGAACGGCCTTCCCGCACGCCTCTATAAGCCGCAGTTCCGCCACGGGGAAGAGATGGACGTCATGCGCAAATTTTTCGAGATGTACCCCGACGTGGACGGGATCTTTGCGGGCAGCGATATGCTCGCGAACGCCGCCTACCATGTCGCCTCCGAACGCGGCATGAACGTTCCGCAGGATCTGCAGATCATCGGCTTCGACGGCGTTTTGCGGGAGTGGAAAGGGCGCCCGATCTTCACGACGGTGGAACAGGATATCCCCGCCCTCGCGAGAGAGGCGGTGCGCCTTCTGATGAAGCGCATCCGACGCGAAGAGGTCCCTTCCCGCGTCGAGGTCCCCGCCCGCATCGTGGAAGGCGAGACCACAAGATAGAAAGACGCCTCGATTGCACCATACTGTCATTTCGAGCGAAGCGTAGCGAAGTCGAGAAACCTCGTATCGAAAATGTCATTTCGAGCGAAGTCGAGAAAATTTCCCTCTTGTCCCCTCGTGAAGGGGATAGAGCCAAATAACGTTATTCTCGCCTCCCCCCTTTGCAAAGGGGGGAGGGTAGGGTAGGGGGTCAAAACTTCCCCCAACAGGAGAAACCATGATACTTTGCGTAGGTGAAATTCTTGCCGACATGATCGGCAAAACGGAAAACGGCGCGGTCTCCTATGACAGGAGAGCGGGCGGCGCGCCCTTCAACGTGGCGTGCGGCGTCAAGAAATTCGGCGCAAGAAGCGCGTTCGTCGGCAATGCGGGCGAGGACGTCATCGGCAGGTTCTTGCAGGCGTATGCGAGGGAGCATGTCGACCAGGCGTACGTCTCCCTCGACGGGGCGCGCAACACCACGCTCGCCTTTGTGGAACTCGACGAGACGGGCGACCGCTCCTTCTGCTTTTACAGAAAGGACACGGCGGATCTCTATCTTCCCGACGTCTCCGACGAACTTCTCGCAAGGGCGGACATCGTGCACATCGGTTCGCTCATGCTGTCGGAGGAACGCGGCGTCCGCTATGCGCACAGCCTCGCCCAACGCGCCTCAAAAGCGGGCAAACTCGTGAGTTTCGACGTCAACTACCGCGACGATATCTTCCCCGACAAGGCGCGCGCGGTCGCCCTCTACAAGGGTATGCTCGAGGCGGCGGATATTATCAAACTTTCTGAAGAAGAGTACGATGCTTTCGGACATGGGTACGTCGGAACCGCTCTCAAAGAGAAACTCGTGTGCGTCACGCTGGGCGCAAAGGGGAGCATGTGGAGGTATCTCGGAAGAGGCGGCACGCTGCCCTCTCTGCCTGTGAACTGCGTGGACACGACGGGGGCGGGGGACGCCTTTTACGCGGGCGTGCTCTCGCAGCTCGACCGTCTCCCGCGGGAGAAGTGGACGGACGGCGCGCTCAACGCCGTGTTCTCCTTTGCAAACGTCTGCGGTGCGCTCACCACGCAGGCGCGCGGCGCGATCGACGCTCTTCCCACTCTCGAACAGATCGCCGCCGCAATGGCATGATCCATCACTTGTATAGAAA
>CANQTD010000025.1 GCA_947626685.1 uncultured Clostridia bacterium | reverse complement strand
CCCATCATGTCATTTCGAGCGGAGGCGTAAGCCGAAGTCGAGAAATCTGATACCCATATTACAAAAAAGGGAGCCGAGGCTCCCTTTTCGGTTTTTTCGGATCACTTGTTCGTTTCGTCGTAGATCTTGTCGAGCAGGTCGGGGGAGATGCGCGAACGGAACTTGTCGAGCGCGGAGAACACCTTCTTGAAGAACTCCGCATTGTCGCCGCCGACGGTGTATTCGGGCAGACCGAAGTCGCCGTACGCCTTCGCGATGAACAGACTGCGGAACTCATCCTGCTGTTCGCTTGTGAGCCCGTCGAAGAAGGGGTCGTTCATCTCCACATAGGCGGGCGCGGGTTCCAATTCGAGATCGGCGAGGATGGGCGCGGGCGCGGGCGCGGCCTCTGTCTCCTCCGCGGGGGCTTCCGCCTCTTCGGTAGGAGCGGCGGGTGCGGCGGGCGTCGGCGTCTTGCGCGCGAGCTCAATCATCTTACGTTCGAAGTCGCTCACGTTCTCTTCACCCTGCTGCGCGTTGTTCTGCTGTGCAGGCTTCTGCGCGGGACCGAACACGGGTGCGGGCGTGAACGCGGCGGGATTCATCATGACAGGCTGGGGCATGATGTACGTCTGCTGCTGAGGCGGATAATAGGGCGGCAGCTGCAAGACGACCACAGGCGGCGTTGCGGGCGCCTGCTGTACGATGATGGGCTGCTGCTGTGCGGAAGCGGAACCTCCGACGCCGATCGTTCCCGACACGGCTCCTGCCATTGCACCGCCCATAGGGGCGCCCATAGGAGCACTCATCGGAGCCCCTGCGGGACCGGGCACAGGAGCACCCATCGGAGCGCCTGCAGGACCGGGCATGGGACCGCCCATAGGAGCACCCATCGGAGCGCCCGCGGGACCGGGCATCGGGCCGCCGGGGAAAGGACCGCCGGGCATCGGACCTGCCGCGGGGTCGCCGGGCATCGGAGCGCCCATCGGAGCGCCCATCGGGCCGTCTATCGGGTCGACGGGCATATTGTTGGAGAATGCGACCTGCTCGTCGCTTTCGAAGGATTTGTCGATCGAGTCCTCCATGAGCTTCGCCTTGATGCGCTTTGCCTTGTTCTTGTTGCGGCGGGCAATGACGATGAACGCGTTCCCGATGCTCAGCCCGAAGGCGATGAGGGAACCGCCGAGCAGGATAGATGTGAAGATGGGGTGGGAAGTGAACATGTCCCAATAGGGCATTTCGTTCCCGTTCGCAAAGACGCCGACAGACGACGGGCCTTGCAGGATGAAGTCGACCACGACGATGAATGCGCCGACGAACAGGAGCCCGTAGCGCACGGCGTCAAACGGGTAGAACTTTTTCGCGTTGATGCGCACGACCGAGAGCAAAAGATTGGCCACGATCACGAGGACCATGAACAGATAGATGAGTTTCACGAGGCGGCTCGACAGGGTACCGTGGAGCGTGCCGGACAAGATCTCATATGTAGAGGACGACGGGTGGATGAACGCGTACGCCACCGCGATGGTGAGCACGCAGAGGACGACGTTGATGACGCCCGTCCATTTTCTGCGCGCGATCGCCGTCACAAACAGGATGAGCAGGCAGAGCCCCGCGATCACGAGGAGGGGCAAGTCGAAATACAGCGTGACCCCGAAGGGGAGCGGCACGCCCGTGAAAGCGCCCTCAACGTTTGCGGTGAAAGCGCCCGCGGCGAAAACGCCCACGACGAGGGGCCAGAGGTAAGCGAGGGTGACGATGATGCCGCTCGCCATCGCGAATCCTCTCGCTACCTTCTGCTTGGTGAGGCAGGAGGCGATCCCGAAGCCGAGCGAGATGAGCACGGCGAGGATGAGGAAGAGGAACTGCGAGAAGCAGATGAGGTTGGCGATGATCGCGCCGACAGCGGGCGTCCCGTTAGAGGCGTGACTGAAAATATTGAGGAAGCCCGCAAAGAATCCGCCGTCAATAAAATAGAACTTGAACACCGCCACGAGGTAACCGAACAGCGTGCCCTTGAGGGGAGCTCCTTCCCCGATGGCGATATTGGCGCCGAGCGGGTCGAGGATCACATTGCTGTGATTGAACCACGTAAGCCACGTCCCGAGGTAGCCGACGAACAATCCCGCAACGGCGATGAGGAAGAACACGACCGCTAAGACGCGATACCGTACCGTGGGGACTGTGCCCGTGTTGAAAGTATTTTTGCTCATATTTAACCTCCGTTTCCGAACCCGGAAAACTATCGTACGCGTCTATTATATCACGAAAAAAAAACGGTGTCAATATTCCTGTCCAAGAAATAGACATTTTTTTTGCGCATTTTTCGATGAAAAGAATGAGACGTATAGGGGAGGGGAAAGCCGTCAAAAACAGGGATGTATCCGCATTTTGTGCCCTTTTCGGGAGTTATGGGCAAAGAATTTTCGCTACCCTCTTGCAAATTGGGCGGGGGCGTGGTATAATTTCCCTGCGGCATAAAAAAGGTATGCCGCGCACAAGGGAGAACGGCATGGTAAGTTCGGAACTGAGAGCGGTCCTCGGGGACGTGTACGAAAAGACGGGCGTTGAGGTCTTTCTCGAACCGCAGGGCGGCGAGGAGACGGAATTTGACTTCGTGATAGCGGGCGGCGCGGTGAAAGGGTATCTCCGCGGCACGGGCGAGGAGACGGAAAAACTCGCGAAACTCGTCGCGTACCATGTGGCGGCGTGCGAGCGGCAGCCCTTCCTCGGCAAGCGGGAGGAGCTCAGGAGCGTGCTCACGGGCGCGGACGGAAGCTGGCGCGCCTACCGCTTCATGAACAACTTCGGGATCGCCGACGGGACATGCTATGCCCTCGAGGTGGTGTGCGACCGTCTCCCCGCCGAGGCGCTCTTCCATATCGAACGCTGCGTGAACGAGGATCGGGACGACGCCGTCCCGATGGACGAGGGGCGCATCGCCGTGGTCAGATTCAGCGGAGAGGAGGGGTCCCCCTACGAATTTGCGAGCTTTCTCTCGCAGTCCCTCTATGAGGAATTGGGCGTCAGGGCGAGCATAGGGGTCGGGTGCGACGTGAAGTCGTTCCGCGAGATCGCCTCCTCCTACGCGCAGGCCGTGACCGCGGTGCGCATGAGCACCCTCTTCCACGGGGAGGGGGAAGTGCACACCTACCGCGAGTACCTGCTCGTCCGCATGATCGGGGACGTCCCCAAGAGCCGCCTCAAAGATTATATGGAACAGTTCCGCATCGGCGGGGCGGAGATCTTCGGCGACGCCGAGATGGTGCAGACGGCGGAGGCGTTCCTCGCGTGCAGCCTCAATATCTCCGAGACGAGCCGCACCCTGTACCTGCACCGCAACACCCTCATCTACCGCCTCGACAAGATCGAGCGGGCGACGGGTCTGAATATCCGCAAGTTCTCCGACGCGGTCACTTTCCGCGTCATCACCATACTCTACAAGCTGTTACAGACATAAAAGGAGGGTACCATGTCCGAAAACGAAGAACAGACGCCGCAAAAGAAGCGGAAATGGGGCAAGTATGTGGCACGGGCTTTCGCCTGCGTCGCGCTCGCCCTTCTCTTTTTCCTCCTCGGCTGGTTCGGGCATCTCCTCTCCCTCGGGGAGAAGATGCGCAGCCTCATCTGGGCGGTCGGGACGGCCGAGGAAAATTACTACCGCGAAGTGGACGAGGACGCACTCTTTTCCGACATCTTCTCCGCCTTCGGGCTCGACGACTACTCGGGCTACTACACGAAGGAAGAATATGCCCAAATCGTGCGCGCGAACGAGGGGAACGGCACGGGCGTCGGGCTCTCGATCGGCACGTTTGACGGCAGGGTCCGCCTCACGCGCGTTTCGGGCAACTCTCCCGCCGAGAAAGCGGGGCTGCGGGCGGGCATGTACGTTTTCCGTTTCGGCGGCGATGAAAAAAGCCTTTGCGAGGGCGGAAAGGACGAGCTCGCTTCCTTCATCCGCGGCTGCGGCGCGGAGGACGAGGTGCTCCTCGAAGCGGGGTACGACCCCGACGGCTCGGACGCCGCCGTCTATTCCATGAAAAAGGGGGAAGGGTACGCGCTCTCGGAGTGCCTGTACCGCGACGGAGAGCGTTCTCTGCGCTTCGACCCCGGACATGGGTATGCCGAAACGCCTACCGCGGACGGCGGGATCGAGGGACTTCCCGCGGATACCGCCTATCTCCGCATCGACGCCTTCTACGGCCATGCGCCCGAGGAGACCGTGCGCGCGCTCACCTATATGAAAGAGACGGGCCGCACCCATCTCATTCTCGATCTACGCTCGAACGGCGGCGGCTATCTCTCCGTTTTTCAGGAGATCTCGGCGCACTTCCTCCGCAACGCGGAGGGAAAGGCTCCCGTCGTGGCGAAGGCGAAGTTCAAGAGCGGAAAGGTGGTGTCGTATGCCGCCCCCGCGAACGATTTCGGCGCCTATTTCACGGAAAATTCCAAGATCTATATCCTCGCGGACGAAGGCACCGCCTCCGCCTCCGAGTGCCTCATCGGGGCTCTCGTCTCCTACGGGACGGCGGCGTATTCCGACATTTTCTTGCGCGGACAGGAAAACGGCGCGGCGAAAACGTACGGCAAGGGCATCATGCAAACGAACTACGAGGGCCCGGGCGGCAACGTGCTCAAACTCACCTCCGCCGAGATCTTCTGGCCGAACGGCAGGAGCATCCACGGCACGGGCGTGACGAAAGAGGACGGCGCGGTCGCGGTTTCGTCCCCGCTTCTGCACGGCGCGGAGGACGCATTTCTTGCCGAAGTTCTCCGTCTGACGGCGTAGCCTTTACCCGAGTTTTCCCAGATATTCCTCGAAGATCTTCAGATCGCTCTTCGCTTCGGAGGGGCGATTTTTTTGCGCCTCTTGCGGGGGAGTTTCGGACACGGGTGCGTCTTTTTGCGTGAGCATGGCGAAAACTTCGCGGTTTTCACGGTAGAAGGAGAGGAAGGAGCGAAGATTTTCTTTCATCGCGGGGTCGCCGCTCGCGTAGGCAAGTAAAACGAGAAGAAGCATGGTTTCCATGTCCTCATTCTATGCCGCGCACCGCGGGGGCGTGCTCCGTCATACGATGGTAATCGGAGGTATCTCTATGGACGATTTTGCAAGTTTCACGCCCGGGAAAAAGGATGAGCAGTGGCTCAAAGAGGCGGACGAGGTCCTGCGCGCCTATCGCGGAAAGCCCGACGGGGACATTCTCAAAGCGATCTACGCACGCGCGGTGGAGGGGAAGCGGGCAGGCACCCTCACGAACGAACAGATCGACGCCTTCTACGCGCAGTTTTCGCCCTCCCTCGACGGCATGCGCCGCCGCAAGCTGAAAAAACTCGTCGACGAGCTCAAACGCATGTGAGTTACAGCCGCCTCAGGGCGGCGAGAAGAGCATTCACCTCGCGCAGGGTCTGCGAAGAGGAGAAGGACGCGCGCACCAATCCGTCGGGGAAGGTGCCGAGCGCGCGGTGGGCGAGCGGGGCGCAGTGCAGGCCTCCCCGCACGGCGATGTCGAAGCGGTCGGAAAGCATGCCCGCCACTTCCTCCGAGCTGTATTTTTCATGGCGGAAGGCGGCGATCCCGCACGGATTGGGAGAAAAATAGGGGACGACGGCGGGGATGCTTCGGATGCCCTCGGAAAGGGCCGCGGTGAGACGGAGCAGATTTTCCGCCCCCTCGCGCATGCGCGCCTTCACGATGAGCGCGCCCTCGAAGAGCGAACAGATCGCGGGATAGGAGAGCGTGCCCGCTTCGAGACGGTCGGGGTAAAACGCGGGCATGCCGAGGTTGAAGCTCTCGCTGCCCGTGCCGCCGAAGAGGACGGGTTCGATCTCCATGCGCTCCGAAAAGAGGAGGGCGGCCGCGCCCTGCATCGCGTGCATGCCCTTGTGCCCCGCGACCGCGAGTGCGTCGACGCCCGCTTCCCTCATGGAAATGGGGACGTGCCCCGCCCCCTGCGCGCCGTCCGCGAGGAGGAGCACGCGGTCGGGAAGCGCCTTTCTCACAGCCGCGAGATCGACCACTTCCCCCGTCACGTTCGAAGCCGTCGTGACCGCCGCGAGTTTGGTGTTCGGGAGCACGAACGAGGCCACCATGTCCGCGTTCACATGCCCGTTTTCGAGGGGAACGACGTCGTACGTCACCCCCCGCGTGCGGCGCAGGTGTTCGAGGGGACGGAGGACGGAATTGTGCTCGAGGGCGGTGCACACGGCGTGGTCGCCCTCCTTCAACGTGCCGAGAATGGCGAGGTTGAGCGCCTCCGTGCAGCTCCTCGTAAAGACGACCCGCTCGTAGCCGTAGCCGTCGAAGAGCTCGGAGAGCAGGTTGCGGCAGGCGAGCACCTGCGTGCTCTGGGCGATGGAAAGGCGGTGTCCGCTCCGCCCCGGATTGGCGCACACGCGCATGGCGGCGAGCACCGCGCTCTGTACGGAGGCGGGTTTTGCGCCCTCCGTCGCGGCATTGTCGAGATAGATCATGGAAAACCTCCGAAAACCGTATTCGGAATATTATACGAAGGCAGGTACTTTGTCATGACGATCCTTGCAGTATTTCGGTCCCGCGCGCAGACGCTCGACTTTCTCGAAAAACTGAAGGGGGCGGGCGTTCCCGCGCAGGCGGTCTCCACGCCGAAGGAGGCGGGCGTCGGATGCGGCGTGTCGGCGAAATTCGACGAGGCGTTTTATCCGCGCGCAAGGCGGCTCATCGCGGCGCGCCCCTACTCCTCATATGCGGGTTTCCTCATACGTTTTGCGGACGGCTGGCGGTACGACCATATGTGATCGGGGGCACCCATGTCGGGGATACGGCCTTCCAAAAGCATATTTTCGGCGCCGCATATGGGAACGCTTGCAATTTTTTCCGCAGTGTGCTATAATGAGCACATGAACACGAAAACGAAAACCATTCTACAGGAGCTCGAACGGCTCTATCCCGACGCGCGCCCCGCGCTCGAATTTTCCTCGCCCTACGAACTCCTCGTCGCCGTGATCCTCTCCGCGCAGTGCACGGACGAGCGCGTCAACAAGGTGACGAAGGTCCTCTTCGAAAAACACAACACGCCCGAGAGCATGCTCGCCCTCACGCAGGAGGAGCTCGAGAAGTACATTTTCTCGTGCGGGTTCTATCGGAATAAGGCGGCGCATATCCTCTCCGCCTCGCGCGACATTGCCGAAAAGTTCGGCGGCGAAGTCCCCTCCACGCTCGAAGAGCTGACAACGCTCGCGGGGGTCGGGCGAAAGACGGCGAACGTCGTCTATGCCGTCGCCTTCGGCGGGGACGCGATCGCGGTGGACACCCACGTTTTCCGCGTCGCCAACCGCTTGGGGCTCGCGGACGGAAAGACCCCCGAGGCGGTCGAACGCGATCTGATGGAGGCGATCCCGAAAAAGCTGTGGTCGAAGGCGCACCACTGGCTTATCTGGCACGGACGGCGGGTGTGCAAGTCGCAGAGGCCCGACTGCGAAAACTGTACGCTTGCGCCCGTGTGCAAGTGGAGGCATGCACACGCGTAAGGGCGTGCCGTCGTTTCGCAACTTTCGGCTGCGCTTTCGGGGCGGTGGCCGTATAATCTTCCCCTCCTTCGGCAATAACTGTTGCAGGAGGTATTTTTTATGACCAATCTGACGGCCAAAGATCTGGACGTGCTCATCCACGTTCTCACGGGCGAAGAGATGGCTTGCAAGAAGGCGCGCGTGTATGCGAACACCCTCACCGACGCCGCTCTCGCAAGCGAAATGGAGTCGATCGCGCTCCAACACGAACAGCGCTTCAACGCGCTCTACGCGATGCTGGGAGGGAAGAAATGAAACTTTCGAAAAAAGAGATCACCTTAAACGAAAAAGACGCCCTTCAGGACATGCTCGACTGCGAGAAACTGCTCATGAACTACTACGCCGCCGCGCTCACCGAGGGCAGCTGCAAGCCCTTCCGCAAGGAGATCCTGAAGCGGTACACCGAACATGCGGATACGCAGTTTCAGGTTTTCGAGCAGATGCTCTCCCGCGGGTACTATGAGGTCCAGCCCGCCGCTAAGATGATGATCGACCAGAACGCGGAAAAGTTCTCGAAGGTGAAGAAGCAAATGGGCGCGCAGCAGGCCTGACGGCGGAGCGCATGCCAACGCCCCGCCCTGCGCATACTGCCCTTCGGAGGACGGTATGAAGAAAAAGAAAAAAGATCGGGACGCGGAGTACGCGCACAATCCGCACTACTCCATGATCGTTCCCGACGCCGAGGACAGGGACGAAAAGAACGTCGTTTCCACCTCGCAATCGTGACCTTTTGCCCGGAAGCAAAAAATGCATTCGGGCAATTTTATGGGATTTTGCCCGTTTTTTGGCAAATTTTTGCGATTTTTCCGTTATTTCGACAAAATTCGAAATAACATTTCCGTCGGGGTGCGGCATACAATGGTTCGATGAACGAGCATGAACTTCACGTCAAAAACCTGTTCGACCTTGCGCATACGCCCGCATGCGCATATTTGGAGATGTTCACTTATCCGTGGGAGGCGGTCAAGGGGATCGCGGCGTTCGTGCGCGAACTTTCCATGACGCTCGGCGGCGACTATTTCGAACTCGCGGAAGGGGTGTACGCGCATGCCACGGCGCGTGTTTCCCGTTCGGCGGAGCTGCACGGTCCCGCCGTGATCGGCGCGGGGAGCGAAGTGCGGCAGGGCGCGTTTGTGCGCGGCGGCGTGCTCGTGGGCGAGAACTGCGTGGTCGGCAATTCCACCGAACTCAAAAACTGCATTCTGTTCGACGGCGTGCAGGTTCCCCATTTCAACTATGTCGGAGACTCCGTTCTCGGATACAAGGCGCATCTCGGCGCGGGCGCAGTCACCTCGAACGTGAAGAGCGACCGCTCGGAGGTGACGGTAAAGATCGGAGGGTTGCGGCTCCCCACGGGCCTCGTCAAGTGCGGCGCGTTCCTCGGGGACGGCGCGGAGATCGGCTGCAACGCCGTGCTCTGCCCGGGCACCGTCATCGGAAGGCGCACCTCGGTGTATCCGCTCACCCTCGCGCGCGGAGCTTATCCCGCCGACAGCATCGTCAAGGGCGCAACGACCCTCCCCCGCCGATAGGAAAGAGCGTAGAATGTGGTATACATGATCCTGCAATAGTGGTATATGTCCCGTAAGGGGAACTGTATGAATAACGGCACGATGAAAAACTTTTTCGGACGGCTCAAAGTAGAAATGTTCTACGGCGAGACATCGAGACGGTAGAAGAATTCATTCAGCATCTCGAAAAAATTATTCATAAATATTCTGATTGAATTTTATCTAACTTTCGCTTCTGCGAACGCCTTGAGGATGCCTAAAATCGGGAATTTGGTTTCATCCGCATTCTTGTCCTCGTACGAAGCGGTCAGAGGTGTGGCTGTAGCTCATCGGCGTTTCGGAATTTCGTTATGTGCCCTGAAAAGGACGCGAGCGACCACCTCATCGTACAACCTGCTGCGCCGCAAAAACGTCGGATGATACGTCCAGACGGCGGGGATATCCAGTCCGAGTTTTTCCGTGACGTCAATGATGGGTTGTTCGACGGTCGGATATCCTTCGAGCTGTGTTTGAAAGGCGCGGTTTATTGCGTTGATATAGCGGCTCCTCGGTCCCACAGCAAAGATGATGAAATGCGGATCTGCGATTTGGATCTCACGCTTGATGAGAGACGCTTTACAGGACGGAAGCGGCTCATTCAGAAGGTTAAGATTTTCCTCGCTTTCCATCAGGATTTCTTTCCCCCCCTTGTTATACTCCCTGACCTTTTCGAGATTGTTCCAAGCGAGGCCAAAGCCCCCTTTTTCCATATCCCTGAAAAGCTGCCAAAAGGCTGAACGGTTGTAGCGATAGGAATGATCATTTGCGGCAGTCCCGCTCTTCTTTTTGCATTCGATATCAAACACGTCCTCGTCGGTCTGTTTCAGAAGGTAGCGGATGTTCCATTCGCGAAACGAATCAAGGCACCACTTTTCGTAGTCGGTCGTATGCCCGTTTGCCTGTTGCCCTACGATCATGACACGTTTGTTGCTCTCCATATAAGTGTCCGTCATTCCAAAGGCGAAGGCGCACGAGGGGACTATGTTGCGTTGTCCTGAAATAAGTCGATCGTAATACTGTTCCTTCCATTCCGTTTGCGCTTTCGCAAGTTCTTCGTTTGTCCCGACAACCGATCTTTTGTTTTCGTTCATAAATTTTCTCCTTTGTTGATGAAATTGTGTAAATATAGTAGCACAAAATTTTGATGGGGCAAGGGGTTAAGGCTTTCTTTTGCAACAGCCGATGACGGCGTCGAAAATACTTGATTCGACCGCGCCGATGAGCGCCGTTTTTCCGTCGGTTTTCATATTCCGGACCATCTTTTCGAGCGCATATTTCGGAATGCGGAGCAGAATCACGAAGGCGTCGTACGGTTCGGCGGCGATTTCGCCGATTTTTGACGCAAGTTCCGTCTCTTCCCCCGCGCGGACGATCTTCATGTCGCAGACCGAATAGGTATCCCGCATGTACTTGATATCCGTACTGCAGAGCGCGATGAGGGAATTTTCGTTCTCCGCCCCGTCGAGCAGAGCGTCGAAAAGACGCGGCGAAATCGACTCTTTCTCCCGTTCGATAATTTCGAGACCGTACTTCTTCAAAAATTTTCGTACAAACGGCGCATTGTCGGCATAGATCGGAAGGGTGCCGCAAAATGTCTCGAAGTTCTTCATAGCGGCATCGAGATTTGGTGCACCCGAGAGCATTTCATCCCGAATGCCCGTAAGCTCTACGGTTTCGGGCGGAAGGCTCCCCTCAAAGGCGACAAAGGAGAAAAAGCGCTCCTTCAACTTTCCGCTTACGATTTTGTCCGCCGAAACGGAGATCACGCGGTCGCGCACTTCATTCAATCCGCTCGTCTCGATATCGAGCAAAACAAACCCCGCACGGGCAAACCCAATGCCGCCGTTTTCATTTCTGTCGGTCATGGTCTTCTCCATATATAGGGCAAATTAACTCGCTTGAGCAATCATTCCAAAACTTTTTGCAAGTTTTTCCGCAAGGAACTCCCGTTTGTTGATCTGTGCAAAAAGATCTTCTTTGCCCCAAGTTCCGTTTTGTTTGGTGAATAGAACGACGCGCACCATGCCGTTTGGATAACCTTTGGTTACTTGATTTTTGATATATGCCGTTCCCGGAAAGAGAATGAGAAGAATGGGTGTGTCGGTGATATCGTGATAGCTTTCATGCGCTTTGAGCATATCAACGCACCAACGTTCGAGCCGAATGTCCGTCTCGGCATCGAAGGAATCGTAACCAATAATTACGCGCGCCTTCGTACATTTGATTGGAATGAGTTTACAAAACTCATCAAACCAACCTTTGCTTTTGATTTCCTCTCCGTTGGCGTCAAATTTCTGATTTTCATGCTCTATGGCATAGTCGAGCGTCCAGAAATAGCGGGGTTTATCGATATAGCGATAGAAAATAAAGTCGATCCTATAATACTCTTTTTCCATGACTTCGGGGGGTTCAGCTTCATGCATTTCCTCCTGTCCCGCCTGTGCGTTGATCTTATCTGCCATGGGGACAAGCACATTCTTTTCGTGGAAGAGTGTCCAATCCGTACGGTTTTTCCACTTTGAAGCGCCACCGTTTTCCATTACGGCTTTCGTCCAGCATTCGAGATAATCGGCCGAAAACTTTATCAGCTCTTCTCTCTGATTCATTTTCTCTTCTCCTTTGATTTTTATTTTGTCGGCAGTTTCTGCCCTTTCAATCGTAATTTTTTTGCATCCCGGCGATATCGGAGCATACCATGTCCGCAAGGGACCGCGGGGAAAGCACTTTGACGTATCTCCCGTAGCCCAAGATCCAAAAGCGCATGGCGCGGGGAGACGCATAAAGGGAGATCCGGTATTCGCCTGCGGGCAGCTCCTCGATACGGACGTCTTTGCCGAAGGTATCGAACACATAGTCGAGGATATTCTGCGGCCTGTTTCGCGTTTCAAAGACGATCTCCTGCGGCTCGTCGTAGTAGAGATTGGGAAGCCTGCTTTGCAGTTTCCCCAAATCCAGCCCGTTCTCACAGCCCTTGATCGAGGTGACGGGACGGGCGCGCTCCTTCAAAACAGAGATCTCCGTCATGCGGTCGACGCGCACAAACGCCAAGTCGCCGTGCCCCTCGAAAGCGCAGGCGAGGTAATAGCCGCCGTTTTTCATAAAGAGTTGAAAGGGGCTGGCGGTATAGGGGGATTCTCTCCTCGGGTGCAGCTTTTTGTCGGCGCCGTAGTCCTGATAGCGAAACCGCACTTTATTTTTGGTGAAGATCGCATCGGAGAGAAGCTCCACGGAGAGGAACAGTTCCTGCCCGTCGGCCTTCAGGTAGTCGTCGAGATTGACGACGTGGCGGGCATGATTTTTGAAGTACTTCCCGCCTTCTTTTATGAGCTTTTCGATGAGCTGCTTCGTGTGCGCCTTGCAGACATTGCGGTTTGAAAGCACCGAATCGACGAGAAGGCGCAGCTCTCCCGTCTCGAACTTCTTTTCGGCAAGGTACACGCCCGATTTATCGGAGATAATTTCGTACCCCGCGTCCTGCAAATACTCGATATTCCGCGCGACGGCCTTTCTCTCGCACTCGATGCCGTAGACGACTTTGAGCAGACTGATGATATCGCCCTGATGAAGTTTATGCTCGGCGTCCGAATATTCCGTTAAGATTTCGAGAATGCGCAGGATCAATAATTTTTTGGGTTCGTAACTTTCCATTTTGTTCTCCTTTGCTTTATCATAGCAAAAACCTTGTCCCGAAAACGGGACAAGGACAGTATAACATAAAGATAACGATTTTGCAAGGGCGTTCAGCCTTTTGCAGGCTCCGCTTCCAATTCGTCGAACGCGTCCCGCATCGCCTCTTCTTTTGTCGGGTACCGGTAGCGGGAAAAATGCTTGTCGAAGGCATACTTCCACCCGTATTTCGTTCCGTCCTCGCGGGAAAGCTCGAAAAGGACGACCGTGTGCCCCTTAATGCGGAGATACTTGTTCCCGTTGCGGGAAGTCTGCCACTGCCGCGTCATAAACGACTGTTCGCGCGACTGCCTCGATTTGAACTCCTGTTCCCGTTTTTTTGCCCCTTCGATATCGCCCTGCATCTTCCCCGCGCAGACGCACCCGACGCCAAGAGAGCCGAAATTCGGATGATACATGTGGTGGACGTAGCGGATGACCTGAATGCCGCACATTTCGCAGATCCCGCAAGGCTTTCCGAGATCGGTGATCCCCGTGCACTCCCATCCCGTTTTCGGTACGTCGTCGCGCTTCCACAAATTCGGAGCGTCCGAGGGCTTCCGCTTTTGCTCCGCGGGCTCGGTGCTTTGCTTCGGCTGCGAAAGGGGAGGCGCTGTTTGCGGCATATTTGCCGCCGCTAACGCTTTTTTCGGCTGTGCAGGCTGTTCGGACGGCGAGGCGGAAACGGACGGCGAAGAAGGCATGGGTAGGGATATCTGCATGGGCGAGGAGCGTTCCTTCGAAAAATAAGAAAAGGAGATGCGGCGAATAAGGCCGCTGTCGAAGCGTATCTCATAGCTCTGCCGCTGCTTATCGACGGAAAGGATCGTTCCCTCGCCGAACGCATGGTGGGAGATCTTTTCTCCGGCTTGTTTCTCCGCAGGAGCGGTTTGCTGCGGCGCATTCAAAGCGGGCGAAAGATTTGGCTTTTTGCCGACCGTGCGAAAGTTATTTTCACCGATCTCCGCAAGGAAGCGGGAGGGGGTCTTATAGCCTCCCTTTGGAAGCATGCCGTCCGAATCCGTCAAAAAGAGCCGCTCCTTTGCGCGGGTGATCGCCACATAGCAGAGCCGCCGCTCCTCTTCAAGCCCTGCGCTTTTCCGCTCCTCGATGGTCTTTGCGGAGGGAAAGATCTTTTCCGAGAGCCCGATCAAAAATACCACGGGGAATTCCAGCCCTTTGGAGGCATGGATGGTCATGAGTTTGACCGCATCTTTCGGCTTCTCATCGTCCTCCGACGATTGCAGCGCGATCTGCCGCAGAAATTCCGCAAGCGAGAGCTCCTCCCCGAAATTTTTTTCGTACTCGTTTGCGATGCGCTTGAATTCGGCAAGGTTGTCGAGCCGCTCTTCGTCGCCGAAGCCGCGGATATAATTCTCATAGCCCGAAAGTTCGGTCGTTTTATTGACGATCTCCGAGATGCTCGCCTCCGCGGAAAGCAGCCTGAGTTTCTTGATACATTCGACAAATTCTCCCGCCCCGCTCGATTGGAAGGACCCGTCCCCGAGGTGGTTTTCGAGCACCGAAAAGAGACTCGGACGCGCGTCCCCGTAAAAGAGGGAGAGCTCGTTTTTCTGCAAAAATTCGAGCTTTTGAATCTTTGCCCTCCCGAATTTGCGGCGCGGCGTGTTGACGATGCGCTTGAAGGCGTCGTCATCGTCGAAAGCAATGAGCCGGAGATAGGCGATGACGTCCTGCACCTCCATGCGCTGATAGAACTTCACGCTGCCGAAAATTTCGTAGGGGATCCCGTTTTCGGCAAACTTTTTCTCCACCACGCGGGACAAAAAACCCGAGCGGTACAAAACGGCAAATTCGGAATACGACCGCTTTTCCCTCTCCGAAAGTTCTTTGATATTTTGCACGAGAACGGCGGCTTCCTTTTCGTCGCTCTCCGAATGATAATAGACGACCTCTTCCCCCTCGGGCGTAAGCGTGAAGAGGTCTTTTTTGAGCCGCATTTTGTTTTTCTCGATGAGGTGATTGGCGCAATTCAGAATCTGCGGCGTGGAGCGGTAGTTGCGGTTCAAGAAGACGGTCTTGGTGTTCTCGTGCGTCTTATCGAAATCGACGAGGAGACTGACGTCCGAGCCCCGCCATTCGTAGATATTTTGATCGGGATCGCCGACGATCATGAGATTTTTGTATTTCGCCGAGAGAAGATCGACGAGCTCCATTTCGCGCGCCGAGCTGTCCTGAAATTCGTCCACCTGAATGTAACTCAAACGGTCTTGCCACTTCTCCCGCACCGCCCCGTCGTTTTTGAGCAGATACAGCGCGCCGCCCATGAGATCATGGAAATCGAGCGCATAGATCGCTTTCTGTCTTTCGAGATATTCTTCGAGGATCTTGTCGTCCGTCGAACAAATCGCGGGCAGAATTTGCTCCGAAGAGGGGGAAAAGAGGCGGGGGATATACGCGTCCGTCCGCTTGAACTCTCCGATCTTCTCGAGAAAGGCGCCGAAACTTGCATGGTCGAGCTTGAGCTCGTATTTTTGGTAGAGCTCGCCGAGCATGGAGCGTTGAAGGCCAACGTCCATGATCTGGAAGCCCTTCGGCAGAAACAGCTTTTGGGGATCGTCGCGGATAAGACGCGCACAAAAGCCGTGATAGGTGCAGATGAGCGCGGTATCGTACCCGTCGCCGAGGACTGCCCGCACGCGCCGCCGCATCTCTCCCGCCGCCTTGTTGGTGAACGTCACGCAGAGAATGTTGGCGGGGTCGATCCCGTATTCCGCAACGAGGTAGAGATAGCGGCTCACGAGCACTTTGGTCTTGCCGCTCCCCGCGCCCGCGATCACGCGGAGATTCCCTTCCGTATCGAACGCCGCAGCCTGCTGCTGTTCGTTGAGCTCCGAAAAAAGATCGGACATAAAAAATCCTCCGAGTATTCTCGGAGGAAATGATACCGTAATCTCTGTCCCGAAAACGGGACAAGGATAGAACATAAAGACAATAATTTTGCAAGAGGGAAGTTCGGGCAGCGCTCTACACACGCTCCGTTTGCTTATCGAGAGCTTTCAATAACTTTTTTGCACCCTCGTGTCCGTTAGAAGCCGCGCTCTCCAAGAGATCGAGCGCTTCCTCAAAATCTGCTTCCGCTTCCTCTTCCAACTCTTTCAACACTTTTTTCGCGTTTTCATGTCCTTGCGCCGCCGCCTTCTCCAGCCACTCTTTTGCCGTATCGAAGTCCCGCGCTACACCGTTGCCGTTGAGGTAGCAAAGGCCGAGATTGTGCTCCGCCATCTCATTTCCCTGCGCCGCAGCCTTTTCAAACCATTCGGCGGCTTTTTTGCAATCTTTTTCTACGCCTTTCCCGAAGATATACATGGTGCCGAGATTACATTGTGCTTCCGCATCTCCCTGCGCCGCCGCCCGTTCATACCATATAGCTGCTTGTTTATAATTTCGTTTTACGCAGTCCCCGCGGTCATAACATCTTCCGAGATTCAACTGCCCGTTCACATATCCCTGTGCGGCGGACTTTTTCCACCATGTCATTGCCTTTTTATTGTCCTGCGCGACGCCTTGCCCCTTATAATAGCAGTAAGCAAGATGATCCTGCGCCTTTGCGCTTCCCTGCATAGCGGATTTTTCGTACCATTTGACCGCTTCTTCTTCGTTTTGCTCAACGCCTTCGCCGTAAAAGTAACAGTTTCCGAGTTTGTATTGTGCTTCCGCGTCGTTTTGGGACGCCTTTTCGAGGGCTTCCTCGAAGGCTTTCCGCTCGGACTCATCCGCTGTGCGTTTCGTATCGCTCATGAGGTTCTCCTTTTGTATTTTTTATAGTATAACATAAAAATTTTTATTTGGCAAGGGATAATATCAGAACGACGTCCGCCGAGGGGAAGCCTTTGCATTTCGCCAAGATCTCCTTGTCGCTCACAGTGGTGCTGTCCATTTGCACATTGCCCGAGGCGAGCCGCTTCGCCGCATTGGCAAACCGCACCCATTCCGCCTCACCCGCGGTTCCGTCCCGCGTTTTTTCATAAGCGACGTCTGCGAGCGCACAGAGGAGTTTTCGGGTGAAGCTCTCGCTTGGCGCCCCTCTCAAAAAACAGAGGCATTTTTTGCCTTGCTTTGAAAATTGTGTGGCCATTGCGGACATGGTATCGTCGTTTTTTGTGTAAATGACTTCTATGGGGTACAATTCGTCCTTCAGATTCATCGTTTTTCTCCTGTCGTTTTTAATTCAATAGTTCCCCGAGAAGAGCACACTTGGGCACGAGTTTCCCGCCGCATTGCACCATTTCCTGAAAGATCTCTCGTACTTCGCCACATGCGTTCCCGCGTTCTTTTGCGCGGCCCACGAACTGCTCCTCAAGGGACCGTCCATGATATTGCAAATGTCTCTTGGCAAGTTGCCGCCGTACCATGTTCGCCTCGGCGTAGGAATATCCGCCGACTTCATGCAAAAGTTCCATCGCCTGTTCTTGGAAGAGCAGATGGCCGTTCGTCTCTTGTAAGACTTCCTTCATGATGCCGTTCCGTTCGCGCGGCGTTAAGATTTCTTCCACGAACCCTTTTTCTGCCCAAAGAGCAAGAGAGCCGACCTCTTGCGATGCGTCAGGCTTTTGCGGCCTTGCGACCAAAGGGATCTCAACTTCTCCGCCCAAGAGGGGATTTACAAACCGCTCGAACGGGAGATGAAATTTGATGGGATCCACCTTCGTTATGCCGGCGCAAAAGAGGAGAAGGGAGCAGTTCGCCGCTCCCCCGACGATAAAATCGCCCGCCGATATCAGATACTTTCCCCCGCGCTCGCCCGAAAGAGGGAAATAACCTTTTTGCCTTGCCGTTACGATCTCTTCGAAGGCCGCCTCGATGCGCGAGGCGTTTCCCGTCTCTTGCAGAATATCCCACTCATATTCGAGCCGCGCCCGTTCTTTCGTCCCCGTTTCGAATGCTTCGATGAATTTTCGCATTTTCGCCACCTCAGCAGATAGTATATTCATTTTCATGTCCCGAAAAGGGGACAATCTCCACCCCGCGCAACGAAGCTAAGCTCAAAGATGAAATAGCGGATAAAACACCGACAAAACGCAAAAAGGGGTCTGACGGAACATAGTTCGTTCCACCAGACCCTGTGGTGAACAAAAAAGACCCCAGCAAAACCTTTTTACGGGTTCTGTTGGGTTCCGATTGGTGAGCGGACAGGTTAGAAAGTCTAACCTTATTAGTCAAAATATTTCTTATATTTAAGGAATGGTTCAGTGTCTAAAATATCCAATTCACCATCGGTTTTTAGTTTTATCAAATTCCTACAAAGCTCAATTCTATGCATCATTGGTGAAACGATAGTATTGGTTTGATTTAGATAAGTATATATATCATCTGTACTGACGGGTATTTTATACCCTTGACTGCTACTCGCTATAATAATTTTATCATCGCGCAAGGGAGCTACAATTTTCCGATACAAATGGTCACGACTTACTCTAAAATTCACATACTCATTTAAAGTCGCAAGAATAGAGTATGAGGTTACATATCGAAATGGGTCACCATTTTGAACCTCAAAAAGGAGCAATTTTAAAAATCCCACTCTAAGTCTTGTATCCGTATCATCAGAATCAATATATTTCTCAATATATTCATTGGCTAAACTACAAGCAAGTGCATATATTTTTTCATCAAATTTTTTTGCCCCTTCTCGATTTTGGATATTTGGCGTATGCCTATTGGGGAAATATTCGATATGCTGGATTTTCCCTTTGAGAATTTCCAAATAATTAGGAGCGTCACTATAATTTAAGCATCTTGCTATGCTTCCAACAAATATATCTGCTAATTGAACAAGATTGCTGTTTTTGCTATCAACAAAATCAAAATCATATTCATTAAAGATATTATAGGTGGGTCTATGATTTTGGACATATAATTTAAAACCATTCCTAAACTCTTCGTCGCCTAATTCATCGGCATATATTTTTAGTTTTGGATATACGGAATATAAATTACTATAAAGAAGCTTATGCAAGTATTTATAGAATACTTGCTTATAGTTTGTCAATGCAGATTTGTAAAAATCCTCTTTATCGGCAATTAACAAGACTGCTTTGAAATCAAGTCTTAATATTTCAGTAATAATAGATAATCTGCGCTTGTCGTGTGATCCTATATTGCTTGATTTCAACTCGGAATTGGAAAAATAAAGCTTCCGTATTCTTTCTATTTCCCCTTCAAGGATTGCAATTTGCGAATGCTTTACAATGATAGCGCAAAGTATAAAATATTTGCTGGTATTTTCTTTAAGAAAATCAAAGCCGTAGCTACCAAATTCATCTATAAACGCATATCTTACAGGCTCATCTTTTACTATTTTTGCTTTTTCTAAATCATCAAAAGACAGTTGGAAACCGCTCATGCCTACTCCTTTACTTCTTAAACACAAACAGGTATTCATGCGCGAGTAACAGGAAATTGAACTTGATACTGTTCGTTTTCCAATAGCCCGTCGCCTTGCAGTTGTGTTGTTCCTTGATGATGATCTCTTTCGCCTTAAAGCCCGCAAGCTCAAAACATTACATTGCTTTAAAGATGAACAGCTAAACCACACCTATGTCGCAACCAAGGAAAAGTATAGCACAAAACTTATTTTTTGTCAATGTCCCATAATACTCTTCGGCGACCTCGCCCATTTTAAGTTTACGCGTGTCGCTTTATGCAGTACAATTTCATTCAAAACTCCATCCATTCGGTAGGTTCATCTCCGACGGATGCCATTTGCCGAAATTGTACCTCTCCGGGTTCTAAAACAAATTCACCTTTGCGATATTTTTGTTCGGCAATTTCCAATGCCTCAATGCTATCTTCTGCCATCACCTCAAATTCTTGTACGACTGTTTCCTCAATCGCAATTATAAACTTCTTCATATTTACCTCACAATATTTTTTTATATTTTCCACGCTGTGTAAATTCCAAAAATCCTTTGTCGCGCAGATATTGCAGTTGTTGGCGAATTTTGGGCTTCACGTTATGATTTTGTGGATGCTTTGCCGCAAGCATTGCCTCAAAACGATACATGTCATCAAGCGAAAATTCTTGCATCGGGATTCGATTGACACATTCAAGTATGTCAAACAGCCAACCGCGCGCCTCAATGTTTGTCACAACCAAATTAGAGCTTTTCGATACTTGCGATAGTACCTTTTCTTTCTCAATCAAGTTTCCGTTTTCTATAATTTTGATAAAACCTTGTTTTGGGATGCTCTGCAATAAAATATTGCAGCCAACCCATCCCGCCCTCCGCGCATTGGGAGAAAGCGGTCTGCGCTTTTCTATCATCGACGGGACAAAAAAGTGTTTCGGAACGATAACGAGATCTTTCACTGTCATCAACTGTTTTTGATAACCCATAAACAAAAAATCGGGATTTTCGTTGCTCGTAATGCGGGCAATCATTGTTTCGTATGCACCATCGTTTACTTTTTCGCCGAGCGAACCGTTTTTGCTCTTTAATTCATACTCGTTATTGCACTTTTCACAATAAAAATCGGCGACGGGTCGATTGTTTTGGAAATGTACGATTTTGGCATTCCCGCATCGGGGACAATATAGGTTTCTTGAAACCCACGATTCCGTCAGCACTCTTGCACGTTGTGTTCCGCTATGGTACGCGTCAATTCCCTCAAAATTCATTTGCAAATCCATAGGTTTTCAACTCCTTATTCGGTTGTCTTAAAACAATCTTTGCCCCTGTTGCATTGATTTCGTCAATAAACTTTGCAAGACGGATCTGCTCCGCATCGTCAAAGGCATCGGCATTGTAAGAAGTGAAAGCCGATGTTTCGGAGATAGGACGATAGGGCGGGTCTAAATATACAAAGGTGTCATGATCGATAAAATCTTTGGAGAGCGTATAATCGCCGCACACAATCGTAACATTTTGCAGAGCGTCGGAAATATTGCGCAGATTGCTCTCGTCGCAAATCGTCGGATTTTTATATGCTCCCATAGGAACATTGAATTGCCCTTTGCGGTTGACGCGGTATAGACCGTTAAAGCAAGTTTTATTGAGAAAGATGAAGAGCGCCGCTTTTTCAACCGACGTTTCCGCGTTCAAAGGCGTATGATTAAACCTATCTCGCACGGTATAGTAATAATATTTTCGCCCGTCGTCATTCATGGGAAGAAAAGTCGTCTGCATTTCCATGAGCGTTGCAATCAAGGGATCGACGTTGTTTTTTATCACATTATAAGCGTTGACCAATTCTGCGTTGATGTCGCTGATGTAAACTTGTTCAAAATCGTATTTGGAAAGCACGCTGAAAAGCAAAGCACCCCCGCCCACAAACGGCTCGGCATATTTGCTTAATACCTTTTCGCCCTCTTTCGGCAGAAATTTTTCAAGTTCGTCAATGAGCTGACCTTTCCCGCCGACCCATTTCACGAACGGCTTTAATTCGACGACGTGTTGCTTTTCATAGCGCACGGTGCGGAGATCAACGGGCTTTTCTGCATTGCAGGGGATGATCCATTGCTTCCCTACAAACATTGCTCCCGCTACTCTATTCTCGGAACATAAAATCGCCACGCGCCGTTGAGAAATATTCCACCGCTCCGCGGCTTCCTTTGCGCCCATAAAACTCAACATAAACCACCTCGTTTTTGTTTGATTATATTATATTCCAAATCTCGAATAAAAGCAAGGAAAATCTTTATATTTTTCGCTAAACGGAAAATCTTTTTTGAACTTGGCACTTTGGCGGGTGCTTGACTAAAACGAGCGCGCCGCTTCGCGGCGCGGTCAAGCACCCGCCAAACCGAAAAAACAAAGAAAGAAATCAATCAAAGCCGCGCGAAGCGGCGGCCGCCGCTGAACCGCTTGGCGATCCGCCGCTTGGTCGCGGCGGTCTTTTTTGATTGTACCTTTCTTTGCATTGTTTTTGTGCCGGTCGCGGCAGCGGGCAGTCCGCTTGCTTCCGCGGCTTTTTCTTTTTGCCTGAAATTTTTTCGGGGAAATACCCTGTCAAACCGCCTTTCCCGTGGCTATCTTATGGGAGGCTGTTGACGATTGTCCGTCCGATTGGCTTATAAGTGGAGGGATTTTTGCGGAAAGACAAAAAACTTTCGCAAAATACCCTAACGAAAAGCAGTTTTTGCCGCTTATAAGTGAGGGGCATTGTGGAAAGCGGGAAAAATTTTTTTGAAATACCCCGCCAAAACGCATTTCTCGTGGCTAACCTATGGAGGGTATTTCAAAAAATCTCGTGAAAATTTCTCCAAACCCGTTGTCTTTCGTCGCTTTTCAAGCCTATATAGTGGAGAGTGTTTTCTGCGGGGGTGAAAAAACGGTGAAATATTTCCGAAACCCCTTAATAAAATGCCCTTCAAAACGCTTATAAGTGGGAGGTATTTTTGATGAAGCAGAAAATCGAGGTCATCACGGTAGGCGAGCCGAACCCGCAAACGCTCTCGGAGAGCGAACAATGCGCGTTCTTTGAAACCTTGCTGAAACGTATCACCGAACTGAAAGCACAGGAGAAGTAAACCGAACAAATCAAAATTTCATATCACCCAACAGAGAGAAAAGAAAAAGATTAGATAGTACCGCGTAAGCAAAAGTCCGAGATTTCCGCAT
>CANQTD010000024.1 GCA_947626685.1 uncultured Clostridia bacterium | reverse complement strand
CTCTTTTTTTGTGCTTGCAAAAATTCTTATAAAAATATTCTAAAAAATGTGCTAAAAACGCTTGACTAATCAGCAATATTTTTTCCGCCCCCGTTGACTTTTGCAAAAAGGTATGGTACAATATTGCGGAAATCCATTATAAGAGGTACTGTTATGATCGCTTACACCCTTCGCGGGCTCACCGCCGATGAATTGCACTTCAAAGTCAATCCCATGCAAGTCGCACCCGATACCAAATTCGAGATCAAGCCCTTCTTCTCCCGCCGCATCCAGACGGCGAAAGAAAACCCGAAGATCAATATCGTCATCCTCGAATGCAAGATCGAAACCACCGAGGAACAGCCCAAGCCCTTCAACCTCGTCGTGCGCCTCGTGGGGATCTTCGAGGTCAACGATATGAATACCGATGAGGACAGGCGCATCTTCGCCCTCAACGCGACGGAGACGATGTACCCCTACCTCCGCTCCACCGTGACCTCTCTCACGGCGGCTTCCTTCATCAATCCGCTCAATCTGCCCGTCATTTCGGGTGCGACCCTCTTCCCCGAGGACCGCGCCGCCGAGGGCATCAGCTTCGACCCCAAAAACGTGAACTGAATCTCGGCCACGAAAAAAGTCTGCCTCTCACGGCAGACTTTTTTTGGAATGAGGGGCGGGGCCTTCACCCCTTCGGGGGGAGCTGTTCGCGCACCAACCCTCTTGGCTCCCCCTTGAGGGGGAGCTGTCGAGCGTTAGCGAGACGGAGGGGGTGTCGTTCCGATCAAGCAACACCCCTTCCGTCACTCGCGTTGCTCGTGCCACCCTTCTCACGCGGGTAGAGCCCCGCGTTCGGTCACCGTTCGCGCGACAAATGCGCTCACTCCTGTCGCAACGCGCCAAAAGTTCACTGGACTTTTGGCAGAATGCGTTGCTCCTCCTCGAGGGGTGGGCAAGAGGCTCTGTTTCCCGACCCCATTTCTAATTACTCAAAAAACAAAAACCACGCTTTTTGTTTTTTGCCCCAATTTGCGCCGCGCGCTTATTGTCTTTGAGGACAGACATGGTGGTGGGCGACGGGGTTTTGAGATGCACTACCCTAACCCCTCACGAAATTTTGTTTGGGGCGTTTGTTGACGCACCCCCTACCCTACCCTCCCCCCTCTGATAAAAGGGGGGAGGCAAGAAAAGCCTCCCCAAACAAAATTTGTGAACTTAGTTCCAATAACGGCGCGTTGCAAAACCACGCTTTTGCATAAGCGCACTCAATTTGCGCAACCCTTTGCGCTTATTGTCTGATGAAACAGCAATCTTTGTGCGGCTAAGAGTTTGAGAAGGTACGAGAGCCTATCCGCTCACGAAATTTTGTTTGGGGCGTTTGTTGACGCACCCCCTACCCTCCCCCCTCTGATAAAAGGGGGGAGGCAAGAAAAGCCTCCCCAAACAAAATTTGTGAACTTATAGTACTTGCTCTTCGAAGAATTCGATGATCGTTCCCCATTTTTTATCGCGGCCCTCTTTCTCGTTCAAAAACTCGTGGCGGCTGTTCGCAAAGAGCACCATCGCGACGTCCGTCATGCCCGCCGTCTCGGTATAAAATTCATAGAGTTTTTTCACGCCCTTGCCCATATTCCCGACGGGGTCGCTCTCCCCCGAGGCGAGAAGGACGGGCAGGCTCTTGGGAAGCCCCGCGATATACCGTTTGGTGTAGAGGGAGCGCAGCCCTCTGAAAAAGTCCCTGTAAAAGAGGTTGGAACAGGTGAACGCGCAGAGCGGATCGGCGTAATACGCCTCGTTGTTCTCCTTGTCCACGGAGAGCCATTCGCCGTCCTCGAACTTCTTTTTATACGCTCCGAAGGAGAGGTTCTCGATGAGCTTTGCAGGCTTCTTGGGCGCAAAGAGGCACCCCATGCCCGCGACGAAGCTTCCGAGATACACTTCGAAGTCCTTTTTATAACTGCTGCCCGCGATGACTGCGGCGGTGAGGCGCGTGCCGTATTTTGCGAGATAGCTCTGCGCGATGAACGAGCCGTAAGAGAAGCCGAAGAGAAGATAGGGAAGGTTCGGATACGCTTCCTTGTAGTAGTCGGTGATCGCCGCCTCGTCCTCCACGGTGTCCGCGAACATATTGCCCTCCGCATAGCCGAGGGTGTCGGGGTTCGTCTTTCCGTGGCCGCGGTGGTCGTCCGCGACGACGACGAATCCCCGCTCGTTCAAAAAGCGGGCGAATGCGTCGTACCTGCCCGCATGCTCGGCCATGCCGTGCACGATCTGCACGACCGCCTTCGGATTTTCCACGTCTCTCCATTCGTGCACATAGATCTCGGTGCCGTCAAAACTCTTCAGGATCATCTTCTTCCTCCCGTGAAATACCCTATCGGAACTCTATTATAGCATGTTTGAAAAAAAATGCAAGAGTTCTGTTTGACAAATCGCGTTTTTTGCGTTACGATATCCCCAACAAAGCGTAAATATAACGTATCTCCCCACAGAACATTATTTTTGTATATATCCAACAGAACTATGCTGACCGATCTTCACACGCATTCTTATTTTTCTCCCGACGGGCACGGCTCCCTCGGCGAAATGGTCGCGGCGGCGCAGGAACTCGGCGTCCGCTACTACGGCGTCTCCGAGCACTTCGACTGCGACTTTCTCTCCCCCGCGCACTATGCAAAGGGCGGAGGGCCCTTTTCGACGACGGACCAAAACGCGTATTTTCCCTTCGCGCGGGAACTGCAAGCGGCGTCGGGGAGCCCCTCCTTCACGCTGCTCGTCGGCGCGGAATTCGGGTTCTGCCCCGACCCCGCCGTACAGGACTATCTCGTCGGGATCCAGGAGAAATTTTCGCCCGACTTCGTCATCAACAGCGTGCATATCATTGACGGCGCGGACGTGTATTTCGCCCCCTTCTTCGAGGGAAAGAGCAAGCGCGAGGCGTATGAGATCTATCTCCGCCGCGTCCTCGAAAGTTTGGACGCGCGCTACTCCTACGACATTGTGGGGCACATCGGCTACCCCTCCCGCAACGCGCCGTACGACGGAAAAGCCATGCGGTATGCCGACTTTCCCGCCCTCTTCGACGAAATTTTGTCGAAAATCATCGAAAAGGGGAAAATTTTGGAAGTCAACGGCTCGACGGCGGGGCTCGGCACGCCCTTCCTGCCCGACCTCTCCGTCTTGGAACGGTACTTCG
The DNA here is from genome assembly GCA_947626685.1 of uncultured Clostridia bacterium. GTDB lineage: Bacteria > Bacillota > Clostridia > Christensenellales > Borkfalkiaceae > Gallimonas. The sequence continues at coordinate 19,446 of CANQTD010000024.1, read as the reverse complement.
CGCTGGGCGGCAGACGCGTCTCCTACGGTTCGGACGCGCACGGGCCCTCCCGCATCTGCCAGAACCGCCGCGAGGCGGCCGAGGCTCTGCGCGCGGTCGGGTTTTCCCGCCTCACCGTGCCCTGCCGCGGGAGCTTGACCGAAATCGAACTGTGATCTATGAGCGCGGGCTTTTTTCGGGTCGGACGCCCCTGTCCGCCATCACGTCCGCAAGGCGGGCGAACTGCGCGGGGGTAAGCGTCTCGCCGCGCGCGCCTGCGGGGATCTCCGCCGCCGCAAGCAGCGTTTCCGCCTCTTCGCGGGAGATGCCGTAAGCCGCCCTCAGGTTGTTTTCGAGCGTTTTCCGCCTCGCCGCAAACGCCGCGCGCACGACGGAGCGGTACGCCTTCTCGCTCTTCACGGGGAGCCGCCCTTCCTCGAACACGATGCGCACGACGGCGGAATCCACGTTGGGGCGCGGGGTGAAGAGGTCGCGCTTGACCTTCCGCACGATCTCGCACCTGCCTTTGAGCGCGATCGCGGCGGTCACCGCGCCGTAGTCCGCCGTTCCCGCTTTCGCGGCAAAGCGGAGGGCGACCTCCTCCTGCACCATCACGGTGAGCCCGCGGCAACGCTTTGCCTCCTCGACGAAGCGCATCACGACGGGCGTAGTGATATAGTAGGGGAGATTCGCCGCCACAACGTAGTCGCCGAGCTCCTCTTCGAGCGCGCCCATATCCTCCGCGGAGAAATCGCGGAACACGACCTCGACGTTTTCGCAGCCCGCAAGCGTCTCGGCGAGCACGGGCTGTAAGGAGCGGTCGATCTCGTACGCGACCACCCGCTTCGCCCTCTCGGACAGAGCGCGCGTGAGCGCGCCCGCCCCCGCGCCGATCTCGAGGACGGTCGTATTTTCGTCGACGCCCGCGTCCTGCACGATGGCGCGCAGAAGATTCGCGTCGGTCAAAAAATTCTGCCCGAACTTCTTCTTGAAGCCGAAGCTGTGCCGCTGTAAAATTTCACGGATTTCCATGTTTCTCCTGTCATATCGCGGACATGGTATGCCCAAAATATGTCACGAGGGGTGTTCCCCCTCCCAACGTAAGAGAAAGCCCCCGTCCCCTTTCCGTAGAAAAGGCGGGGGCGGTTTTTTATACGATCGTTTCGCGGACGCGGAGAGGAAGCCCCGCCCCGTCCGCCAATTTCCGACATTTTTCGACGGCTTCCGCGCCGATGCAGTCGACGACGGAGAACCACGCGTCGATCCCCCGCGCCTTGCAGCTTTCCGCGAACGCGAGCATGGCAAAAAAAGCCCCCTCCGCCTGCGGGCGGCACACCGCGTTGTACGTCGCCTCGTCGGGCGCGTTGAGGGAAATGTTGACGGCGTCCACCTTCCCCGCGAAAAGGCCCGTGACGTCCCTGCCCGCGATGAGGCATGCGTGCCCGTTCGTGTTGAGGCGGGTCCTGCCCCCGTTTGCGTGGACGAAGTCGCACACCGCGAGCATCACGTCGAGGCGGTACGTCGGCTCCCCGAACCCGCAGAACACGATCTCGCGGTACGCCTTCACATCGCCGAGTTCCGCGATCACGTCGTCCGCCGACGGTTCGCCCCCCTTCAGCCAGAGCGCGTGCCCCTCGTACGTCTCCTTGCCGTTGCGCACGCAGAAGGTGCAGCGGTTGGTACAGCGGTTGGTGAGATTGATATAGAGATTTTCGCCGATCCGGTAAGTATAGGTATCTTTCATGAGAGTTTGGGAAAGAGCCGCGCGGCGTTCCCGCGGATCGTTTCGGCCATTCCGCGAAGAGTTTCGCCCTTGATCTCCGCCAATTTTTGCACGATGACGGGGATGTTCGCGGGCGTGTTCTTCTCCCCGCGGAAAGGGGAAAGATAGGGACTGTCCGTCTCGGAGAGGAGCCTCTCCTTCGGACATGCCCCCACCGCTTCGACTGCGCGCCTCGCATTTTTGAAGCAGACGACCCCGCCGAAAGAGAAGTACGCGCCGAGTTCGAGGAAGTTTAAGAGGTTCTCCGCGCCGTACGAATAACAGTGCATCAAAAACCCGCGCCCGAGCTGTCTGCGGCGGTCCCGCAGAATGGCGAGGGTGTCGGCGCAGGCGTCGCGCGAGTGGATCTGCACGGGAAGGCCGAGTTCCTCCGCAAGGTCAAGCTGCGCCTCGAACGCCGCCCGCTGTGCCGCCTTGTCGGGGTCGGGATAGTGATAGTCGAGCCCGATCTCCCCTATGGCGACGCACTTTTTCTCTGCCGCGAGCTCTCTGAGACCTTCTAACGTCTCCCGCCCGAACCGTCCGAGTTCGGAGGGGTGGACGCCCGCCGTAAAGAACGCGCCCCCGTGCCCGCCGCAGAACTGTGCGTGCCATGCGGCGTGTTCCAATGTGTCCGCGGCGAGGATGACGGTTTCGACGCCCGCCGCTCGGATCTTCTCCCATTCGGCGGGAAAATCGTACCCCTCCCCCGCAAAATGGGCATGGACGTCGATCATCGGACGGTCCCGCCGCTCGCGATATTTTTCTCGGGGGAGACGAGGGAGAGCCCCTCCCCGTCCTCCGCGCACAGGATCATGCCCTCGGAGAGCACGCCGCACAGCTTGACGGGTTTGAGATTGGTCACGACGACGACTTTTTTGCCCACCATCTCCTCGGGCGTGTAGTACTTTGCGATGCCCGAAACGACGGAGCGGAGTTCATCGCCGATCTTCACCGTCTCGTGCAGGAGCTTTTCGCTCTTTTTGACCTTCTCGCACGCGACGACCTCGCCGACTTTGAGTTCGATCTTGGAAAAATCGTCGAAGGTCACTGCGGGTTTTTGGGGACCTGTCCCCTCCTTTTTCGCCGCGGGGGACAAATCGGGACTCTTCTCCGCGCGCTCTTTGACGAGCTTTTCCACCTCGGCGAGCTCCTTCTTGACGTCGATGCGGGGGAACACGGGCGGGAGTTTGGAAACGGGCGCTCCCTCCTGCAGTTTGCCGAACGCGAGCGTATCGAACCCGTCGTCCGCACTGCACGAAAAACTTTCGAGGATCGCCGCGGGAGCCTTCGTCAGGAAGGGTTTGAGGAGCACGGACACGATGCGGACCACCTCGGCGAGGTTGTAGAGAACGGCTCCGAGACGGCCGCGTTTTGCGGGGTCTTTCGCGAGGACCCACGGCGTCGTCTCGTCGATATACTTATTCGCGCGCGCAATGACGGCAAAGATGTCCGAGAGCGCGTCGGGCGCATTCAGGGCACCCATGTCCGCGTCCACCCGTTCAAAAAGGGCTTCCGTCATGGAAATGAGCTCGCTGTCGGGGCCTTCGGTTTCGCCGCGGGGCGGGACCTTTCCGCCGAAATTCTGCGCGATCATCGCCTGCGTGCGCGAGACGAGGTTGCCGAAGTCGTTCGCGAGGTCGGCATTTACGCGCAAAAGGAAGCGTTCGTTCGTGTATTCGCCGTCGCTGCCGAAGGGGATCTCGCGGAGCAGGAAGTAGCGCACGGCGTCCGAGCCGTACCGTTTCACCAGCTCGTAGGGGTCGGTGAGTTCGCTCTTTACGGCGTCCTGCTTGCTCTTGGAGAGCTTGTCCCCGCCGATGAGGAGCCACCCATGCCCGTAGATCTGCTTGGGAACGGGCACGTCGAGCGCCATGAGGAAGGCGGGCCAGATGATGGCGTGGAAGCGCACGATCTCCTTCCCCACGAGGTGCAGGTCGGCGGGCCAGAACTTGCGGTAGAGCTCGTCGTGGTCCGTTCCGTAGCCGAGCGCAGAGAGGTAGTTGAAGAGCGCGTCCACCCACACATATGCGGTGTGTTCCCTGTCGAAGGGCAGAGGCACCCCCCACTTCACGGTGGTGCGCGACACGCAGAGATCGTTGAGCCCCGCCTTCAGGAAGTTGTTCACCATCTCGTTGACGCGCGACTTGGGCTGCAAAAAGTCGGGCTGCTCCTCATACATTTTGAGGATGCGCGGCGCGTATTTGGAGAGGCGGAAGAAATAGCTCTCCTCCTTCTGCCTCGTCACTTCCCGCCCGCAGTCGGGACACTTGCCCCCCTGCAGCTGCGATTCCGTCCAAAACGCCTCGCACGGGGTGCAGTAGTAGCCTTCGTACTCCGATTTGTAAATGTCGCCGCTCGCGAAGAGCTTTTCGTAGATCTTCTGTACGACGGCAATATGGTCGGCGTCCGTCGTGCGGATAAAACGGTCGTAGCCGACGTCGAGCAGCCGCCACATGTCTTTGAGTTCGGCGACGAGCGGGTCGATAAATTCGAGCGGGGTGACTCCCCGCGCCTTCGCCTGCTTTTCCACCTTTTGGCCGTGTTCGTCCGTTCCCGTGAGGAAAAAGACCTCTTCCCCTTTCATCTTGTGGAAACGGGCGAGCGCGTCGCAGATGACCGTGGTGTAACAGTGACCGATATGCCAATTCCCGCTGGGGTAATAGATCGGCGTCGTGATATAGTATTTTTTGCTCATAATGACCTCTTTTGCCTCTATTATAGCGCAATTCCGCAGTTTTGTAAATCGTTCCGCACGCCGCCTTTCCGCCCTTTGCATATTTTTTTCGAATTTCCTTGCAAAATTTTTATGCGGAATTTTGGGAACGAAGGGGCTCCGAAGCGGACGGCGAAATTCGTTTTCCCCAAAAGGGGTGGGGTGGGGCAAGAGGATTCCTCATACCGAGGCGAAGCCGAGCGTATCTTAAAGATTCACTCCCTCGCCTGCGGCTCGGTACTTCGCCCTTGCGGGCTCGTGCCGACCTTAGTTTACAATAGAAGCCTCGGTCGGGGCGGAATGAGGGTTTCTCTTGGCGCCCCCTTGAGGGGGAGCTATCGAGCGTAAGCGAGACGGAGGGGGTGTCGTTCCAATCAAGCAACACCCCTTCCGTCACCTACGGTGACACCCACCCCTCGAGAGGTGGGCAAGGGTCCCTCATACCGAGGCGAAGCCGAGCGTATCGTAAAGATTCACTCACCCCGCTTTGGAAGCCTTCACCCCTCGGGGGGAAGGTGGCACGGCGTAGCCGTGACGGATGAGGGGCATTCTAATTTGGAAGCTCCCCTCATCTCCCGCTCAGCGGGAGCTTCCCCCCACGGGGGGGGGAAGCCTTTCTCGGCTCCACCTCTGGGGGAGCTCCGCCGCAGGCGGTGAGGGGGTTCATAACCCCTTTCCCCCGCTACGCGGGTACTTTCCCCAAAGGGGACAGCGAGAAATCAGCTCCTCCCGAGGAGGAGCTGTCACGGAGTGACTGAGGTGGGTACGATTTAGGATTCGCCCCACCCCCCTACCCCCCCTCCCACGGAGGGGGCATTCTCAGTTCCTCCAAAGAAGCAGCAAGACACCCCTTCCGTCACCTACGGTGACACCCACCCCTCGAGGGGTGGGCAAGGGCGCACCATTACTCTCGGCTCCACCTCTGGGGGAGCTCCGCCGTAGGCGGTGAGGGGGTTCAAAACCCCTTTCCCCCGCTACGCGGGTACTTTCCCCAAAGGGGACAGCAAGTAGTCGCCCCACCCCCCTACCCCCCTCCCACGGAGGGGGCATTCTTGACTTCCCCTCGAGGGATGGAATAGACGTGCGGGGACGGGCATAAAATAGCGCATGAATGCGATTTTTGCCGTCATTTTTTTGCTCGCCGCGGCTGCGTTTCTCGTCGCCGATCCCGAGGGGTTTCTTGCCGCCATGCTCTCGGGCGGGGAACGGGCGGCGACGCTCTGCCTTTCCCTTCTCGCCGCGTACTGCGTGTGGCTGGGCTTCTTCAAAGTGCTCGAAAGGAGCGGGCTTGCCGAAAAATTCGCGCGCCGCACCATGCCCCTCACGAAAAAACTCTTCCGCACGGAGGACGGCGAGGCGCTCAAACTCGCGAGCGGGAACCTCACCGCGAACCTCTTGGGGCTGCCCGGTGCGCCCACGCCCCTCGGGGTGAAGGCGACGGAGCGGTTTCTCAAAACGGAAAACGGCTTTGCCGCCGACATGCTCTTCGTGCTCAACGCGACGAGCCTGCAACTCCTTCCCACGACGGCGATCGCCCTCCGCCTCGCCGCGGGCTCCTCTTCCCCCGCCGACATTTTTCTGCCCACCCTTTTGGCGACCCTTCTCTCCTCTCTCGCGGGCGCGCTCCTTCTTCTCTTCACCGCGCGGATCGGGCAAAAATTCGCGCAAAAACGACAGCTTGGGCGAAAACGGGGCACCCATGTCCGAAGGAGACCCTCATGAATTGGGTCGCGTATATCATTCCGCTTCTCTTTGTCGCCCTCTTTTCTTACGCCCTCGTCAAGAAGGTGAAGCTCTACGACGCCTTTACCGACGGGGTGAAGGAAGCGGTCCCCCTCATCCTCTCCGTCTTTCCCTACCTCGCCGCGATCCTCATTCTCTCCTCCCTCTTCGAAGCGAGCGGCCTCGCGAAGCTGCTCTCCGATTTTTTCGCCCCCTTTTTCCGCTTTCTCGGGATCCCGCCCGAGATCTCTTCCCTCGTGCTCATCAAGCCCTTTTCGGGAAGCGGGTCGACGGCGCTCCTCTCCGAGATCTTCGCCTCTTACGGCCCCGACAGCTATATCGGCAGGTGCGCCGCCGTTGCATACGGCTCGAGCGAGACGGTTTTCTACATTTCCGCCGTCTACTTCGCGGGCGCGAAAAAAAAGAAGCTCGCCCGCCCCATCGCGGTCGCGCTCATCGCCAACTTCCTCGGCGTCGTGTTCGGCTGTTTTCTGTGCAGATTCCTCTAAGGCCCCTCTTTTGTTTCAAACTCTCACTTTTTTGCGGTTTTCATGAAAAATCAAGACAAATCGTGATAATGCTGTGAATAAAAGACATTTTTCGAAATTTTTCGTGATTTTATTTTACTTTTCGCGGACGATGACTTATAATAGAGCCATCAACAAACGGTGCTCATAATTTTCCCCCTTATCATATTAGTAAACCCCTCGGAGCGGATGTTCCGGGGGGCTTTACTATTTGTTTTGAGCTTACCCCTTGAGGGGTTTGAGGAGGGTCTTTTCGCGGGGGAGGCCGTCGAATCCCTCGGCGGAGGCGAGCAGGACCCCGTAGACGATGGCGGGCCCGATATTGAAGAAGTGGCAGTCGACGAGGCTGGTGAGCAGCAGCGCGAGGATGGAGAACGCGACGAACGCCTTCTCGTGCGAAGGGCGTTTGAAGATGAGGATGAGCGTCTGGACGCGGTGGTAGCAGTAGGACAAAAAGCAGGTGAGGCCGCCCGTCGCGAGCAGTTGCAAAAAGGTATTGTGCGCGCGGGGCGACATGAAGTGCAAAAATTCGTCGAAGCTCACGCCGGGGGTATCGTAGAAGCCGACGCCGAACCACGGGTTTTCGAGGAAGGTTTTCCAGCACTCCCGATAGATCTGCTCGCGGCCGTTGGGGGCTCCCCCGATCTCGATGACGGAAGCAAAGAGCGCGTCGAGTTCCCTATGAAAGACGGCTGCGCCCGCCGTGAGGAGCATGAGCCCGAGGATGAGGACGGCGAGATGCCCCTGCCGTGCCCTGCCGCGCGTCGAGAGGAGAACGTAGAGCGTCGAGGCGAGATACACGATCCCGCCGAACAGCATTCCGCCGCGGCTCTGCGTCAGTACGACCGCGAGATAGAAGAAGGCCGCGAGCACGGTGTAGAGCCAGCCCGCCCTTTTCTTTTTTACGGCAAAATAGCAGGGCGCGGGAATGCACATCGCCATCATGCACGCCACATTGTTGTACACGCCCCAGCCCGTGAACATCTCCTTGCGGTTGATCGCGCCGTCCACGATGACCCCTTCGAGGGTATACATGTCTGCGATCTCGGCGAAAAGGCCGATCCCGATGAACAAAAACAGCGCGGCAAAGTACGACTTCTTCACTCTCTTCCAATCCACCGTTATGCAGAAATAGGCGTATAACACGATGAGGGAGAGGAACTGCACGAGCCCGAAGCCGAACGTCTGCCACGAGTAGTGCGGAGAGAACGCGCCGCCGAGCATGTATCCCACGCCGAGCGCGACGAATCCCGCCCAAAGACGGGGAATGGGCGACTTTTCCCCGCTCCTGTGTTGGCGGTGGACGCAGAGCATCACGAACTTGGCGGCCAGCAGAAAGAGCGAGAGCGCGAGAATGAATACGAATTGGATGAGAAAGACGGGGTCACCGAACGCCGTGAGCTCGGGATTCTTCGCGGGACTGTTGACGGGGGAAAGGGTCATGTAGCCGCAGCACGCGATGGGCACGGCGCAGAGGGTGTCCTCCGTAAAGAGAAATCCGAGCAGGAGAAGCGCGAGATAAAAATAATAAACTTCGATTTCGAGGGACTGCGTTTCGGCGACCGCCATGAGGATCACGACGACCGCGGCGAACGCGGGGGAACGGAAAAAATCCCTTACGCAGCCGATGAAAAAGTTGTTTTTCAGCTTTGGAAATGCCTGTGTGAGCATGGGGTCATTATAGCAGTTTCGGCCGTTTTGCGCAACTGAAAACGACGCCTTCTCCCATAGTTTGCGCCTTTTTCGACGGAATTTTCACGAGATTTTTACAATGTTTCCGATTTTTTCGGAAGTTTTGAATAGAAAAAGGGCGGGAAAAAACGGCTTTTCCCGACCCCTTGTGGAATTTACACCCCTTCCGTCACCTACGGTGACACCCTTCTCACGCGGGTAGAGTCCCGCGTTCGGTCACCGTTCGCGCGAGATAATGCGCTCACTCCTGTCGCAACGCGCCAAAAGTTCACTGGACTTTTGGCAGAATGCGTTGCTCCTCCTCGAGGGGTGGGCAAGGACGCACCATAACTCTCGGCTCCACCTCTGGGGGAGCTGTCGAGCGTAAGCGAGACTGAGGGGGTTCGCTTATATCAAAAACCCCTTTCCCCCGCTACGCGGGTACTTTCCCCAAAGGGGACAGCGAGAAATCAGCTCCTCCCGAGGAGGAGCTGTCACGCAGTGACTGAGGTGGGTACGATTTAGAATCCGCCCCACCCCCATATCCGTTGCGATGGCAGGGACCATCGCAACCCCGTCGGCGAGGCCACGCCTCCTGTCGCGGTGCCATTCACAGCCCACTGGGCTGTTGAATGAGAATTGCACCGCTCCACCCCCACGGAGGGGGCATTCTTGACTCCTCCAAAGGGAGCAGCATGACACCCCTCATACCGAGGCGAAGCCGAGCGTATCTTAAAGATTCACTCCCTCGCCTGCGGCTCGGTACTTCGCACTGCGCGCTCGTGCCGACCTTAGTTTACAATAGAAGCCTCGGTCGGGGCGGAATGAGGGTGGGGCAAGCCTTCACCTCTTCGGGGGGAAGGTGGCACAAAGTGCCGAAAGGGGTTTTGAACCCCCTACTTCGCACTGTGTGCTCGTGCCGCGCTTAGTTTACAATAGAAGCCTCGGTCGGGGCGGAATGAGGGTGGGGCAAGCCTTCACCTCTTCGGGGGGGAAGGTGGCACGAAGTGACGGATGAGGGGCATTCTAATTGGAAGCTCCCCTCATCTCCCGCTCCGCGGGAGCTTCCCCCCACGGGGGGAAGCCTTTCTCGGCTCCATCTTATGCACAATTACAGATCAAGGGTGAGTTGGTAGAGCTCGTTCTTGGGGACGCCGCGCTCCTTTGCGGCGCGTTTGAGCGCGTCTTTTTTGTCGAGCCCTTCCTTCATGAGGGCGGCGACGTGCTCGCGCGGCGAGAGGCCGAGAAGCCCATTTTCCTCCTCCTGCGCACCCTCGACGAGCAGGATGCACTCGCCCCGTTTTTCGCCCCCATATCCCTCTTTGAGGCGGAACGTCACGCTCTCCTCGTGGATCTTCGTGATCTCCCGCACGACGCACGCCCTGCGGTCGCCGTACACTTCGCCCATGAGCGAAATATACGCGTCGAGGTCCTGCGGGGCGCAGTGAAAGATGAGGGTGTTTCGGACATGGGTATACCGTTTGAGCTCTTCCCTGCGCTGCGAGGTCTTGTCGGGAAGAAAACCGACGAACGTGAACTTGTCCGCGGGGAAGGCGGAGAGCACGAGCGCGCAGACGAACGCGCATGCCCCCGGGAGCACGGTGTAGGGCTCCCCCTCTTCCTTTAAGATCTTGCAGACGGCGTTGCCCGGGTCGGAGATCACGGGCGTGCCCGCGTCCGAGACGACGGCGACGCGCTTCCCCTCCCGCGAGAGAGCGAGCATCTTCTGCGCCGCCTCGCGCTCGTTGAATTTATGGCAGGCGTAGAGGGGCTTTTTGAGCCCGTACGCCGAGAGCAGGCGCACGGTGTGGCGGGTGTCCTCGCAGAATACGGCGTCCGCCGCCCGCAGTTCCTCAAGCGCGCGCAGCGTGATATCTTTTAAGTTTCCGATCGGAGTTGCGATAAATGTGATCATGGTCTACCGGTTGATGAGCGTGGGAAGGACTTCCGTCCCCGCGTGCGCCCCCTTCTGCGCCTGAACGAGCACGGCGTAGGGCGGTCTCCCCTCCTTGCCCGCGATGAATTGCAGCTTTTTGGGCTCGAGGTTTCGGACATGCATGCCACAGATGAGCTCTGCGACCCTGTCCGCACGGTGCACGACGGCAAATCTTCCGCCGAATTTGAGACAGCGTGCGGCGGCGTCGAGCATCTCGCCGAGGGTGAGGGCGGACTCGGTGCGGCAATGCGCTTCCCCGCCGTCGCGGACGGGAAAGCCCGCCCCCTCCCGCCCGTACGGAGGGTTGCAGAGGATGAGCGAGAACGCCTCGGTGTACTCTTTGGGGATCTCCTGAAGGCGGCAGTTGACGACGGAGAACACCGACCCGAGGCCGTTGAGTTCCACCGTCTTTTCGCTCATTTCGGCGAGCTCTTTTTGCATCTCGAAGAGGACGACGCGCTCCACGCCCTCGTTTTCGGCATAGAAGTGCAGCCCGACGACGCCGCTCCCCGCGCAAAAATCCGCGACCCGTTCCCCCTTTTTCGCCTTCACGAAGCGCGCGAGACGGACGGAGTCCGACGTGAAGCGGTAGCGGTCCGTGTCCTGTATGATCTGATATTTGCCGATGAGAAGGGATTCTGTTTTCTGCATAGAGAATGCAAAAGGGCGCGATAACGCGCCCCGTTTGCTCTTGTTTGCTTTACGCGGTGATCGCTCCCGTAGGGCAACCGTCCTCGCATGCGCCGCAGTCGATGCAGACGTCGGGATCGACGACATACGTTGTATCGCCGGGCGTGATCGCGCCGACAGGGCAGGTCTCTGCGCACGCGCCGCAGGAGACGCAAGCGTCGTTGATGGAATGAGCCATAGGTGTTTACCTCCAAACAAATCTTATCCGTATTATATCACAACTTTTGCTTTTCGTAAAGGGTTTTGCGGAAAAAATCGTCACTCTTCGGAATTTTTCGCGCCGTCCTCTTCCGGCCGCTTGAAGGAGAGCTCGTCCACGGGGTAGTCGCGATAGAACACCGCCCCGTCCTTTTCGATCTTGACGCGCACCGTCATTTTGAGCATATCCGTCGAGATGACCGCTCCCTTCCCCTCGGGCGTGCCCACCATAGAGCCCATCTTGGGCATTTTTTTGAAGGCGCCCTCGTAGTATTCGTTCTCATAGGAGAGACAGCACATGAGCCTGCCGCACAGCCCGCTGATCTTGCCCGGGTTGAGGGAGAGACCCTGGTTCTTCGCCATCTTGATGCTCACCTTGCGGAAGTCGGGCATGGCGCCCGCGCAACAGCACACCCTGCCGCAGGGCGCGATCCCGCCGAGGATCTTCGTCTCGTCGCGGCTGCCGACCTGTTTGAGCTCGATGCGCAGACGGAACACCGAGGCGAGGTCCTTGACGAGTTCCCTGAAATCCACGCGGCCGTCGGCGATGAACGTGAAGATGACTTTCGTCCCGTCGAAGGTGAACTCGCAGTCGATGAGCTTCATCTCGAGCCCGTGCGCCGCGATCTTCTCCCTGCAGATCTTCATCGCCTCGTCCCGTCTTGCCTCGTTTCTGCTGACGATCTCCTCGTCGTGCTCCGTCGCGATGCGCGTCACGGGGCGCAGGGGGGTGGAGACCGCGTCGTCCGCGACTTCCAGATCGGGGCACACGACGCGCCCGAATTCGAAACCGTGCGACGTCTCCACGACGACGTTCTGCCCGCGTTTGAGTTCGAGCCCGCCGTCCGAAAAATAGTAGGGTTTGCAGTTCCCTCTGAATCTGATCACAACAACTTTTGCCACTTTTCCAACTCCTTTTGCATCTTGAGGCGCACGGCGAACGCCGCCTGCCCCGGGTTTGCGTTGAACCCGATCTCTTTCTCCGCCTCGGTGACGAACCCGATCGCGGAGAGGATGACGCCCGCGGGATATTTCTTCGCGAGCCGCTTCATTTCCTCCGTCGTGCGCGCACAGTAGCGCGCCTGCCCCGCCGACAGGAACATGAGGTCGCGCAGGACGAGTTTGAGCGCCGCGAAGAAGGAGCGTTTCTCCTTGCGTTCCCCGACGACGCGGCACAGGGCCTCGACGTTTTCCCCCGCGAGAAACTGTTCCGCAAGACGGAAATCTTCGCCGCCGCCCGAGAGCAGATCCTCGGCGACGGAATAGATCCCGCCGCTCGCCGCGGCAGCCTCTCTTACGCCGCTCTCCCGGTCATGCCCCCGTCGGAGCGCGTCCTCGATCTGTTTTTCGGTGAAGGGCGGGACCGCGAATTTCTTCGCGCGCGAGAGCACGGTGGGGAGAACGGAGTGCTCCGCCGTCGCCCCGAGAAGAAAATATACGCCCGCCGGGGGCTCCTCGAGCACCTTTAACAGCTTGTTCTGGACGAGGGGCGCGGCGAGGTGGAAGCGGTCGAGCACGAAGAGCTTGTTCCCCCCTTCCACGCTGCGCAGAAGGCTCTCGTCGATGACCTGCGCCGCAAGTTCCACGGTGATCTTCTCCCCCTCCTGCGGCAGGATCAGACAGTCCGCGAAGCTCTCCTTTTCGATGAGCGCAGCGACGCGGCTCCCCTCCTCCGCGAGGAAGAACGCCTTTGCGCACTCTTTGAGCAGGGCGCGCAGGTACCCTTCGTCGGGAAAGATGACGAGCGAGGTGTGCGCCGCCGTTCCCGCACGCGCGTCCGAGAGAAGCTGTCTGTATGCGGTTGTCGAATGCAGGAGCTCCTTCACGGTTCCTCCGAATACATGGGGATCGCGCCGGCGGGCGCGTCGGGTGCGACTTCCCCGCGCGGGAGCACGAGGAGAAGCGACGCGAGTTTTTCGAGCTCTTCCGCCTTCGTGCACGGAGAGAGATAGAACATGATATAGTTTCCGTCGTTGAATTCGGGATATACACCCGCCCCTTCGAGCGCGAGCTGCGCGGCGCCGCTTTGCTTTCCGAATGGAACGAGGATCTTCGTCCAATCATCGTTTTCGAGGCACCCATGTCTGCGTTTGAACGCTACGGCCGCCGCCTCGATCTGTTCGTTGCGCGGATATTTCACCGCATATTCCACGCTCGCCATGATGGGGTAGGAGGGCGACGTGGTGCGGAAACAACGCACCCCCTCCCGAAGGAGCGGCGACAGGGCCTCCCGCTTCGAGGAGACGACCGCGCCCTGCGTCATGGCGGGGAGGGACTTGTGCACGCCGTCCACCCAGAGGTCGGCGTAACAGCCCGCGTACACCGCGGGGGTGAAGTGCAGGTGCCCCCCGTGCGCGCCGTCGATGAGAAGGGGCTTTCCCGTTCTCTTGCAGAGCGCGGCCGCCGCGGACAGGGGCGGGAAAAACCCGTAGTAATCGGGCGAGGTGAGAAGGAGCGCGTCCGCCTCCGCAAGCGCGGTCTCCATCGCGGAATCATTCGGCTGCCGTGCGATCCCGCACACCGTGATCTGCGGAATGGGTACGGCTTTCATGCCGAGCACGCGGCAAGCGCGCCATACGCTCGGATGGGAAAAAACGGGCGCGGCGACCGAACGCGCACCCGCCGCCCGCACCGCGTAGAGCATCGAAAAGACGCCCGCCGTGCTTCCGTCCGTGAGCAGAAAGCTCGCGTCTGCGCCGAGAATGCGCGCGACGTCCTCTTCCGCCGCTTTGAGCACCCCGCGGGGAGACGCGAGGCAATCGGAATAGGAGAGCTCGGTGATGTCCTCCCCCGCACGCTTATGGCCGGGGGTGTGGAAGGAGATATGCTCCCGCTTCTGCGCGTCGAGCATCCTCTGAATGTGCAATATCTCCGTCATGATCCGCGGTAGGTGCGGAGCATCCAGTCGAGGAAGAGAAAGACGTCGTAGCGGAGATCGGTCGCCGCGCCGCCGTTGTCGAACACCGTGAGCGTGACGTCCTTCGCCGTACGGCCGCCCTCCTCTTCGCCCTCCCCGGGCTCCGCCGTGTAATAGAGAAAATTCTTGAAGAGGGGCAGTCCCGAGACGTCGCTCTCCTCGCCGCCCACGTTCAAGCCGAAGTTGTACGTCTTGCCGCTGTCCGAGGTGAACGTGGCGAGGGAAAAGACGCCCTCTCCGATCGCCTCTTCCACGGCGAGATAGGCGCGGCGCACATCAGTGAGGCGGTCCTTTTCCTGCGCGACGCCATCTTCCTTCTTCGCCGCGGTGCGGAACCGCTTGTCCTTTCCGTTGCGGTCGAGAAAGATCTGCCGCACGGCTTCGCCGTCGGGCTCGCCGTTCGTCCGCCATTCCTCTCCGAATACGGTCTGCAGATAGGCGGCGCAATCCCGCATGAAGCCGTCGAAGGGCAGGATGGTCCCGAGCGATTCTCCCTCGGTGCCCGCGCCCACGAGACAGGAGCGGACGTACTCTTCGGTCTGCGTGCTCAATATGGGGTTGCCCTCATCGTCCTTCCTCCCCGAATCCACGGGAACGGGCGCGAGAAAGAGAACTTCGCCCTCTTTGGACATTCTGCGCGCCGTATAGACCGAACCGCCGTACGGCCTCGTGTTGTCGAACACTTCGGGGACGACTTCGAGCACGTCGTACGAAAAGACGTTCTTGCGGAGCGCGGTCGAGGAGAAGGTATAGCCGTCCGTGCCCCAATGCAGGCCGTAGTAGCCGTAGACCTCGAAGCTCTGGTCGGCGCGGGGACGCGTTTTCAGCGTGGTAAAGAAAATGACGAGCGCGACAACGGCCGCCGCCACCGAGAGCGCGATCTTCAGCCAATCGTAGGATATGAAGTTTGCAAGCCGTTGCTTGGTGATCTTTGCGTCCATGAAGATCCTCTCCGTACGGGGCGCGCCCGTACGCGGGCCGTCACTTTGCCCGCGGTCTCATCGTGGGGAAGAGCAGCACGTCGCGGATGCTCGGGCTGTCGGTGAGCAGCATGACGAGGCGGTCGACGCCGAGCCCCAGCCCGCCCGTGGGGGGCATGGCGTGCTCTAAGGCGTCGATGAAGTCCTCATCCACCTGCGCGTTCGTCCCCTGCGCGCGCTTCTTCGCCGCCTGTTCGCTCATGCGCGCGAGCTGGTCGACGGGGTCGTTGAGTTCGGAGAAGGCGTTCCCCATCTCCATGCCCATGATGAAGTACTCGAACCGCTCCGTCATGGAGGGATCTTCGGGCTTGCGCTTGGCGAGCGGGGAGATCTCCACGGGATAGTCGTAGATGAAGGTGGGCTGGATGAGCTTGTCCTCGACGTACGCGTCGAAGAACGCGGCGAGAATGTGCCCCTTGCTGTCCTTCCCCTTTTCGAGGCCGATCCCGTGCTGCGCGGCGAGGGCGCGCGCCTCTTCGTCGGAGGAGACGGCGGCAAAGTCCACGCCCGAATATTTCTTGACGGCCTCCGCCATCGTGAGCTTTTCCCAATGCCCGAAGTCGAGCATGGTACCCCTGTATTCGATGAGAAGGGTGCCGCAAGCCTCCGTTGCAACGTATTTGTAGAACTCCTCCACGAAGTCCATCACGGCGTGGTAATCGACGTATGCCTGATAGATCTCCACCGTCGTGAACTCGGGGTTATGCTTGGAGTCCATGCCCTCGTTGCGGAAGATGCGCCCCATCTCGTACACCTTTTCGAAGCCGCCCACGATGAGCCGCTTCAGATAGAGCTCCGTCTCGATGCGGAGGAACATGTCGAGGTCGAGGGCGTTGTGATGGGTCTTGAACGGACGCGCGTCCGCCCCGATCTCGAGGGGGAGAAGGATGGGCGTCTCCGCCTCGATGAAGCCGCGGCTGTCGAGGAAGGTGCGGATCGCCCGCACGATCTTCGCGCGCTTGAAAAACGTCTCGCGCACCTCTTGGTCCATGATGAGGTCGAGGTGGCGGAGGCGGTATTTCGTATCGGCGTCTTTAAGCCCGTTGTGCTTTTCGGGCAGGGGAAGCAGGGCTTTGGAGAGGAGCACGAGGCGGGTCGCATGCACGGTCACCTCGCCCGTCTGCGTCTGAAAAACAAATCCCTCGACGCCGACGATGTCCCCGATATCGAAGTCCTTTTTGTACGCCGCATACACGTCCTCGCCGACGTCCTGCCGCGTGACGTAGATCTGGAGCATGCCGCCGCGGTCGGAAATGTGCGAAAAGGACGCTTTCCCCATGACGCGGCGGGACATCATCCTCCCCGCGACGACGACCGTCTTTCCCTCATATCCCGCAAAGTCCGCCTTGATCTTCGTCGAATCGGCGGTGACGGGCCAGCTCGTGATGCGGTAGGGATCGTTCCCCTCCCGCTGTAATTTTGCGAGTTTTTCGCGGCGGATGCGCGCCTGCTCGGCGAGCTCGCGCTCCTCCCGCTGTTCGGTATTCTCTTCCATGCGTTCCTCAGTTTTTCTTTTTGTCCGCGCTCTCTTCCTCGGGTGCTTCGATGCGGAGGATGGAGAGCTTGAAGCTCATCATGGGAGCCTCGACGGTGACGACGTCGCCCACTTTATGCCCGCTGAGCGCCTTGCCCACGGGAGAATCGTTGGCGATGATATTGTTCTTGGGATCCGCGCCGATGGTCCCCTTGATGGTGTAGGTCACTTCGCCGACCATGTCGCCCTTCACGGTGACTTTGGAGCCGATGTGCACGATGGAGTTGTCTTTGCTCTCCTCGATGACGCGGGCGTTCTTGATCTGTTCCTCGAGCTTGCCGATATCGCCCTCGAGGAGCGCCTGTTCGTTGAGCGCGGCGTCGTACTCCGCGTTCTCGGAGAGGTCGCCGTGGCTGCGCGCCTCCTGGATACGGCCGACGATCTCGGGACGCTTGACCGTGATCAGATATTGCAGACGTTCCTCCGCCTGCCGTTTCTCTTCCGCTGTCATCAAAACTTGTTCTGCCATTTTTCATTACCCCTTTGCGCAGATGCGCGAAAATGCGAAAAGACGACCGTGATCTTCCCGTGACCACGGCTCGTTTTTCTATATTATACTCTTTCCTTCGCTCCTTGTCAATAACTTTGCCGCGCACGGGAAAGATTTCACGCGAATGCTTTCGAATCCGTTTGCCTTTCCCGCAAAAAATCGGTATAATGGTGGTATGTTTCGTATCTGGGCAAAGGTCTACCGCAACGACCACATCGAACGGCAAATCACCTACACGAAGGAGGAGAGGTTTTCCTATGCGGATTTCTTCTCCTACCTCACCGAGATCTGCGACGCGCTCGACGTCCCCACCCCCGTCCTGCTGAAAACGCACCTCTTCCACTATGCGAAGTTCAACCGCGTCGTGTTCAAGCCCTCCGACTTCATGGAGACGCCCTCTTTCGACAAGCTCGTGCTCGAAAATATCCTGTAAGCGCGCCCCGCCGCATAAAAAACGGGGAGCGGCCGCATACTTCTTTCATGAAGTTCACCACCATCGTATGCTCCGCCGTCCTCTCCGTCTTTTCCGTCCTTGCGACGGTCTACGCCCTCTCGGGCTTCGACCTCTTGCTCTTTCTCTGCTTCGGGAACGTCTTCGTGAAGCGCGCGCTCCTCTCCCTCACGGGGATCTCCGCCGCGTGGCTCATCTTCTGGCTCGTCGCCTTCCGCCCGATGAAGTTTCTCTCGTAACGCGAAAAAAAACAAAATGCGCCCCGTGTCTCGGACATGGGGTGCTCGTTTTATGTCACCAATCCTGTTTTTTCAGGCTCTTGTCCTTGACGTCGTCGTAAAAAGAGAAGTACTGCGCCTTCCAATCGGAGGGCGAAAGAGGCTGCTCCGTCCCCTCGCGGTAGGCGAGATACTCCTCGAGCTCCTCGGGAGTGAAATCCCCCTCCGAAAACTCCTCGTATTCGGAAAAGATCTTCATCAATTTGAGCTTATCCACGTCGTTCCCCCATACCATGTCCGCGATCGGGCCGCGTTTTCCACTTTTCCACAATGGGCTGTTGATAACTTTCTCTTCTTATTATAGCACACGTCGGCGCGCTTTGCAAGGCCTTCGCGAAATTCGACCGAAAAATGGTGTTGACTTTTGCCGCGGTTTGCGGTATAATATCCTCAACGAACCTTTCTTCGGCCGTGGGGCTTTTGCGGAGGAAGGCGACGAATGAAAAGGGGGTGTCCCATGAACGAACGGCGAAAACTCAAAGAGGACGTCATCCTCTCGTGGGTCCGTCTTACGGGGATGCTGAAAAACACGCGGCTCACGCAGGGGATGATCTACAACGAGGCGATCATCATGCTCCTCGTCACCCGCAAGTACCGTGAGGACGGCGAGGGCCTCGTCTCCTTTAAGGATATCGTCCGCGAGACGAAGATGCTCAAATCGCTCGTCAACCGAACCATCGACTCTCTGGTCGCAAAAAATCTCCTCGTCCGCTGCGAGGGCGAATTGGACCGCCGCACGACGTTCGTCCGCCCCGTCGCGGAGAACCTCGCGGGCTACTTCGAGGTGCACCGCCACACCCTCGAGATGGTGGACCGCATCATCGACATCATCGGCGAGGAGGACGCGGCGGCGTTCATCCGCCTCACCAACAAGCTCGTCGAAGCGGACTTCGAAGGTCCTTGACGGAATATTGCGGCAATATGCGCGCCGCGGAAAAGGCACCTGCCTTTTCCGCGGCGTTTTTTTGTGCGCTCGCACCCGCAGCCTCGCCTTCGCCTCGGTATGAGGAGTAGGGGGACGCCTCCCCCCTTTTACCGGAGGGGGGAGGACGTCGCGGCATCGCCGCGACAGGTGGGGGGTGGTTCTTGTCGTAGTGATTGGGAGCACCCCCTCCCCTACCCCTCCCCCTCAAGTATAAGGGGGAGGGCAAGATACATGTTACTGCCCCTCGAGAGGGTGGGCAAGAAACCCTTCACCCTTCGGGGGGAAGGTGGCACGGCGCAGCCGTGACGAATGAGGGGCGTTCTAAATCACGTCATGTTGAGCCTGTCGAAACATGTCCTTATTATAATGCGGACACCCTTCGACAACAAAAAAGAATGTGCGGGCGGGGCAAGATGACGTAATCGCCCCCACCCCTCGAGGGGTGGGCAAGGAACCCCTTTCGGCACTTCGTGCCACTTTCCCCAGAGGGGACAGCGAGATGAGGGCGTTTCGCGACCCCAACAGCAAGATTTTCCACCCCATATACAAATACGGCATGCAAAAAAGACGCCGCTGTGCGGCGTCTTTTTTGGAATCCGGCAACTACCTATCCTCCCGGGTCGTTAGACCAAGTACTTTCGGCGTAAGAGAGCTTAACTTCTGTGTTCGG
>CANQTD010000023.1 GCA_947626685.1 uncultured Clostridia bacterium | reverse complement strand
ATCCCCCGGTTTCAGATCGCCGAAAACGACGTTTTCGATCGCATAGCCATTCATGATCTCATTCACGTCAATGGCGCGGAAAATATCGACCACGCGTTTCATCAGTTCCGAATCATTTTCTGTTAACTTCTTATCCAATGTTTTTCTCCCGAAATGGATTGTAAGAATATTATAACCTTCTTTTTATTATAAATCAACCTATTGGTTAAATTATTTTTCCCATTAGGTTAGAAATTTTACACCTGCTGTCTATATAATGAAAGCGAACAGGTGAAATTTATGATCGACATTTATGACAGCAGAGCCCTGTACGACAAGATAGACGCCATGCGAAAAGAAAAAGGGCTGTCGATAAACGGTCTTGCGCAGGAAGCGGGAATATCCGCAATGGCACTTTACCATTGGCGTGAAAGAGGGTCGTCGCCGACGCTTTCTGTGTTAGACGCGCTTTGTTCTGCATTGGGGACGGACATCATCCATTTTCTTATGGACGAAAATGACATTTCGGAAAACAAAGAACTCCTTTCCGTTTGGAACCGTTTGAGCCGTGAACAGCAAAAGAGCATGATCGCTTTGATGAAGTCGATGGTGTAATCATGCGTTCATCGTCATGCAAAAGCCGAGGGTAGCTCCCCCAAAAATCACCCCAGAGGTGGAGCGAGAACCCCCTCAGTCTCGGCAAGGGCAGCCTCGACAGCTCCCCCAGAGGTGGAGCCGAGAATGCCCTCACACCAAGACGCTTTCCCTACTTTGTTGCTTCCCTCACGGGAAGCTGTTTTTTATATCCGAAAAGGCTCCCGAGTGGGAGCCTTTTGAAATTATTTTTTGCCGAAATGATCGCGGGGTACCGTCAAAATGCGGACATGGGTCGCTTTTTTGCGTAGACCAGCAGTTTCTTGGTCGAGAGATCTTCCCGCCCGCGCTTAAAGGGAGAGAGCTGTTGGACGATGATAAATTCGTGATCTTCGAAGCCTTTCACGCCGCGGCAGAGGTCGCCGACGAACTTGTTTCCCTTTCCGTCCGAAAAGAAGGGCGTTTTTTCATAGGGAGCCGTCGCAATGTCGTAGAGGGACGCATGCCGCAGCGTTCTGTCGTATTTGCATGCCCGAAAGCCCGCCGCCTTCAATGCCTTTTTGATCGCCCTCAGGTTGGCCGAGCGGACGATCTCCCGCAGTGTTTCGATATCCATTTTTCCCTCCGTTTTTCAGAAAGTAACCTATTTATCCGCAGAGTTTTGCGACGCAGCGGCAAATGGGAAGCCCCTTTGCCGTAAAATTCGCCTCGTATTCGGTGACGATGTTCCCCTCCGCATATGGGCCGGCGTGCAGATCGCGCGTCACTTCGCTCACGGAAAAACCGCAGAGCGCGTACTGCTCCAACGAATACTCGAAGAAGGGGAGGCTGTCCGTTTTTTGCACGATTTCCCCACCCCATGTCAGCATTTGCTTGTAGATTTCGAGGAATCGCGGCGAGGTCAGGCGTTGCCGCGCGTGCGTGCTCCCGGGCAGCGGCGTGGAGAAATTGAGGTAAATCTTTCCGACGCTCCTTGCGGGAATGTAGCACGGCAGGATCTCGGCGGGGATATTGAGAAAGCGCACGTTGGGGATCTTTTCCCGCTTGACGCGCTCCATCGCGGTCAGTACGACGTTCGTGCACACCTCCACCGCGAGAAAGTTCGTCTCGGGCTGCCTCTTTGCAAGTTCGCAGATGAACCCGCCGTTCCCGCAGCCGATCTCCATCTCGACGGGGCCCGCATTGCCGAAGATCGCCCCATAGTCGAGCGGGAAGCGGAAATTCTCCGCCGCCTCCTTGAGATTTTTGCAGGGACGGCCGCGGGCGAGCAAAAGGTCGCCGCAAGCCTCCATGCGGGGTTCTAAATTACGTTTTTTCCGCATTCTCATAAAGATTTTCCCTCTGCGTACGCTGTCAACGCTTGCCCGTGGAGCCGAATCCGCCCTCGCCGCGCGCCGTATCGGAGAGCTCTTCCGCCTCGGTAAACTCCGCCGTGTAGTAGGGCGCGATCACGAGCTGGGCGACGCGGTCCCCCGCGTTCACCGTGCGAACCGCCTTCCCGTGGTTGTGGAGGGCGACGACGATCTCCCCGCGGTAGTCGCTGTCGATCACCCCCACCTTGTTCGCGGGGGCGAGGTCCTGCTTGGCCGCAAGCCCGCTCCTCGCATAAATGAGGCCTACCACGCCCGAGGGCAGCTCGATCGCAAGCCCCGTTTTGACAAATACGGTCTCCCCTGCGGGAACGGTGTAATCCCCGTCGGCAAAGAGGTCGGCGCCCGCCGCGGACGCCGATCCGTAGACGGGAAGTTTGGCTGTTTCGCTGAGTTTTTTGACGTTGACTTTCATGGCCGCTCCTTTGGTAAAATTTCGGGCGCATCCCCACTATGAAATATTATACGGACTTTGGGCGGCGAAGTCAATCGTTTCGGGGGGCTTGCGGAAAGCCGCTATTCCAAAAAATCCTCTTTTCTCAGCCCCGCGCGCAGTTTTTCCATCGCCTTTTTCTCGATGCGGGAGACGTAGGAGCGCGAGATCCTGAGTTTCGCCGCCACCTCCCTTTGGGCGAGCGGGACGCCGCCGCACAGCGCGTAACGCATGCAGAGAATGTCCGCTTCCCGCTCGGTCAGGAGCGATTTCACCGCGGCGAGAAATTTCTCCTGCATGAGGCTCTTTTCCACGCCCGCAAAGACGGTCTCCTCCTTCTCGAAGAGGAGATCCATGAGGGTGAGCTCGTTGCCGTCTTTGTCCGTGCCGACGGGATCGGACAGAAGAACGGTCTGCTTGTGCTTCTTGCCCGCGCGGATGAGCATGAGGATCTCGTTCTCGATGCACCGCGCCGTATAAGTCGCGAGGCGGGTACCATGTCCGAGTTCATAGGTGTTGATCGCCTTAATAAGCCCAATCGAACCCACCGAGATCATGTCGTCCGTCTCGGCGGCGCCCGCATATTTTTTCACGATATGCGCGACGAGGCGCATGTTGTGGCGGACAAGGACGTCGCGCGCTTCGGCGTCCCCCTCTTTCACCCGTTTTAAGTACATCTCCTCGTCCTCCCGCGAGAGCGGCTTGGGATAGGAGCTGCCGTCGAACGCTCCCGTGAAGAAAAACAGCTTTGCGACGAGCGCATAGAATAATTCCAGCATACTCCCATTCTATGCGGCGCGCGTGGGAGAATATGAGAAAAGCTCCCGCGCGGTTTGCACGGAAGCTCTCTCTTGCAAAACGATGTTCTGCCCCTGCGGAAAATTGGGCATGATCCACGGTTTACGCGAAGCGAACGGGCTGCGCGCGAGAAAAAAGCGCAAAAAAGGGCGCGAAAACTTGACATCGCCCGCGGGAAAGCGTAAAATAGAATCCGGTACCCCTCTCTGCGCCCGTTTGGGGGCGGCCTCTTCGCGAAAAGCGGCGCGCCGCATCTTTTTATTGCAAAAAGGCGGCGTTCCATTGCTTCTCTCAAACGGCAATTTTTCGCCATGAGAGCGAAAAGGGCGGTACCATGTCCGAAAGACGGCTTCCGAAATCACCCTTTCAAAGGAGAAATTATGTTTTACAGAACGCACAACTGCAACGAGCTGCGCGCGGAGAACGCGGGCGAAAAAGTCAAGATCGCCGGCTGGCTCGACTCCAAGCGCGACAAGGGCGGCCTCCTCTTTGCCGTCATCCGCGATTTCTACGGCACGACGCAGGTCGTCTGCTCCGAGGAGCCCTGTCTCTCCGCTTTCCGCGACATTCCCACCGAATCGACGGTGAGCGTGGAAGGGACGGTCGTCCTCCGCTCCGCGCCCAACGAAAAGCTCGCGACGGGGCTCATCGAGATCGTGCCCGAAAAGGTGGAAGTTTTGGGCAGACGGCTGACGCAGGCCCTTCCCTTCGAGATCTCCCACTCCACCGAGGCGGGTGAGGACGCCCGTCTCCGCTACCGTTTTCTCGACCTGCGCAACCCCGCCGTGCGCGACAAGATCGTTCTGCGCTCCCGCATCGTCGCCGATCTGAGAAAGCTCATGACGGAGGAGGGATTCCTCGAAATTTCCACCCCCATCCTCACGTCTTCCTCTCCCGAGGGGGCGCGGGACTACATTGTTCCGAGCAGGATCTACCCGGGCGAGTTCTACGCTCTGCCGCAGGCGCCCCAACAATATAAGCAGCTCCTCATGTGCTCGGGGTTCGACAAGTACTTCCAGATCGCGCCCTGCTTCCGCGACGAGGACGCGAGGGCCGACCGTTCGCCCGGTGAATTTTACCAGCTCGACATTGAGATGGCGTTCGCGACGCAGGAGGACGTATTCGCCGTTTTGGAGCGCGTCCTTCCGCCCGTTTTTGCCAAATATTCGGGGTGGAACGCGGACATGCCCCCCTTCAAACGCATCCCCTACCGGAAAGCGCTCGAAGATTACGGCACCGACAAGCCCGACCTTCGCAACCCGCTCGTCATCAAGGACGTGACCGAACTCACCGTGAACTGCGGGTTCGACCCCATCATGCTCAAACACGTCAAGGCGGTGGCGGTGAGCGGCGTGAACGTGCCGAGAAAGTGGATCGACAAGACCTGCGAAGAGTTTTCCGTCAAGACGGAAGGCGGCAAAATGTTCTGGTTCAAGTTCGATGAGAACGGCGCGCCCGCGGGCGGGATCGCGAAATTCGTCGCCGAAAACGCCGCCGCGTGGAAAGCCCTTCTCGGCGCGGAGAAAGATTGCTTCGTCGCCCTCGTCGCCGAGGACAAGTTGCAGGACGTGCAGAAGCGCACGGGGATCCTCCGCACCATGCTCGGCACGGGACTCGGCCTTCTCGAAAAGAACGTGTTCCGCTTCTGCTGGATCGTCGACTTCCCCATGTACGAGATCGGCGAAGAGAGCGGGCAGCTCGAATTTTGCCACAATCCCTTCTCCATGCCGCAGGGCGGGCTCGAAGCCCTCGAAACGAAGGACCCTCTCGACATTCTCGCGTGGCAGTACGACATTGTCTGCAACGGCGTGGAACTCTCCTCGGGCGCGGTGAGAAATCACGACCCCGCGATCATGCTCAAAGCGTTTTCCCTCGTCGGGATCGGCAAGGAAGAAGTGCAGAGCAAGTTCCCCGCCCTCTACCATGCCTTTGAGTACGGCGCGCCCCCGCACGCGGGCGTTGCCCCCGGCGTGGACCGCATGGTCATGCTCATCTCGGACACCGTGAATATCCGCGAGGTGATCGCCTTCCCCATGAACGCAAAGGCGCGCGACCTCATGATGAACGCCCCCTCGCCCGTCGAACAAAAACAGCTCGACGACGTGCATATCCGCCTTGCGCCCAAAAAATAAACCGCCGCACGGCGCGGAAGTTTGCTTTCGGAAAATTTTCCGTAAAATTTCACAAAAGATACAAGCGGCGAAGGTAAAATGTCCTTACAAGGAGGCCATGATGAAACGATTCGTTTGGATACCCTCACTCATCCTGTCCGCGTGCCTTTTGGCGGGCTGCGCAATGCCCTTTGTGAACCCCGGCGACTATCTCGGCGGAGGCGGGAAAGGGGAGACCGCAGACAACGCGGACGACGTGACGGACGACGTGAAAGAGGATTTTTCGGGCGGGGACCTCTCCGACCTGTCGGGGAACACTTCCTATGAGGGAGCGGTCACGGCCGCCCCGACGGAGGGCGCGTACAAGATCTCGGATAGCGGGACCTATCTTTTCAGCGGCAACTACGGCGGAATTACTTTTGACGCGAAGAATTTGGAGTTGCACCTCATTTTCGACGGCGCAAACATTGCAACGGCGGAGGGTATCGCCCTCGACGGAGCGACCAACAAGGGCGCCGAGGTCGTTCTCACCCTCATCGGCGAAAATTCCATCGTCTCCACCGCCGAGGGAGAAAACGCCGTCCATATCAAGGGAGCCCTCTCTTTGAACGGAAGCGGCTCTTTGACGGTGGAAAGCGGCGGCAAGAACGCGATCAAGGCCAAAGAGCTTGCCATCGTCGACTGCTCCCTCACGCTCACGGCCGCGAACCATGCGATCTCCGCGCTCTCCGTGTCCGCTTCCGACTGTAACATCGACGTTCTGTCGGCGGGAAAGGACGGGATCAATGCGGAGTGCGACGACGAAACGACGGCGTTCACGACCGCGGAGGGCTATGTCTCCCTCAAAAACGTCTCGTATTCCTGCGAAACGGCGGGCGACGGCATTCAGGCGGACACCGTTGTCTATATCGACGGCGGCAACTACCATATCAAGACTGCGGGCACGTTTGTTCCCAAAACGCAGATGTCCGAATACGGCATCGACGCGGACGATTTCAAATATATCAAATCGGGGAACACCTATCAGAGGATCGCGAGCGACGAGACGGGCCGTTACGGTGCAAGTTCGCTCTACGGACTCGTGCAGGGCTGCAAGGGGATCAAAGTCGGGGAGATCGAATATCCCGATCCAAATAATGAGGACAATGAGATCGCCGTGACGGAGGGCGACTACTCCATCATCATCGAGAGCGGTACGTTCGTCATCGACAGTACGGACGACGCCGTACACGCAAACAGCGGAAATCTTTCGGTGCGCGGCGGCACGTTCACGATCTCCACTTACGACGACGCTTTGACGAGCGACGTCCTCACAAAGATCACGGACGGCGAGATCGCCGTGACGAAGAGCTATGAGGGCATCGAGGGCGGCTATGTAGAGATAGAAGGCGGCACGATCGACATTACGGCGAGCGACGACGGCATCAACGCCGCAAGCGACGACGCGCGCGTTACCGAACACATCCTCATCTCGGGCGGGGACATCTCCGTCAATGCCGAGGGCGACGGCGTGGATTCCAACGGCTCCATCAACATGACGGGCGGCACGCTCATCGTATTCGGCCCCACTTCGGGTGCGAATGCGGCCCTCGACGCCGACAGGGGCATTTTGATCGACGGCGGCTATCTCTTTGCGGTCGGTCCCCTCGGCATGGTCGAAACGCCTGCGAGCAATTCCAAACAGAACGTGCTCTCCTATGCGCAAAACCAAACGATAAGCGCAAATACCGTCCTGTCTCTGACAGACGAAGAAGGCGAGCCGATCTTCTCCGTCACTGTGGAAAAGAACTGCCAATCGGTCATCGTATCCTGCCCGGAACTCATAATGGGTAAGGGTTTTCATCTCTACGGCGGCGATACGCAGCTTTGCGAATTTACGGTTTCCGCGGTCATCACCTCGGTCGGCTCGCAGGGCAATATGGGCAACCCCGGCGGCACTCCTCCGGGAGGCTTCGGCGGCGGGTTCGGCGGTCCCGGCGGCGGCAGAGGCCCCAGAGGGTAACGCCTCACGGCAAATATAGCGAAAAAATCCTTCCCGTGTCGGAAGGATTTTTTTCAGCCCGTCGGAACGGGCAGAGAGCGTTGCGCCCTCAGCGCAAGATCACGAGTTTTTTCCGCGCGCGGGTGATCGCCGTGTACAGCCACGACGCGCTCTCCCCGAACAGCCTGCTCTCGTCGAACACGACGACGCTGTCGTACTCCGAGCCCTGCGCCTTATGGCAGGTGACCGCATAGGCAAATTCGAAGCGGCAGATCGTGTCCTCCTTCTTCACGCGGAACCTTCGGAGCAGTTCGAAATTGTCCTCGTGCACGAGGGTGCCGTTCGCAAGAAGGCACGCCTTCGCACCGTAACTGTGGAAGTACCTGCCCTGCGTGAACACGCCCGCGTCGAAGGGAAGATCGGTCACGGGGTCGGGCAAAAAGTCGGGCAAAAAGTCGAGCTGCCCCAGCCCGTCCTCCTGCTCCCGCACGTTGTAACATGTGCCGAGAATGCCGTTCACGAGGTGGAAATTCCCCTCCGCGTCCAACGGCTTCGACCAATCGTTGAGGGTACAGACGAGTTTTTCGCCGTCGATGGGAAGAAGGGCCTCACGGGGGATCCCGCGGCAAGCGCGGATCTCGGCGTTGATGCGCGCACGCGTGCGGTTCGACCCCACGATGATCTGGTCCGCCCCCATGAGAAGCCGCGTCCTCGCCTCGGGGGAGATGCGTCTTTCCGAAAGGACGGCGGCGCAGTCGCCGTATTTCCCGTATTCGAGATGGCCGCCCCGCCGCACCCTTTCCGCCATCTGCACGATGGGGCTGCCCTCCCCCTGCCGCACGATCTGCGTGAGGGTGAACGCGGGCATGGATAGCAGATTATTGCTCCCGCCCACCGGGGGAAGCTGTGCGGGGTCGCCGCAAAAAAGGCACTTGACTCCGAAGGAGACGAGGTCTTTGAGGATCTCGTCGGAGATCATGCTCGTCTCGTCCACCACGATGAGGCGGAGCTCGGAGGGAAGCCGTTCCTTCAACACGAAACGGAGAAAGTTCTCGCGGATCACCTCGCCGTCCTCGTTGACCTCGATGTCCTCCTCGCGGGTGTAGATGAGGCTGTGGACGGTGCCCGCGGGACTGCCGCCACGGATCAGCACGCTCGCGGCCTTTCCCGTCGGCGCGACGAACGCCACGCTCTCCCCCGGGATGAGCCCGAGCTGCCGCACAACGTAGTCCACGAGAAAGGTCTTGCCCGTGCCCGCATAGCCGCAGAGGACAAAGATCTGCGTATTCAGATGCAGGAACCACGCCGAGATCAGCTCAGCCGCCTCCGCTTGTTCGGGCGTGAGCACGACCTTCGGCGCGACGCTCTTCTTCTCCATACGCACATTATATCACAGAGAGGAAGATTTGGCAAACGTTTATTTGCCTGTCTGCAAGAAATTGCGCACGATACGAATTGGGGGAGCGGCTCTCTTTGCCGCTCTCAAAAACGTTGAAAAGACCCCTTTGGAAGAAGGGGCCGAGAGGTCAAATGATTCCTGAGAGCGAAAACGGGGCTACCATGTCCGCGATCATTGCTTAAATTCCGCGAAAAATGGACGCCCGAGGAAGTTCTCGTCGATGAGGATCGCGCCCTCTTCCATGCGGTAGGTGCGGCTCGCCGTGCGCCCGCCTTCCTTTGCCGTAAGGGTGATCGTTCCCACGCCGAGATCGACTTCATAGCCGCCTTCCCACGTCGACTCGCTCCCGTCCTGCCGCCACGAAAGCGTAAAATCGCCTCCTCTTTCGAGTTCGAGGCGCACATAGCTGAAATCCCCCAGCACGTCCTCGCCGCCGAGCGTCATTTTTTCGCACGCATAGACGCCCGTGTACGGCTTTGAGAGGTCGGAAAGCGACCCCATATCCTGCACTTCGCAGCCCGCCACCGTGCAGACGGAAAAGAGCATGGCGAGCACAGCAAGCATTTTCCACATGTCCTCAGTATGCCCTTCCGCCGCCCTTTTCATGCGGAAAGAACAAGAAGTGGGGGGA
Source organism: uncultured Clostridia bacterium (assembly GCA_947626685.1). Taxonomy (GTDB): domain Bacteria; phylum Bacillota; class Clostridia; order Christensenellales; family Borkfalkiaceae; genus Gallimonas. The sequence continues at coordinate 15,678 of CANQTD010000023.1, read as the reverse complement.
ATTGAAGCCTTCCCCCTGCGGGGGGAAGGTGTCACGAAGTGACGGATGAGGGGCTTGCCTCGGCGCCTCCCGAGGAGGAGCTGTCCGCATCGCGGACAGAGGTGGGTACGATTCTAAAACTCACCCCCTCCCCTACCCCTCCCCCTCAAGTATAAGGGGGAGGGGTAAGTGCACGCCGAACCTCTCGGCGCCCCCTTGAGGGGGAGCTCCGCCATAGGCGGGGAGGGGGTGTCATTCTAATCAAGCTACACCCCTTCCGTCACCTTCGGCGACACCCACCCCTCGAGGGGTGGGCAAGTGCGTGCCCCTTTCCCCGGAGGGGACAGCAAGGTGAGGATTCGCATTTTCATCAAAAAACCCGTCGGGCTTGTTGGGCTGCGACGGGCGCTTGGTCTCTGTTTTTGCATCTGTTATTTCCGCATATATTTTGCACAGATCTCCTCGAGAAGGGCGGCGGAACACGCCACGAGCTCGGGACAGGGCCGCTTTTTGTAGTACGCCGCCGTCCGCGCCTCGGGGGTCGGCGAGGGATCCCTGCGGACGCCCGCACCCGCGAGCAATTCCCGGCAGAGATAGCTTCCGTTCTCCTCCGCGAACCCCATCATGTGCTCTTGCACGAGGGCATAGACCTCCCCTTTCCCCTTTTCGGGGAAAAGAAGCCCGAGGGCCATCGCCGCGCCGCTCACCGCACCGCAGACCTCGCCCATGCGCCCCATGCCCGCGCCCATACCCATCGAAACGCGGGAAAGCGTCTCTTCGTCCGCGTCGGAAAGGTCGGCGAACGCGAGCAGGACGGCCTGCGCGCAGTTGCACCCGGCGAGAAAATTTTCTCTTGCCCGCTCCGCTCTCGTCATCCGTCAGACCTCGTAAGAAACGCCCTCAGAGGGCACGATCGCCCGCGCGCCGGGGAGACATTTTTCCACCGTCGGAGCGAAATCCTGCGTGTTCACGTTCTTCGTGAAGGGCGGGAAAGCGTCGTCGAAGTGGTCGCAGAACACCCCTTTGGGTTGAAGCCGATGAAGGAAGCTCTCCATGTAGGTGTGCATGCGCAGTTTCCCCTGATAGGGAAAGACGAGCAGATCGCAGCCCGCGGGGTACTCCACGTCCTCGCAGAGCGCGGCCGAGCCGAGCACGAACACCCGCTTTTCGCCGTCGGAGATCTCGTAGGCGAGGATCTCATGCGGTTCGCACTTGAAGTGCTTCATGTCGAGGAGCAGCATGACGGACTTGTCCGCACAGAGATAGGTACGGGGGGAGAAAATGATGCCGATGATGGTCTCCGCGTCGAACACGCAGTGGCGGCTCTCATACGTCTTGACCGTAAACGGACCGACGGCGTACGTCTCGCCCGCGCGGATGGGGACCATGCACGACGTGTCGAGCCGCATGTCCTTCCCGATCCGCAGCCCCGCCTCGGGGACGAACACGCGCGGAACGCCGCCGTTCTTCGTGAAAGCGTCGACGTCCTGAAAATGATCGAGATGGGGATGGGTTATGAAAATGGCGTCTGCCCTGCGCGCCTCCTCGAGGGGGACGGGGGGGAGCTTCTTGTTGTAGCCTTTGAGATAGGGATCCAAGAGAATGGAACTGCCGCCGCTTTCGAGAAGGAGCGTGGCCGTCCCGTACCATTTGATATTCATTCGCATATTCTCCAAATTCGTTGCCATTATACCATATCGGCAGATAAATGGCAACCCTTTCGGCATGACTTGCGTGAAAATTTGCTCCCCTCTCCAAAAATCACCTTAGAGGTGGCGCCGAGAGATTGCTTGCCCACCCCTCGAGGGGTGGGTGGCTCGCCGCCTTGCGGCGAGACGGAAGGGGTGTTGCGTGATTGAATGACACCCCCTCTGTCACTCTGTGACAGCTCCCCCTCAAGGGGGAGCCAAGTCGCGTAATCGGAATGACACCCCCTCAGTCCGCAATGCGGACAGCTCCCCCTCAAGGGGGCGCCGAGAGATTGCTTGCCCGCCCCTCGAGGGGTGGGTTGCTCGCCGTCTTGCGGCGAGACAGAAGGGGTGCTGCGTGATTGAATGACACCCCCTCTGTCACTCTGTGACAGCTCCCCCTCAAGGGGGCGCCGAGAGATTGCTTGCCCGCCCCAGAGGGGGAGCCGAGAGTTTATGCGCCTTTGACGCGGGCGAGGTCGATGTTGTCCTTCTTCCTGTCCGTGAGGGCTTTGACGGGGTGCTCGGCGTTCTGCACGCGGTAATCCTGCCCGAGCTTGACGATCGCCTTCTCGATGACCGTGTGCGTGCCGACGGTATTCGGCTTCCCGTTGATGCGCGCGTTGTAGCCGAAGTAGCGGAAGCCGTCGGGAACTTTGTCGAGCTCTTCCCAGCCCTCCTCGACGCCCGTGAGCCGCACGCTCTTCAATATCTCGCGGACATACTCTTTCTGCGGGCGGAGCTTTAAGAGTTCGGGGAATTCGCCCCCTTCCGGCATGACCTGCTGCCAGACCTTGCCCTCGTACATCTTTAACAGATCCGCCGCCTCGTGCAGGTGGGTGACTTCCTCCTCGAAATGCTGCTCCCAGATCGCCTTGATGCGCTCGTCCTTCTCGTCCTCGTAGCACGAGTAGTAGAGGTAACATTCCGTATATTCGTTCATCAGAAGGCACTCCCACCAAGACATGGTAGGGTCCTTTAAGCTCCCATAGCCCGTGACGTGCTGTTCTTCGATCATGGCGATCTCGTTGTACAGCTTTCTGCCGAGCGGGGAAGCATAGAGGTTGGCGACGTTCATATAGTAGTTCATCGTCTGCTGTTCCGCCGCCGTGATGATGTTGACGTTGAGCTTGGTTTTCAGGCTGTTGAGATAGTTGTTGATATAGAAGTCGACGTCGTCATGCGGGTGGCGGTACTCGGCGACGGTGGGACGCCCGGGCATGATCTCGGTATAGCTCCCGACGAGCTTCTTCGGGTCTCCCCCCTTTTCAAGTTCGAGGAGATCGGAGTAGCGGTAGAGGTGGTCGAAGTCCTCGAGGAGCGCGAAATCGAGCTGCTTTTTCACATACGAATTCTTTTCGGTGACGGCAAGGTTCGCGGTGAGATCGACGGCGAGCTGTTCGTAACCGATGGTGTGTTCGAGAATGCTCTCGTTCGCGGGTTTCAGGCTCGCGACCCGCTTCTGCTGGATCTGCTCCCCGCGGCGCATGACGGCGAGACGGCGGCGTACGTCGTTGTTCGGGCACATTCTCGTGAACGAATTGCTCAGGCGCACGCTCTCGAACTCGGTGCCCGACATTAAGATGACGCGGGTGCGGGTGTAGGGATCGACGGTGTTCTTGTCGTACGGCTTCACGAGGACTTTATTCCAATTTGTAAATACCTTGTCCGCCTTCTGCGGCTTCAATTCAAACGGATTCATTTGAACCTCCTTTTGCGGAAAGTTTTCCCTTTCGCGGAAAGAAGTATTCATCCGTTTGCAAAGACATGAGAAATATGTTATAATGATTCACGCAAAACGCAAGACGGCTGCGTTGTACATGACCAAAAACGCAAGGCGGTTGCGTACATGACCCAAGAAAACGCAAATTCGACGAAGTAGCGCGCCGCGGTTATCGTTCAAACGCAGAGTTGCAAGCGGGACAAGGAGAACGCGGCTTTTCGCAGGGGAGTGTACAATGACGTACATGACCCAAGAAAAACGCAAGTTCGACGAAGTAGCGCGCCGCGGTCAATACTCAAACGCAGAGTTGCAAGCGGGACAAGGAGAACGCGGCTTTTCGCAGGGGAGTGTACAATGACGTACATGACCCAAGAAAAACGTAAGTTCGACGACGTAGCGCGCCGCAAATATGCGTTTCGCATAATTAAAACAGAGAGGTACTTATGATAGGTTGCGTCATCGCTATGGACACAGAAGCCGAGCTCCTGCTCGAGAGCATGGAGATCGAAAATATCCGCACGGTTTTCGGCAAGCCCGTGTATATCGGAAAGGCGTTCGGGAAGGACGTCGTTCTCGTCGTTTCGGCGGAGGGAAAGGTCAACGCCGCCGCGGGTGCGTGCGCGGCGATCGCGCAGGGCGTGGACGTCGTTCTCAATTTCGGCGTCGCGGGCGGCCTGACCCCCGAGCGGACAGAGGTCGGCGAAGTGTATCTCATCGAAAAGGCGGTGCAATACGATTTCGACCTCAAACAGCTCACGGGCAAGGAAGTGGGCACGCTTCCCGAGGAAACGGAGAATTTCCTCCCCCTCTGCTGCCCTCCGCTCCCCTATCCCCGCCGCGCGCTCGGCACGGGCGACCGCTTCGACGACTCCGCCGCCGACCATGCCCTGCTCCTCCGCCTCGGCTGCGACGTGCGCGAAATGGAGGCGGGCGCGATCGCGCAGGTGTGCAAGTATGCAGGCGTTCCCTTCTGCTCCGTCAAGGCCATCTCCGACGTGTACGGCTCCGGCTCGACGACCGAGCAGTTCCAAAAGAACAAGAAGCGCGCGCTCCTCGGACTGAAAGCGGAACTTGCGGAGATCTTCGCCGCGCTCGAGGTGTAAACATGGTGGACTTGGGCGATTGGAAGGAGCCGCTCGCTCCCCTCTTTGCGGACGACAGGTACAAGCGCATCCGCGAATTTCTCAAATACGAATATTCCCACTACACGGTCTACCCCGATATGTACGACATTTTCAACTGCTTCCGCTACACGCCGTATGCGAAGGTGAAGGCCGTCCTGCTCGGGCAAGACCCCTATCACAACGAAGGACAGGCGCACGGGCTGTGCTTTTCGGTGAAGGAGGGCGTTCCCAACCCGCCGTCCCTCGACAACATGTTCAAGGAGCTGAAAAGCGACATGGGGTGCGATCCGCCCAAGTCGGGAGACCTCACCAAGTGGGCGAAAGAGGGCGTATTGCTTTTGAACACCGCGCTGACGGTGCGGGCGCATCAGGCAAATTCGCATGCCGACTGCGGGTGGAGCTGGTTCACGGACTCGGTGATCGGGCTCCTGTCGCGGGAGAAAGAGCATCTCGTATTCCTTTTATGGGGTGGCAACGCGCGCAAAAAGAAGCCGCTCATCGACGGGAGCAAGCATCTCGTCTTAGAGTGTGCGCACCCCTCCCCCCTCTCGGCGTACAACGGGTTCTTCGGCTGCCGCCATTTTTCCAAGACGAACGACTATCTCGCCCGCAACGGGATCTCCCCCATCGATTGGGACCTGAATAGGTGAACGAACGAACTTCCTTGCCCACCCACCTCACTGTCCCCTTTGGCTGCGCACAACGCCCTCCCTTGCTGTCCCCTTTGGGGAAAGTACCCGCGTAGCGGGGGAAAGGGGTTTTGAACCCCCTCACCGCCTACGGCAGAGCTCCCCCTCAAGGGGGCACCGAGAGGAGCACCCCCTACCCTACCCTCCCCCCTCTGGTAAAAGGGGGGAGGCGACACCCCCTCACCGCCTACGGCGGAGCTCCCCCTCAAGGGGGCGCCAAGATTGGGCGTGTGCGAGCTCCCCCAAAAATCACTCCGATGGTGGTGCCAAGAGAGCAAAAAAACGTCCTGCCCGCGGACATGGGTAGGACGTTTTTGGTCTATTCAAGTATTTTCGGTCACACGCCTTCGTTGCGGAAAACGATCTCTCCGCCGATCTCGTCGACAACGACCGTTCCGCTCTTGGGGATCTTGCCGCGCAAAATTTCCTCGGCGAGCTTATCCTCGACAAGCCTCTGCACCGTGCGTTTGAGGGGCCGCGCCCCCATCTCCTCGTTGTAGCCCTTCTCCACGAGGAACGCCTGTGCGCGCGAGGAGACGCGGAGCGTGATCTCCTGCTCTTTGAGCCGTTTCGCAAGCCCGTCCAAGATCTTTCCGCAGATCGCCGCCGCCTCCTCTTTCGTGAGTTTGCGGAAGATGACGATCTCGTCGATGCGGTTGAGAAATTCGGGCTTGAACTGCGCTTTGAGGGCTTCCTCGATCTTCTCCTTCATGCCGTCCATCGCGCTCTGTCCTCCCCCGCCGAAGCCGAGGGACGCCTCTTTCACCTCATGCGCGCCCACGTTGGAAGTCATGATGATGACGGTGTTCTTGAAGGAGACGACGCGGCCGCGGCTGTCTGTGAGCCTGCCGTCGTCGAGGATCTGCAAAAAGACGTTGAAAACGTCGGGATGCGCCTTTTCGATCTCGTCGAAGAGGACGACGGAATACGGCTTGGTGCGCACGCGGTCGGTCAGGCAGCCCTTCGTGTCGTCGAACCCGATATAGCCCGGAGGCGCGCCCGTGAGTTTGGTGACGGACGCCTTGTCCATGTATTCGGACATGTCGAGGCGGATCATCATGCGCTCGTCGCCGAACAAGCTCTCCGCGAGCGCCTTGCTGAGGTCGGTCTTGCCCACGCCCGTAGGCCCGACGAAGATGAAGGAGCCGATGGGTCTGTTCGGATCCGCGAGCCCTGCGCGGGCGCGGCGGATCGCCCTTCCGACTGCGGAGACGGCCTCGTCCTGCCCCACGATGCGGCGGTGCAGTTCCTCTTCGAGGGACATGAGCCTCGCGCTCTCCTCTTCCGTCAGGCGCGAGACGGGCACGCCCGTCCAATCGCTCACGATCTCCGCGATGTCCTCCGCGCCGATCGCGAGGTGGTCGTAGCTGCGTTTGCGCTCCCACTCCTCGCGCAGAGCCTTGCGGCGGGTCTCCAACGCGTCGATCTGCTTGGAAAGGGACGCCGCATGCACGAAATTCGACCACTTGATCGCCTTCGAACGGTCGGCGACGAGACGCCCGATCTTGTCCTCGAGTTCGTGCAGTTCGGCGGGGCCGTTGTACGAATTGAGGCGGGTGCGGGAAGCGGCCTCGTCGATGAGGTCGATCGCCTTGTCGGGAAGGAAGCGGTCGGTGATATAGCGGTCGGAGAGCTTGACCGCCGCCTCGATCGCCGCGTTCGTGATGACGACGTTGTGGTGCGCCTCGTATTTATCTTTGAGCCCCTGCAAAATGACGATCGCGTCCTCCGTGGAGGGCTGGTCGACGAGAACGGGGGTGAACCGCCTGTCGAGCGCGGGGTCCTTTTCGATGAACTTGCGGTATTCCTCCGTCGTCGTTGCGCCCACCGTCTGCAAGTCGCCGCGCGCGAGCATGGGCTTTAAGATATTCGCCGCGTCCATGTTGTTGTCCTGCGAGCTGCCCGCGCCCACGATCATGTGGATCTCGTCGATGAAGAGAATGACCGACTTGTCTTTCATGATGGCGTCCGTGACCGTTTTCAGCCGCTCTTCGAAGTCGCCGCGGTACTTTGCCCCCGCGAGCAGCCCCGTAATGTTGAGGGAGAACACCTTCTTCCCGTGCAAGAGCTCGGGGACCTGCCCCTTGACGATCGCCTGCGCGAGTCCTTCCACGACCGCGCTCTTCCCGACGCCCGGCTCGCCGATGAGCACGGGATTGTTCTTGGAACGGCGGGAGAGGATCTGGATGACCTTCTCGATCTCATGGTGCCGCCCGATCACGGGATCGAGCTTGCCCTCGCGGGCGAGACGGGTGAGATCGGTGCCGTATTGCATGTACGGCGCGTCCTCTTCCTCGGGCATGGGTATGGGATATTTCGTCCTCGGGGCATACGAACCCCTCTCGGGACGGCGGGGCTGGACGGGCGGTTCTTCCTCCTCCGCGCCCCCCGCGACAAAGCGCGTGAGCGACTGTTCGACCCTGCGCAGATCCACGCCGATGGAGCGCAGAAGCTGCACGGCGAGACAGTCCTCCATCATCAGAATGGCGAGGAGCACATGCTCGGTGCCGATGAGATAGGGTTCGCCGCCCCCGCAGGCGATCTCCCACGCGCGCTCGTACATGAGTTTGGTGCGCGGGGTGAGCCCGTAGACGGGAGTGTCGAGGCGCACGCTGCGCTTGAACATCTCGGTGTATTTTTCCAGCGAGGCGCCCGCTTCCACAAGGATCTTGCAAGCGGTGCTGTCGTTCACGCAGAGGATGGCGAACAGAATGTGTTCGCTGCCGATATACGTCGTGTTGTACCGGTTCGCGATCTCCTCCGAGAGCAGTTTGACCTGTAAGAGATGTTCGGAAAATTGGCCTGTATCCATAGTTCTCCTTTTTTATTTGATGGCGAGGTCCATCGCACGGACGGCTGCGCCGACTTTCTCCGCGCGGAAGATCTCGGCCTCCCGCTCGGAGAGTTTTTGTTTGGAAAGTGCGTTGAGACTGGCGGGGCGCATGGAGACGGAGAGCGCGTCGAGGGCACCCATGTCTGCGTTCTCCCCGAAGAAACCGAGCGCGACGCCCAATTTCAGATCGGCGACGCGGCGGTAGAGCTCCTTTTCGGAGAGCAGGCCGCAGCAGGTGAGGATCCCGTAGGAGCGGTAGATCTCGTCTTTGAGGCGGACGCCCTCCTCCGCCTTCATGCGGGAGCGTTCCAGAAGTTCGGTCTCCACGATCACGCTCACCGCCTGTTCCACGCCGAAGAGGATCTCCTCCTCGCTCAGGCCGAGGGTGATCTCGTTGCTGATCTGGAAGAGGTCGCCCTCCGAGCCGCTCCCCTCGCCGAACACGCCGCGCACGGTGAGCCCGAGACGGGTGAGGGTGGGAAGGATGCGCCGCATGAGCCCCCTTCTCGCGAGCGCGGGCAAGAATAACATGACGGAAGCGCGCATGCCCGTGCCGAGGTTGGTCGGACAGGCCGTGAGAAAGCCGAGTTCGCTGTCGTAGGCGAACGGAATGGAGTCGGAGATGATATCGTCGATCCCCGAGAGGCGTTCGAAGGCGCGGCGGAGGTCGTACCCCTGCATGAAGTACTGCTCGCGGATATGGTCCTCCTCGTTGATCATCACCGAGATGCTCCCGTCCTCCGAGACAACGGCGGCCGAGATGCGCCTGTTGCGGAGAAGATCTTTCGAAATGAGGTTGCGTTCGCAGAGGAGCGCGGCCTCGTCCTCGCCGATGCCGTCCATCTCATAGAGGCGGAATTTTTCGAGATTCATGAGCTCCGCCGCGACGAGATGGGTGATCTCGCTCGCCTGTTCGATGGCGTGCGCGTCGCGAAGGAGGCGGGAAGGGAAGGGATAATCTTTGAAATTGCGTGCGAAGCGGATGCGGGAGGACACCGCCACCGATTCGTAATCCGCGCGGACCTGCGTCATACGTCCTCCTCCCCGTACAGTTTTTTGTTGACCCGCCCGAGCTCCGCTTTGAGGCGCGCAAGCTCGGCCTCGTCGCCGCCCTTTTCCGCCTCGTCGATGCGGACGCGGAGGGTCTCCTGCGCACGCACGAGATCGCGCACGAGGTCGTACCGTTCGTCGGCTTCCCCGCTGGGGGCCTTCCCCTCGTGGCGGAGCTTGCCCTGCACATAGCGGATGGTGGGAAGGAGCTCCCTGCGGAACGCGGAATAGCAATCGGCGCAGCCGAGCAGCCCCGTACGGCGGAAATCGGCGAGCGTGAGCCCGCAAACGGGACATGCCCTGCTCTGTTTTCCTCCCGTGCGCCCCACGAAAGAGGCGAAGAAGTCCTCCGACTCCTGCCCCGAATACAGATCGGCGTAGCAGCTTTCACAGAGGGTGAGGACGATCTCCCTCCCCTCCTGCTTATGCCGGTATTCTTTTGCGAACTTGCTTCCGCAGATCGTACAAATCATCTCTACCCCCGTCCTGCTTTGCCGTGCGGCCGACGGATCGTGCGGCTATGACCCGCTGCCGTCCGACGGTCCCTCTTCGCCCCCGTCCTCTTCGGGAACGCTGTCCTTTGCGAGCTTATCGGGATAGTTGGCGGCGAGGTCGCGGAAAAATCCCGCATGGAAGCGCGTATGGAACCGCTCGTAGCCGCAGTCGAACACGAGCTCGTCCTCCTCGTGCGAGACGGTGAGCACATCTTCCCACGGAAGGAACCGCCGCTTGTCGCGCGTCCACATATGCGTCAGGTAGACGCCGTTGTCGTACACCGCGATGTCCCCGTACTCCGCCATCTTCTCCGACCTGTCCTCGAGGGGGTCGGCAAGGTCCTGCACGGCGACCCCGTAGCGCGCGAGCGTGGCGGGGAAACGCGCCTCGTCGATATCCATGAACACGTTCTCCCGCGTGCGGTCGATCTTGTCCAATGCGGCGGGAAGATAACGGGTGGGAAAACGCAGCGTGTATTTGATTTTTCCCACCCCATTCGGACGGCTGTAACTGTAATATTTCCAGACCGCGGTCTCGCCGTAAGGCACGCAGGGGAGATCTTCCCCGTCCTTTTCGGCAACGATCCCGATCCCACGCTCCGTGAAGGAGATGAAGAAATCGTCTTGCAGGAAGTACGCGTCCTCGGAGATCGCACGGGCACGGGCGCGCGCAGCCCTGTCGATGGAAAAGACGATCCACAGCCCGAAGAGGATCCCGAACACGATGGCGATCACGCCGCCGCCCGCGACGAGCCCGCCCGCGAGGAAGTTCCTCTGCGCGAGCAAAACGACGCCCGTGATCGCCGCGGCAAGGCCGAGAAGGACGACGACGAGGTCGGGAAAGATGAGTTTTCTGAGAAATTCCGCTCTTGTTTTTTGTTCCATGTTCCTCTCCTATGCGTCCTGTCCTATCTTATCATCCTGCGCCCCGTCCGTCTCCATAGAGCCGCAGAGCGCGGGGACCCGTTTTTCGAGATATTCCCATGCGCCCGCGGGCAGGGGGAAGCGGTACGCGCCGTAGTCGCAGTGCACCGCGAGCACGGGCAGCCCCTCCCGCTCCTCCGCGAGAAGGCCGCCGATCTCCTCCCATTTGAGAAAGACATTCTCCGTACGCTCGGTGTCCCGCCAGAACAGCCCCTCGGGGTAAATGCCGAGCATCGCCCTTGCGCGGACGAGGGAGTGGATCCCCTTTCCGAGGAGGATCAGGCCTACCATGCCCGCGATCGCCCCGAACGTTTCATCCAAAAAGATCCAGAGGGGCACGCTCGCCGCCGCGAGCAAAATGCCCGCGCCGAGCAGCAAGAGCGCGTTCCTGCGCTTCTTCGCATGGGGCAGGAAGAACTTCTTCTCCGCCTTGAAACGCCTGTTCTTTTCTCCTGCGGGAAGTTCGCCGCCAAGCGCGAGCCCGCGTTCCTTCAAGACGGCGAGAAGGCGGGGCTTCATTTCCGTCTGTACGAAAACGGGCGCGTCGTCCTTCTTCCCCTTTGTCAGATAGCGCACGGGAATGGAGAGGACGACCGACCACTCCCCGCGTTCGGCCGCGGCGCGGCGGGTACACACCGAGAGAAAGCGCATCTCCCCGTACGGCACCGCGATGGGGTCCTTGCCCTCCGCGTGGAGCACGAGGGAATCCTCCCCGAACGTGGCGAGCGTGCCCTCCCCCACGAAGAAACTCGCCTCGGAGTCGCACCGTTCCAAGAAGTCGTTCCGCCGCTTTTGGGTCGCCTCCGCCGCCTTCATGAGAAAGTAAGCCGCGACCGCGAAAAGGAGCGTGCCCGCGACGAAGGAGCCCATGAGGATGAAGAGGAGCTCCTCCTGCACCGAGGTAAACTCGAGCAAAAAGCAGAGCACGACGGCGCCGATGAGCAGCGCGATGGCGAGCACGGCGGACGAAATCGCGAAAATCGAGACCGCCCTTCGGACATGGGTAAGGGTTTTCGCGCGCTTCTGCTGTTTTTCGTATGTTTCGGGGATCGTTTTTTCGTATAGAGTCATTTCTTTACAGAGCGCGGCACGGGCCGCCTTTCCTTATTTTTTTCCGTTCGTCCTTTTCCACCAGACGAAGAAGAACAGGGCGAGGATCTGGAGCGGGATCCCGACGAGGAAGATGAGCCAGAAGTTGGCGCCGCACACGAAAACGGTGAGGTAGACGCAGGCGAGCGCCGACCAGATGAGCACGCTGATGCTGACGATGCGCGCGACGCGGTACTTCCAGATACAGCTGAACACGAGCACAACGATCGAGGACGCGGGCACGGCATAGAGAAAAGCCAACCACATGTAGCCGAAATTCTCGTCGATCCGCTTGCCGAAGAACTCCCCGAACGCGAAGCAGACGACCGCAACGAGCCAGCAGAGCCCGACGGAAAGCAGGATGATGATGAGGCGGCGCACGGTTTTCGTCCGCTTGGGCATCACGGGCTTTTCCACATGCTCGTGGATGAGATCGTCCACCGACACGTTGAAACACTCCGCGAGCTGCACGAGGGTGCGCACGTCGGGGATCCCGTTCCCCTGTTCCCACTTGGAGACCGATTTGTCCGAATATCCGAGCTTCTCCGCAAGTTCGAGCTGGGTCATGTTCATCATCTTGCGGAGACGGGTGATGTTGTTGCCGATGATCTCGGCGAGTTTGACCTCTTCCATGCCCCGATTATATCGCAAAAAACGGGATATGTCAAGAGTTCTACTCTGAGTAGAGTGGGTTTTTTGAACTCTACTGCGCAAGTTTTGTCAAATAGACCGAAAAAAGCGAAGAGTAGGTTGATTTTGGAACGGAACCCCTTTATAATTTGAAGTGTCTTGGGGCTGTCCCAGCAGCCCGAAGGCAAAAACTCTCCAAATTTTGAAACCCCGTATGCGCCGCATGCGGGGTTTCCCGTTTTCCGGGGGAAAAACACGCGCGGCAAGGTTTCCGCAAAAGGGACGGGCAAAACGCCCGTCCCCCTCTTCTTTTGTGTTTCTTGCGTAAGGCCCGCCCCCGCATGGGGACGCGGCTTGTCAGTTGAAGTATCTCTTCAAGAGCCCCTTGAAGCCCGCGCCGTGGCGCGCCTCGTCCTTCGCCATCTCATGCACGGTGTCGTGGATCGCGTCGTACCCGAGCTCCTTCGCGCGCTTCGCGAGCATGAGCTTGCCCTCGCACGCGCCCGCTTCGGCGGCAGCCCTGAGCTCCAAGTTCTTCTTGGTCGAATCGGTGACGACTTCGCCGAGAAGTTCCGCGAACTTGCTTGCGTGTTCCGCTTCCTCGAAGGCATAGCGTTTATAGGCCTCCGCGATCTCGGGATACCCCTCGCGCTCGGCAACGCGCGCCATCGCAAGGTACATGCCGACCTCGCAGCACTCGCCGTTGAAATTGGCGCGGAGCCCGTCCATCACTTCTTTGTCGTCGACGACGCCGTCGCCCACATGATGCTCGCAGGCAAACGCCTTTTCCTCAATGGGTTCGAATTTTCTCGCCTTGCAGACGGGGCAGACTTCAACGTCGTCCGCCACGATCTCGCCGCAAACAGCACATCTTTTCATGACCGTATCTCCTTATATAAAATCTTGGTTGTATTATACCACACCCTTCATACAAACACAACAAAATTCACAAAAATTTCTTCAGGATTTTTTCGAGGGCGGGAACGTCCTCCGCGAAATACTGCGCCCCCGAAGCGGCAAGTTGCTCCCGCGTACGGTACCCCCAGAGCACGGAGACGCCTACCATGCCCGCGTTCCTCGCCGTGAAAACGTCCGTTTCGCCGTCTCCGACGAACACGCAGTCGCGCAGCGGGACGCGCATCGAGAGCGCGGCGTAGCGGGTGAGGGAAGGGTCGGGCTTGACGGGGAAAGTCCCGTCGTCCCCGCCCACGAAATCGAAGAGCGCGGGGTAGAACTTCCCGATGAGCCCGCTTGCGGAGACCTGCAATTTGTTGGTGATGACGGCGAGCTTTGTCCCCTCTTGTTTCAGCCGCGCGAGCAGTTCCGCCATTCCCTCGTAAGCGCGCGTGCGCTCGTTGCGGCAATCGGCATAGAGCTTTGCGAACGCCGCGAGCACGCCCTCCGCGTCCCCGCCCTCCGGCACGGCGCGTTCCGCAAGCCGCCTCGCCCCGTTTCCCACATAGGAGAGCGTCTCGCCGTACGTCACGGCGGGATAGCCGAATGAGGCGAGCGCGCCGTTGAGCGCGTCACGGATATCGGCGGCGGTGTCGAGGAGGGTGCCGTCCAAATCGAAGAAAACGGCCTTTGCCATCACATTTTCTCCGGAATACCGATCCCGAGCAGGCCGAGGGCGACGGTGAGGACGGTGCGCGCCGCGTCGGTGAGGCGGAGGCGGTAAGCCCTGAGCTCTTCCGTCTCCGCGCCCATGATCTTGCTCTCGATATAGAACTTGTTGAACTTCTGCGCCGTATCCACCGCAAAACGGGCGATGCAGCTCGGCTCGTAGTTCTTCGCGGCGAGGACGACGGTCGCGGGGAACTCGGCGATCGCTTTCAAAAGCTCAAATTCGGGGCCGTTGACCTCGGACGGGGGCGCATTTTCATAGCGGATCCCCGCCTCCCTCGCCTTTGCGAGCACGGAAGAGGCGCGCGCACAGGTGTACTGCACATACACGCTCGTCTCCCCGTCGAAATTGAGCGCTTTGTCGTAGGAGAACACGATGTCCTTGATCTTGTTGTTGTAGAGCGCGCCGAACATGACCGCGCCGACGCCGACTTTTTCCGCGACGTCCTCTTTGTTCTCCAGATCGGGATTCTTCTCGGTGATGATGGAGAGCGCCTTCTCCACACAGCGGGAGATGACCTCTTCGAGCCACACCACCTTGCCCTTTCTCGTGGACATGGCCCCGTCCTCGAGGCTCACCATGCCGTAGGCGACGTGCACCATGTCCTTCGCCCACTCCTTGCCCATGAGTTCGAGCACCTGAAAGACTTGCTTGAAGTGCAGGTTCTGCTGGTAGGCGACGACGTAGAGACACTTGTCGAAATCATAGGTGTTCTTGCGGTAGATCGCGGCGGCGAGGTCGCGGGTGGCGTAGAGGGAGGCGCCGTCCGAACGCAGGATGAGGCAGGGCGGCATGCCGTACTGTTCGAGATCGACGATCTGCGCCCCGCGGCTCTCGACGAGCAGCCCCTTTTCACGCAATTCCTCCACCACAGGTTGCATTTTGTCGGTGTAAAAGCGTTCGCCCGCATAGCTGTCGAAAGTGACGTGCAGGCGGTCATAGATCTTTTTCACATAGGAGAGGGTGAGCTCCTTGAACCAATCGAAGAGCTCGTTCGCCTCCCTGTCCCCCGATTCGATGAGGCGGAAATATTCGCGCGCCTCCGCTTCCATTTCCTCCGTCGCCTCGTTGTTGAAACGGACATAGAGATCGTTGACGGCGTGGATGCCCCCCTTCTCCACTTCCTCGCGGTTCCCCCACCGCTTGTAGGCGGAGATGAGCTTGCCGAACTGCGTGCCGTAATCGCCGAGATGATTGATGCCGACGACATGGTAGCCGAGGAAGCCGAAAATGCGGTAGAGCGCGCTGCCGAGGGCCGTCGTCGAAAGGTGCCCGATATGGAACGGCTTGGCGATATTCACCGAGGAATAGTCGATGCAGATCGTTTTCCCCCTACCCATGTCCGAGGAACCGTATCGCGCGCCCTCTTTTCCGACGCGTGCAAGCGTCTCTTCGGCGAGACGCTTTCTGTTCACTTTGAAATTGAGATAGCCGCCCGCCGCGGCGACCTCTCCGATGACGGCGTCCGTTTCGTACGAGGAAGCGAGTTCCTCCGCGATCAGGGCGGGAGACTTTCTGAGAAGTTTCGCAAATTTGAAGCAGGGCAGGGCGTAGTCGCCGAGGGAAGAGTCGGGCGGGACCGCGATCGCCGCCGCGATCTCTTCGGACGGGAGACCGAGGTCGGGAAGATGCGCCGCAATGTATGTCTTGTAGTCCATTGTTCACTCCGTAGCTGATTTCACGAGTATTCTACCACATTTTGGAAAAACAGGCAACCGAAACACTTGAAGTTTTGCGGGAAAAGTTATATAATGGTCTGGATAAGCGAACGTCGCCGCGCGATACGGTTCAGTGACCGAAAGTTGCCGCAGCGTGACACCGTTATGCGCCG
>CANQTD010000022.1 GCA_947626685.1 uncultured Clostridia bacterium | reverse complement strand
GGCCATTGCGGCTGCTTTTTGAAGCCGTACCCGATGAACAACATTTCGCCCGAGGCGCAAAACTATCCGCCGCAGGGAACGTCCGTGCAGAATCCGCCTGCCGAGAAAAAGGTTTATTCCGATTTCTTCTCCCTGTGGAAGTCCTCGCGAAACGTACGCGTATCGAAGGCGATGAAGATCGTAAGTATAGTTTTGATAGTTGTTGCCTTTTTGTGTTTTTTACCCACCGTAATTTATTACTGGGGGAGAATGCACAATCCTATTTTAGCGACGATTGTTTCCATTTTGCTGTTTTTAGTCCCAATTTTTTTAAGCATTAGCTCTATCTTTATGGCCATTATGGGGCATTTGCAAGTATTGAACTGCTCCGCTTGGATGCATCGCGAAAATATCGCACCCGACTTTTATTCGCTCAAGCATGCGAACGGCACATCAAAAGCGATCGCCTACTATTATTTTATGCCCAAAATGAGAGGATACAGGATATTTCTCGCGGTTTGGGATAGCATTGTGCGCTTCATAGGTCTGATGCTAACGGTGGGACCGGTGGCTGGATTTTTTGCGATAAACGTTTGGGGTTTGGGTATTGCGGATCTCCCTATGGGAAACACGATTTTGTTGCTTTTTGGAGTAATATTTGCAGTCGGGTACATGATTCTCATGTTAGGAATGATTCCCACTTTTGTCGAAAAAGGTCTTGTAAATTCGTATATTAACAAGAAACCGCAAGTAGCAGAAGAAACCGCACAGAAAAATTCCGCTCAGCCCGACGCCGCGCAGCAAAACGCAACGCAGCCCAACGTCGAACAGCCAAATACAACGCAGAAAAACACGCCTACTGATTGAGCAAAGGCCGCCTCTCGGCGGCCTTTCCCTTTGCCGCTGTTCTCTCGCCCACCCCGTGGGGTCGCGTAATGCGCTCTCGCTGTCCCCTTTGGGGAAAGTACCCGCATAGCGGGGGAAAGGGGTTTTGAACCCCCTCAGTCACGCAAAGACAGCGTGACAGCTCCCCCAGAGGTGGAGCCGAGGCGTACCCCCTACTTCGTCGCTACGCTCCTCGTGCCGCGCTTAGTCGCAAATAGTGCGCGCGGGGCAGTCTCGCTAATGCTCGACAGCTCCTCCTCGGGAGGCGCCTTTCTCTTGCCCTCCCCCTTATACCTGAGGGGGAGGGGTAGGGGAGGGGGTGTGCCTTCTCCAAAATAAAAAATCGCCGCTGCGAGAGACCGCGGCGGCGAATGCTGTCTGAAAAACTGTGAGGGCTTTTTTTGTTACGACCTACCGGAGCGGAAACAGAGCAGGTGCCTCCTGCAAAGCTTCCTTATGGCACACGACGGACACCGTTTAGTGCTGCTGTATCCCTACCCTGACACGGTTCGCGGGCCGACGTTGCATAAGACCTTGTTATCAACGGTCCTTACTCCGCGCGGCCTCCCATAGATCGTACCGAGAAAAGCGTTCGGCTCTGCTATAGCGGATTGCAGATACAGGGCACCGCTAACTCCCCGCCTATCACAGCATACTTAGTATAACCCAATAGGCGGAATTTTGCAAGCGTTTTTGGGAGGGAATTTTCTTCGTTCGCCGCTTCCTCTGCGTAAAATCGTTGTCATCGCGCGGGAAACGTGGTATAATTCGGAATAGAAGAGATGCGGCGGGCACAAAGCCTTGCCGCAAACGGGGAGGAGCACCATGCCGGATTGTACGCACGATTGTAGCACCTGCGCGAGCGCGTGCGGCTCGCGGGAAAAGACGTCGCTCATCAAACCTCCGCACGCAAGATCGAAGATCAGCCGCGTGATCGCCGTCGCAAGCGGCAAAGGGGGCGTGGGGAAATCCCTCGTCACCGCTCTGCTCGCCGTGCGCGCACGGGCGATGGGGCAGCGCGTCGCGATCCTCGACGCCGATATCACGGGCCCTTCTTCCATGAAGGCGTTCGGCGTCAAAGAGAGGGCGACGGGCGCGGAGGACGGGATCTTACCCGTCGAAACGAGGAGCGGCATCAAAATGATCTCGATGAACGCCCTGCTCGAGCATGAGGACGACCCCGTCATCTGGCGCGGTTCGCTGATCGCGGGCGCGGCGCTCCAATTCTGGACGGACGTCATCTGGGGGGACGTGGATATCATGTTCATCGACATGCCCCCGGGGACGGGAGACGTTCCGCTCTCCGTCTTTCAGAGCATTCCGCTCTCGGGCGCCGTCGTCGTGACCACCCCGCAGGACCTCGTGGAGATGATCGTCAAGAAGGCGGTGAACATGGCGAACATGATGAATGTGCCCGTGCTCGGGATCGCCGAAAACATGAGCTATTTTACCTGCCCCGACTGCGGAAAGCGGCACGAACTCTTCGGCCCGAGCAGGGTGGAAGAGCTGAAACGGGCATACCATGTCCGCACAAGCGCGCGCATTCCCGTCGATCCCGCCCTGACGCAGCTCGTCAACGAAGGACGGATCGAGGAAGCGGACACCGACCCCGTCGCGCCCATTCTCGCCGAGGTTCTGCGCTCCCGCCTCCTCGGCAGATAGAGGGGGGACGTCTTGGCTCCCCCTCAAGGTGGAGCCGAAAAAAGGCTTCCCCCTGTGGGGGGAAGCTCCCGCAGAGCGGGTGATGAGGGGTGCTTCCAATGAAATGCCCCTCATCCGTCACGGCGGCGCCGTGCCACCTTCCCCCCGAGGGGGGGAAGGCTTACTCGCGACGAACGCCGCACTCCAATTTCAACCCATCAAAAAACGGGCAGCCCATTGTGAGCCGCCCCATTTTTTGATGACAAGGTCATTCGTCTTTGCCCGCTTCCTCGATGGTCGTCGAAGTTGCCCAACGCTTGATGGATTCCATCGCCTTCTCGCAGTCGCCGCGGGAACCGTACGTCGAGCTCGTCGCGAGCAGGCCGCCGCGTGCGTTGAGGATCTGGACCTGGAAGTCGCCGTTCTTGTGCTCGGTGATCTCGAGACGGCCGCCGGCGATATTGTCCTGATACGTCTTGATCCCGGAACGTGCGCTGGCAAGCGTCGCGTAAGCGGTCGCGCTCTCGAGCATGACCTGCCCGTTGTTGGCGTACAGGCTGAACCAATAGCGGCCCTTTACCTCTTCGATGACCCACTTGCCGTTTGCGCCCGTCTTTGCAGGAGCGGCAGGGGCGGGTTCGGCCTTGCCGGGCTTGTAGACGTAGGGCGATGCGGAAGCGCGCTTTGCAGGCTTTTCTTCGTTGTTACTCATGGATACATCCTCCTTAACTTCATCTGCTTTTTTTGTCTCGGCCGCGGGTTTCGGCTCGGACTTCGGTTCGGTTTTTGCGGGCTTCGTCTGCTCGGGAGCCTCTTCCTTGAAGATGGGCTCGGGGGTGTAGGGAGCAGCTTCGGCCTCGGGCTGCTTTTCGGGAGAGGGCTGCTTTTCGGCAGCTTCGCTCTCTTCCGCGACGGGCTCGGGTTCGGACACGGGTGCCGCCGTTTGCGCCTCGGCCTTTGCGGGCTCTTCCGCAGCCGCGTTGTTCTCCGCCTCCGTCTGTGCGGCGGGCGCGATCTTTTTCGCCTTCACCGAGAGGACGATGAGCACGATCGCGAGGGCTACGATGAGCACGGCAATGACGCCGAGAACGATCACGAGGAGCAGGTTCTCTTGCACCAGCTGTAAGAAATCTACCAAAAGATTTGCATTCATAGCGATGATCTCCGTATTTTTTTACAAGTATAACACAAAAAAACGCGCCTGTCAATCCATTGACAAAATTTTTTAATTGCGATATCATAAAAATATGAAAAAAATCTCAGTTATCGGAGGGGGCGCGTCGGGGCTCGCATGCGCCGTTTTTCTCGGCAGAGCGGGGTGTGAAGTCACCCTTTTCGAGCGATGCGAACGGCTCGGCCGCAAGCTCTCCGCCACGGGGAACGGGCAGGGGAACGTCACCAATCTCGCAATGGGCGCGGAGCATTATTTTTCGGACGACAACGGCAAGGTCGCCCGTGCGCTCGCCCGCTTCGGAAGCGGGGAGACCGTTGCGTTTCTCGAATCGATGGGCGGCGTCTTTCTCCCCGACGGGCGCGGCCGCGTCTATCCCGCGTCGAGGCAGGCTTCCGCCGTCACCGACCTTTTGCGCAGGGAGGTGCAAACGCTCGGCGTAAAGGTGCTTCTGAACGCCCGCGTCACAGACCTCTCCTACCGAAAGTCTTTCAGCTTGACCGTGAACGGGGATACCATGCCCGCGGACGGGGTCGTTCTTGCGGCGGGAGGAAGGGCGGCGATGAACTTCGGGACGGACGGCACCGCATACGCGCTCGCCCAAACGTTCGGCCACACCGTGACCGCGCTCTCTCCCGCGCTCGTGCAGCTGAAAACAGATCCCGCGAGGGTGCGCGGGCTGAAGGGCATCCGCGTGGACGCCGCTCTCACCGTTTCCCGCGGCGGCGCGGAGGTCTACCGTACCCGCGGGGACGTTCTCTTCACGGAGGGCGGTCTCTCGGGGGACGCCGTTTTCCGCGCCTCGTCGTATGCGGCGGCGGGGGACGCGCTCACCATTGATCTTCTGCCCGACGTCGGGGCGGAGCGTCTCAAAAAGGCGCTGTCTGCGGGCACGGGGGAGGACTGCCTGCTCTGCGTCGTCCCCAACGGGCTCGGCCGCTTCCTCTGGCGGGAGGCGGGCGGCGATAAGCGCAGGCTCTGCTCCCTTCTCAAAGGGTACTCCCTGCCCGTCACGGGCGATCTCGGCTTTGCGCGGGCGCAGGTGACGAGGGGCGGGATCCCCCTCGCGGAGACGGACGACCACCTCGGCAGCCTCTTCCGCAAGGGGCTCTTCTTCGCGGGCGAGATCCTGAACGTGGACGGCGTGTGCGGCGGCTACAACCTGCAATGGGCGTTTACGTCGGCGTTCCTCGCGGCGGAAGGAGCCGTATTATGCTGAAACTCTCCGGTCTCACCCTGCGCCCGCACGAGCGGGAAACCGCCCTCGTCGGGATCTGCGAGCGCAAGCTGCACGCGCCCGTCAAGTACTTCCGCATCGTGAAAAAATCGCTCGACGCGCGCGACAAATCGGATATCCGGTGGGTGTACACCGTAGAGTGTTCCGACCGCGAAGAGCCGCGTCCCGTACAGGAGTACACGCAAATCGGGCATACCATGCCCAAAGTCTATATCGCGGGAGCGGGTCCTGCGGGGCTTTTCTGCGCCCTTCGGCTGCTCGCGCACGGCGTCCGTCCCGTCCTCCTCGAAAGGGGGAGACCGGTGGAGGAGCGCGCGGCCGACGTCCTCGCTTTCCAGAGGACGGGCATTCTCAACACAGAGAGCAACGTGCAATTCGGCGAAGGGGGCGCGGGCGCATTTTCGGACGGCAAGCTCAACACGCAGACGAACAGCCCTCTCAACCGCGAAGTGCTCGACGGGTTCGTGAAATTCGGCGCGCCCGAGGAAGTCGGCTACCTCGGCAAACCGCACGTTGGGAGCGACAATTTGAAGAAAGTCGTCGCCAACATGCGGCGATATATTTTGCAAAACGGCGGCGAGGTGCGCTTCTCCGCCCGTTTCACCGATTTCGAGACGAAGAACGGCAAACTCTCCGCCGTGTATGTGAACGGCGTGCGGGAGGAAGCGGACGCATTGGTGCTCGCCGTCGGGCACAGCGCGCGGGACACGTTCGGAATGCTGCTCGGAAAAGGGGTGAAGATCGAACAGAAAGAATTCGCCGCGGGGGTGCGCATCGAACACTTGCAGAGCATGATCGGCAGGGCGCAGTACGGCACGGGCTATGCCGCGCTCCCGCCTGCGGACTATAAGCTCGTCTCCCATGCCGCGGAGAGGGCGGCGTTCACCTTCTGCATGTGCCCCGGCGGCGTGGTCATTCCCTCGGCGTCCGAGGAGGGCGGCGTGGTCACGAACGGCATGAGCGAATTTGCCCGCGACGGCGTAAACGCCAACTCCGCGCTCGTCGTGCAGGTGAAGAGGGAGGACTTCGGCTCCGATCATCCGCTCGCGGGGGTGGAATTCCAGCGGAAGATGGAACGGGCGGCATTTGCGGCGGCGGGCGGCGGTTACCGCGCTCCCGTCCAGCTCGTCGGGGACTTCCTCGCGGGGAAAGAGAGCTACTATTTCGGCGAAGTGCGGCCGACGTATGCGGCGGGCACGGCGTTCGCGCCCGTTTGGTCATACCTGCCCCCGCAGCTTGCCGAGAGCCTTCGGGCGGGCATTCTCGACATGAACGGCAAACTCGCGGGCTTTGCGGGCTACGAGGCCGTCCTCACGGGCGTGGAATCGCGCACGAGTTCCCCCGTCAGGATCCTGCGGACGGACGACTTTCAGGCCTACGGCGCGGAGGGCGTGTATCCCTGCGGCGAGGGGTGCGGCTATGCGGGAGGGATCGTTTCGGCGGCGGCGGACGGCATCCGCGTCGCCTATGCGATCGCGAGAAAATATTTTTGAATTTTAATACAGGTATCACGCAGATTTCACGATGGGGGAATATGATGAAAGCGTAAACGGAACCGCAGCTTACTCTCCAAGATTTTTTCATATTCTCTCAGCAGAACGCCGCCCCGCAAGGGACGGCGTTCTGCTGTCATGTTTTTACCCGAAGTTTTATAAGATCTTATAGAGGCCTTTCTCCTTGCCCTCTATCCGCTCAAAGAGGAGCGGATTGTTTTTGCTGCGTTCTTTGGAAATTTCGGGGTGGGCGAAGTCGGAGGCCTGCATCGTGACGGGTTTTCCGTAAATTTCGGAAGCCCCCGCGTTGATCTCGCGAGCGTGTTTGTATTCGCCCTTGTGCCGTGCGGCGTATTCGCTGAACGCCTCGATCATTGTTTTTTCCATGATATATCTCCTTTCATTTTTTATTCCCATTTAGCGGGCGTTCTCCCGCTCTCGTCGTAGTACCAATGCCAATAACTTTCACCGTTTGCATCCGGCATGACCGCCTCATAGAAATAGACATCTCCCAAAAGGTTCGCCACGCCTTCTATTGCTGCATACTCTTGTTGCTTGCCTTCAAAATAGATGGATGTGATCGAACAGTCATTACCACTGCAAGCAAGATCATAGATTTTTGTCAGCTTGTTGGAGATAACAAGTTTTTCGACGATAGTTTTTTCAAACGTACCCGCAACAATTTCCGTAACGTTTGGCATTTCAATATAATCACAGGAAATATTTCTGAACGCTGCGGTGCCTACCGAGACTGCATTCGGGATTTTAATCGTGTCAAGGGCATCGCAAAACTCAAAGGCACCCTCGCCGATTGTAGAGACATTTTGCATTTCGATCGTTTGTAATACCATGCATGAGCGGAATGCGTATTTCCCGATCGATACGATTTTCGGGAGTTTGACGGATATTAACTTTGTCTCAGAATTATAACTCTTCCGAGAAAATTCCATGTCAAATGTATAGTCTCCAAGTTCCTTCAATTTTGGCAGGTTGACCTCTACGAGATCGTCACATTCTACAAATGCGCCAGTAGAATAATATTCATATCTCTTAGTGCCATGATCTAAAGAATAGCCGGACTCATTCGGATTTCCGCTCTCTATCGTCTCGACATTCGGCATTTCCGCCTGGCTTAATCCGGAGCAGCCAAATGCACCTTCCTTAATTGTCTTAACATTCTGCAAATTTATACTTGTCAACTGAGCGCATCCCCAAAATGTAAATCTGCCAATCTCTGTGACTTTAGAGGGAATATTTATATTTTTTAATGAGCTACACCCGTAGAATGCGCTTGAGCCGATTTTTTCCAAACTTTCCGGCAGATAAACAGTTTTGAAAATATAGTAAACCGTATCATAGAGGGAAGGGATATCAAATCCTCTAGCGGCAATTTCCGTGACAGGTAAACCTGCATGAGTGGCGGGAATAAAAAGCTCCGCGCTTCTGGAGTTCATCGATCCCGCAGATACACTGTATTTCTCTTGATATGCGATTTTCGTATAGGCAAGTCCGATTGTCTCATATACTGCGTTGACCGTCATGTCCTCGGTGATATGGTTGTAATCAGTCACATCCCAATAGGCAAGCTGGTCTGCCTTCGGCGTAACCGTGGGAACGTCCTCGATTGCCTGTCCGTATTCCACCGTCCTCGTCTCGTCCTCTTCCTCGGTGAACTCGTTATGGAAAGTTACCGTGAACTGTTTCATCGTGTAGACGGCGTGAACTTCAATATCCGAAGTGATATTCGTGAAATCTTCTCTATCCCACTTTGCGCTTGCCTGTCCTTCCTTTTCGGGGACTTCGGGGATCACAGTAAGATCTTTTCCCGCGCATACAAGATAAACGATATCGTCTGCCACCTCGGATTGAAAAGTGACCGTATATACGGTAAGATTGCCATTCACGAGGTCGGCGAGCCACTGGCTTTCGCTCCCCTCATAGGAAGGGCACCTTTGCGAGAACAGCTCGTAAGCGGAAAGCCCATCTTTGCCGTCTTTACCGTCCTGTCCCTTCTCGCCTTGTTGACCCTGTGCGCCTGTTTCGCCTTTCTCGCCTTTCAGCCATTCGAGAAATTCAGCTTCCGTGCCGCTGTGTCCGTTCTCTTTCCAAATGTCGTAAGCACTCTTACCGTCTTGTCCGTCTTGTCCGTCCTTTCCGTCGGCACCGTCCTTGCCGTCTTGACCGTCGGCACCGTCTTTCCCGTCGGTACCATTTACACCGTCTTTCCCGTTTTGACCGTCCTGTCCTTTCTCGCCTTGCTCACCTTTCAGCCATTCGAGAAATTCGGCTTCCGTGCCGCTGTGACCGTTTTCTTTCCAAATGTCGTAAGCACTCTTGCCGTCTTGTCCGTTGGTGCCGTCCTGTCCGTCTTTCCCGTCCTTGCCGTCGGTGCCGTCCTCGCCTTTTTGACCCTGTAAGCCCTGCGCACCCGTGTCGCCTTTCTCACCCTTCAACCAGTTGAGGAAGTCGCTCTCCGTGCCGCTGTGCCCGTTTTCAAGCCAAATATCGTAGGCACTTTTTCCGTCCGAGCCATCCTTGCCGTCTTTGCCGTCGGAACCGTCCTTGCCGTCTTTCCCGTTCAGACCGTCCTTGCCGTCCTTCCCGCGAATGCTGTCGAGCCATTCCTCATAGGAGAGGACGTCGTCTCCCGCAGCGGTCGCATAGGCAACATACGCGTTATAGATTTCGCGTTGGGAAGTATCGCCCGTGTCAGTCGTTTTGCCGCAGGCGCAGAAAAGCGCAAGGCAGAGGCACACCGCAAGCGAAAGCACCATGCCGATCATAAGACCTTTCTTTTTCATATGAATTCTCCTTTATAGGGTGATATACATGGTACATTATACACCTATCACGGAGAAGTGTCAACAATTTACCAAGAAATATGTTTATCAAACACAAAAAAATGGACATACTACACGATGTTGCCAAGTGCAGTCACCCCATGCCCGTGCGGTCGATATTTTATAATAGAGGTATCAACGCGCAAGGGGATTTTTTATGGAGAAGGCGGACATTATCGCAAGGATCGGCTATATTCGCGTGCGGGCGAAGCTCACGCAGAAAGCGCTTTCTTGCACGATCGGGATGAATCCGAACTACATTAACCGCTTGGAGAGCAAGAAGGACTTTTTGCCCAGTCTCGAAGTGCTTCTCAAAATCATCGAGGCGTGCCATAGTACCCCCGAAGAGTTCTTTTACCATGACATCACAGAGTATCAAAAGGACAGGGAACTTTCCGAGAAAATCGAAAATCTCCCCGCCCATGTGAAGGAGTTCGTGATGAATTACGACCCCGAACTCATGGATATGTTCACCCGCCTCAACGAGAAATTCGTGCGCCTGAAAAAGAACAATACTGAATCAAAATAGGGAATGGGGCAGGAAAATCGCCGCCCGAGGGGTGAGTGAATCTTGAAGATACGCTCGGCTTCGCCTCGGTATGAGGAGAAATGTCTTGGCGCCCCCTTGAGGGGGAGCTGTCGAGCGTTAGCGAGACGGAGGGGGTGTCGTTTGATTACGAAACACCCCTTCCGTCACCTTCGGTGCCACCCTTCTCACGCGGGTAGAGCCCCGCGTTCGGTCACCGTTCGCGCGAGATAATGCGCTCACTCCTGTCGCAACGCGCCAAAAGTTCACTGGACTTTTGGCAGAATGCGTTGCTCCTCCTCGAGGGGTGGGCAAGGGGTTTTCACCCGCGGGTGCGGTCAGACGAACAGGAGCTCGTAATCGGGGAGTTTTCTGCCGATGAGCGCGCCGTAGAGGTCGTTCGCGCGCAGGTCGAGGGAGAAGCATTCGAGCGCGGTCTTTTTCAGCGCAAACGAATCGCTCTTGCGCGCAACGAGGGGGAACTTGCTCTGAGAGAGGGCGGAGAGCGTCTCCTCCGCGCCCTCCTTTTTCACCGCCAAAACGCGGAGGTAGAGGGGGGAGGCGAGAAAACTTTTGACGGCTTTCAGCTCCACGCCGAGAAAGTTCTGCAACAAAATGCGCTTGACGCGCGAACGGGTGTACCGTTTGGAAACGACCTTTTCGAGCATGCCCTCCGCCGTGGGGTTGACGCGCGCCATCGAGCGCATGCGGTTTTCCAGCCCTTCCGAGCAGTCGGGGGTCTTTGAGACGGCGTCCGCGTCCGCCGTGAGCAGGGCGCAGAGGGCGGCTTCATCATAGGGAATGGGACGGTAGCGGAGCGCGTCCGCATATACCATGTCCGGAAGGTTGCTCTTCAAAACGCGTCTGACCTTCATGCTGCCGTCTCCCAAAACGGCGCGGAGCGCGGTCGCCGAGGAGAAGTTTTTTTTCAGCTCGCGGTCGGCATATCCGCCCCCCACGCGCAGCAGGGGCAGCGGCTCAATGGCAGCGCCCCGTTCGAGAATGGCGCGCGTGTACTCCGTTCCGAGCAGGTTGTTGGGGGAGGTGAAGAGCGCTTCGTCGACGTCGGAATTGAGGGCGAGCAGGGTCTCCGTTCTCGCTTTGGGGTAGGAAGTGCCGTCCTTCATGCGTTCTTTGAGCTGTGTGCGGAACGCCTTGTCCTCGCGCAGGGAAGCGCGCGCCGCAGCGAGGAAATCCTCTTTCGTGCCGCTCTCGCAGCCGAACGCGAGCGTTGCGACCGCGGGAATGGAGGAGAGAATGTGCACCGCGCCCTCCGCAAAGAGTTCGGCGGGGGAGACGGCGAACGCCGCGGGCAGTTCGACGACGGCGTCCGCGCCTGCGAGCACGGCATGGCGGGCGCGCGTGTATTTGTCGAATACGGCGGCCTCTCCGCGCTGGGTGAAATTCCCGCTCATGACGCAGAGCAGTTTCCCGTGATCGCTTTGCTTCCCGATCTCCGCGAGCTGGTGGAGATGCCCGTTGTGGAAGGGGTTATATTCGCATATCACCGCACAAATTTTCATGATTTTGCTCTCTTGTTCTTTACTTTTCCCAAAGAAAGGTGTATAATGTTTGAAGGACTTGGCCTTTCAAAGGTATTATACACGAAAGGCGGGGAAAAGAAAAGGAAATTTCGGGAGGAATTCGGAATATGGATCTCAAAAAAACCATCAGGTATCTCGGCAAGAACGTGAAGCCCGCCGCGGAGGAAGAGAAGATCTCCGTTGTGGACGCGATCAAGAGCAGGGCGGCGGCGAAGGACAAAAAGATCGTGCTCTGCGAGGGCGAGGACGGACGCGTCGTCAGGGCGGCTTCCGCCTGTGTGAAAGAGGGCGTCGCCCGCATCGTGCTCCTCGGCGATCCCGAGGCGATCAAGGCAAGCAATCCCGACGTGGATCTCACGGGCGTGGAGATCGTCGATCCCGCGACCTCTCCCAAACTCGGCGAATATGCGGCTCTTCTCTATGAGCTCCGCAAGGCAAAGGGCATGACGGAAGAACAGGCCCACTCCCTCGCGCAGGACGCGACCTTCTTCGGCGCGCTCATGCTCAAATCGGGGGATGTGGACGGGCTTGTTTCGGGCGCGTGCCACTCCACGGCGAACACCCTTCGCCCCGGGCTCCAGATCATCAAGACGGCGCCCGGCGTCTCCTCCGTCTCCAGCTTCAATCTGATGGTCGCTCCCGAGGGCGGCAACCAATACTGCGAGGACGGCATGCTCGTGTTCGCGGACTGCGGCCTCAACCCGACGTACACCGCCGAGGGGCTCGCGGACTGCGCCATCGCGACGGCGAAGAGCGCGAAGGAGATCGCGGGTCTCGAACCGCGCGTCGCCATGCTCTCCTTCTCCACGATGGGAAGCGCGAAGCACGACCTCGTCACGAACGTACAGGAAGCGGTGAAGATCGCCAAAGAAAAGGCGCCCGACCTCGCCCTCGACGGCGAACTGCAATTCGACGCCGCAATGGTCCCCGAAGTCGCCGCGCTCAAAGCTCCCGCGAGCACGGTCGCCGGGCATGCAAACGTGCTCGTCTTCCCCGACCTGCAATCGGGCAATATCGGCTATAAGATCGCCGAACGCCTCGGCGGATTCCAGGCGATCGGCCCCATCTGCCAGGGCTTTGCAAAGCCTCTCAACGACCTTTCCCGCGGCTGCAAGACGGAGGATATCGTCTGCGCCGTCGCCATTACGGCATTACAGGCGTAAAGGGTTCACACGATTTCTTGTGCCAAGAAATCGTCGTGAGGGGTTAGAAAAGTGCATCTCAAAGCCCCGTCGCCCGCGACCTAAATTGTCCTCAAAGACAATAAGCGCAAAGGGTTGCGCAAATTGAGTGCGCTTATGCAAAAGCGTGGTTTTGCAACGCGCCGTTATTGGAATGGGGTTCACAAATTTTGTTTTGCAAGGGCGCAAAACGCACCGCCACCTTGCTGTCCCCTTTGGGGTCGCAAAACGCACTTCTCGCGAAAAGCACAGTGCGCTTTTCACGGCGTTTTGCGATGAGTGAGCGCATTTGCCGCGCGAACGGTGACCGAGGGCAAGGTTCTACTTGCCCGAGACAGTACCCGCGTAGCGGGGGAAAGGGGTTTCAAACCCCCTCACCGCCTACGGCGGAGCTCCCCCAGAGGTGGAGCCGAGAAAGGCTTCCCCCTGTGTGTGGGGGCTCCCGCAAAGCGGGAGATGAGGGGTGCAACCAATAAGAATGCCCCTCATCCGTCACGGCTGCGCCGTGCCACCTTCCCCCCGAAGGGGTGAAGGCTTATCTTACAATTTGACCTCATCCGAGGCACCCATGTCCGTGATTTGGGGTGTGGAAAGCCCTGCTTTCAGCCCCATCTCAGTGCGGAAGGCCGCAGCGAAGGGCATACAAATTTTTCGACAGAATTTTTGAGGTAAAATATGAAGATCTTAGTTATCAATGCGGGGAGTTCCTCCCTCAAATACCAGCTCATCGACATGGAGAATGAGTCCGTCCTCGCAAAGGGCGGCTGCGAGCGCATCGGCATTGCGGGCGGCAAGCTCATCCATAAGGCGCACGGGGAAACGTACACCTTTGAACAGGAGATGCCTAACCACACCGACGCGATCGCCCTCGTGCTCGAAAAACTCGTGGACGGAAAGGTGGGTGTCATCAAGTCGATGGAGGAGATCGACGCCGTGGGGCACCGCGTGGTCGCTTCGGGGGAGGCGTTCAAGAAAACCACCCTCGTCGACGACGACGTCATGGTCACGATGGAGGAGATCGCCGAGCTCGCGCCTCTGCACAATCCCGCGGCCATTCTCGGCGTCAACGCGTGCCGCAAGGTGATGCCGGGGAAGAAGATGGCCCTCGTGTTCGACACCTCGTTCCACGCCACCATGCCCGACTATGCGTATATGTACGCCATCGACTTCAACGATTACCAAAAGTACAAGGTGCGCAAATACGGCGCGCACGGCACCTCGCACAAGTTCGTCTCGGGCGAGGCGGCGAAGTACCTCAAAAAGGACATCTCCGAACTCAAGATCGTCACCTGCCACCTCGGGAACGGGTCCTCCATCTCCGCGGTGAAGGGGGGCGTGTGCATCGACACTTCGATGGGTTTCACACCGCTTGCGGGCGTGCCGATGGGGACGCGCAGCGGCGACATCGACGTCGCGGCGATCGACTTCCTCTGCGCCAAGAAGGGCATGAGCATCGACGAGGGGCTGACCTATCTCAACAAGAAGTGCGGCGTGCTCGGGATCTCGGGGGTCTCCAGCGACTTCCGCGACCTCGAGGCGGCGAAGAAAGCGGGCAACGACCGCGCCCGTCTCGCCCTCGACATGTTCGCCTATGACTGCAAAAAGTACGTCGGCGCCTACATGGCGGCGATGGGCGGGCTCGACGTCATCGTGTTCACGGCGGGCATCGGCGAGAACACGCCCGACGTGCGCGCCGCAGTCGTCGGCGGGCTCGAGGCATTCGGGGTCAAGCTCGACGAGAAGAAGAACGCGTTCAAAAACGACGGCGCGATCCACGACGTTTCGGCGGAGGATTCCCGCGTGCGCATCCTCGTCATTCCCACGAACGAAGAGATCGTGATCGCGCGCGAAACGGCCGCGCTTCTCTGATTTTTCGCAATTTCCCGAAATGGGGCGTAAAATCGGTTGACAAACGCATAAAAATACTCTATACTTTTTAAGTCAATGATTCCCGAGATAGACGTCAGGAGCCTTTCGGCGAAGAAACAGTATGAAGGAACGCTCGCGTTCGACTTTGAGCCCGAGGACGGATCGCTCGAGATCCCCTTCGTCTCGTTCTCTTCTCCCGTGCATGCAGAGCTCAGGTACGAGATCCTCGAGGACGGCACGGTGGAAGTCCGCGGCACGGTGACGTTTTCCCTGAAAGGCGCGTGTTCGCGCTGTTTGGAGGACGCGGAGCAGACCTTCACGGGGGAAGTCGACGCGCTCTTTGAAGAGGGCGAGGGAGACGGCGAGACGTACGGATACCATCGCGTCATCAAGCTCTCCGAGCTCATGCACGACTCGCTCCTGTTCGCACTTCCCTCCCGCCTGCTATGTAAGGCGTGCATTGACCAAGAAGAATGATCGAAGAGAAAACGAAAAAGAGGTGGAAATATGGCAGTCCCTAAGAGCAAACAGTCGAAGAGCAGAACGGCAAAGCGTTTTGCGAACTATAAGGCAAGGGCGTCCGCGCTTGTCGAGTGCCCTCATTGCCACGGATTGAAAGTCGCGCACAGAGTATGCAAGAACTGCGGCTTTTACGACGGTAAGGAAGTTGTCGCGCAATCTGAGGAGAAGTAAGTTTCAAGCAGACAAAGGCGGACCTTTTGTCCGCCTTTTTGCTTATGCGTCCGCGCAATGCGGGCAAAAGAGGTAACGATCATGAACGAAACCGCACTTTTCAAACTTTCCTACGGCGTGTACATCTGCACTTCGTGGGATGAGGGCAAGCCCGTCGGCTGCGTCGCGAACAGCGCGATGCAGATCACGTCGTCCCCCGCGACGGTCGCCGTCAGCATCAACAAGAACAACTATACGCACAAGTGCATCGAGGACTGCGGCCATTTCGCGCTCACCGTGCTCGCGGAGGATTCCGACCCCAAGCTCATCGGGACCTTCGGCTTCCGCACGTCGAAGGAGTACGACAAGTTCGCCTCCGCGCCCTACACCGTGCGCGGCAAGCTGCCCGTCTTGGACGGCGGCATGGCGTATCTCTCCTGCAAGGTCGTCTCCAAAATGGAGACCGCAACGCACACCGTGTTCCTCGGCGAAGTGGAGGACTGCGACCATCTGCGCGCGGGCAAGCCGATGACGTATGCCTACTATCACGACGTCCTCAAAGGAAAGACATCCGCCAACGCGCCCACCACCGTCGCCGCCGCGCCCGAGAAGAAGCAGAAGGTGTACGTCTGCGAGATCTGCGGCTACGAGTTCACGGGCGACTTCGATTCGCTGCCCGGGGATTGGGTGTGCCCGATCTGCGGCGTCGGAAAAGAGCACTTCTCCGCAAAATAACGCAAAACAACCTGCCCAAAATGGCCTCGCCGTCTCTTCGCGGCGGGGCTTTTCCTATAAAAACGAAAAATTCTTCGAAAAATTCCCCCAAAACAGTTGACAAATACCCCTCACGGGCATATACTGTCCATGTACCCCGAGAGGGTATCGGAGGAAAATCAATATGTCAGACTGTTGCGAACAGAAGAAGAAAGTGCGCCCCGAGGCGGAGAAGCGCGCGCTCATTTCCCGTCTCAACCGGATCATCGGGCAGATGAACGGGATCAGGAAGATGATCGAGGAGGACCGTTACTGCGACGACGTGCTCACCCAGCTTGCCGCGGCGGACAAGGCCGTCCAAAGCCTCGCCGCGCTCATTTTGGAGGAACACATGCGCACCTGCATCGTCGAAAACATCCAAAGCGGCAACACGGAAGTCGTGGGCGAGATCGTCGATCTCTTCAAGCGGTTCCGTTGAGAGGCATGGGATGAAGAAGAAATTTTCGGTCACGGGCATGACGTGCGCCGCATGCAGCGCGGGGATCGAACGCACCGTGAAGAAGCTCCGCGGGGTGGAGAGCTGCACCGTTTCCCTGATGGGGGAATGTATGGACGTGACCTTCGACGAGGGTACCATGTCCGCGAAGGACATCATCGCGGCGGTCGAAAAGCTCGGCTACGGGGCATACGAATACGGCAAACTCCCTTCGAAGAAGCAAAAGAAGATCCCGCTGTTCGTGCGCTTCCTCATCTCCGCCGTTCTGCTCCTCCCCGAGATGTATTTTTCGATGGGGCACATGATCAGTCCCTCCATCGTGCCGGAGGGATGGCTCAATCTCGGCTTCCAGATCGGGCTCACGACCGCCATTCTCGCCGTCAACTACGAGTTTTTCGTGAGCGGCGTGCGCGCGGCGGTCAAGCTCGTCCCCAATATGGATACCCTCGTCACGTTGGGGGCGTCCGCGTCCTATTTTTATAGCCTCGTCGTGGGGATTTCCGACCCCATGTCCCATCTTTTCTTCGAATCGGCGGCGATGATCGTCACCCTCGTCACCCTCGGCAAGTGGCTCGAGGACAAGAGCAAGAAGAGGACGGGGCGAGAGATTGAGAAGCTCAAAGCGCTTGCGCCCGACGCCGTCGCCGTGGAACGGGGCGGCAGGGAAGAAAAGATCCCGCTCTCCGAAGTGAACGAGGGGGACGTCGTCATCGTCCGGCAGGGGGAGAGCGTCGCGGTGGACGGCGTGGTCGTGGCGGGGCATGCCTTCGTCGACGCCTCCGCCGTCACGGGGGAGAGCCTGCCCGTCGAGATCGCGGAAGGGGCGCGTGCGACGAGCGCGTCCATCGTTTCGGGCGGGTATCTCAAGATCCGCGCCGAGAAGGTGGGGGAGGACACCATGCTCTCGGGCATCATCCGCATGGTGCGCGAAGCAGGGGCGAGCAAGGCTCCCATCCAGAAGCTCGCAGACAAGATCTCCGCCGTGTTCGTGCCCGTCGTGCTCGCGATCGCCCTCGTCACATTCATCATATGGATCGCCTGCACGCGCGACGTTGCGCAGTCCTTCAACTATGCGGTGAGCGTGCTCGTCATCTCCTGCCCGTGCGCGCTGGGGCTCGCGACCCCCGTTGCGATCATGGCGGCGACGGGGCGGGGCGCATCCCTCGGCGTTCTCTATAAGAATGCGGAGGCGTTGCAGAAGATGGCGACGGTCGGCGACGTCTTTCTCGACAAGACGGCGACGATCACCGAGGGCACGCCCCAAGTCGTGTACTTCGAAGGGGACGATGAGGCGAAGAAAATCGCATATGGGGTTGAAAAACCGCTCAATCACCCGCTCGCGCAGTGCATTGTGGACTTCTGCGGGGAAGGGTATGAGGCGGAGGACGTCGCCTATCTCGTGCGGCAGGGCGCGGTCGGGAAAGTGGGCGGCAAGACCTATTTTCTCGGCAACGAGGACCTCATGCAGGCAAAGGGGGTGAAGTTCGCCGACCGGCTCGAAGCGTTCGAACGGCTCACCTCGGAGGGCAAGACGGTGCTCTTCCTCGCGGACGAGAAGAGCGTGCTCGCGGTTTTCGCCCTCGCCGACACCTTGAAGGAGGGGAGCCGCGCGGCGGTGGAAGAGCTCGTCTCCCTCGGCTGCAAGCCCGTCATGCTCACGGGCGACAACGCCGCCGTCGCAAAGCATATCGCGGCGGAGGCAGGCTTCCCGCCCTACGACAGCTGCGTGTGCCCCGAGCTTCTGCCCGAGGAGAAACTCCGCTACGTCAAGAGGGCGCGCGAAGAGAACGAACGGGCAAAGAGCGAGAAGCGCGCCGCCAAACGCGCCAACCGCTACGTCGCAATGGTGGGGGACGGCATCAACGACGCTCCCGCCTTGAAGGAAGCCGACGTGGGGATCGCGATGGGGAACGGCACCGACGTCGCCATCGAAAGCGCGGACGCCGTGCTCGTGGGCGGGGACCTGCGCACCCTCCCCAACGCCGTCAAGCTCTCCAAAAAGACGATGCGCATCATCAAGCAGAACCTCTTTTGGGCGTTCTTCTACAACTGCGTCGGGATCCCGCTCGCGGCGGGCGCACTCGCATGGGCGCACGTTGCCCTCGACCCGATGATTGCTTCGGCGGCGATGAGCCTCTCCTCCCTGTTCGTGGTGACGAATGCGCTCCGTCTCACGCGGTTCATGAGGAAGAAAAAGCGGAGCAAGACCGCGGACGTGCCACCCATGTCCGAGATCCCCTGCCCGCTTCCCGCCGAAAACCAAACGACAGAAAACGAAAAAAATATCAAAAAAGGAGATATGGGTATGGAAATCACGTTAAAGATCGAAGGCATGATGTGCGCGCACTGCGTAAAGCACGTCACGGACGCGCTGAAAGGCGTGGAGGGCGTCACGGACGCGAAGGTCGATTTGGAAAGCAAGACGGCTGTTATAAAGGGGACGGCGACCAAAGAGGCGCTTGTTCAGGCCGTCGCCGACGCAGGTTACGAGGCCCTCTGACCCCCGCGCCCCTCTCTCTTGCTGTCCCCTTTGGGGAAAGTACCCGCGTAGCGGGGGAAAGGGGTTCCCTTGCCCACCCCTCGAGGGGTGGGTGTCACCGCAGGTGACGGAAGGGGTGTTGCTCGATCAAAACGACACCCCCTCAGTCTCGCTTACGCTCGACAGCTCCCCCTCAAGGGGGGAGCCAAGAGGATTGGTGCGCGGACAGCTCCCCCTCAAGGGGGCGCCAAGAGCGAACCCCGTTCCTCATTCCGTCCCGACAGAGGCTTCTATTGTAAACTAAGGTCGGCACGAGCCCGTAAGGGCGAAGTACCGAGCCGTAGGCGAGGGAGTGAATCTTTAAGATACACTCGCTACGCTCGGTATGAGGGTCTGCTTGACGGATTGGAAGCGGAATCGGGACGCATATGCTCGAATCGGGCATTGCGTCCCGATTTTTTTGTGCGCGTCGGAGTAAAGGGGTGCGCTCGCCCTCCCCCTTATACTTGAGGGGGAGGGGTAGGGGCGGGGGTGCGATTGCCCCCTCCGTGGGAGGGGGTAGGGGGGTGGGGCGTGCTCCCAATTCGTACCCACCTCAGTCACTGCGTGACAGCTCCTCCTCGGGAGGAGCCGAGAGCTTGCTGTCCCCTTTGGGGAAAGTACCCGCGTAGCGGGGGAAAGGGGTTTTGATGTGAGCGAACCCCCTCACCGCCTGTGGCGGAGCTCCCCCAGAGGGGGCGCCGAGAGCGAACCTCGTCCCAAACGAGCCAAAAAATGGGGGATGGGGGTAAAAAATTGTTGCGTTGGCAAAAAAAAGTCGAAATTTTGTGAAAAAAGTCAAAAAAAGTCGCCCAAAATGTTTGACAAACTCATACGGGGGGGGGGTATCATATGGTGTGAGCACGCATATACATGGGCGTATATGCGATGCGTGTGCCACCCGCGCGCATCGCGCAAGGCGAGCAAAACCGATCATGAGATTTTTGTTTTCGGAGGACAGGAGGACGAGAATGAAAGTTGGGGTTAGGAAATCAATAAACAGAAGCAAATTCAGGGCGTGGCTGATCACGGCGTTGTCGATCTGCCTCGTTCTTTGCATTTCTCTCGGCATGTTGTTTGCGGGGAATCGGAATGCCTATGCCGACGAGGTTGCCGTCAAAGTCAATCCCTTGATCAATTCCAATATCGGGAAACACAGCGAGTGGTACTATGGGTTCGGCTCTCTTGCACCCACATTGAATCCCACCACAAATGGCTATGCCAATTGGTATGCCCAGCTCGGCGTCGACGTGGGCACCGTGAATGCGAACGGCAAAGAAATCGAACAAGTGGCGCGCGCTCACCAACTTGTGCAAGCGTCCTCTTACAAAGAGGGCTCGGCAGATAAGATTTTCATCATCAACACTCCCGAAGAAGCGGCAAAGGTCTGGACGGAAGCGGTGGAGTATGCCCTCGGTCAGAGCGCGGATTCTCCTTTTAAGGTTCAAGAAAAGACGAAGGATACGCAGATCGATGAGGAAGGCAAACTGTTTCAGACCTATCAAGATCAATCCGTAGACCCCATCACAGAAGATGTCCAAACAATCCCCGGGGGCGGAACTGCACATGGCAACTATTTTGCCGACCCCTATATCATAAGCGGTATCAATGGTGGTGCCGACCAAATCAGCTATAAGGGGCAGTATATCACCGTCAAGCTCAACTGCGATTGGTACGCGAAGGACATCGAGACGAATATCGCCTTCGCGCTCGGCAACAGTTCCAAAACGCCGCTTGAGCAGAAAACCGATAAAGATATCACGCACGACGAACGCTGGATCACCACCTTCAACTGGGCGAAAGATAAGGAGACCTTTGAGGGCTATTGGTTGGATGAGACCAATAATTGGGGAATTACGGACATCACTCGGAAAGATATCCGCGAAGTATACAGCGAGAGCGAGAAGGTGACGTCGGTACCGAATAGTCGTACGGCAGAGAGTAAAAGAACCGAAGGAAAAGTTCCTTTCACGGGAAATGGCGACGGCTATACCAATCCGGACGGCTACTATGCCTCTTACGATCTCGCCACGATGGCCGACCAAACGGCGAACGCGGGCGAAAACCCCGGCTTCAATATCTCCTCGCCCTTCTCCTACGGGCGCATCAACGTGCCGACGGGTGTGTATATCGTGCTCGACCTCAACGGCCACACCATCTCCCGCGGGCTCACCGAGGAGAACAACGAAGAGATTTCCTATCACGGCAGCATCTTAAAGAGCAAATACGAATACGACCTCGGCGAGATGGATGAGCTCAACCAACTCGTCCAAATCTACGACGGGACGACGCTCGGAAAGCGCGACGGCGGCAACCTCTACGGCAACGAGCTCTGCTACTACGGGAGCGTCATGACGGTGCAGCCGAAAGCCCGCCTCGAAATCGTGGACAGCTCCGCTTACGAGCGCGCTTCCGACGGCCGTATCACCGCACAAGGGAAAACGTACACGACCAACCACAAGGGGACGGTCACGGGCGGCTGTACCGATGAGAAATATTTCACCTACATGGATAACGATGCGGCTACCGAAAACGGCGCCACGTTCGGCTATAACTCCAACGAGGGCAAGGGCGGCGCGGTGCACGTCAACCCGAGCGGCGAGCTCGTCGTGCACAGCGGCACGTTTAAGGACAATCAGGCACAGTTCGGCGGCGCGTTCTATGCCCTGTCCCGCGCGGCGGTGCTCGTCTACAACGGCTACTTCATCAACAATTATGCGACGATTCGCGGCGGCGCCACCTACGTTGCGAGCAAATCGCGCTCGGTATTCACCTTCTACGACGGGGTCATCTCCTATAACCGTGCCGCACAGGACGGCGGCGGTGTATTCCTCTGCGACAACGCCTATGTCAACCTGCACGGCGGCTATATCACCTACAATCAAGCGGGCTACCGGGGCGGCGGCGCGTATATCGGTGACGGCGGCGAGGGCTTGTTCGAAAACGTCAATATCACGCACAACGTCTCGGGGCATGAGGGCGGCGGCATTTATGTTGTCGGTTCTTCCAAGTTCAAGTTCGCGGGTTCGCTCATTGTCACCCAAAACTACGGCGGCTGCGGAACGTTTAATACTCGTGAAGTAGGACCTGATGGCGGCAACAGCAATACTACCTTCAGGACCCCGTATATTCTTCGTCTAAAATTCGGCGGAAACTATCTTGTTGCATGCGGCACAGGTTCACAAAACCGTTATAATTGGACTCAAAATGCCGGGGAGAAGTTGGAATTAAAATCAGGGTATACAAGAACTACTGCGTTACCGTCGCCGGCATGCAGCCATAATCCGAAGCATACGTCTGAATATCCGATGTGGTCGCTGGGCGACGCTTTCAGTAAGGAATACAATGGCATTGGCGGCGTTGTTTGGAAGAACGAGAAGGGCGGTCAGAGTGCGCAAGGCGACGTAACCAAAATCGCCGAAGAAGGCTCTGCCAACAATGTCTACCTTGAAAACAACGCACATATCATTATCGGCGGGCTGCTCTTCAAGAACGGTATCGGCGCGCAGATCGGCGTGACGATGGCGGGCAGCGGCGACTTCACGCAAAGTTACAAAGGTATAGAAAAGACAATCGTTCCGTGGCTCTATTTCACTTCCGACGACCCGGATCAGAGCGTCATTTGGAATGGAGAGAGCAGTGAGGCGACGCTCGGAAGCAAGTCGGAAGATCCCACCGAGCTCACTTGGGAGATCACGGGCTATCTGTACGGAAACAAGACTCCAATCACGATCACGGTGTCGGGAACAGGGGAAGTTTTCTTCAATTGGAATACGAAAACAAACATTACGGGCACCATTGAAATTCCCAAAGGCGCCGATTCTGCTAAGGATATCGAATCCTTCAAGTGGACGAATAAGACGATGATGTTCGACCACAAAATGTTCGAGGTCACACAGGTCGTCGCCAAAGCAGGGGGGGAACCTAAGGGGAATTGGGATATCAGTAGTCTCGGCTCGCATACAGAGGGCGAGGATTACACCTTCCACTATCTGCTTGCCGCGCAGGGAGATGAGAATCAGGCGACGGACGGCCGGCTCGTCTATGCGGGCGACTATTCCTTCCGCGTGACCGATCCCAGCGGCAACTACTCCAACGCGACCTATACCATTCATATCAATCAGCTCGGCGTTGCGGTCTCCGCTTACGAGGTCAAGGACGGCAAGACCACTTGGCAGGGCAAAGACAATATCTTCAAAGACGGGAAGATCCCCCGCGAGGATGAAATCACAGAGTATCTCGAAGGCGCGCTCTACTATCGCGGCACGCCGTATGACTTCGTGCTCGACAGCAGATATGATCCGGCCACGGGTCTCGTCAAGGACAGCGAGGGCAAGACAGGCACCGAAAAGTTCACCGGCGCGGTCATGAAGTTCACTTACGCCAATACCGACTTCTTCGGCACGGGCGTTGAGGTGGACTTTGAGAAAGTCAACTTCGGTCTCGAATACTATTGGCGCGAACTCGGCGACAGCGCGCAGAAAGAACTCGAAAAGACCAACTACTTCCTGCACGCGGGATTCTATGAGGTACGCGGCGCGCACGAGGTCGACGCGAAAGGGGATACGGTTACCACCGGCGTCGACTACATGAAGAACAATATCGCCTTCCAGAGTGAGATGCACTTGCCCATCCAGCGCGTCTCCGTCTCGGTATGGCTTGAAGAAAAGGCGAGCATACAGAAGAAAGACGGCGAAATCACTTCTTACGGCTACACCTTCAAAGACGGCGTTTACACGACCAAGCAGATCCTTTACTTCAACAACAACGACGAAGCGGGCAACGACCCCGAGCTCGACTCCAACGTCGTCGTCAAATACTACCTGTTCGACGATTATGTCGTAAACGAGGAAAAAGCGACCCCCGTCGGGATCGAGGACACCTCCGACGGCACTTCCCGTTGGGGCGTCAGGGACGCGGGCAAGTACGTTGTGCACGTCTCGCTGAACACCCAAATGTGGATCGAGGGCGACGATGGGAAGGACGACTTCAACGAACGCGGCAAGCCGTATAACGACTATATCTTCACCTCGCGCGATACGCAGCGCATGTTCGAGGAACCGACCAAAGACGAACAGGGCCGCGATGTCGAGTATGAATTTGCGTACTACTTCTTTATCTCGCCCGTCGAGATCGGGAA
Source organism: uncultured Clostridia bacterium (assembly GCA_947626685.1). Classification (GTDB taxonomy): domain Bacteria; phylum Bacillota; class Clostridia; order Christensenellales; family Borkfalkiaceae; genus Gallimonas. Next base: position 7,777 of record CANQTD010000022.1, on the reverse strand, counting down.
GTGGACGGAGGCACAACTCCCCGAAAAGGGCGAGGGCAGTATCAACCTCGAGGATCGTATTTACGACGCCACGAACGACGAGCCGGACATTGCAGGACGGTACCATGCCGACGATTCGGCGGGCGGGCTCTACAATTACCCCACCATGTCCGATGAATCCGTCGTGCAAGTCCGCTATCTTTCCAAGAAAGATTATCCCGAGAAGGAGGACGGCTCCGTGCCTGATGGTATCGAGGTCACGGCCGACGATATCGAACAACCGCGCAATTCCAAGTGGGAAATTTGGGACAATGGAACAGAATATGAGGGAACGGACGCAAACGGCAATCAAATCCTCAAGAGCAAGTTCCAGCCCGTAGACGCGGGAGAGTATTGGATCCTCGTCTACTTCCGCGGCGTCATGCCCGTAAAAGAAAACGACGGCAGCAAGAAGGGCGATACGGCGGCAGACGATACGCAGACCCAATCGTATATCCCCGTCACCAACTTTAAGGGCGTCTATATCGGCACCTACACCATCAAGCCCGTTGAGGTCACGGTCACGGGCAGCCTTTCCTATACCTACGACGGCAGCAGTTTCGAAAGAGCGAGATTCTACTCCGCAAATCCCGAACTCGGTTACAGCGATTGGTATGAGTCGATCTTCTTCCTCGTACAGGATAATATCACCACGCCCGACGAATTGCTCACGCACCAGCACGATGACCACTATCCTGCCGATAAGACGGGGACAGAAGATCAACTCAATGACCTTTGGGGCGGCGATGAGGAGAAGGATATTCCCCGCTATAAGAGCCGCTTCACGCTCACAATGCCGACCGTTTCCTATTCCGACACGAACTTCATGGGTAACGGGCTCAGCCTCGGTATCGGTCTGTATGCCTTCAACACGGGGAATGCCAATCAAGGCACATATCGCCTCAATACCGTGGCATATGACGGAAAGGGCAATTCCACCGATTACGAAAACGGCACCTCGCTCGCACCGGACAATACGGGCGTGACGTGGATTATTTCCTACCAGCAGACGGATAAACAGCAGGTGCAGGCGTTCAACACGTCGCAGAACTTCGTCATCAAAGAGGCAGACTCGTGGCTCAACGTCACCATCAACAAAAAAGACATCGGTGAACTCGCGGGGGATATTACGAAGGTCGGTCTGAAAGACTACAAACATTGGGCAGCTTCGAGCGGAGACGGCACTACCATGTCCGCAACCGATGGTGTTGTCGCGACGGGTATCGAATATCCGTTTGCGGGCAACAGCTGGCAGTATCAGCCGGGCGTGACTATCAAATATCAGCCGTACTACTATGCTACGAGCTACGCGGCGCAGACGGGCAAGACCGCTTACGGCAACAAAGACTTGACGCTCAACGCGGGCGACTACAATATCTCGTGGATGAATAACTCGAATGCCTCGACGGATTCGAACCCCGCGCGCATTATGCTGAGCGGGCAGGGCAACTACACGGGTTCGCTCACGCTCAACTTCACCATTGCCCCTGCGCGGATTCGGGCGGAATACAGCAAGACGGGTGCACCGCCGCAGTATGATAAAAACACGCACGGCGTCTCTGTGGAATATAAGAGCGCGGAAAAACTTGCTACATATCAAGAATTGAACACGAGCGGCGTCCTCAAATGGGGAGGCACGGGTTCGCATACGACTTATGCCGAAAGCGACGTGCCGCTTCCGCAACCGACCGTGTACTCGACGGAGTACCGTCTCCGCAACCGTACCGTAGACGGGACCACGAGCTATGACACCAACGAGGATTGGTCGACGAACATTCCTTCCGATGCGGGCGTCTATGACGTCAGAGTTACTCTCGGCGGCACCGATTACCAATTCATCGGAGTGGAAGCGGACCAAAATGGGCTTGTGCCGTCTACCGAGAAAGCAGAGGGCGGTTTCGATACGGTCGAAAGCAGCAACATGGTCACGGGCACGCACACCATCTTGCCCGCGGTCGTCTCGTATGTGTACGCCAATTCCGGTGAGATCTACAACCGCCAGGAGCACACACCGCAACTCACATTCTCCAATGTGACGTATGGGAAGTGCAGCGACGCGTCGCTCAAAAACGTCGTGCCCGTCGTGGACGTGGATTGCACGGTGACGCTGGCTCCGACGGGGACGGCGAGCTATTCCGCAACCGCCACCGATGCGGGCAATTATACCGTAAAAATCGACCTTCTGACGCACAATTACTGCTTCGACCTTGAAGTCGTGAAGAATGAAAGCGGCCTTGTCATCGGGTACAATGATAAGAGTTCGCATTCGGATACGGACGCGTTCGCCTCGACCACGAACAAGGAAACGCATACATATGAATATACGGCGCGCGCAAGCAGTAAGAATGTGACGGTCACGAGGACCACGACGGCGGCGATCGATGATTATGTCATCGAGAAAGCGACCATCACCCTGGGGCAGTTCGCGGACAGCATCTACAACCGTACGGCGCAGCCGCAGACGCCCGTATTCTCGAACACGGAGCGCAACAACGAGGCCGTGCCTACAAATGAAGGCGAAAATGCGGGCGTTAACCTGTCTGAGCGCGATGACGATGACGAATACACGATCACCTATGAAGACAAAAACGTCATCTCCGAGACGAATTCCCTCGACGGAGCAAAAAAACCCTTCTATTCCGATCTGTACTCCGTGACGATTTCTCTGACCGAAGCGGGCAAAAAGAACTTTCAGTTCAAGACGCAGAATATCACGGAGCCTTACTTCACGCACGACGAAAATAAGGACGGGAAAGTGGATTCGACGCTTCTTACACAGCGTCTCGGCGGCGAACATGCCGATGACGCTTCCGTCATCCTCGCGCCCTTCCTCATCAACCGCGTAGACATCAACGTCACGCAGCTGTATGCGACGGACGTCTACAACGCCCACGATCACTTCGACGCTACGGGTGTGGAGGGCATTGCTCTCACAAATTGGGTCTCGGCAATGTTCCAATACTCGTCCTCCGCGGCAATCGAGGCGGACGACCTCACCGTCGACGTCATCTTCACAAAGGGCGAAGGAGCTCAAAACACCGCGACCGTCCACTACACGCCCACGGGTACCGATGATACGGTCAAATACAACGACAACGACAAGACCTACACCTTTGCGGACTTTGCGAAGCAGGGTTTCTTTACCCATGTCGCAAATTACACCGTTACGGTAAAGTTCAGCGAGGAGAGCTTCTATATCAGTAACGCGGGGGCGAAGGAGAACAATCTCCAACTCGGGTTTACTTACTCCATCACCCCGGCGCAGATCACATTCTCGCTGAAAGATGCTTCCTTTACTTACGATAGGCAAGAGCACAAGCAGACCATAGACGACGGTATCGTCCTCACCAACACGCAGAATGTGGACGTCCTGCCCAAGCTTGCCACAAGCGGCGATAGCATCGGAATCGGCGAAGTTTGGGTCACCTACGGCTACGACGGCTGGGCGGGCAAGACGCTTGACAACTCCAACGGCTTCAAGAATGCGGGCTCCTACACGGTCACGCTCACCCTTCACGGGGATGGCGGCGACTTCCGCTTCGCGGACAACAGCTACTCGGTGCTGCGCAACTACACGATCGAACGGCGCGACATCGGCAGCTTCACGCCTACCTATCAGGACGATGAAACGCTCAAAGACCATGCGGGTAACGCGGCGGTCGGCTACCACTACACGGGGTCGGCAATCACGCCTACCATCACGCTGTCCGATAATACCATCTTCACCGATGACCTTGTTCTCAGGTCGGGTGCTTGGGAAAGTGGCGGCGTCAATTATGCGTCGGCGTTTGAAGTCACCTATTCCGACAACCTGAATGCCGGCGAGGCGAAGGTCTTGATGACGGGCGTCAACAACTTCACGGGCTCGCTCGAACGCAGCTTTTTGATCTTGCCTGCCATCGTCAATGTCACGGCAAGCGACAACAGCAACCATTCGGAAACCTTTGAGCCGGATGTGAGCAAGCAAGATAATGGCACCCTCACGTTCAGCTATAACAAGACGGCACAGACGGTTTCGTTTACGTTCAGCAACCTCTGCGACACCTTGACTCTGCCCAACAGCTCGGACTATATCATCGAGTACTATAAGGCTGACGATTGGGACGAGGATACGAAAGCGCCCAAGAAAGACGCAAAGGCTCTTGAAGGCGGCGTTACGGACAGCGGCAAGTACTTCGTCTGGATTCACTTCACGAAGGGCGAGGACGGCCTCAAGAAGTACACCAACTTTGTATTCTATAAAGAGGACCAAGATGTGGGAACTATCGATGAAATGTTCCCCGATGAGCCGTTCCTCTTCGCCTACAAGTTTGCGATCACCGTCACTCCCGCACAGATCGAGATCCACCTTGCCGATCAGTTCGTTAAGACGACGGACGGCAAGCGCGAATTCACCAACGAGTTCGACTACAACAAGCAGAATTGGGCGACCGTGCTCAATACCGTGGAACTCACAGGAACGAACGGCGTTGTGCCCGCAGCAGGCGACTACACGGTGGCGTTCTACACCGTCGCCGGCGAAGTCGGTTCTGCTGTTTCCCAAGCGCGCAATGCCGGTTCGTATTACCTCGTCTTTAAGCTCACCGATACCGCGGGCAACTATACCGTAAGCGGCGTCTTTGCGGGAACGGGGGACGGCGCGGTCAAGCTGGAAGCTGTCGACAAGGACGGTAAGGGCTACCATGCCGAAGATGAGAACGGAAAGAACATTTCGGTTCACTTTATCGTCGAGACGGCGAAGATCGAGGTGTATCTCTCCAACCAGTTCCTGAAAACCGCCGATAAATCGTTCGTGAACAGTTTCGGCTACAACAAGTCGGACTACGCCAATATTCTCAAATCGGTCGTCTTTAAGAACGAACTCCGCAACAACGTCATTCCCATCAACACCGACTATGCGTTGACCTTCGATGGGGCGACGGACGGCAAAGTCATCAACGCGGGCAGCTATACGCTCCAATTCGAACTGATGGGCGAGGATAAAGGCAACTTCGTCATCACCCATGTCCGCGCGGGCACGGCACCCGCTTTGGCAACGGACAAAGACGGCTACGTCGAACTCAATAAGGGCACCGACTACAAGACGAAGGAAGAGACCGACATGCGCTCGTTTAATGTCGGCTTTACGATCACTCCCGCGGAAATTCAGATCCACCTCGCCGAACAGTTTGCCGAAGGCGGGAGCTTCGTCAACAGCTTCGTCTACAACAATACGAGCCGCAAGAATAATCTTTCCAGCGTCTTTGTCACGAATGAGGACTCGATCATACCGCTCCCGAGCGAGTATTCGGTCACGTTTGAAGGCGCGGATGGGACGGTCACCAATGTCGGCAGCTATCACCTCAACTTTGTGCTCGACGAGACCGTCGCGGGCAACTACACGGTCACGGCTATCTACGCGGGCGACAGCGTTTCTGTACCGACAGCGAGAGACAAGGACGGCGAAGGCTACTACGACGAGAACAGCAACCTCAAAGACTTCTCCGTGTGGTTTACCATCACGGCGGCGCAGATCGACGTGTACTTGCAGAGCTTCTTTGATGGCGCGCTCGAGAGCAAATTCAAGAACGAGTTCTACTTCACGGACAGCGACCAGACGACGCTTCTCTCCATCTATGAGATGAAGAATCACGAAACCGGCATCACGCCCGACGCTTCCGCCGTCTCGGTCGAGATCGAGAACGAGGATCCGAATTACCGTGCGGGCTCGGTCATCGACACCGGCACATACCGCCTCACGCTTACGATCAAAGATAAGAACTATGTTTTGAACGCGGTCTATGCGGGCACCGGCGGCTCGGATTCTTCCCACGTGGGACTGACCGAAGACATAGCGGGCAAGGGCTTTGAGAGGGATAAAGAGAACACGTTTGTAAAGTTCCTCTTTAAGATCGTTCCCGCACCCATCGACGTCCGCTTCTCCGAGCTCTTCACGAAGAACGGCGGGGCAGAGTTCAACGATCAGTTCGTGTACAGTGGCAGCGACTGGGCGCTCACGCTCGGCAACGTCACGATCATTGCGCCGGACCCCGCTAAAACGACGGCCACCCCCAAAGAGGGCGAGTGGGACATGGAGTACTACTACCTTGCACGCGGCAAGGATGATACTGCCACGAATTGGAAAAAGCTCGCCTCCATTTACGACGTCGGCAAGTACACCGTGACCTTCCGCCTCGGCGCGGGCCGCTACGACGATGCAACAAACCGCAAGAAGTATTGGGAGAACTACGAGCTCAGAGACGTTTATGCGGGCACGCTCCGGCTCACTCCCGATCAGTATCGCCGCGGCAATGCAGAGGAAGGGAAAGACGTGTATATCACGCTCGCCTTCGACCTCGACCCCGCGGAGATCAATATCAACGTGCTCGAACGCTTCGCAAACGGCGAAAAATTCAACGATTCCTTCATCTATGACGGCGACGACTGGGTGTACCGTCTGCAAAACGTGACGGCCTCGCTTGCGAACGGCACGGGCACGGCTCCGACGGCTGACGACGCCGCAACGACGTTCACGCTCGGCGGCAAGAACGTAACGCTCATCTATGACGTGGGCGATTACGTCCTCACCTACAAGATCTCCGACAGGCTCACCTTTGAAGAGGGCACCGACAACTACACGGGCGTGAAGTTCTACGAGAACTTTGTGATCAAAGGCGTGCTTGCGGGCAAGGCGTCGCTGTACGGCGGCGAAGGCGAACCCTCTTGCACGGTCAAAGACGGCACGGTCACGATCACATTCAAGATCGTTCCCGCGGAGATCGAGCTTCACCTTGCCGACCAGTTCGTCAAGGGAGAAGCGTTCAGCTCTACGTTCACGTTCGACAACAAGGATTGGGTCGAGCGGCTCAAGACGGTGCAGGCGGCGCTTGTTCCGAACACTTCGGGCACGGCTCCCACGGGTGCGGACGGAACGGCTACCTTCACCGTGGCGAAAGGAACGGAGGGGCTGGATACCGTCTATGACGTCGGCAGCTATACCTTTACCTATGCCCTTTCCAACAGGCTCACCTTTGAAGAAGGCAACAAAGACAACTACACGGGCGTCAAGTTCTACGAGAACTTCGTGATCAAGGCGGTTTACGCGGGCAGCGGCACCTCCGCCAAGATCTACGACAGCGAAAAAGCGGGCAGTGCGCAGTGCGCCGTCGAAAACGGCAAGGTGACCGTTGATTTCGCGATCACGCAATCGCAGATCGACGTCAACTTCTCCGACCAATTCATGCGGAACGGCGCGTTCACGTCGCAGTTCTACTACGACCGCACCGATTGGGTGACGAGGCTCTCTTCGGCAACGCCCACCCTCACGACGACGGGCGACGGCGTCATTCCCGAGAGCAACGAGTATGTCGTGATCTTCTATCAACAGATAGGAAAAGATTGGAAAGAGGTGTGGAGATCGGATACGAAGGGAGGCGGCGCCATCCTCGACGCAGGCAAGTATGTCGTGAGCTTCCGCTTCAAGGACGAAGCTCCCGCTGGCCGCAAGCAGTATTGGGAGAACTACACCTTCGTCAACGCCCTTGTCGCGAGCCAGAAGCTCAAAGTGGGGCAGTACCACCTCGGCGATGTCGAGGGCACCGACGCGAACAAGTATATCAGCATCCCGTTTGAGATCATTCCCAACGTCGTGACGCTCCAATCGGTCGGAACTTCGACCTTCAGCGGCGAGGCGCAGGACGCGCCCATCACCTTCTCCTTCGCAAAGGACGGCGGGACCCAGCTCGGCGCGGTGCTCCCCGATTTGGCGGCGAGAGATTAC
>CANQTD010000021.1 GCA_947626685.1 uncultured Clostridia bacterium | reverse complement strand
CAGAAGCAAGCAAGACAAGGAGAGCGAGCTTTTTGAAGGGGAGTTTACTATGACGTAAATGACCCGAAAAAAGCGCAAGCTCGACGCCGTATTGCGCCGCTTATAAAAACAGGCACGCGTCGCCGAAAGAGAAAAACCGATACCTCTCCCTCACCGCAGTCTCATAGACGTTGAGAACTTCCTCACGCGAGCAAAATGCGGAAACGAGCATGAGGAGGGTGCTCTCGGGCAGATGGAAATTCGTGATGAGCGCGTCGACGCAGCGGAAAGTGTAGGGCGGGTAGATGAAGATGCTCGTCTCCCCTCTTCCCGCATGAACGGTGCCACCCATGTCCGTAACGGACTCCAACGTACGCACCGAAGTCGTCCCCACGCAAACGATCCTTCTCCCCTCTTTTTTGGCAAGGTTGAGCCGCTGCGCCGCCTCCTCGGAGACCTCGTAGTACTCCGCGTGCATCTTGTGCTCGGTAACGTCGTCCACCTTCACGGGGCGGAACGTGCCAAGCCCGACGTGAAGAAGCACTTCGACGATCTCCACCCCCTTGCCGCGCACCTCGTCGAGCAGTTCGGGCGTGAAGTGCAGCCCCGCCGTGGGAGCGGCCGCCGAGCCGTTCTCACGCGCGTAGACGGTCTGGTACCGCTCGGGGTCTTTGAGTTTTTCGTGGATGTAGGGCGGAAGGGGCACGCTGCCGACGCGGGAGAGCACGTCCTCGAACGCACCTTCATAGAAAAAGCGCACATGCCGCTCGCCCGATTCGGTCACCCCCGTGATCTCGAGGGAGAGCTCGTCGCCCACAACGAGCTTTGTGCCCGTGCGGCACTTCTTCCCGGGCTTTACGAGGCACTCCCACTCGTCGAGGCCGAGCCGCTTCAACAGCAAGATCTCGACCTTCCCCCCGGACATGGTATGGCCGTAGAGCCTCGCGGGGAGCACCCGCGTGCGGTTGACGACGAGCACGTCGCCCGCGTTCAGATAGTCTTTGATGTCGCGGAAAACGCGGTGCTCGATCGTGCGGGTATCCCTGTGGTAGACGAGGAGACGGGAGCTGTCCCGCGGCTGTGCGGGCGTCTGCGCGATGAGCTCTGCGGGGAGATCGTAATAAAAATCCGAAGTTTTCATGGTATCAGTCGTTCCCGTCGAACACGCTCATCTGGCGGCGCACCGCCTCGGGCATCTTCACGCCCATGTGCTCGTAGCCCCCTTTGAGGCAGACGCGGCCGCGCGGGGTACGCGCGATGAACCCAAGCTGAAGCAGATAGGGCTCGTAGATGTCCTCGATGGTATTCACGTCCTCGTTGATGGTCGCGGCGAGCGTTTCGAGACCCGCGGGTCCCCCGTTGAACTTTTCGATGAGGGCGAGCAGAAGATTGCGGTCGGTCTCGTCGAGCCCGAGCTCGTCGATCTCCATGCGGGAGAGCGCTTTCCGGGCGTCCTCTTTCGTGACAGAGGAACTGCCGAGCACCGCGGAGAAGTCGCGCACCCGTTTTAAGAGCCTGTTGGCGATACGCGGCGTGCCGCGGGAACGGCGGGCGATCTCGTAGCTCCCCTCTTCCTCCACCGAGATGCCGAGCGTCTTTGCGGAGCGGCCCACGATGCGTTTGAGCTCTTCGGGGGTATACATGTCCAAACGGCACATGATCCCGAAGCGGTCGCGGAGGGGCGAGGAAAGCATGCCCGCGCGCGTCGTCGCGCCGATCAGCGTGAACCGTTTGAGCGAAAAGCGGATATTGCGCGCCGAGGGCCCCTTCCCCACGATGATGTCGAGGGCATAGTCCTCCATCGCGGAGTAAAGGATCTCCTCCACCTGATGGTTGAGGCGGTGGATCTCGTCGATGAACAGCACGTCCCCCTCGTTGAGGTTGGTGAGAATGGCGGCAAGGTCCCCCGAACGCTCGATGGCGGGCCCGCTCGTCACCTTGATCTGCGTGCCCATCGTGTTCGCGATGATATGGGCGAGCGTGGTCTTTCCGAGGCCGGGCGGGCCGTATAAGAGAACGTGGTCGAGGGCTTCCCCTCTCGCCTTCGCGGCGGCCATATACACGGCAAGGTTCTCCTTCACCTTGTCCTGCCCGACGTATTCCTCCATCGTCTTGGGGCGGAGTACGTTCTCTTCGGCGTCGTAATCGCTCTTACTGCTCGAGAGAAGCCGCGCGCTCCCGAACTCGTCGTCCTCAAACATAGTATTCTCCTGACAGCAAATTTATCACATTCCCCGAAGGGCGGCAGAGATGATCTCCTCCACCGTTTTTGCCCCGAGCGACTTCGCCCGCGAGACCGCCTGCGCGCTCTCCTGCTTGGTGAAACCGAGCCCCATGAGAGCGGAAACTGCGTCGTCATCCTCGGACATGGTAGGCACGGACACTCTCCCGCCCACCGTTTCGCTGCCCAAGAGCTCGTCCGCCGAAATCTTGCCGTGGAGCTCCAAAATGATGCGCTCGGCGAGCTTTTTGCCCACGCCCTTCGCCGCGGACAGCCGCTTGGAATCGGCGGTGGCGATGGCCTCGGAGACCTCGTTAGGGCGCATGGAAGAGAGGATCGCGAGCGCCATCTTCGCGCCCACGCCCTGCACCGAGGTGAGGCGCAGAAAGAGCTCCTTCTCGGCGGGGTCGGCAAAGCCGAAGAGCGTGAATCCGTCCTCTTTCACCTGCAAATAGGTGTAGACCTCGCCCTCTTCGCCCGCTTTCACGCCCGAAAGACGGGAAAACGCCGCGCCCGAGCAGACGACCTCGTACCCCACGCCGCCCACTTCCATGAGGATATAGTCGGGGGAGATGTATTTGACTTTTCCCTTCAGATAACCGATCATAAGAAAACCTTCCGTGTTTTGGTCTTTCCCGCCGCCCAAGCCTCACTTGACGCCGAACATCCCCGAGAACCTGCTCGTGAACGCGTGGCAGAGCGCGACGGCGAGGGCGTCGGCGGCGTCGTCGGGACGGGGGATTTCTTTCAGCCGCAGATGGGAAGCGACGACCCGCTGCATCTGCCCCTTGTCCGCCACCCCGTATCCCGTGAGGGCCTGCTTGATCTGGTTGGGCGTGTACTCGAAGATCTTTCCGCAACGCTTGTTGCAGGTGAGGAGCATCACGCCGCGCGCATGGGCGACGGCGATGCCCGTCGTCACGTTCTTGGAAAAGAAGAGCTCTTCCATCGCCGCTTCTTCCGGGCGGAAGCGGTCGAAGAGCGCGTTCACGCCTTCCTCCAAAATGCAAAGCCGCACGGCAAAATTCTCCGACGGCGGCGTCTTGACGACGCCGAAATCGACGGGGAAGCAATTCCCGCGCGCGTCCTTTTCGATGACGCCGTATCCCATTGTCCCGTAGCCGGGGTCGAGCCCGAGAATGACCATACGTTTATTTTACAAAAAACGGCGCACGTTGTCAAGAAATTCGCGGGCAAAAGGAGGCGGGCGCGCCCTTTTTTCCCTTTGCGGCAAAGAAAAAGAAGCGCGCAACTTGCAAACACTTGCTTTTTTTTGCGAAAACGTGTACGATAAAAGAAAAAAGCGCGAGGCTTTCATGAAGAAAAAACTCTGGCAGGGCAGGTTCGATACCCCCCTCTCCGCGGCCGCGGACGCCTTCAACCAATCCATTTCCTTCGACAGGAAACTCTTCGACGCCGATATCGACGCCTCTCTCGCCCACGCCGCCATGCTCGGCCAATGCGGGATCCTCACAGAGGAGGAGGCGGAGCGCATCCGGAGCGGGCTCGATGAGATCCGTGCGGACGTCGCCGCGGGCATGGAGATCGGCGGGGACGCGGAGGACATCCACTCCTTCGTCGAGGGCGAGCTCGTGGAGCGCATCGGCGATACGGGGAAGAAACTGCACACGGCGCGTTCCCGCAACGATCAGGTGGCGACGGACATGCGCCTCTATGTGCGCAGGAGCGCGGGCGCGGTGATGGCCGCGCTCAAAGATCTTATATCCGTCTTGCTCTCCCGCGCAAAGGAGGGGATCCGCTACGTCATGCCCGGCTTCACCCACCTGCGCAAGGCCCAGCCCATCAGCTGCGGGCAGTACTTCAACGCCTATGCGGAGATGTTCCTGCGCGATATCGACCGCTTTTCGGCATGCCGCGAACGGCTCAACGTGATGCCCCTCGGCAGCGCGGCCCTCGCGGGGACCTCCTACCCCATCGACCGCGAGATCACACGAAAACTGCTCGGCTTCGGCAGCGTTTCGCAGAACGCCCTCGACGCCGTCTCCGACCGCGACTTCATCGCGGAATATCTCTTCTGCGCGTCGCTCACGATGGCGCACCTCTCGCGGCTGTGCGAGGACACCATCCTCTACACCTCCGACGAATTCGGCTATTGGACGATCCCCGACGAATATTCGACGGGCTCCTCCATCATGCCGCAGAAGAAGAACCCCGACCTGCCCGAACTCGTGCGCGGCAAGACGGGGCGGGTGTACGGCGAACTCGTCTCCATCCTCACCGTGATCAAGGGGCTGCCGCTCGCCTATAACAAGGACTTACAGGAGGACAAGGAGGGCTTCTTCGACGCCGAATTTACCCTTCTCTCCTGCATCGGCATCTACGCCGCCCTCATGAAGAAGATCACCCTCAACAAGGATACCATGTACGAGGCCGCCGCGGGCGGATACTCCACGGCGACCGACGTTGCCGACTATCTCGCGAAGAAGGGGGTGCCCTTCCGCGACGCGCACGCCATAACGGGCAAGCTCGTGCGGGAGAGCATCGCCAAAAAGAAGCAGCTCCACGAACTCACGCTGGCGGAATTCCAAGAGGCGAGCGCCATGTTCGGAGAGGATATCTTGCAGACGGTGAACGTCCGCGCCTCGGTGCAGGCGCGCTCGTCGGTGGGCGGCTCCTCGGCGGAAGCGGTGCGCGCGGGCATCCGCTCCGTCGAACGCAGGTTAAACAAATACAAGCTATGAAACGAAATTCGATCCTTCTGTATGTCGGGCTCGGCGTCCTCGCCGCGCTCGCCCTTCTCACCTTTCTGCTCTGGATCTTCCTCCGCGACACGACCTATCTCATCATGCTGGCGGTGATCGGCGGGCTCTTCCTCATGTATATCGCCCTCATCGTCGCCCTCGCCGTCGCGATGAAGCGTTCGGACACGGCCTCTCCCTACGCCCGCGTCCGCTCGGGGCAGCCCCTTCTGCTCCACCTCTACCTCACGCGGGGAAACCGCCTCGTCTTTGTCCTCTACGAGCCCTTCCCCGCCGACCTCTTCTTGCAGTGGTTCAACGAAACGAAGGGGGAGAACGCGGACATGGGGCCTCCCGATTCCGTCTACCTCGGCTTTACCAAGATGAAAAAGAGCGGTCTGAAAGAGGTGCGGGGGAAGCAGATCGTCCTCTCCGAAGAGTTGGAACAGTCCCTGCGCGCCGACCCCGCGCTCGCGGAATTTTTCAAGAAAAACAGCTTTTTCCGCTACTGATATGATAGAGAGCAATGTGAAAGCCCTTCTCGCACAGCTTGCGGAGGGAAACGCTTTCGGCGAACAGGTCACCCTCGTCGCCGCGACCAAAACGCGCTCCGCGGAGGAGATCCGCCGCGCGATCTCGGCGGGCGTCTGCGACGCAGGCGAAAACCGCGTGCAGGAATTCTGCCTCAAATACGACGCGTTTGCGGGCGCGAGACGGCACTTCATCGGCCGTTTGCAGACGAACAAAGTCAAATATCTCGTCGGGCGGTGCGACCTCATCCATTCCGTCGACCGCGACGGTTTGGCGGAGGCGATCGCGGGGCGCGCTTTGCAGCTCGGCGTCACCCAAAAGGTGCTCGTGCAGATCAACATCGGCAATGAGCCATCGAAGGGCGGATACATGGCGGAGCGCGGGCTCGAAGTCTATGCGCGTCTCAAAGATACGGCGGGGATCGAGCCGTGCGGGTTCATGGCGATGCTGCCCGCGGAGGGCGAAGAGGCCTTGCTCGGGGAGCTCGCCGACCGCATGCGCGCCCTCTTCGAAGAGGCGAAAGAAACGTTCGGGGCGCAGTTCCTCTCGATGGGCATGAGCGGGGATTGGAAGCTCTGTCTCGGACATGGTGCCAACATGATCCGTCTCGGCACGGCGATCTTCGGCGCGAGAGACAACTGATCGCGTCGCTGCGGCGTCTCGTCCCCTTTCGGGGTTCGGCGGGGCGCCGTTTGCAAGAAAAAACAAATGCGGTGCATACTGCAAGTATGCCTGCAAGCATCACGCACGAACTCGTCGCATGGGAGGCGCTCGGGCTTCTCCCCGAAAAGACGCGGGAGCAGATCTTTTCCGCCCCCTCCTACTACTATCTCGGGGCGCAGGGGCCCGACCTCTTCTTCTTTTACAAGCCGTTTGCGCGCGGGGAAAACCTCGGGCGGTCCCTGCACCGCACGGGGGTGAAGGCATGGTTCTCCTCCATGCTCGCCGCCCTCTGCTCCTTCACGGGGAGGGAATTTTCCCGTTCCCTCGCCTACGCCCTCGGTTTCTGCACCCATCTCGCCGCGGACGCCGTCTTTCACCCCTTTGTCTACCGCTATCTGCGCCGCACGGACGCGCCCCGCTTCACCCATCAGGAGATCGAAAACGATTGGGACGTGTACTTTTCGGAGAAACTGCGCGGCGAACGGGCGACCCGCTATATCCACCCCTTCGACCTCTCCGCGGTCGCGGCGGAGGGCACGCTCTACCGCTTTCTCTCGGAGACTGCGGGACGCGTCGGGAAGGAACTCTCTCCCGCCCCCTTCCGCAGAATGTGCAAAGAATACGCGCTCTACCTGAGGCACATCCACGCGCGGCACGGCAGGGTGCTCCGCCTCGTGGGGCTCGGCAAGCTCTACCCCCGCGAGACGCCCGACCCCTCCTATCTCGGCGGCAGGGATTTTTACGACCTCTCGGACGGGAAGGGAGCGGATATCGACGAGCTCTTTTCGCTTGCGGCGGACGGGGCGGCAACGCGGGTCTCCGTCTTTCTCAAAGCCTTCAACGCGGACACGGTACTCCCCGATGAGCTCTTCTCCATTCACATGCTCACGGGAAAACGCATCGCACGGTAAAAGCGCGGGCGGGAGCAACAGCTCCCGCCCGCGCGATTTTTTTATCCGTTACGACCCGTACCCGTCCGGGTTGTTCTTCTGCCAATTCCACTGGTCGGCGCACATTTTTTCGAGGTCGAACTGCGCCTTCCAGCCGAGCTCCCTCTCCGCCTTTTCGGAGGAAGCGTAGCAGGCGGCGATGTCCCCCGCCCTGCGCGGCTTGACGGTGTAGGGAAGCTGCTTCCCGCACGCCTTCGAGAACGCCGCGATCATGTCGAGCACGCTGTAACCGATCCCCGTGCCGAGGTTGTAAACGTGCACGCCAGACTTGTGCCCGCTCCTGAGCGCGGCGACGTGCCCCTTCGCGAGGTCCACGACGTGGATATAGTCGCGCACGCCCGTGCCGTCCTTCGTGGGGTAGTCGTTCCCGAACACGCCGATCTCGCGGAGCTTGCCGCTCGCGACCTGCGCGACGTAGGGCATGAGGTTGTTGGGGATCCCCTTCGGGTCCTCGCCGATGAGCCCGCTCTCGTGCGCGCCCACGGGGTTGAAGTAGCGCAGAAGGGTGACGTTCCACTCGCTGTCCGAGGCATACAGGTCCTCGAGGATGCGCTCCTGCATGACTTTGGTCGCGCCGTACGGATTGGTCGTGGGGTTGAGCTTGGTCGTCTCGCGCAGGGGCAGTTCGGCGGGGTCGCCGTACACCGTCGCGGAGGAGGAGAACACAATATTTTTCACGCCGAATTTCCGCATGACGTCCACGAGGACGAGGGTGGAACCGAGGTTGTTCTCGTAGTACTCGATGGGCTTTCTCACGCTCTCGCCCACCGCTTTCAGCCCCGCGAAGTGGATGACGCTGCCGATGTCGTGCGCGGTGAAGATGAGCTCGAGCGCGGCGCGGTCACGCACGTCGTTTTCATAGAAGAAGATCTTCTTGCCCGTGATCTTTTCCACGCGGCGGATCGCCTCCGCGTTCGCATTGCAGAGGTTGTCGATCACGACGACGTCGTACCCCTCGTTCAAAAGTTCCACCGCGGTGTGCGAGCCGATGAAGCCCGCCCCGCCCGTTACAAGGACTGTCATGTTTGCTTCCTCCTGATTGATGAGACCGTTTCCGAAGGCGAACCTAAGGACATGGGTCATAGATTTTCGATGATGATGCCGTCGGAGAGCTCTGCGGGATAGAAGGCGGGGACGTACCCCGTCTCGCGCGTGTACCGCTCCGCGACGTACGATTTGAACGCCTCTTCCTCCCCCTTTTTCACGAGGGAGACCGTGCACCCGCCGAAGCCCGCGCCCGTCATGCGGGAGCCGAGACACGCGGGGAATTGCTGCGCCGCACGGGCGAGGGAATCGAGCTCTCTGCCCGTCACTTCATAGAGGGCGCTGAGCGAACGGTGGGAGGCGTTGAGAATGGCGCCGAACGTCTCCATGTCGCCCCGCCGCATCGCCGCAGCTGCCTGCCCGACCCGTTCGCACTCTTCGACGACGTGTTTCGCGCGACGGTAGATGAGTTCGGGGAGCATCGCCTTGCACGCTTCGAGTTCGCGCGCGCTGACGTCGGCGAGACAGCTCACGTCAAGTTTTTTTTGCAAGATGCGGAGCGCGGTCTCCGTCTCCGCCCTTCTCTCGTTGTACTTGCTCTCGACGAGGTCGTGCGGCTTTTTGCTGTTTGCGATGATGAGGACGTGCTCCCCCAAACCGACGGGAATGTACTCCCGTTCGAGCGACTTGCAGTCGAGCAGGATCGCGTGCCCCGCTCTGCCGTTCGCCGAGGCGAATTGGTCCATGATGCCGCAGTTCACGCCCGCAAATTCGTGCTCGGCGCGGCGGGCGACGAGGGCGACCTCCACGGGGTCGAACGCTTCCCCCGCGACCGTCGCGAGCGCGGCGATCGTGGAGACCTCGATGGCGGCGGAAGAGGAGAGCCCGCTCCCGAAGGGGACCGTGCAGTCCATGAGGAGATCGCACCCCACGACCCTGTGCCCCGCTTCCTTCCAGAAGTAGGCGCAACCCGCATGGTACTTCGCGTGTTTCAGCCCGCGGCAGGAGGCGAGCGCCGAGAGGTCGAGGGAGACTTTATCGGGAAGATCCGTCCACGACAAATTGACGGTATCCGTTCCGTTCGGACGGGCATAGACGGTGTTCTTCATGGAAAGGGCGCACGGCATGACCTTGCCGCCGCAATAATCGACGTGCTCGCCGATAAGATTCACCCTGCCCGCCGCAGAGATCTTGTAGAGATATTCCGCCATGCGTTCTCCTTTCGCGTTGCGTTCCGAATGCGTCCGACCGGGCGGACTTCGCCGCCCTGTCTCTATTATACCATTCCTTTCCCGTCCGCGCAAGTGATTTTCCGCGGCGGCTTTCCGACTTCTGCCGTATTTTCCGAAATTTACCAAAAAATCGCCCTGCGGCGCAAAGAAGTGCGGGGAACAGCGCCCCATGCCCCCAAAACGGCTTGCTTTTCGGATCAACTTATGATATAATTGATAAAATGACCTTTTTCGGGGGTTTTATGGAAGTCATACGGCCGACGACGGTACGGCAACTCAAAAAATTTGTCAACATGCCCGACGCCATCTACCGCGGAGACCCTTTATACGTCCCCTATATGCGCGGCGACCTTCTGCGCACGCTCAAAAAGATCGTGGGGAGCGGGGAATACACCGCGCTCGCCGTGGAGGACGGGGGCAAATACATCGCCCGCCTGCTCTTCACGGTCGCGCCCTCCAAACAGCTCAAATTGGAAAAATGCGGCTTCTTCTCCCACTTCGAATGCGTGAACGACGACGCCGTCGCAAGCCTCCTTCTCGGCGAGATGTGCGCCATCCTTCGCGAAAAAGGGGCCACCCATGTCGAGGGTACCTACTTCCCTTACGATCAGGACAACCGCCGCGGCATCCTCGTGGAGGGGTTCGGCTACGAGCCCATGATCCTCACTTCCTACAATCCCCCCTACTATGCGGGCTTGCTCGAGAGGTGCGGCTTCGTCAAGGATTTCGACACCGTCTCCTACGAGCTCTCCTATGACCGCTACGATGAGGCGCGCATCGCTCCCCTCGTGGAAAAGGTCTTGAAGAGATACGGACTGCGCATCGACACCGCCGACTTCTCCGCGCTCGACAGCGAGATCGACGACGTGCACGCGGTCATCTCGGAGGCGACGAACGACATCATCTTTCAGGACGCGCCGACGAAGGAGGACCTCTACCGCATCGTGGCGGGCTGGAAGAGCTTTTTGTGGGCGGACCTCATCTACATATGCCGCAGGATCTCGGACGGAAAGCCCGTCGGCTTCCTCATGGGCGTCCCCAATTTCTACACCGTGTTCCGCAAAATGAACGGAAAACTCGACCCCATTGCCCTCGTTAAGATGTTGTATTACAAAAAACGCATCAAGTCCGTGCGCATGATTTTGCAATACGTCATTCCCGAATACCAGAGCAAGGGCGTGAACTTCGCGCTCTACCACGAATTCTTCCTCACCTGCAAAAGGAGGGGGATCGAGGCGTTCGAGGCGGGCACGATCATGGAAAACAACGACGCTTCCCGCCGCAATGTCGAAAAGGCGAGCGGAAAACTCAACAAGATCTTTCGCATCTACGGAAAACAATTATGACGACAGCACTCACGGTTATCTCCATTCTATGTATCTTTGCCCTGCCCGCGCCCATCGTCTGGCTCACCCGCAGGAATAAGATCCTCGGCACGATCGGCGCGATCGCCATCTGCTATCTCGTCGGCTTTGCCTTCTCCACCATCGGATTGTCGGGCGTCAGTTACGACA
Source organism: uncultured Clostridia bacterium (assembly GCA_947626685.1). Lineage (GTDB taxonomy): Bacteria > Bacillota > Clostridia > Christensenellales > Borkfalkiaceae > Gallimonas. The sequence continues at coordinate 22,100 of CANQTD010000021.1, read as the reverse complement.
AGGGCCTCACGACGACGATCGCCTACGTCCTCGTCGCCCTCTCCATCCCCCTCATCCTGTTCAGCATCGACCTGCGCGAGCTCAAAAAACTCACCAAAGGGGTCGCCATCGGCTACGCGCTCTGCATCGTGTCCGTCATCATCGTCGCCGTCGCCATGTTCTTCATCACCCTGAGCTTCTTCCCGAGCGCGGACCTCTCGGCGATGATCGTGGGGCTGTACACGGGCGGCACGCCCAACCTCAACGCGATCGGCGCCGCAATGGGCAGCGCGATGGGACAGGACGTCGAGACCACGCGCAACGTGCTGAATGCCGCGAACGTCTCCGATACCCTCGTGGGCGGGCTCTACTTCGTGCTCCTCATCTCCTTCCTGCCCAAAGTGTACCGCTTCCTCCTCAACCGCAGAAAGCGCAAACAGCCCCTTGCAACGCCCGCGAAGGACGAACCCCTTCCTCCCCCCGAACCCAAAAAAGACGACTATGCCTTCGGTTTTTCCATCAAGGATTGGCGGAGCGTCCTCAAACTTTTGGGCGCGTTCGCGCTCGCGGTGGGCTGCCTCGGCGTGGGGGCTCTCCTCGAATTTCTCATCGAGGGAACGGTGGGCGAGAATCTCCTCTACATTCTCCTCTCCGTCTCCATTCTCGGCGTTGCGTTCTCGTTTATCCGCCCCATCCGCAAAATCAAGGGGGAATACCCCCTCGGCATGTACCTCATCCTCATGTTCTCCCTCGCCCTCTCCATGAGCATCGACTGGACGGTGTTCCTCGGCGAAGTGCTCCCCACGCTCGCGTTCTTCGCCTGCGCGCAGGTGTCGGTCATTCTCGTCCACATTCTGCTCTGTAAGATCGTCGGCGTGGACGGCGACACCGCGATCATCACCTCGACGGCGGGGGTCTACGGCCCGCCCTTCATCGCTCCCGTTGCGAAGGCGGCGGGAAGGCCCGATCTCATCGCCCCGGGCGTGATCTGCGGCGCGCTCGGCCTCGCCATCGGTACCCTCCTCGGCTTCGGCGTGGGACAGATCTTATTGATCTTTGTGTAGAAGTTCACAAATTTTGTTTTGGGGCACATTTTCTTGCCCTCCCCCTTATACTTGAGGGGGAGGGGTAGGGGCGGGAGTGCTTCAACATTCCCCCCAAAACAAAATTTCGTGAGGGGTTAGGAAAGTGCATCTCAAAGCCCCGTCGCCCACCACCATGTCTGACCTCAAAGACAATAAGCCGAAAGGGTTCGGCAAATTGAGTCGCGCACGGCGGAAGTGAATTCCGCCTAACGCAAGTAATTAGAAATGGGGTCGGGAAACAGAGCCTCTTGCCCCCTCCGTGGGAGGGGGGTAGGGGGGTGGGGCGGGTTCTAAATTCGTACCCACCTCAGTCACTTCGTGACAGTTCCTCCTCGGGAGGAGCCAAGAACTCGCTGTCCCCTTTGGGTCGCAATCGAGCCTCTTGCCCACCCCTCGAGGAGGAGCAACGCACTCTGCCAAAAGTCCAGTGAACTTTTGGCGCGTTGCGACAGGAGTGAGCGCATTATCTCGCGCGAACGGTGACCGAACGCGGGGCTCTACCCGCGTGAGAAGGGTGTCACCGTAGGTGACGGAAGGGGTGTCGTTCTGATTATGCAACACCCCTTCCGTCTCGGCTTTGCCTCGACAGCTTCCCCTCAAGGGGACGCCAAGCCCTACCCCCTACGGGGGGAGGGTGGCACGGCGCAGCCGTGACGGATGGGGGGGACCTCTCCCCATCGCAATTTGCGTGCGGGGCGCATACAATTCATAAGAAGAATGCTTCCGAAAGGAGACGCCATGATCTGGCTATACGTTATTTTGTCCGTTCTCGCCTTCTGCGTGCTCGCCTTTTTTGCGGGCGCGCTCTTTGCATACTTCTTTGTGTTCTATGTGCCGAGAAGAGAGCGGGAAGCGCATTACAGGATCCCCCGCGGTCCACAATTCGACGAGCGGCGGGAAGAGCTCGTCGGGCTCATCCGCACGCAGGAGACAGTGCCCTTCGAGCGCGTGTTCACGACGGCGTATGACGGCACGAAACTCGCCGCACGGTACTACCATGTCCGCGACGGGGCCCCTCTTCAGATCCAATTCCACGGCTATCGGGGCACCTCGGTGCGCGACTTCTGCGGCGGGAACCGTCTCGCGCGGGAGAACGGGATCAACACCCTCGTCGTCGACCAGCGCGGCCACGGGCTGAGCGGCGGGCACACCCTCACCCTCGGCGTAAAAGAACGGCGCGACTGCCTCAGCTGGATCGACTACGCCCTCGCGCGGTTCGGAAACAACGTCGTCATCACGCTTGCGGGCGTCTCGATGGGCGCGGCCACCGTCCTCATGGCGGCGGGGTTGGGGCTCCCCGAAAACGTGAAGGGCATCATCGCCGATTCCCCCTACACGACCCCGAAAGAAATGCTCTTGCGCGTCGGGCGGGACAACCACATCCCCATATGGCTCGTCTACCCTCTCGTCGCAACCGCGGCGACCCTCTTCGGCGGGTTCCGCCTGACCGATGCGAGCGCGCTTGACGCCGTTTCCCATACCCATGTCCCCATTTTGTTCATTCATGGCGAGGACGACCGCTTCGTCCCGAAAGAGATGAGCGAAGAACTCGCAAAGGCCTGCGCGGGGCATGCCGAGCGCGTCACGTTCCCCGGCGCGGCACACGGGATCAGTTACGTCGCCGACCCCGCCCGCTACGCCGACACCGTGCTCCGCTTCCTCCTCTTTTGCGGAAGCTGACAGACATAACGCAAACCGAGGCACGGACAGGCGTCCGTGCCTCGGTTTATATCGTGCAGAATTTAATCTTCGAGCAGTGTGAGCACTGCTTTTTTCTTTTTTTCGGGCAACTTGCGATATTGTTCGATGAGCAGCTTTTCCTGCACGCTGACGAGTTCGCTCTCCTCTTCTTCCATGAAGAATTGCGCGAGCGTCACGCCGAACGCGTCGCACAGATGCGTGAGCGTATCGAGGCTCGGCGTCGAGTTCGCCCTCGTGAGAAGGGTCGAAACGGTCGATTGCGTAAGCTCCGCTTCCAGCGCAAGTTGATTGGTGCTCCATCCCCGCTCATCGCGGAGCTCTTTGATCCTTTCAATAATATCCATACCACCATTATAAACATTTTTTCGTTAATAAATTAGCGATATTCCGTTGACTTTTCATCGACATTCCGTTATAATATATGCGATACTTCGTTAAAAGGAGAAAAAAACGATGAAAAGAAAAATTGTACTTGCGTTTTTGACGGCTTTCGCGGCCCTCTCCCTGTGCCTTGTTGCCGCCTGCAACAACGGCGCGACCACGGGCAACACCGAACTCGGCGGGGGCGAAGAAGTAGGCACCGAGGGTCTGCAATACCAAAAACGCAAAGATGAGGCGGGCAACGAATACCTCGCCGTCGTCGGCCTCGGCACGGCATTAGAGACGGAGATTGTCATCCCCTCGGCCTATCAAGGACTACCCGTAAAAGAAATCGGCGAATCTGCTTTCAGTGCATCGGCTGACGTAAGAAATAGATCGCTTACAGCCATTTCCATTCCTGCCGACGTGATCTCGATCGGAAATAATGCGTTTTCGCGTTGCATAGGACTAACGGAAATCACAATCCCCGACAGCGTGACCTCGATCGGAGATTCTGCATTCTCTGAATGCAGCAGACTGACACAAATGACGATTCCTGACGGTATGACCTCAATCGGAAGGTTTGCATTCTTGCGTTGCATAGGACTAACGGAAATCACGATCCCCGACAGTGTAATCACGATCGGGGAGGGCGCGTTCGAGGGTTGTAGGGGACTGATAAGTATTACAATTCCTGAGAACGTGACCACAATCGAAGATGAGACGTTCATGTGGTGCATAGGGCTGACCAACGTAACAATCGAAAACAGCGTGACCTCGATCGGAAATAATGCGTTCCGTTTTTGCAGCGGGCTTACGGAAGTCGAGATACCCGAGAGCGTAACCTCAATCGGTGAGAGTGCGTTCGAGGGTTGCGACAATTTGGAATCGGTAACCTTCCGCGACCCGACCGGTTGGAGTTGCAGTGGCACCGAGTTAGATGCGACAGCTTTGCAAAACCCTACCACCGCCGCCGTCTATTTCACAAAAACTTATTGCGATTATACGTGGACAAAAAATAAATCGAATTAACACGACACTGCCACTCTTGTGCGAGATTTCTCGACTTCGCTTCGCTCGAAATGACATGGAGGAGAGCTGAGAATTTACCCCCCCCCTCATTCCGAACGGAGCGAAAGCGGAGTGAGTGAATCTTTAAGATACACTCGGCTACGCCTCGGTATGAGGATACCCCCTTGCCCACCCCTCGAGGGGTGGGTGGCATGAGCAACGCGAGTGACGGAAGGGGTGTTTCTTGCTTCAAACGCCCCATTAAGTTAGCGGCATTCTTGGCTCCTCCCGAGGAGGAGCTGTCACGAAGTGACTGTGGTGGGTACGATTTAGAATCCGCCCCACCCCCCTACCCCCCCTCCCACGGAGGGGGCGAGAAATGCACTCTGCGACCCCGTAGGGGACAGCAAGGTGAGCGAAGCCCTCGTCCCCCCTCGCCGAGGGGTGTTCCTCGGACATGGTACCCTCCGATCTTGTGAACGAAAGCGCGCAGGCGAATCGCCTGCGCGCTTTCTTCATGCATTTTCAGCGTTGTTTTTTGGGGATCGGGAGAAGCATGCGGGTGCTTTTCTTGTATTCGGCGAACCCTTCTTTGCGGGACTGCCGCTTATCCGCCATCGGGATGCTCACGAAGAGGAAGAGCAGCGTATTTGCCACCGCTCCCGCGATCAGCCACCACTTTTCGGGCATCACGCAGACGGCGGCGAGCGCGATCCCCCACCACATCACGATCTCGTCGAGGTAGTTGGGGTGACGCGAGTATTTCCATACCCCATTCCGCATAAATCCCCCCGTTTTGCGCTTGCGGAAGGCGTGCATCTGGCAGTCTGCCGTGCCCTGCAAGACGACCGCCCCGAGCGATACGAAAAAGAAAACGATGCTCCCCGCGTTCCATGCGGGCGATTGGGTGAAGAGGTAGACGGCGGGCAGAACGCACCCGTACACGACGAGGGTGGGCACGAGGTGAATCCCCACAAAATTGATGATGGGGTAGGCTTTTCCCGTCTTTTCGCGGAGCATGGTGTACCGCCAATCCTGATGGGCAAGCCCGCGGAACGTGTACGCCCAATTCGCAGTCAGCCGCACTCCCCAAACGAGGATCGCAGCAAGCGCGAGATACGCCGCAGCCGTCGCGGGGAAGAAGATCGCAAAGGCGACGGCGATCACAATGGGCTGGACGCTCCAATACGGGTCGTAGACGGAAGCGTTGCCGAAGATCAGGCTGAAAAGGAAGGTGACGACCGTCGCGCCGACATCCGCAATGAAAAGAGCCGCCCACACGGGAAGGGGCAGAAGGGCGTAAATTCCCACGCCCGCGCCCGCCGACAGAACGTAGACGGCCGCAACGATGACAAAACTCCATGCTCTCGGGATCTCTTTCTTCATAATGGCCTCTTCATCATTATATAATACATTGGCGGAAGACACAAGCGGACGGCGCGCAAAGCGACAAAATTTCCGTAATTCGCGCAAAAAAACCGCCCGACCGCCCGACGGGGCGGGAATACCATAACGCAGAGAGGTGATTATGCAAATTTCAACATTGATCGGAAAACGCGTACTTTCAACGGGCGGGGCGGCGTACGGCTACGTCACCGACGTGCGGCTCGCAAGCGGCTACAAAAAGATCTCCTGCCTCGTCTGCGCCGACGGGGAGGAGGAAGAATTTTACCTTCCGATGCGTGCGCTGCAGTCTGTTTCCGACGCGATCATCGCCAAAAACGCCCGCCTTGCGGCATGCACGGGGCTGCCCTCCCCCATCGGACGGCCCGCGTACTCCCACACGGGGCAAGCGCTCGGCGCGGTCGCCGACGTGCTCGTCGAAGAGGACGGCGAAGCGGTCTTTACGGTCGTGGGCGAAGGCGTGCGGCTGTCTGCACCCGCGAGCCTGACTTCGGTCGCCGAAACAGTCATCGTGTTCCCCGACGCGGCGTCAAAGAGTGCGGCGGTGAAGGGCATAAGGAGCACGGGCGGCACAGGCAAAAAGCGCAGCGCGCCGCGGGCGAAAAAGACGGAACAGCCCCCTGCAAAAGAGCAGAAAGGCGGGCAAGCGGTCCCGATCGGCAGGACCAATCTCCTCGGGCGGCATCTGCGGCGCAGCGTCTACGACAAGCGCGGCGCACCCATCGCCATCGCGGGAGAGAAGATCACGCCGGCGACCTTGCAGGCGGCGAGACGGGCGGGAAAGCTCCTCGAGCTCACCGTCAACACGCTCACCGCGTACGACTAATTTCGACTTTCATCGAAATATCGAAAAATACGGTCATTTTGACCGTATTTTTCGATAAAAAGCCATTTTTGCTTTATTTAGATAATAATCGAAATAATCAGACCCGATATTTTGCGCACAGTTTGAGCAGGGAAGTCAGGCTGTCGGTGAGGCAGAGAAGCTCCTCTTCGGAGAGCGCGTGCGCGCAGGAACCGCTCAGCGTCCTTTCGAGGACTTCGGTCTCCAAGCGGTCGGGCGCGGTGAGGGACACACGGCGCAGACGGGCGAGCAGTTCCTCCGCATGGGAGAGTTTCATCCCCCTCTCCGCCGCAGTCATGCGCGACACGTCCTCATAGGCGCAGTACGCGGGCGGAGCGGGGCGCACAGGCACGGAGGATAGCTCGCTCCTTTCAAGTGCGGGCATCCGCTTTTTCCGCGCGGACGGTCTGCGGGGGAGCAGATAGAGAAGGCGCAAAATGGCGGCATACAGGGCGAACGCGCCGCCGGCGAACACGGAGGCGGCCGCCCCGTGCGCGATCGCGAACACCGCTTCGAGCGCACAGCCGGCGCAGAGCACGAAGGGATACGATCTCCGTCCGCCCAAAAATGCGGTGAGGAGCGCGTAGACGAGGAACGCGGCGGGCAGGGCCGCAAGGGTCACCCACGGCGGGATGACTTCAAACGAAAGAAGGATCTGTTCAAAAATATCCATAACGGGAACTCCCGTACAAGCATTCCCGTAAACCGTTGTCGAACGGGGGAATTTCTTGCCGAACGGGGGAATTTCCCGTCACATTCCGATCTCGCGGAGCATCGCGATGTTGACGATGCGCGCCGTGACGCCGTCCTCCGCCGCTCCCGTCACCCGCATCACCGTTTTTTTGTACAGCTTGATCTGCACGGCATACCGCGCGCGGATCTCTTCGTCGGTGTGCGAGGAGAACTTGTAGTCGATGAGCGTGTACTTCTTCCCCTTCTCTTCCTCGACGAGAAGATCGAGCGCACCCTGAAAGATGACCTCGTCCTCCGCCCGCGTCCCCCCGTACGCCTCGGAGAAGTCGCAAGCGGGAAATGCGACGAGGAAGCGTTGCTCGCGGAAGAGTTTTTTGCCCGCGAGTGCGCGCATACACGGCATCGCGAGGATGGCCTCGAGCCGCTCCGTATTCAAAAGGGCAAGCTGTTCGGGGGTGAGAAGACCCTCTTCCCGCATGCGCGCGAGCTCTTCCCCGACCGTCCTGCCGAACTCGACATGTTCGAGAAAGGCGTGGTAGGCGAGCCCCGTCTGCGTGTCAAACGAGGTATCCATGTCCGCAAACTCCCCCTCATCCTCGGACATGGTGCCCTCCTCTTCCCTGTGGTACCTCGCGCCCTCGTCCTCGGACATGGTCTGCCTCTTTAACAGTCCCGTCGCGGAATCCTTGACGGGGATGTGCGTGCTCTCGCCGTGGGCGTAGGGCTCGCCCGCGCGGGCGATCTCCTGCCGCAACGCCTCGTCAGGCACATACGTCGCGGGAAAAACTTCTTCTTTTTGCGGAGGCGTTTCTTCCGATGCGGGGGCGGCAAATTGCGCGAGCCGACTGAGGGGAATGAAGTCGGAGAGCTTCTTCGCCTCGTCGGGGCAGTAGGTGAACCGCTCGTCCCCGTCCTCCGACGGGCTTGCGTTTTCGAAGATCATGTGCAGGCGGCTGCACGCGCGCGTCATGGCGACGTAGAGCAGGTTGCGTTCCCCCTCGAGGGTCGCCTGCCTTTCGGCGAGCGCGGCGGCCTTGCGGACGACGGTGTCGTAGTAGACCTTTTTCTCCGCGTCCATCGCGCGGGGGGCGATGTGGAATGCGTCCGTCCACATGACGTCGTCGAAATCGGGACCGCGGAATTCCTCGTCGAGTTCCGCGAGAATGACGACGGGAAACTCCAGCCCCTTCGAGGCGTGCATGGTGAGCACATGGACGGCGTTTTCGCCACCTGTCTCCGAGAAATCCACCTTATAGTCGCAGTCGCGCAGCCTCTGCAAAAAGGCGTGCACGCTGCCGCACCCTTCGCTCTCGGCGATGAGGCGGCGTACGCGGGCAAGGCGGTTCGCGCTGTCCCCCTTCGCCGCGATCTGCGCTTCCAATCCCTCCGCGAGCAGAAGGACGAGCATCTCGGAGGCGGAACGCACCTGCGCGAGGGCGCGGTATCGCGCGACCCTCTCGGAAAAGCGGACAAGTTTCTCCGCGACGCCGTCCTGCACCGTCTTTCTGTAAACCGCACACGCGGCGCGGAAGGAGAGCTCCCGCCTCGAGCAAAGGCGGATGCGGGCGAGCTCGCCGTCGGTGAACCCTCCGAGCGCGGAGAGCATGGCCGAAGCGGTCGGAATGTCCTGTTCGGGATTGTCGAGCAGTTCGAGCCAATCGGTGAGAAGGCGCACCTCGAAGTAATCGCAGACGTTCACCTCCGCCGAGGCGGTCACGGGGATCCCCCTCTCCGAGAGCGCGTTCACGATCGCCCCCGCGCACTTCGTATTCTTGCGCACGAGCACGGCGATATCGCCGTAAGTCACGTCGCGCATGCCCCCCTTCTTGGACATGCCCCCCTCGTTCACCGTGAGGTCGACGTCGTAGACCTGTTTGCCGAGGTGCTCCTTTCTGCCGCATTCCTCCTCGACGATCGAAGCGATCTTGCAGGCGATCCTGTTGTCGACGGGACGAAGCGCGGCGCGGCAGACGGAGTAAACGCCGCGTTCTTCCCCGCTTTGCTCCTCCGGGGGGAGCCCGTGCAGAAGCACTTCCCCGCGGTACGGGCCATAGAGCGAGCCGCCCTGCATCGGGGTGTAGCCGCCGCCGATCGCGGAGAAAACGGCGTTGACCGCGGCGAGAATGTTCTCCGCGGAGCGGAAATTCGCGGAGAGGCTGAGGCTGTTCCCCTCCTCCGCATAGGCGCGCGTCTTGTCGCGGAAGTACTCCGACCTGCTCCCGCGGAAGCCGTAGATCGCCTGTTTTTCGTCACCCACGAGGAACACGTCTCCCCCCGCGAGGGCGGAAACGATCTTTTCCTGCATGAGATTGACGTCCTGATACTCGTCCACGAACACATATTCATACTTTGCGTGCAGGGCGGAAAGCACTTCGGGCATGGCGAGAAGGCGCAGCGCGTCATGTTCGAGATCGCCGTAATCGAGCACGCCAGCCTCCTCTTTGACTGCGGTGAAGTTCTCGTCGTAGCGTAGGGTAAGACGGGCGAGAAGCGCCGCCTGTCTGCGCGCCGTTTCGTGGTTTTTTAACTCCACTTCGCGGACATGGTACCCCTTGAACTTCTCATAGACATTCTTTTTGAGCCTCTCGGAGAGTGCGGCGAGCCGTCCGATGAGTTCGTTGAGCTCTGCGGGATTCTTCTCCGAGCGGGAAGGGCTCCGCGGGATCCCGTGCGCGAGCGGGAGCATGGCGAAGAGGTCGTCCGCCGCCGTTATCCGCTCCGCCGCGGCTTTGATCGCGGCATGATATGCCTGCACTTTGGGGGGCGAAAAAGACACGTCGTCCCCGAGATAGCCGAGGAGACGGAGCACGGTCTCCGCCTGCCGCTTCATCTCCCGCGTGAGGAGCAGGACGGCCTCGCCGAACTTGTCCTCTTCGCCGTCTGCGATGCGCCGCAAGATCTCGCGGTAATCGCTGTCGGCGCGCGCCGCGGTATAGAGCTTGGCGACCGTCTCTTTGAGCCTGAGGTCGTTCTTCTTGCGGAAGTACACGGCGAGCAGATCGGCAAATTCGCCCTCCTTCGCCTCGTAAGCGTCCTCGAACGTACGCTCGAGCGCGCGCGCGGAGAGGGACATGCCCTCGGCGTCATCGCTTCCCACGATGCGGAATGCGGGGTCGACGCCGAGCAGGTAAAAATAGGTGCGGACGAGCCTTCCGCAGAAGGCGTGGATGGTGGAGATATCTGCAAGCGGAAGTGCTTTGAGCTGGGCGCGCAAAAACCGCCCCGTTTTCTCATCCGCCCCCTGCATGCGCTCCAAGAGGCTTGCGCGGATGCGCTCCCTCATCTGTGCCGCCGCCTTATTGGTGAATGTGACGGCAAGGATGCTCCTCACGTCCTTCCCCTCGTCGGCGACGAGAGAGGCGACGCGGCGGACCATGACGCGCGTTTTCCCGCTCCCCGCCGAAGCGGAGACGATCGTCTTTCCGCGCGACGCGATGGCGTCCCGCTGTTGCAAGGTCTCGCTCATACGCTTTCCTCCCCGCCCTTATGCGACGCGATCTTTGCGATCTCCGCGGGCTTGATGTTCTTTTCCTTCCGCGGCTCGCGGACAAAACCGCACATGCCCTTGAGTTTGCAGTACTTGCACGCCCCCTCGTACGGGGAGGGCGCAATGTTCCCCGCCGCCATTTCTTCCCTCGCCCCCGCAGAGACAAGGGCGGCATAGTTGAGGAAATCCCCAAACTCTTTGCGGGGAAGCGCCTTATCGCGCGTGCCGCTCTCGAAGATCTTGCTCTTTTCCGCGCCGCGCACAATGTCCAGCCCGTCCACGACCTCGGGGTCGCTGCAATAGAACCCCTTCATGCAGAATTTCTCTTCCCCCTCCGCACAGAAGTCGTCCGCGGCGGGGAAATAGAACGCGCCCGCGGCACGCCCCTCCTTTGCCGCCGCCTGAAGGTAGAGTTCGAGCTGCAATTTGCGGCCCGTATAGTAGGCGAGCGCGCTCCCGTCGATGCCGCCCGTCTTGTAGTCGATGACGCGCACGAGGTCGCCGTCCGCGTCCACGCGGTCCGTCTTGCCCTGAAGCCCGAGCTCGGGAATGGCGACGCGGCACTCGGCGGCACGCACCCGGTACTTCGACTGCATGAGCTGGTTCCAGCAGACGGCCGTGACTTCCGCCGCCTCCGAGACGAGCCGCCCCGCGGTGTAATTGCCCGCAGGCGTATCCGTGAGCGCGGCATAGGCGGGACTTTGCAGAAGTTCCTGCGCCGCCGAAACCGCAACGGCGCGACACTCCTCTTCGCTTTGGATCGCGTTGAAATCGTTTGCGACGCGTTCGAGCACCGTATGGACGAAGGAGCCCGCGTCCGCCGGACCGAGCAGGGTGCGCTCCCTGCGCTCCTCGACGCCGAGGGCGCGCATCGCGAATGCCCGGTACGGACACTCAAAGTAATCTTCGAGCTCGGTGGGCGAGAGGTCCCCGCGCGACCAGAGAGCCGCCGCCTCCACCGCCGCGGTCTTTCCGCTCTCTTCTCTGAGCGCGGCGGGATCGGTCTGCTGCCAATCGGGGCGGACGGGGTGCATGAGGGCTTCCCTCACGGAGGAATAGCGGCGGATATGTTCGTATGCCGTACCCCCGTCCCTCGCACCGCCGAGCGCGTCCGTCTCGCGAAAAAAAGTCAGCATGGCGGGCGCGTATTCGCTGCAATCGAAGGGGAAGCTCTCGGGCATGGGTGCCGTCTCGAAGGTGCGCTCTATGTAATAGAACACTTCGCTCCGCGCCGCCTCCTTGCCGCCGAGACGCGTGGGACAACTCAGATAGAGTTCCTCTTCGAAGGCGCACAGATTGAGCGCGAGCGCCTCCCGCGCACGGGCGTTGACGACGGCGATCGCGGGGTCGATCTCCACTTGCAGCCGTCCGAGGCGGGCGATCTCGCCGTCCGTGATGACGGCGGTATCCTGCGAGACGCGGGGGACGGCGTCGGTGAGACCCGCCACAAAGAGCGCCTTCGCGGGCAAGATCTTGCTGTCGGTGACGTCGCCCACGAACACCGCGTCCGCCCTCTGGGGCAAGACGTTGACGGTGAGCGCGTCGAGCCCGCTCCGCAGAAGGCGGGAAAATTCGCGCGGTTTGAAGAACGCGCCGCCCACGATCTCCTCCGTCTCGCGGAGCACCCCTTCGAGGGGAGCGATCTCGAGCAGGGCACGCTCTTCTTCGGGAAGGCGCGCTTTGAGCCGTTCGGTCACCTTGTCCCCCTCCACGAGCTTCCAGAGGGCGCGGATCGCCTCGGTGTATTGCGCGCCGCTCATGCCCTTCCCCTTGAAGAGTTTGAGGATCGCGTTCATCTTCTCGCGGCAGGAGAGCAGGCGGGCGCGGTCGCCGTATTCGCTCCCGAGCTCCTCCGCTTCCCTGATCGCGCGCGTCACGCCGCCGCGGAATGCGCCGTAGCGCAAGAGATAGTTGCGGTAATTCCCGTTGTCGCCGAAATAGACGCTCGACGCGATCTCATCCGCCTCTTCGGGCAGAACGCCGTCCGCCGCCCCCTCGAGCACGGCGAGCAGAAACACGCAGAACGGGTGCTCGGAAAAGGGACGCTTGACATCGGCATAGTAGGGAATGCGGTACGCCTTGAACGCCTTCTCCGCGGGGAGAAGGTATTCCTTGCCCGAAACGAGCACGGCGATGTCTTTGTAACGCATGCCGCCCGCCGCGAGCCGCCTGATCTGCGCGGCGATCGCCTCCATCTCGGAATTTTCGTCCGATGGGGTAGAGACGCGGACATGCCCCCCTCGGACGCGCTCATTCACACGCTTTGCAGAGAACAGACAGCGGTGCATCGCGAGCGGAACGCCGCGCAATTTCGAAAAGAGCGCGCTCTCCTCCGCCCCGCCGTATTCCTCCGCCGCCCGCAAAAAGACCTCCGCCGCTTCGTTCGTGTAGAAGTCGGCCTTTCCGCCGAGAAAGATGCCCGTCACGCTGCGGGCATGGCCGATCGCGGAGCAGATCCCCTCCCGCGCCTGCCGCGTAAACGAGGGGAAGGCAAAGAAGATGAGGTTGACGTCCTTCACCGCTCCCGAGGCGAGCTCGGCGGGAAGAAGGGCGAGGTAGCCGTTTTCGTCGAGGAGCCCCTTTTCGTGCAGGAACGCGCGGTACTCCCCGAGCAGAAAGGCGAGGTCCGCGAGTTTTTTGGCGAGAACGGCGTCCACGTCCGCCGCGCTTTCGAGCAAAAGTTCCTCCGTCACGCAGGAAGCGGAGAGCTGGGCGATCGTCTCGTACACCGCCTTTGCCGCGCTCTTTTTGAAACAGCCGAGACGCCCCTCGTGGCGGGCCATGAGCGCGGCGATCTCGAGCACCGAGCCCTGTTTGGAGACGGTGGAGAAAACGCGCTTCCCCGCGCCGCTCAGAAAACGGCGGAAGGTGGTCACCTCCGTGAGGAAGGTCCCGCCCGTCGCGCCGACGACGGCGCGTTCGGCGAGCAGGGTGAGCCTGTCCTCGCAGAAGATGAGCGTGCGCTCCCCCTTCGCCTCGTTCTCTCTGACCGCCGCAGCGAGCCCCGAGAGGGCGTCGCCGATCGTAAGTGCGGTGAATACTCTGGTCATAGTCCGTCCTTTGGTGAAATTTTTTTCTATTATATCATATTCGGGGGAAAATTTCGTCCCATTTCCCCGAATTTATTTTTACAAACGCGAAAAAATATGGTATAATGGGGAAAAACCGACTTCATCAGGTGAGATCATGAAATACAAACGCTTTGCGCCCCTTCTGCTCGCGGCTCCCCTCCTGCTCGCGGCGGCGTGCACCAACACGGCCTCGCTCTCTTTCACGGCGAATTGGTATTCCAACAACACGATCGACGCCATCTCGGGCACTTCCGAACAGCTTTCTTACGACGTGACGTTCACGCCCGACGACGAGACCGCGGACTTCCGCGTGGAGTACGACAAGGGCGTCTACACCGCGAAACTCGAGAGCAGGAACATTCCCGAGGCGGAGGGCAATCCGCTCGGCTACTACTACGAGACGGAGCTCACCCTCACGGGCAGGTATTATGTGAACGGCGAAAAGGGCCCCGACTTTACGGACACCGTCCTCTCCAAAGTCTGGTTCCTCGGCATCCGCGACGGCCTCCGCCCCGTCAAGAGCGAAAAGACGGTGGTCTCCTCCGTTCCCAATCTGGACGCGAAAGACGTGAACGACGCGCGCGTCTCCTACCGTTACCGCTATACGATGGCGTATAACGAGGCTCTCTCGAAGGCGACGTACGAATACACCGACCTGTCGACCCCGAACGCCGAGCCCACCGTCTCCGAGCTCAAAATTAAGGCGAACGGGACGTATCTCGACAACGAGCAGATGCTCTTCGCGCTCCGCGGCCTCGACCTCGGCTCCGCGTTCAGTTTCAGCGTGTACGACAGCGTGACGGGCTCCGTCCGCACCGTCTCCAACGCCAATACCCCCGTGCGCGAACAGTACACGACGTCGTTCTCCATGAAGGTGGGCGACGGCGAAGCGGCGGCGGGGTCGCGCAACATCGACGCGAACCGCGTCAAGATCCACTTCACGGGCGACAACCCCGGGGCGGAGCAGACCGTCGTCTACGCGCGCTGCACGAACACGGGCGCGAACACGTACCGCAACGTCCTCCTCCACATGGAGACGCACCTGCTCTACGGGCCCGGTTCGTACAACTACCTCGGCTTCTTCTCCTATGATCTCAGCGAAGCCGTCTTTAACAACAAATAACCGCAGGACGAAAGCAGCGGCTCCCGAACGGGAAGCCGCTGCATTTTTTTACGCATATCTCGGACACGGTATGCCTCTTTTCCGTCTCACTTCGTCTCTTTCGGCGCAGACTGCGCAGTTGCGGACGGGAACACGGGCGGGACCGCGGGCATCGCTGCGGGCGGGAACACGGGCATGGGCGCGACTGCGGGAGGCGGGGGAACGGGGGTCGGCGCGACGACGACATACGACCCGTTCATGGGGAAGATATTCGGCGCGTAGAGATTTTTCGGGAGCTCTTTGAGTTTGAGGTCGTAGGGATAGGCAGGCGCGCTCTGCTGGATGATGCGCGTTCCGCCCGCCATACGCACGTTTTCCGTGTTGCGCGCGCGGTCCTCCGCCCGTGCGCAGGCGGCTTTCGCCTCCTCCGCCTCGCGGGAGAGCATCTCTTCGCGCACGTTGGCGATCTTGAGCTCCTCGGTGAGGGCCTTCTGTTCCTTCAACGCCTTCGCGAGCGCGTCTTTTTCCTTCCCCATTTGGGCGCGCTTCACGAGCAGATAGATGAGGAGCGCGACGACGATGACGATAAAGACCGCCTGAAAGACGGCGATCCAGAAGAGCGCGGTCTCGATGTCTCCGTCGATCGAGACCCCGAACAAATCGAAAGCGAGCAGATCGGAAAAGAAGTTCATTCGCATTTCTCCTTTCCATGCGGCCGAAGGTGGCGGCATGACGGTGCAAAGTTAAAAATATTATAATACGCGCGCGCGGAAAAATCAAGTATTTTTCGGGAACTTGCGGCGGAAAATTTTGGCGGCAACCCTATCCGCGTTCTCTCCGCGCCCTTTCCGTACTCTATCCGCGCCCTATCTGCGCTCTCATCGCCCGAAAAAGCGACCCCATGTGCGCATTTTTTCGTTTTACGCCGTAAAGATCTCCGAGATGGCCTCGAGCTCGGCGGGTTCGACCCCGATATCGAGGAGGGCGGCCCTGCACTTCTTGCTGAGCGGGGTGCTCTTCCCGCCGTATTTGTTCTTGATGGTGGCGACGTATTTGGTCGTGATCCCGCCGAGGTCGCGCGAGCCGCCGATATTCGCGAAATTGGAGAAGAGGTAGTCGCGGTAGATATCCTGTTCGTCCACGCCGAGATAGCCGAGCAAAAGATAGGTGATGAGGCCCGTCCTGTCCGTGCCGATGCTGCAATGGTAGAACATGGGATAGTTGCTCTCCTGCGCGAGCAGCGCGAACACCGAGCGGATCTCCTTGCGGTTGCCGATGAGCATATCCGAGACTTCCCAATCCATGCCGATATGGTGATAGGCGACCCCGTCGAGCACGCTCTTGTTCACGGAGGGCGCATACTCGTCCGGGTCGTTCTTGCCGCCGCGGAGATCGATCTCCGTCTTGACTTTGAGCGTGCCGAGCATGGTACGGACGCCCGCCTCGGCGATGCTCGTCTTGCCGTTGTAATTTTCGTTGAGGCGGCCCGTGCGGTAGAGAAGCCCCTGCTTCACCCTTCCGCCGTCCTCGGTGGGCCAGCCGCCGACGTCGCGCACGTTCGCGACCCCTTCCACGAACAGATTGCGCGGTCCGAGCGATTCCGTCGTAAAGACGGCTGCGCCGCTCTCCGCGTCCCCCGCCGCGACCGTCCACCAATACGTCGTGGCGATCTTGAGGTTATACACCCCGAGGGAGAGTTCCGCCGTCGTAAACGTCTGCGGATCGGCCATGTTCTCCGTCTCGCTGACGCGCAAGGTGTACACCATGTCGGAAGAAGCCCCTTCCGCCGTCCATGTGAAAAGAACGGGCGCGGGCGCGCTGAGTTCCTCCGTCCCCTTTGCATAGTCGAGCACGGAAGCGACGGTCTCGTTTTTCAGATATTCCGTCTGCAACTCGGTGTGCAGGGAGACCTCTTCCCCGAGATCGGGGAGAGAAAAGGCGATCCCGTCCACCGTGCCCTCATAGCCCGCGCTGAGCACGGGAGGCACTTCCCCGCCGACATCGGAGGGGTCTTTCACGGGAGCGTCGGGAGTTTTTTCGTTCACGCACGCGCCGCACATCGCGATGACGAAGGCAAGCGCGGCCGCGGAGAGCATGGCTGACGGTCTCTGCTTTTTCATGTCGTTCTCCTCAAAATGTTGTGTCATCATTATATACGAAAACTTGCCCTTCGTCAAGAAAAATTTTTTCATTTTTATAGAAAGACGCGCGCGGTCTCTTCCGCGCGCGCTTGAAAAAGGCAAAAATTTTCTCAGACGGCGGGAACGCCGCCCTCTTCTCCCTCCGTTCCCTCCGTTCCCTCGGGGGGTGCGGGAAGCGGGAAGGGCTGCGTGTTGACCCCTTCGAGATCGGCGAGCGGGGCGTCCTTCGGGAAGAACCCGATCTCCGCGTGCACCGCGCCGTCGAGCGCGACGGCTTTGGAGACGGTCTCTCCGTTCTCGTCCTGCGCGGAGAGAACGCCGCTCAGACCCTCGAACGACACGTCGACGCCGACGGAAACGATGGCATATTCCTCGTCGAAGAGCGCGGTGAAAACGAGATCGGCGTCCCCCGCCGCTTCCCCGCCGAGAACGGCGCGGAGCAGGGTGCCCTTGAGGTCGGCGCGCACTTCATCGAGCTTCGCCAAGATCTCGCTCTGCACAAAACTCTTGTCGAAGAGCTTCGTCCACACAAATTCGAGGGGCACGCTCGACAGCCCGTCCGTGAGGTAATCCTCGAGGCCCGAGAGCCCGTCAGAACCGATCAGACGGTTTGCGAGCGCGACCGCAAGTTCGGGCGAGCGCAGGCATTCCCACAGATAATCGAAGGCACCCATGTCTGAGGTCGCCTTCGGCAACGCGGACATGGTATCCTCCGACGCGATGTAGCCGAGAACGGTCAGAAGCTCGTCGGCGCCGATGCCGGAAAGCAGCGTTCGGAGCATGTTGTCGATCGAAGGCTGTTTCAGCAGGTCGCCCACGCCGTTCGCGTAGCCGACGGGAAGGAGCACGCCCCCTTTGAGCGACGAGACTGCGCTGCGCACGTCGCCGAGGATCTGGTCGGCCGCGTCGAAGAGCGAAACGGTCATGCTGTAGCCGTCCTCCGTCTTGACGATCTCCCCCTCCGTGTAGACGAAGCAGTTCTTCGCGAATTTTACGAGCACGGGCAGAAGATCGGTCGCGATCGCAACGGAAGAGACGCCCGTCGTCTCCGAAATCGAGCCCGCATAGAGAGCGGGACCGCCTTCCGTACGATAGGTTCCGAGCGCGGCGGCATAGTCGTGCTGCTCGCTCTCCCATACGCCGCGGCCCGCATACGCGTTCTCTTTTCTCAGATAGGCGAGGAGATAGCTGTCGGCGTCCGCGCCCTTGAACGTCACGCCCGCGTCGCCTTCCCACCACGACGCGGGAGGCTCGGTCTGCTCCGCAGGATCGGAGACGCGGACGAGCCGCGCGATGCCGTCGAACAGCTCGTCAAACTCTTTTCCGTCGTAGCTTCCCGCGAGGTTGCCGTAAAACGAGGCACCCATGTCCGAAACAGACAGTTCAAGAAGGTTCTCATTGATGGCCGCGCGCACCGCTTTGTCCGTAACGACGTCCCCCGGTTCGTAGGGGTTTTCGGGCGCAATGCTGTACCCGCACACGCCGCATACGCCGTCCGTGAACGTGTGCGCCGCGAGCCCGTCTCTCTCTTCGTCGTGCCCGCAGGTCGCCGCATGCCAATGCTGTTCGCTGTCCCACGTCCAGCCCTCCTCGAAGGAATGCGTGTGCGTCGTGGGTCTCTCGTAGCCGCAGACGTCGCAGACGTCGTCATCGCCGAATTCGTGCTTCCCCGTCTGCGATCTCTCGTCGTGCCCGCAGGTCGCGGCGTGCCAGTGCTGTTCGCTGTCCCACGTCCAGCCCTCGGCGAATGTGTGGTTGTGTTCTTCAAACGTGCAGGCGGCAAGCGGGTAGCATGCGCCCGCGAGGAATGCCGCGCCGAGAAGGATCGCTCCCAATTTTTTCATCTGTTCCCTCCCCCTGCCCCGATCGCGGGGCGGTCTCTTATCCCCATTATAATGAATGAAAAAATTTTGTCAAGCGCAGAAACGCATTTTCCCGCCTCCGCTTCGTCATTTCCCGCCGCAAAGGGCGCGATTTCTCCGGACGGAGGAAATATTTTCCCAAATTTGAAACTTTTTTTCGCTTCCCCCTTGATTTTTGGGGAAAATCATGTATAATGGAAATAAGCGGCCTTTCGGCGCCGCATTTTTATGAAAAGGGGTTACCGACCTATGGACATTTCTGCGAAAAATATCCGCAATATCGCGGTCGTGGGTCACAGCGGCGAAGGAAAGACCACCCTCTGTGAAGCCATGCTCTACAATGCCGGCGCGATCGAGCGCATGGGCAAGATCGAAAACGGCACGACCGTTTGCGACTTCGACGAACAGGAGACCGCGAGAAAGACTTCCATCTCGCTCGCCGTCGCCTATTTGAATTGGAAAGACGCAAAAATCAATCTCATCGACGTGCCCGGTTTCTTCGATTTCGAAGCCGAGTTCTGCTCCGCCATGTGCGCGGCGGGCGGTGCGCTCGTCGTCGCGGGCGCGGGCGGCTCCGTCACCGTCGGCGCGGAGAAGGCGCTCGACAACTGCCTCAAAGCCAAAAAGCCCGTGTTCCTCTTCATCAACGCGATGGATAAGGAAAACGCCGACTACCACGGCACCGTGAGCGCGTATCAGGAACAGTACAAGGGCAAGATCGCGCCCATCCAGATCCCCCTCATGGAAGGCGGGAAGATGACGGGCTACATCAGCGTCATCAGCGGCAAGGCGTTCAAGTTCTCCGCAAACGGTGTGGAACAAACGGACGTCCCCGCCGCCTATCAGGGCGAGCTCGAAGAGATGCAGGCCATCCTTCAGGAAGCCGCGGCGGAGAACGATGAGGAACTGCTCGACAAGTACTTCGAAGAGGGCTCCCTCACCGCCGAAGAAACGCTCGTCGGCATCCGCAAGGGCGTCCTCAGCGGGAGCATCATCCCCACCCTCGCTGGAAGCGCGCTCCTCAACAAGGGCGTCATCAACCTCATGGACGAGATCGTCTGCTTCATGCCCGTGGCGGCGGAACGCCCCGCCATCCCCGCGACCGATCCCAAGAAGAACGAGCGCGTCACCGTCAGCTGCGAGGAGAACGCGCCCTTCGCGGCCCAGGTATTCAAGACTGCCGTCGACGCCTTCGTCGGCAAGATGAACTATCTGCGCGTCTGCCGCGGCACCGTCAAGACGGGCACCGACGTCTACAATCCCAACACGGATACCACCGAGCGCATCAACTCGCTCTATATTGCGCGCGGCAAGAAGCTCGAACCCGTCTCCTCCCTCTCCGCAGGCGACATCGGCGTCGTCGCAAAACTCACGAACACGGGCACGGGCGACACGCTCTGCGATGCCGCGAACCCCGTGCAGTTCGACCCCATCGTGTTCCCCGAACCCGCGCTTGCGCTCGCCGTCTCCGTGACCGTGCGCGGCACTGAGGACAAGGTGTTCGGCGGCCTCAACCGCCTCGCCGAGGAGGACAAGGGCTTCCGCATCCGCAAGAATACCGAAACGGGCGAAACGCTCGCATGCGGGCAGGGCGAAGTCCAGCTCGAGATCGTCAAGCGCAAGCTCAAATCCAAATTCGGCGCAGACGCCGAGTTCGCCACCCCCACCGTCGCCTACCGCGAGTCCATCCTCTCCAAATCGGAGGCCGAGGGCAAGCACAAGAAACAGTCGGGCGGCGCAGGGCAGTTCGGCGTGGTCAATATCCGCTTCGAGCCCGGCGCGCAGGACGGCGTGTTCGAATTTGTCGACGCGACCGTCGGCGGTTCCGTTCCCAAGCAGTTCATCCCCGCCGTGGAAAAGGGCCTCCGCGAAGCGATCCAGAAGGGCGTGCTCGCAGGCTATCCTATGGTCAATTTGAAAGCTACGCTGTTCGACGGCAAATCCCACCCCGTCGACAGTAAGGAGATCGCCTTCGTCTCGGCGGCAAGGCTCGCCTATGAGGACGGCATCCCGCGCGCAAAGCCCATCATTCTCGAACCCATCTGCTCGATGAAGATCACCGTGCCCGAACAGTATGTCGGCGACATCATGGGCGACCTCAACAAACGCCGCGGCCGCATCATCGGCATGGACACGGTGGACGGCCTGCAAGTCGTCACCGCGGAAGCTCCGCAGGGCGAGATCCTCACCTATGCGACCTCGCTCCGCTCCATGACGCAGGGCAGAGGCAAGTTCACCGAGGAATTTGCACGCTACGAACAGGCTCCCGACACCGTTTTGCAGAGCCTCAAAGCATAAATACCTCCTATGAAGAGGGCGCGGCTATGCCGCGCCCTCTTTCGTTTTTAGAACCTCAGACCCCGACATGGTACCCCCGTTTTTTGTCTCGGGCTTCTTTTCGGACGTATTTTTGTTCAAGAGAACGGGCGAAAAATGGAGAAGAAAGCGGCTTCTTCCCAAAAGGAGAGAACGCGGGCTATCCCCACATTATGGGAAGTCCCTTTTCTTCGGCAAGAGCGGGCTTTCGGGAAAAAATAAAATTTCCGAAAAAATTTTCCGATTATCCGAAGAAATCGCTTGCAATCTTTTGCCGATTGTGATACACTAATCAAGCAACGGAAGTTTAGCTCAGCTGGGAGAGCACTTGCCTTACAAGCAAGGGGTCATAGGTTCGAGTCCTATAACTTCCACCAATACAGCGCGGAAAGCTAATTATGCGGGAATAGCTCAGTGGTAGAGCGCCACCTTGCCAAGGTGGATGTCGCGGGTTCGAATCTCGTTTCCCGCTCCAAACATGCTATCCGCACTTTTTTTTTGGCGCCATAGCCAAGTGGTAAGGCAAGGGTCTGCAAAACCCTGACTCCCCGGTTCAAATCCGGGTGGCGCCTCCAGACGAAGGGCATCGCAAACCTCGATGCCCTTTTCTTTCACAAACCCGTAGCAAAGCAGCCCCCCAACACGCCGCTGTGGTGGAATTGGCAGACGCTCGTCGGCGCAAGCTCCGCTTTGAGACCTTTCCGCAAAGCGTAAAGGCCATGCGCGCTCCGCTGCCCCTCCTCTTCCCCAAAAAATACTTCGTCTTTTTTCGGGAGCCCTATCCTTTTAAGTCCCTTGCTTCGGTTTCAAAGCCTTGCGGGATTCAAAATAAAATTGTATAACACGCCGCTGTGGTGGAATTGGCAGACGCAAGGGACTTAAAATCCCTCGAACGCGAGTTCGTGTCGGTTCGAGCCCGACCAGCGGCACCAAAAAGCACCCGATATGGGTGCTTTTTTGATGGCGAAGGGAGGGCATAGCCCGCGCGAGGCGAAGCCGAAGCCATCGAGCCGCAGGCGAAGATACCAGCGGCACCAAAAGAGC
>CANQTD010000020.1 GCA_947626685.1 uncultured Clostridia bacterium | reverse complement strand
TTTCCAAAGATCAGATTCTGCACGCGCTTTGCAACTACCGCAAATTGGATCTGAATACGAAAGAGGGAAAACAGCGGATCATAGACAGCTTTGTCAATTCGATTTACCTCTATGACGAGCACTTCATCATCACTTTTAACTGCAAGGGACAGTCCAAAACCGTCACTTTTGAAGACGTCAACAGTTCGCCTTTTACAGTGGCGGGGTCACCACGTCGCCGTAAGGCACATTTAGCAAAGAGGTTGCTTTTGGGCAACCTCTTTTGCTTTTATGCCTGCGGCTGCTTTCCCCAAAATCCTACTCCGCAATTTTTTGGGGACCTTGTTTGTTTGATGATGAGGTTCGATGGCATAAAAAACTCCGCGTAGCCCTGAGTGCAGGCTCTTTCTGCAAGGCAAGTAAGGATTCGGCGGGGGTATCATTTTTTGGGGGAGGAGATGGCTCCCAATTTTTTGAGGCGGTTGGAGTGGTAGTAGAAGTTACAGCGCGTGAGATTGAGGCTCAGAAGGGTATCGCGGAGGGAGATGGCTCCGTCAAAATACTTTTGGCAGGTGCGGATGAAGTCGGGCGAATACTCGGTGTTGGGGCGGCCAAACTTCACGCCGCGGAGTTTGGCAGAGTTGATGCCTTCCCGTTGACGTTCGCGGATATTGGTGCGCTCGTTTTCGGCGACGAAGGATAAGATCTGCAAGACGATATCGGAGATGAGTTTTCCGATGAGGTCGTCGGCTTTGGCTCTTGTGTCGAGGAGGGGCATGTCGAGAACAACGATGTCGGCGCCGATCTTGTGAGTGATGCGCGTCCATTCGTCAAGGATGGCGGAATAGTTTCGTCCCAAGCGGTCGATGGATTTGATGAAGAGGGTATCGCCCTCTTTTAATTTTTTTAGCAATTTTTTATAGTTTTCGCGGTCGAAGTCTTTGCCGCTTTTTTTATCGACAAAGATGAAGGGTTCGCGGATGCCGACGGCGCGGAAAGCGTCGATCTGGCGTGCAACGTTTTGATCCTGCGCGGATACGCGTGCATAAGCATAGGTCTTATTCATGCTCAAAGCTCCTTTTCGTGAGAGATATGTAAAAAGGATAGCATTTTTTGGGGGGACAGGTATGCCATAACGATGACATGGGGTCAAAAAACACACAAAAATTATAACAGTATAAAAAAAGTAGAGATTCCCTAACACATGGAAAATCTCTGCCTTTTTTTGAAAATATTATAGCATTCGGGCGGTTTTCTGTCAAGAGAAAGTTGTTAGAAAAAGTCTACATTATTTAGACAAAGAGCGGGAGAAATATTCGTAAAAAATTCCGCTCGAATGGTGTGGAAATGAAAAAGGTCTATCTGGTTCTGATCATGGCGTTGGCAGTTCTGACGGGGACGGGGATCGCGTTCCTGGTTTGGGGGCTGCGGGCGAACGAGACGTTCATACGGGACGTAGAGCTTACGGCAGACGGTGTGACGACGGAGACGCTGTCGTTCACGGCGGAGAACTTCGTCCCGGGCGAAACGCGGGAATACACGGTCACGGTGCACTGTGCGGAAGCGGGAGAGTTTGTCGTAACGTTTTCGTATGAGAGCGCGGGGGAAGGGGACTTGTGGAAGTATTTAGACGTCGGCATTCGTTGCGGGGAAGTGACGAAAGAAGCCGCGATGGCGGAACTGCACGGCGGCACGGAGCTGAAGTTCGAAGTGGAGCTCAAAGAGGATGAACCGTTCCTGTTCACGGTGCGGTACACGATGCCGCTCGACGTCGGGAACGAAGCGCAGCGGGAGAGTGCGGATTTCGCTCTGCTCCTGACGGCGGAAAGGAAATGAAATGGGCGGCAAAGAGAAAAAGGGCGGCAAAGCGAGCGTAAAAAAGGTATTCGGCGCGATCGGGAACGTTCTTTTGTATCTGTTCATCGCGCTGTGTATTGCGGCGGTCGTATATACGATCTTTGCAAAGCGCGGCAAGGACGGTGCGGTAGAGGTATTCGGCTACGAAATGCGGATCGTCCTTTTGGGGTCGATGGAAAAGAACGAAAACACCGACACGAGCGGGTTCCGCATCAAAGATATCCCCGTCAAGAGCCTGATCGTGACGGAGAAAGTCCCGGAGGAGGAAGAAGCCGCCGAAGCCTGGTACGAAAAGCTGGAAACAGGCGACGTATTGACCTTCCGCTATGTGGTTGCGGGGCGGCAGGAGACGATCACGCACCGCATCATCGCCATCGAGCCGCAAGAAGAAGGATACAAGATCACGCTGCGCGGAGACAACACGGAGGGGGAGCAGGTCATTTACACAAACGACGAATCGAGCCCCGACTATGTGCTCGGCAAAGTGGTGTATGTGAGCGTGGTGCTCGGATACGCGGTGTGGATCATGCAGCAGCCGATCGGGATGGCGTTGGTGGTGATCGTGCCCGCGGCGATCATCATCGTGGCTCAGATCGTGCGGATCGTGAGCGTTTTGGGGGAAGAGAAGCGGAAGAAGATCGAGGCGCGGGAAGCCGAGAAGAGCAGCGAGATCGAACTGTTAAAGAAGCGTCTTTCCGATCTCGAACAGCAGAAAACAGAACAGCAGGAGACGGAAAACGGCGATACCATGTCCGAGGAAGAGGCGCAGGAAACGCCGTCAGGACAGGAAATCTTGACAGAAAATGCGGAGCCCGAGAGTACGCCGCAAGAGAGCGCGGAGCCCGAAAGCGGGCCGTCCGCACTGGAAACAGGATCCGACGGGGAACTCCCCGTGATCGAAATTCAAAAGGAGGAATAAGGAATGAGGCTTGCCATCATCATCTTTTTGTGGGTCGTGGCGGCGGTCTGTCTCATCACCGTTGCGGCGGTGATATACGATCTGATCGTCACCTCGCTCGACAGGAAGGAGCGGAAAGCGCGGGAAAAGGCCGAGCAGGAAGCGGAAGAAGCGAAGAAAGCGAGGAAGCAATGAAAGCGCAGGAAGCGAAACGAGCGGAAGAAGCGGAAATGCAAGACGCGCCCGCCGAGCCTGCGCCTCAGCCGCGGATGCCTTTCGCACCGCCGGGGATGCGGCCGCCCGTTGCGGTCCCGTACGGGGTACGGGTCGTCTATCCCGCGCCCGTGTTCCCCTCAGCCCCCGCCGCAGTCGTGGCGACCGTGCCGCCTGTCGCGGGTCCCCCGCCCGTTGCGGTCGTGCCCACTGCGCCGCCCGGCAACGGCGCGAACCGCCGTTAAGCGCAAATCGCGGGTTCACCCGAAAATAAAAATAAGGAGGTAAACAATGACAAAGGCATCCAAGAAGCTGCTTCTCGCGTTCATGACGATCGCCGTCTGTCTCGCGCTGCTTGTCACGGGCACTTACGCCCTGTTCAGCACGCAGGTGGGCGTCGAAAACCATCTCGTCGCGGGGAACCTTTCCGTCACGCTGGTCAGGGATAAGCTCGTCACCGTCTCTTTGGGCGAAAACGGCCATCTCACCCGTACGACCGACGAGGGCGACAAGGACTTCACCAACGCGACGAAGGAGAACCTCTTCGGCATCGAAGAAGGCGTCAAGATCGCGCCCGATTGCAGCTTCACCGCGGACATGGTCCTCACGAATAGCGGCTCTGTCGCGATTTCTTATTGGATCGAGATCAAACTCGAAGGTACGGCCAACGAGCTCGCGGAACAGCTCCTCGTCACGGTGGCGTCCAAAGACGTGCCCGTGAAAGAGGTGAGCAAGTCGCTCAAAGACGGGCTCACCCTCGGCAGCGAGGAGGACGGCGTCGGCATCGTCGAAGTCAAATCTTCCGCAAATTTCTCCGTGACCGTAGAGTTTCAGGACCTCGATACCAATAACGACGCGCAGGGACAGGAAGTGACGTTTGACCTGATCGTCCACGCGATCCAAGACGCGACCGTCACCCCTGCCGCATGACATCTCGCGCCGTAAGGCGCAACCTTAATTCAAAATCCAAAAAAATCTTATAAAAGGAGAAATGAAAATGAACAAGACAGCAAAAGCCATTTTGAGTTCTGCATTGTCGATTACCCTTTGCGCATCGCTCATCGCAGGCTCCACGTTCGCACTCTTTACGAATGAAAACAAAACGAACGTCGCAATTACGGCGGGCAAGGTAGATCTTCAAGCAACGGCACAGATCACCGAAGCGTATTCCCTCGACTGGAATGGCGAGGACGATTACGAAAGGGTAAACGCTACCGTCGACGATAACGTTTACACGTTCACCAACAAAGGCACGGCAAGCTATGCAGATGGCAAGCTCGCGCTGAGCAATATCACTCCCGGCGACTGCGTGAAGTTCACCATCACCACAACAAACGAGAGCTCGATCGCCATCAAGTACCGTACCGTCGTCACGTTCGTGGGCGGCGGCGCAACAAAGGAGGACGGGGAAGTCAATACGGAAGGTAAGGACACTTCGCTCTTCCACGCACTCAATATCACTGTCAAGGATAAAAGTGATATGGCTGTGGAGAATATGGAGAACATCAGCTCCGACCGTTCGACGGCAGTCTCCGAATGGTCCCAAACTGTACAGCCCAGGGGAGCCATCGATGACATCAAGGTGTCCATCGAATTCCCGACAGAAAGCGAAACTTCGTTGCAGGGTCAGAGCTGCATGATCGCGATCGGTGTGTACGCCGTACAGTCCAACGGTCACGACGAATCCAAGGAAGATGTATTCCTCGTGTCCGCGGATAATCTGAATGATGCGCTCAATGACGCGGCGGACGGCGATACGCTCGTGCTTGCCGAGGACTTAACGTTGCCGAAAGATGGCTTACAGATCGATGACAATAAAGAAGTCAACGTCGACCTGTTCGGTCACGCCTTCGGCGTCAACAAGGACGACGGAACGAGCAGCGAAGATCTTGTCGTCTCCGAAGGCTCCACCCTCACGGTAAAGGATTCCGCCGTAGGTTCGGATAACAAATTTACCGTCAATACCAATGCAAACAGCGGGAACGATACCGGCGACCGCGATTACAGCAGATACACCACTGAAGAGCAGAAGTACACCATGAAGGTCGAGGGAACGCTCAACTTCGAAGATGTGGACGTTGAGGTGAACAACAAGGCGGGCGACATCGGCATTTGCGTCGATGGCGGCGAGATCAACTTCACGGAAGGTGCCGATCTCACCATCAATGGTAGAGAAAAAAATGATGGCTATGGCGAGAACGGCTTCGGCAAGGGCTTCTATATTACCAACGGCGGCGCAGTAAATCTTAATGGGGCGACCGTAGAGAGCGAAGGCGCTGTGACGTCTTTCATTGTCGGCGGCGGCGAGGAAGAAAGCACACTCAACATCAACGGCGGCACCTATAACTTCAAAGATATGTACAACAGCATCACGCATGCAACATTTGTTGCCGCATTCCAGACCTATAAAAACGGCGCAATCAACATCAATGGCGCTAATCTCAGCCTTACCGGTGAAGCTGTCAACCAGCTTGCTTATGACAGGGTAGAGTCTGATACGGGATACACAAATATGGTGTTGCTCTCCTGCATCGGCGGCGGAAACATTGATGTTGTGGATAGTGAGCTGACGATTTCCCCCGAGCTTGGGCAGGCATTTGTCGCGCAGACCGTTTGCTCTTATTATTACGAAGAGTCAGTAAGTGGCTGCGACCATGTCGGTAAGCACAGAGGCGTACAGAACGACGCTGAGATTACGTTCCGCGGCGAAACAAGAATTAACCTCGACAATGCTGCACATGAAAGCACGTCCGGTGCTGAAACATGCTTCCTGTTCGCGGCGTCCCGCAAGGGCAAGCAAATTACCCAATACAGTACTGACGGGATAACGTATTATGACGATTCGCAACAGGACAATACCGCAACTCACGCTATGCAATTGGAAGAAGATCCAACCACAATCAAGGTCGGGAAGGATGTAAAGATTTATTTCAGCAATATCGAGCAGACGAAAGACACTCGAAGCTATTCTCTGTTGGCGGACAAGCAAACGGGAGAAGCTGAAGATGGAACAATCCACCAAAGTTACATCTATGATCTCACGGACGAGCACATATCGGGACATGCAACTTATTTTGAAAGCTTCATCAACAGATACAATAAGGCGGGCATTAAGTTCGACTATGACGTTGAATAAACCCATTTTGCGATGATTTGAGGTTTCAAAACTGACCCAAAATGAGTAACTGAACCCAAAAGCAGCCGAGGGCAATCGCCCTCGGCTGTCTTTCTTTCAGCCCCATTTCCCGCCCTCGCCCCCAAAAAAGAAAGCCGAGGGATCTCCACCTTATTATGAGAATGAGATTTCTCGACTTCGCTATGCTCCGCTTGAAATGACATAGAGAGGAGCCCTACCCCATGAGGGGAATGAGACGGGGTGCGGGTGCATACAATAGGGGGATGAGGTTTGCAGCGGAGATCTTCAGGATTTTGGGCGGGGAGGACCCGTCGCGCGTGTCCTACACCGTCACGGACGGCGGCGGGGGCTATTTTTTCAATGTGAAGCGCGTCGCCGAATTCTCCGCCACGCGGATCGTGCTCCGCGGGAAGCGGGGCGCGGTCGAGATCGAGGGGGAAAATCTCGCGCTCGGAAAATATTTCGCGGGGGACGTCGAGGTGCGCGGCAGCATTTCCCTCGTGAAGGGGGAGGGGTGAGATGAGATCTTCGCTTTCGGGCGTCTCTTTTACGGTGCGGAGTCTGACGGCGGCGAAAGCCCCCGAGAAACTTGTGCGTGCGGGGATCCCCGTGCTCGGGGCGCGGGAAGCCGAAAAAAACGCAGTAGAAGTGCATATCCGCGCCAAAGATTTGAAAAAAGCCTTTGCAATTTTACAAGGTTCATGCTATAATATAGAAAACGTCAGATACCGCGGGGCCGCAGGGCTTGCGCGGAAGGCTCTTTCGGCCTCCGGGCTCATCGCGGGCGTTCTCCTCTTTTCCGCGGCCGCGCTCTTTGCCCAAACGCGGGTGTTGAAGGTGGAAGTGACGGGAAACGGCGCATACTATGAGCGGGAAGTGACCGCCATCCTCCGTGAAGAGGGGGTCCGCTTCTTCTCCGCGATGCCGCGGGATACGGGCGGGTGCGCCGCGCGCGTGCTCTCCCTTCCGAACGTCGAATTCTGCGCCTTCAAACGGGAGGGCGGCGTCCTCACCGTGGAGGTGCAATGTGCCGAAAGCGTCGCCCCGATCGCGGGCATGCCCCTCACGTCTCCTGCGGAGGGCATTGTGGAAGAGCTCATCGTCATCCGCGGCACCCCCCTCGTCGGGGTGGGGGACGAAGTCCGTGCGGGCGACGTCGTCATCGCGGATTATACCGTGCGCGGGGAAGAAATGTTCCCCGCCGCCGTGATCGGGTCGGTCACGGTGAGAAGGGAATTTTCGAAGGAATACGCGCTCTCCGAAGAGGGCGCCGTCGCGCAGGCGGTGCTTGACTTCGGCGAGGCTGTCGAGATACATACCGAGCAAACGGAGCGTGGTTGGCTCGTGGAAGGCATTGCGCGCGCCACGGCTTCGTGCAATCTCGGTTAGGAGGAAATTTGCAAGTTACGGTCGATACGGGGACGCTCGATCGCCTCACGCAGGTCATCGGCGTCTTTGACGAAAACCTCAATACGATCGCGCGGGAGCTCGGCCTCATCGCACGGCTGGACGGAACGAACGTCGTCCTCGAGGGGGAAACCGAGGCGGCGTATATCGGCGCGGAGGTCATTAAGAGCCTCCTCGCCACCGTCGAAGCGGGCGAAGAGATCGACAAGACCCGTCTTTTATACTGCATCGAGCTCGCGCGGGAGGGACATGCCCGCGATATCGAGGGGATCATGCACGACGTCGTCGCCGTCTCCTCGCGCGGAAAGCCCGTCAAGTGCAAGACGGTCGGGCAGAAGGAATACGTCAACGCGGTGCGCCAAAACACCGTGACGTTCGGCGTCGGCCCTGCGGGAACGGGCAAGACGTACCTCGCCGTCTGTCTCGCCGTCGCCGCATACAAGGGGAAAGAAGCCGAAAAGATCATTCTCACCCGTCCCGCCGTGGAAGCGGGGGAAAAGTTGGGCTTTTTGCCCGGCGACTTGCAGACGAAGGTCGACCCTTACCTGCGCCCGCTGTACGACGCCTTGCAGGAGATGTTCGGCTTCGAGACGTACCAGCGTTTGATGGAGAAGGGGGCGATCGAAGTCGCGCCGCTCGCATACATGCGCGGCAGGACGCTCTCCGACGCCTTTGTCATTCTCGACGAGGCGCAGAATGCGACCTGCGAGCAGATGAAAATGTTTTTGACCCGTCTCGGGGAGGGGAGCAAGATGGTCGTCACGGGGGATCTCACGCAGACCGATCTTCCCGCGGGCAAGACGAGCGGCCTGAGACAAGCCGTCCGCATCCTCGACGGCGTGGAGGACGTCGCCGTGTGCCGCCTCACCGAAAAAGACGTCGTGAGACACCCGCTGGTCACGCGCATCGTGCGTGCGTATGAGCGGGAAGAGAACAAGCGAAGAAAAGGAGGGAATCCATGAAAGAGAAAAAGAGCACGAAGGTCGGACGCAAGCTCGGTTACAGCGTAGCCGCCTTCTTCGGCTGCTATGCCGCCATGATCCTCCTCATCTTTCTGATGACGGTCGTCAACGACCCCGCGAATTGGTACGGCTATCTCGCGCAGCACTCCTCGGAGTCGCTGTCTCTGCTCGTGAGCGTGTTCTTCCTCTTCGCGCTCGTGTACTTCTACTATCTGTTCGAGGATTTCGAGACCCTTCTCAAGATCAAGAATATCTTCCTCATCTTTACGCTGCTCTTTGCGTCCACGGTCATCTGCTACATTTTCGGGCGGTTCATCCACTACTATTCCCGCCCCGTCGCCATGTTTGCGATCCTCGCGATCTTTCTTTTGAACCGCAGGCAGGCGATCTTTCTGAACTTCATCTTCGGGCTCCTGCTCTTCGTGATCGACCTGTGCACGAACACCCTCACGGCCTCGGGGATCACGGCCTCGGGGCTCACGACGCAGCTCTTCTCGTCCTTTCTGATCACCTTCCTCTCGGGGACGTTCGCCGTGTTCTTTGCGGGGAGCGCAAAGACGCGCGGAAGCCTGCTCCTCACGGGCGTGTACACCGCGGTGCCCACCGTCATCCTCGTCCTCCTCTTCAATCTTCCCGAGGTGACCAAAGATTGGATCGACTACGTTTCCGCCGTGGGGTTCCGCATCCTCGCCTGCATTCTCTCGGGCGTGCTCGCGCTCGCGCTGCTGCCCCTCTTCGAACGGGCGTTCAACCGCCTCACCGTTTTCCGCCTCAGGGAACTGACGAGTACGGACGCCGCGCTTCTCGTGCGCCTCAAAAAGGAGGCCCCGGGCACGTTCAACCATTCGCTCATCGTCGCGCAGCTCGCGGAATCGTGCGCCGTCGCGATCGGGGAGAACGCCGAGCTCGCGAGGGCGGCGGCCTATTACCACGACGTGGGCAAGCTCAAAGAGCCCGAGGGCTTCACCGAGAACCAGACCGATTACAACCTGCACGACGAGATCACCCCCGAACTTTCGGCGGACATCATCCGTTCGCACACCAAAAACGGCTACGATCTCCTCATCGCGAACCATCTGCCCAAAGAGATCGCGCGCGTCGCGCTCGAGCACCACGGCACCCTGCCCATCAAGTATTTCTACGATAAGGCGGTGCGCTATTCGGGCGACGCGGATCTGCGCGATTTCTCCTATTTCGGGCCTCTTCCCCAGACGCGCATCGCGGCGATCATCATGATCTCCGACGCGGTGGAAGCGGCCGTGCGCGCGATGGCGGACCGTTCCCCCGAACAGGTTGAAAAGATCTGCCGCAGCGTCATCGAGGAGCGCATGGACCTCGGGCAGTTCGACGAATGCGACATCACGATGAAGGAGCTCTCCGTCGTGCGGCTCACCCTCGTCGAGGCGCTTTCGGGCGTCCATCACCACCGCGTGCAGTACCCCAATATCCAATTCAACCGCGACAGGAAAGCCGTCAATCCCGATGAGGAAAAACCCAATGGCTGAGTTTATCGTCGAATGCGAGAGCCTTGACGAAGAGGCGCGCGAAAATCTGCAAAATGCACTTTCCGGAGAGGCTGTTTCGGACATGCCCCTCGTTGTCGAGCTCTTGTTCGTCTCCGAGGAGGAGATCCGCAGCCTGAATGCGCGGGAGCGCGGGGTGGACCGCGTGACCGACGTTTTGAGCTTCCCCGCGATGGAACTTTCGCCCGGGGAGGCGATCTCTTCGGAGGAACACGGCGAGTGCGTCGAGTTCATCGGGGAAGAGGGCGCGCCGTCGGGGAGGATGCTTCTCGGGAGCGTCGTCATCTGCGAAAAGCGCGCGGCGGAACAGGCGGAGGAATACGGACATTCCCTCGCGCGCGAGATCGGCTATCTCGCGGTGCACGGCGTGCTGCACTGCCTCGGCTACGACCATGAGGCCGCGGAGGAGCGCGCCGCAATGAGGCGGGAGGAGGAAAACGTCATGGCAAAACTCGGGCTCGGGAGGGGAGTATGAGAAGCGGAACGGTCGCCGTCATCGGAAAAGCGAATGCGGGGAAATCCACCCTCGTCAACGTCCTCGTCGGCGAAAAGGTCGCCATCGTCTCGCCCAAGCCGCAGACCACGCGGGACCGCATCCTCGGCGTCTCCACAAAGGAGAACTTCCAGATCGTGTTCGTGGACACGCCCGGCATCTACAAACAGCGCAACGCGCTCACCGAACTCATGATGAAAACGACGGAGACCGCCTCGCGCGACGTCGACGCCATTCTGTTCGTGCACGACGGGCACGCGGGGCTCAAAGAGGACGACGTCGCCCTCATGAAGAAATACACCTCGCTCGGGGTGCCCGCGCTCATCGCCTACACGAAGATCGACATTATGCCGAAGGAGAACATTCCCGCGGACGTCAAGACGCTCTTCGAAGCGGGCGTGACCGCGGACGTGTACCCCGTGTCCGCGAGAAAGGGCATGAATCTCAAAAAATTGGAACAGGCGATCGCAGACATGCTCCCCGAGGGCGGGCCGCTCTTCCCCGACGATATCGTCTCCGACAAGAGCGATAAATTCATGGTCGCCGAGCTCATGCGCGAGAAGATCCTCTTGAAGTACGAAAAGGAGATCCCGCACGGCGTGGCGGTCGTCGTCAACACCTTCAAGAAAGGGGAGAGCGGGGTCTATGAGATCGGCCTCGACATCGTCTGCGAGAAGAAGAACCACAAGGCGATCCTCATCGGCAAGCAGGGTCGCGCGCTCAAAGAGGTCGCTTCCTTCGCCCGCAAGGACATGGAGAAACTGCTCGGCGCGAAAGTCTTTCTCACGGTGTACGTCAAGGTCAAAGAGGACTGGCGCGACAAGCGTTCCCTCATGAAGGAATTCGGCTACCGTCAGGACGACCTGTGACGCCCGTCCGCGCATAAAAGCCGCCCCATGTCCGCATACTGGGGGCATGGAAAAGGATGAAAGCAAGCAAAAAGACGCGAAGCAGATCGCGTGGAAACTCTTCGAAGAGACGGGGAATTTCAGTTATTACATGCTGTACAAGCGGCTGAAATGACTTCGCGCGCCGCAACACGGAGGGCGCAGACATGGATTACAAGGCGGACGCGCTCGTTTTGCGGGCGGCGGATTACGGCGAATACGACAGAATGGTGACCCTGCTCACTGCGGAGCGCGGCAAGATCGGCGCGGGCATGAAAGGGGTGCGGAAGGCGGGCGCGAAGCTGAATTTCGCGTCGCAGCCTTTTTGTTTTTCGGAGTACGTGTTCGCGGAAAAGGGCGGCAGATACACCGTCACGCAGGCCTCTCTGCACGAGGGATTCTTCGGGCTGAGGCTCGATCTGAAAAAATATTACGCGGGCGCGGCGGTGCTCCAGACGTGCGACGCGTTCTCGGCGGAGGGCATGCCGTGCGGGGAGCTCCTCGTCGGCGCGGTGGAGACGCTCTCCGCCATCGAGACGGAAAACGGGCATACCATGTCCGCGGTCTTACGCTTTCTTTTGCGCACCTTGCGCCTTGCGGGATATCCCGTTTCGGCGGAGAGGTGCACCGTCTGCGGCAGGGAGATGGAGGGACGCCGCCGTTTCGACATGGCGAGCGGGTCCTTCCGCTGCGCGGGCTGCGGGGACGGCGTTCCCGTGAGCGCGGTGACGTACGACGCGATCCGCGCCGTTCTGAAAGGGGACGCGGAGGACGGGGAGGACGGCGTAAGGCGCGCCCTCCGCCTCATGAAGGCGTACGTTCTCTACCACACCGAGACGGAGCTCTCCGCCCTCGAAGAATTTCTCTCCCTCTGACGTAACGCGCGCGCATTCCGTTCAAATTCCGGCGTGCGGGCGCATTTCGTGAAAAAAATCGCAAAATTCCCTTCAAAATCGGTTGACAAGGGGATTTTTCTATGGTAGACTTGAATTACGCACCTGAGGGGTGTAATTTTTTTGTATGGAGTCTGCTCAAAATGGCCGTCAAATCAATGCGAATGAAAGTTACCTTTGAGTGTACGGAGTGCAAGAACCGCAACTACGACAGCTTCAAGAACAAGCGCAACGATCCCGATCGTCTCGAAATCAAGAAGTACTGCCCTACCTGCAAGAAGCACACTGTCCACAAGGAATCCAAGTAACGCGCATCCGGAGAAAGTATCATGGCAAAGAAAGAACAGGAAATCGAAAAGAAAGAAGGCAAAAAGCCCGCCAAGAAAGACAAGGCCAAGAAGCCGAATTTCTTTGTTCGCGCATGGAAGAAGATCAAGGAGACCTTCTCCGAGCTCAAGCGCGTGACATGGCCCACGATCCCGAAGGCGCTCAAAGCGACGGGCGTCGTGCTTGCGATCGTGGCGATTTTCCTTGTCGTAATGACGGGGATCAACATCGGTTTCACCTATCTCCTCGAATTCCTCACGGGATTGGGAGGTTGATGAATGCTGCCGATCACCGATACCGAACCGAGGTGGTATATCCTGCACACCTACTCGGGGTACGAGCTTTTGGTGCGTGAGAGCCTCTTTCGGCTCATAGAGAACAACAGCTTGGAGGACCAGATCTTCGACGTCAAGATCCCCACGGAGCAGACGATCGAGGAGAAGGCGAACGGCAAGAAAAAGGTCGTCGAGCGCAAGCTGTTCCCCACCTATGTCTTCATCAAGATGATCTACTCGAACCAGCTGTGGTATCTCGTCACGAACACGAGAGGCGTCACGGGGTTCGTGGGGCCGCAGGGCCGCCCCATTCCCATGAAGGATGAGGAGATCCGCAAGATGCGTCTCGAGGACTATGTCGTCGACGCCGATTTCAAGGTGGGCGACAGGGTCTCGATCGACAACGGTCCCCTCGAGGGCTTTATCGGCACGATCAAGGAAAAGAACGACGAGACGCAGCGCGCGAAGGTCGCCATCGTCATGTTCGGCCGCGAGCAGGACGTCGAGGTCGAATACGTCCAGATGACGAAGATACAGGAAAACGCCGTGGAGATCCCCCGCAGCGAAGAGTAAACGTTCAAAACAGGAAGTGTCGCCGCGTTTTGTATGCGGCGATCAAGTGGGAGAGCGCGGTAAATTTTTTTATGCCGCGCTTGCATGAACCACATATAGGAGAAAGCTACTATGGCAAAGAAAGTGACCGCAATCGTCAAATTGCAGCTGCCTGCCGGAAAAGCGACCCCCGGTCCGCCCGTCGGTTCGACGCTCGGTCCCCACGGCGTCAACATTCCCGGCTTCACGAAGGAATTCAACGCGAGAACGGCGTCGCAGGAAGGGCTCATCATTCCCGTCGTCATGACGATCTACGCCGACCGTTCCTTCACGTTCGTCCTCAAGACGCCGCCCGCACCCGTCCTCATCAAGAAGGCGCTCGGGCTCGAATCCGCGTCCTCGACCCCCAACAAGGTCAAGGTCGGGAAGCTCACGAAGGCGCAGGTCGAAGAGATCGCAAAGACCAAGATGCCCGACCTCAACTGCTCCACGCTCGAGAGCGCGGTGAGCATGATCAAGGGCACGGCCCGCAGTATGGGCATCACCGTCGAGGAGTAAGGAGGCAGCGGATATGAAATACGGTAAGAAGTATGCGGACAGCCTCAAGTCCTACGACAAGACGAAGGCTTACGAAGCGGGCGAGGCGGTGAACCTCGTTCTCGGCAATGCGAAGGCGAAGTTCGACGAAACGGTGGAGCTCCACGTCCGTCTCGGCGTCGACCCGAGGCAGGCAGACCAGCAGGTCCGCGGCGTTTTGGTCCTCCCCCACGGCACGGGCAAGACGAAGAAAGTCCTCGTCGTCGCAAAGGGCGAGAGAGCGGATCAGGCCGCCGCAGCAGGCGCGGATTTCGTCGGCGCGGAAGAGATGATCCAGAAGATCCAGACGGAGAATTGGTTTGGGTTCGACGTCATGATCACCACTCCCGACATGATGGGCGTGGTCGGACGTATCGGCCGTATCCTCGGCCCGAAAGGTCTCATGCCCAACCCCAAGTCCGGCACGGTGACGATGGACGTCGCGCGCGCGGTGCAGGAAGTGAAAGCAGGTAAGGTCGAGTACCGTCTTGACAAGACGGCGATCATCCACTGCCCCATCGGCAAGAGGAGCTTCGGCCCCGAGAAGCTGACGGAGAACTTCAACGCGCTCATGGACGCGATCGTCCGCGCAAAGCCCGCGGCTGCGAAAGGGCAGTACATCAAGAGCGTGACCCTCACCTCTACGATGGGCCCCGGCGTCAAGATCGCCTACTCGAAGGCTTGACAAAAAACGGTTCCGCATCGGGCGAAAAACGCTTGACACGGCTGCCGAAAGTGTGGTAAAGTAAATATGACCGCAGACAACGGGTGCGCATTTGCGCTCAATATCCCGTCGAGGTTCGCTTTCTTAACGATCGTTTAAGAGCCGCTCCGTACTGTCTGCGTACGGAGCTTTTTTTCGGGCTTGCCCCGCGCATGCCCGTGCAAATCGGGCCGCAAGGCCTTACAGGAGGTAACCATGTCGGCAAATTTTGAGGCAAAGAAGGTCATCGTCGAAGAGATCAAAGAGAAGATCTCCTCCTCCAAGTCTGTCGTGCTCACGAGCTACGACAGGCTCACGGTCAAAGAAGTCACAGACCTGCGCAACAGCTTCCGCAAGGCGTCGTGCGAATACAAAGTGTACAAAAACACCCTCGTCCGTAAGGCGTTCAACGAGCTGGGCGTGACGGAATTCGACGCAGACCTCAACGGCGCGACGGCGTTCATCTTCTGCCCCGATGAGACGAGCGGCTGCTCGATCATCGCGAAGGCAGTGAAGGATACGCCCGCGCTCGCGAACAAAGTCGTCCCGAAGAGCGCGTACGTCGGCGGCGCATATGTGGACGCGGAAGGCGTGAAGAAACTCGCGGCAATCCCTTCGAGAGAGGTGTTGCTCGCCAAGATGCTCGGCTGCTTGCAGTCGCCCATCGCGAACCTTGCGTTTGTTTTGAAGGCAATCGCAGACAAAAAATCATAATTTATTTCGGAGGGAATCAAAATGGATGTTCAGAAGTTTATCGAAGAAGTCAAGGCGATGACGGTCGTCGAACTCAACGACTTTGTCAAGGCGCTCGAAGAGGAATTCGGCGTTTCCGCGGCGGCGGCAGTCGTGGCGGGTCCCGCGGCAGGCGGTGCGGAAGCAGCTCCGCAGGAAGAGGAAAAGACGGAATTCGACGTCGTCCTCAAAGATTTCGGCGCGAACAAGATCGGCGTCATCAAGGTCGTCCGCGAACTCACGGGTCTCGGGCTTGCCGACGCGAAGAAGGCGGTGGAGAGCCTCGGCGTCATCAAGGAACAGGTCCCGAAGGCGGACGCGGAAGCCGCTGTCGCCAAGCTCAAGGAAGCCGGCGCGACCGCAGAGCTCAAATAAGTCAAAAAGGCAGAAAGCCGCACCGCGCGTGCGGCTTTTTCCGCGTCGAAAAAAATCGGGACGCTTTCTGAAAAAGCCGTCCTTCGCATAAAACGGGCATACCATGTCCGAGGGAGAGCGTTATGTTTTATTTCAGCAAGTCGAAATACTGCGATTTCAAACAATGCCCCAAGATCCCGTGGCTCAAAAAATACAAGCCCGAGGAATACGCCGTGGACGACGAGACGCAGGCGCGTTTTGCGGCGGGCAACGAAGTGGGGGATCTCGCGATGGGGCTGTTCGGCGAGTACGTCGAAGTCACCATCCTCCGCGAGGACGGCACGCCCGACCTCAAAGCGATGGAGCGATACACCGCTTTCTGCCTCAAAGAGGGGCGCGAGACGGTCTGCGAGGCGTCCTTCAACTACAACGGGCTGTACTGCGCCGTCGACATCCTCAGAAAGAACGGCGCAAGCTACGACATCTATGAAGTCAAGAGCAGCACTTCGCCCGACCACCATGTCTACATTTCAGACACCGCCTACCAAAAATATGTGCTCGGAAAGTGCGGCGTGAAGGTGGGCAGAGTGTATATCGTCACCATCAACAGCGGATACGTTTTCGACGGCACGCTCGATCTGAAAAAGCTCTTCGACGTCACCGACGTCACCTCCCTCGTGGAGAAGGAGATCGGGGCGGTGGAGGGCGACCTCAAAGAGGCGGAAAAGGTGATGGCGTCCAAGACGGAGCCCGCGATCGGCATCTCGGAGGCGTGCAACACCCCCTACCCCTGCGCCTTTTTCGGCTATTGCACCCGCGACCTTCCCTCGCCGTCCGTCTTTCACCTCTACCGCTTGGGGTACAAGCAGAAGCTCGCCCTGTACGAGAGGGGGATCCGTTCGTACGAGGACGTCCTGCGGGACGGGAGCGGGCTCAACGACCTGCGCCGCCGCCAAGTGGAGTTCGCCCTCGCGGAAAAGGGCACCCATGTCGACAAAGAGGGCATCGGCGCCTTTTTGCAGACGCTCTCCTACCCACTCTACTTCCTCGATTTCGAGACGGTGCAGCCCGTGATCCCGCGCTATGTCGGGACAAAACCGTACCAGCAGATCCCCGTGCAGTATTCTTTGCACATTCTGAGGGAAGCGGACGCCGCGCCCGAGCACAGAGAGTTTTTGGGGCGCAGCGAAGAGGACCCGAGACGGGCGCTTGCGGAGCGGCTCGTCGCGGACATTCCCGCGGACGTGTGCGTGCTCGCCTACAACAAAGCGTTCGAGTGTTCGCGCCTCAAAGAGCTTGCCGAGGCGTTCCCCGATCTGAGCGATCATCTTCTCAAAATCAGGGACAATATCAAGGATCTTCTCGACCCCTTCCAGAAAGGGTACTACTACAACCGCGACATGGGTGGCTCCTTTTCCATCAAGAGCGTGCTTCCCGCGCTCTATCCCGACGACCCCGCCCTCAACTATCACAATCTGGAAGGGGTGCACAACGGGAGCGAGGCGATGGAGCTCTTCCCCAAGCTCAAAGACATGCCCGCGGACGAGCGCGCAGAGGCGGAACGCAACCTCTTGAAGTACTGCGAACTCGACACGTTCGCGCTGGTGAAAGTGTTCGAGGAGCTCAAACGGGTCTCGTAGCCCGAAGGCACAATTTGCGTAACAAAACTGCAAAATGAGGAACGCGTCTTGTTTCGGCGCGTTTCTTTTTATAATGTGGAAACGGAACGCCGCATCTGCGGCAAAATGATGGAGGAGGAAAGAAAATGAAGAAGGGACTTTCGGCAAAGAAAGCGATCGCGATCTTCACGCCGAGCATCACGGCGGTCGTCGCGATCATGGTCGCGCTCATCATCGCGGCCTCCATGTTCAGCGAGGACATCAGCCTTTATCTCTATGGGCGCTCGCAAAAGACGGACGCGGCCGTGCTTGCGGCGGGCGAGGCCCTCTGCGAGGACATCGTGGAGGAGGGCACCGTTCTCCTCAAAAACGAGAAGGACGAAGAGGGGAATCCCGCGCTGCCCCTCACCGAAAAGGAGCTCGAAAAGATCAACGTGTTCGGGTGGGCGGCTTACGATTGGATGACGATGGCGTTCGGTTCGGGCTATGCCAATACCGATCTTCCGAAGGTCAAGCTCTTCCCCGCGCTCGAGGAGGCGGGCATCGCCTATAACAAAGATCTCTACAAGCTGTACGCCGACTACTACACCGCGCACAGCAAGACGTACGGCAATCAGGATTATCTCGAATACCGCGGGGGCGTGTCCTTCGGCAGCGAGGAGATCTTCGTCCTCCGCGAGCCGAGCAAGGAGCAGTATCTCAGCCTGCGGGACAGCATCACGGCCTTTTCAAACGTGGGGCTCGTCGTCATCGGCAGGACGGGCAGCGAGAGCAAGGACCTCGAACTCAAACAGGTCAAACAGGCGAAGGCGGGCAGCAACGAGAAGATCACCGTGACGGACAGGCACTATCTCCAACTCTCCACCGAGGAAGAGGACATGATCGCCGTCGCCGCCGAACTCTGCGACAAGGTGATCGTCGTCCTCAACACGGCGAACACGATGGAGACGGGCTTCATCGAGGACGAAGGGGTGGACGGCGCGCTCCTCGTGGGCATCACGGGGCTTACGGGCGTGCGCGGGCTCATCAACGTTCTGCGCGGCTATAAGGACGCTCCCGTTCCCGCATTGGACGAAAACGGGGTACCCATGTCCGAGAAGGACGGGACACCGATCTATGAAAAGGACGAAAACGGCAACGTTAAAACGGAGCGGGTGCAGGTCTCTCCCTCGGGCAGGACGGCGGACACCTACGCCTACGACATCATGGGCACGACGCCCGCCGCGGTCAATCACGGCGACAAGGGCGCGGGCGAGCTCGGCGCGGGCACGGTCTATGCGAACTGCCGCAACGAGGACGACCGTTACAGCACCTATGTGGACTACTCCGAAAGCATCTACGTCGGCTATAAGTGGTTCGAGACGGCGGACGCCGAGGGGTACTTTGCGGACGTTACGAACAAGTACGGAACGGGCTACGACGCCGTGGTGCAGTTCCCCTTCGGCTACGGCCTCTCGTACACCGATTTCACGTGGACGGTCAAGAGCGTGACGGTGGACGGGGAGAGCAAGACGGAGGGCACGCTCGGCGCGGACGATACCGTAAAGATCGAAGTGGAAGTGAAGAACAACGCCGCGGAGGGCGGCTTTGCGGGGGCGGACGTCGTCCAGCTCTACTACACCGCGCCCTACATCGAGGGCGGCATCGAGAAGGCGGCGGTGAATCTCGCCTCCTTCGTCAAGACGGGCGTCATCCGTCCGGGCGAGACGGAGACGGTGACGTTCGAGCTACGCGTGAGGGACATGGCCTCCTACGACTGCTACGACGACAACGGCAACGGGCACACGGGCTACGAACTCGACGCGGGCGAGTACGCCATCAAGCTCATGAAGAACAGCCATGAGGCGGGCGACATGGGTACGACGCTTGCGGACGGCAGCGAGGCCGCCGTTTCGGAAGCCGAGCTCAAATACACGGTGGGGGCGGCAAATTACGACGCCGACCCCGAGACGGGGAACACCGTGGCCAACCGCTTCACCAACGCGGACGGCAAGGACAACGACGAGGTCATCGACCAGAACGACCTCGACGGCCGCCACGAGGAGACCCCCGTGAAGTATCTCTCCCGCGCCGATTTCAAGGGCACCTACCCCGTGCGCATCACGACGGCGCGCAACAGGACGGAGGAGGCGGCTTCGGTCGCGAAACAGATGGCTCCCACCGCGGCGCAGCTCGAATATGCGGGCTATCTCGGCGCAGAGCGGCAGAGAAAGTCAAACGGGCTCAAATTGCAGGATATGGTCGGCGTGACCGACTTCGACGACGAAAAGTGGACGCAGCTCATCGCCAATATCACCAACGACGAGCTCGTCGGGCTCATCAGCGACGGCTACTTCAAGACGGCGGCGATCAAGAGCATCGGCAAGCCCCAATATGTGGACCTCGACGGCCCGCTCGGCTTCAACACCCGCGTCACGGGCGGGA
Organism: uncultured Clostridia bacterium; assembly: GCA_947626685.1. Taxonomy (GTDB): domain Bacteria; phylum Bacillota; class Clostridia; order Christensenellales; family Borkfalkiaceae; genus Gallimonas. The sequence continues at coordinate 14,980 of CANQTD010000020.1, read as the reverse complement.
ACGGCACCACCTGCGAGTTCATGGCGTACCCCAGCGGCACCATGCTGGCGCAGACATGGAGCCCCGATCTCGCTTACCGTCTCGGGCAGAGCATCGGCAGGGAGCGCAAGTCGATGAACGGCCTGCGCGGATGGTACGCCCCGGGCGCCAATATCCACCGCACGCCCTTCGGCGGCAGGAACGGCGAATATTATTCGGAGGACGCCGTCCTCTCGGGCATGATGTGCGCGGGCACGGTCAAGGGCGCGAAAGACCTCGGCGTGTACGCCTATGTGAAGCACTTCGCCGTCAACGACAGCGAGTACAGCCGCGAGGGGCTGTTCACCTTCCTCACCGAGCAGACCCTGCGCGAGATCTACCTCCGCCCCTTCGAGATCATGATCAAGCAGGGCGGCGGCAACGCCATGATGACGAGCATGAACAGGCTCGGCAGGGTGTGGTCGGGCGCGAACTACGGGCTCTCCACCGAGATCGTGCGAGGCGAGTGGGGCTTCCGCGGCACCCTCGTGACCGATTGGATGAACTCCAACGAGAGCTACATGACGCCGTACAGAGGGATCTGGGCGGGCAACGATATCTGGCTCACCAACGGCCTGACCGACACCGTGTTCGATTCCGTCAGGACGAAAGAGGGGTATAAGATCGCCGAGCATGTCGCGCACGACGTCCTCTGGACGATCGTCGACACGGTGAACGCCGAGACCGCCTTCGACCCTTCCGCCTCGGCCGACCTCTCTGCGGGCGCGACGTACAACATGACATGGGTATGGTATATCGTGCTCGTCGAGGCTGTGCTCGCGGCGGGCGCCGCGACGATGGCGTACTTCATGGTCCGCGCCATTGTGAGAGGGAAAAAGAAAAAGGCGCAGGAAAACGCATAAAAAGCTGCGCGCCCGTCCCCGCACAAGGCGGCGGGCGCGCTATTCCCCAAAAAACTGGTTAAAAGATAAATTTCTTCCCAAAAGGCGGGCGAACTCTTGACATCGGGCGACCCATTGTCTATAATATGGACGGGGGAGCCATGAGAAACATTGCGATCGTCGAGGACGAGGACGCCGCCGCGGCGGTGCTCACGGGCTATATCGAAGAATACGGGAAAGCGGCGGGACAGGAGTTCCGCATCTCCCGCTTTCATGACGCCGTGGAGTTTTTGGGCGCCTACAAGCCGCTCTACGCCGTCGTGTTCATGGACATCCAGATGCCCTTCCGCGACGGGATGAGCGCGGCAGCCGACCTGCGGGCGGTGGATAAGACGGTCTCCCTCATCTTCATCACCAATCTGGTGCAGTACGCGCAGAAAGGGTACGAGGTGGACGCGATCGCCTACCTGCTCAAACCCGTCAAGTACTTCGATTTCGCGCTCAAATTCCGCAAGGCGCTCGACGTGTATGTGATGAACGCCGAACAGTCGCTCACGGTGAACACGGCGGGCGGGCTGTGCCGCGTCTCCTCCGACAGGCTGATGTATGTCGAGATCGTGCGCCACCGCCTCCGCTATCACCTCGTGGACGACGTCATCGAGGTCACGGGCGCGCTCTACAAGGTGGAGAGCGACTTGAAGCGGTTCGGCTTTCTGCGGTGCAACCAGTGCTACCTCGTGAACCCCAAATTCATCGTGAGCGTAAAGGGATCCCTCGTGCAGGTCGGGAGCGACACGCTCGCCGTCAGCCGTCCCCGCAGGAACGCTTTTTTGGCGGAGCTCGCCGATTGGTATGCGGGCGCGGAGGGCAAGGATGGGTGAGGTTTTCTATCTCTATGGCATCGTGATCGCGGAGTTCCTCTTCGAACTTTGCGTCTTTTGCTTCCTCTTCTTCCGTAAGCTCAAACGGGCGCGCGGGTTTTGGTGGAAGCTCCCGCTCTCCCTTGCCGCGCTCTTTGCGCTCGGGCTGCCCGTCGCGTGGTTCTACACCGCTTTCGGGGAGACCGTGTGGGGGCGCACGCTCGTCTACCTCGTTCTCTTCGCGGCCGTCATCCTGTTCTCGGTGTGGTGCTTTTCGGAGAAGTTTTTCAAGGTGCTCTTCTGTTGTACGCTCGCCTACGCCGCGCAGAACCTCGTCTACAAAGTGTTTTTGCTCTTCTGGACGGGCGGGGAGGCGTTCCGCCTCTTCGACGGGTGGGGGAACCTCTTCGACCTGTGGTACCGTCTCGTCTACTACTCCTTCTTTGCGGTGTGCGCCGCCGCGGTGTACTTCCTGTATGTGCGCGGCATGGAGGAGAAATTGCAGTCCTGCGACCTCGATTCCCGCATGCTCGCGATCACCGTGGTCGTGCTCGGCATCACCGTACTGCTCTGCTCCTTCGAGGACGTGTACTTCGCCCGCCTCAGCGTGGGGAGGGAGAACCGCTTCGACGAGCCCGTCTACGTCGTTTTGCGGCAGACGGGGAACGCGTTTTCCGCCGTGTGCTGCGTCATCGCGTTCTTGCTCGCCTCCAAGACGGTGGTCGCCCGCGAACTCAGCCGCGAGGTGGAGCACCTCAAATATGCCATCCGCCAGAGCGAACTGCAATACCGCATCTCGAAGGACACCATCGACCTCATCAACGTCAAGTGCCACGATATCCGCTATAAGCTCAACATGCTGTCGGCGCAGGGCGCGCCCCGCCTCGGGGACCTCGCGGAGACGGTCTCCATCTACGATTCCCGCATCGAGACGGGCAGCCCTCTCCTCAACGTGCTCTTCACCGAGAAGAGCCTGTTCTGCGAGCAGAACCGCATCGAGCTGTCCTGCATGATCGACGGCGGGAAGCTCTCCTTCATCGAAGAGGGGGACCTCTACTGTCTGTTCGGCAATCTCCTCGACAACGCCCTCGAAGCCGTCAAGGACATCGAGGACGAGGGGAGACGGGTCATCGACATCGTGGTCAAAGCGAAGGACGGGCTCCTTCTCGTGCAGGAGGAGAACTACTTCGACGGGCCGCTCGCCTTCGAGGACGGCCTGCCCGTCACCACGAAGGGGGACAGGGACTACCACGGGTTCGGCATGCGGAGCATACGGCTCATCGCGAGGAAATACGGCGGCGAACTCTCCGCATTCGCGAAGGGCGACGTCTTTCATCTCAATATCATCTTCTCCGGCTTCGGGCGGGAGAACGAATAAGCCCCGCGCCCCTTTGCGCGCAGGGAAGAACAAAGGAAGAGAATATGGGTTATCTTGAAATCGTATCCATCGTGTTCGGCGCGGTGTGGTTCATCTTTCTCGTCGTCATGTTCCACTACGGCGTGTTCTCGCTCATCGGGATCTTTGCGGGGAAGCGGTTCCCCGAGCGGGAGGAAAAGCTCCGCTACGGCATCATCATCAGCGCGCGCAATGAGGAAAAGGTCATCGGCGCCCTGCTCGACAGCATCTGGCAGAACGGCTATCCCCATGAGAAGCTGCAGGTTTTCGTCGTGGCGCACAACTGCACCGACAGGACGGCGGAAGTCGCCCGCGCCCACGGGGCGACGGTGTACGTCTATGACAACGACAAGGAGCGCGTGCTCGGCTTTGCCTACCGCTATCTCTTCAAGTGCATCGAGAGGGACTACGGCACGCAGTCGTTCGACGGGTTCTTCATCATCAACGCAGACAATATCCTGCCCTGCGGCTACCTTTCGAAGATGAACGACGCGTACCTCTACTACGACAGGAAGTACGCGGTCACTTCGTACCGCAATTCGAGCAACTTCGGCGACAACTACATGTCCTGCCTCTATGGGATCTTCTTCCTCGCCGCATGCCGTTTCGAGGCGCGCGGCAGGACGCTCTGCGGCTGTTCCACCCGCGTCTCGGGCACGGGCTACGTCATGCCCGCGGCCTATGTGAAGGACGGCTGGGAATACGTCACCCTCACCGAGGATTGGGAGTTCACCGCCGACCAGATCGCGCAGGGCAACAAGATCATGTACTGCGACGAGGCGGAATTTTTCGACGAACAGCCCACCACCGTGCCCGTCATGCTCAGGCAGAGACTGCGCTGGGCGCGCGGACACACGATCGTGTTCTTCACCCGCTTCACGCGCCTCGTCAGGGAGATCTTCACCCCGAAGAAGAGGGGAGGGAAGGACAATAAGTTCTCGCAGTACGACATCGCCGTCTCCATCCTGCCCTCGGGCGCGATCGGCGTCGCGCTCTGGACGCTGCAAGTCATCCTCCTCGCCTTTTCGCCCCTGTTCGGCTACGACCCCGCAAAGGTGTGGATCGTGTACGCCATCGTCTCGGCGGGCGCGTTCGTGTTCTCCTACACCGTCACCATGCTCACGGGCGCACTGCTCATGATCCTCGAGCGCAGGCGCATTCCGAAGGTCGGCTTCTTCCGCCGTCTCGCCGCCCTGCTCCTCTGGCCGTTCTTCCTGCTGCTCAACGTCATTCTCGACGTCGTATCCCTCTTCGCGAAGAATCTGACGTGGAAACCCATTCCCCACGTCGGCAGGCAGGAGAAACCGAAGCGGCAGCGGGCGTCTTGACTGCAATCGGCGTAAAAAAACGACAGGATAAGAAACGTTCCTTGACGGGAATGTTTCTTGCTTTTTAGAATAGGGAAAGAGAGGACGGACGTGAAGAGCATGCGAAGAAAGACCTTGTTGCACGTTTTCGCCGCGCTCGCGCTCTGCGCCTGCGCGTGCTGTGCGTGCGCCCCGCAGGGAACGCTCTCCCTTCCGCCGCGTTTTACGCAGGAGGGGGAGAAGATCGCCGTCTTTTCGGAGGGAGCAAGCGCGCTCTTCGAGAAGAGACGGGGCGGGAACGGCGGCGTGTTCGACTGCACCTTCTCGGAGGGGAACGTTGTGTTCGGCGGGGACGCGATGCAGCTCTTCCTCACGCAGGAAGGGGGATATGCGGGCGCGGAATACCGCTCGCGGCAGACGTATTCGTACGGGTTCTATTCCGTCTCCATGAAGGCGGCAAGGTGCGGCGGCGTCATCTCTTCCTTTTTTACCTACACGGGCTCCCCGTGGGACGAGATCGACGTCGAGTTCCTCGGCAAGGACACGTCGAAGGTGCAGTTCAACTACTACACGCGCGGAAAGGGCGGGCACGAGTTCCTCTATGAGCTCGGGTTCGACGGCGCGGAGGACTTCCACGAATACGCCTTTTTATGGCTCAAAGACAGCATCACGTTCTATGTCGACGGCGTTGCGGTGCACCGCGCGGAGGAGGACATCCCCACCACGCCCGCCAAGATCATGATGAACATATGGAAAACGAAGGGGCTTGAAGATTGGAGCGGGGATTTCGAAGGTTCAAAACTCCCCGTTTGCGCAAGCTACCGATGGATCGGATTTTCGCCCGCAGAGGGCTGAATAAAATCAAGGAGGAGGAAAACATGAAAAGCAAATCAATGATCGCTCTCGCGCTGTCGCTCGCGCTCTGCATGCCCGCGGCAGTTTCGGCGTGCGGCGGTCCCACCCAAAAGCTCACCGACGAGCCGCTCAAAGGCGAGATCGTAGCGGACTTCACGGAGGGTCAGCCCGACGAAAAAGTGCTGTTCGCCTCGGACGGCTGGTCGAACGGCAGCGTGTTCAACACGGTGTGGACGAAGGACAACCTCTCCTTCTCGGACGGGGCGATGCACCTCGGCCTGAAAGAGGAGGAAAGAACAGTCTGGCTCGACGGAGAGGAGACGACGTTCCAATACACCTCCGGCGAAGCGCGCACGACGTACTACTACGGCTTCGGCGACTATGAAGTCAGCATGAAGCCCGCCGCGACGGTCGGCACCGCAAGCACGTTCTTCGTCTGCACGGGGCCGTATGACAAGACCCCCGAAGGCGTCGAGAACCCGTGGGACGAGATCGACATCGAGTTCCTCGGCCAGAGCCCCACGAAGGTGCAGTTCAACTACTACGCAAACGGCGTGGGCGGCCACGAGCACATGTACAATCTCGGCTTCGACGCGAGCAAGGAATTCCACAGATACGGCTTCCGCTGGGCGGAGGGCCATATCACATGGTTCGTGGACGGAAATCCCGTCTACCGCGTGGACAAGGCGAACGTCAAGCAGGGCGAGGCGTTCCCCAAGACGGCGGGCAGAATGCTCATGAACTATTGGTGCGGCACGAAGGACGCCGAGGGCTGGATGGGCAAGTTCAAGGGCCCCGACGGCAAGACCGCCGATTACGAATGGATCAAGACGAGCGCGGCGAAAGAGAATCCCCCGATGGGCGATCCCTATCCCGACAAGCCCGACACGCCTCCCGCAGAGGAGACGCTCGATTGGAGCAAGGTCGAGGCACAGGAACTCGGCTTTGCGGACAGCGATCCGTTCACCGTCGCACTCTCTGCGGACAAATTGTCTGCAGACATCACCTACACGGCGGCGAAGGGCGCGTCCTATATGAACGTCGAGATGCCCGCTCCCGCTGCCGCGGCGGATGCTGATCTCGCCCATTTCAAGATTAAGAACAACGGCGAGGCGGAGGTGTATCTCCGTATCAGCCTCATCAACAATGAAAAAGACACGGAGAATGCGGCAAGCGGCTATGCAAAGAGCTCAGACGTCAACGTCTCCGCAACGATGAACGGTGCGGCGGTGGAGACCAACCTCGCAAACGGCGGTTCCTTCTTCACTATCCCCGCAGGCGCGGAAGCAGAATGCGTGATCAAATTCGCAGGCACGGTTGACAGGATCCAGCTTATGCCTGACACCGCGAAGTGGGACGACACGGCGACCCATGCGGGCAACCTCCACGTCTCCGAGCTCAAATTCGGCAACACGGGCGACGAGGGCGGCGAAACGCCCGAACTTCCCGAAGCGAACAATCAGGGCGTCACCGTGAACGGTGCCAAGCTCGCTGTCACGGGCAATACGGAGGACTATGTCGTCATCTCCGACGAAGCGGCGAATACGCTCCGCGTCGTCTATGCAAACCTTGCGGGCGCGACCTATAAGAACCTTTGGATGGACGCGACCGAGATTTCCCGCACCAAGAATGTGTTCACCGTCAAAGTGACGAACAACGGCACAGAGAAGCTCACCTTCCGCGTCGATATCGAGAGCGCAACGGCGCACGGCGACCACAATATCGTCGCTTGCAATTTGAGCGCGACGCAGGACGGCACGGAAGTCTGGACCGACCTCGAATGGGGCGGATCCAAGTTCGAGATCGAGGCGGGCGCGACTGCGGTCTGCGCCGTCACCTACGATACCTCGATGGGGCCCACGAATGTCAAAATGTACTTCGACAGCTGCATCAACGAGGATACCGCAAAGCACAGCGGCGACGTGCTTCTTGCCGAGATGGCGTTCTCGGGCGAGGGCAGCTACACGCCCGCAGAACCCACTCCCACCCCCACGCCTTCGGGCGATCCCGTCGCGCTCACGTTCAACATGGAGGCAAATTCGGGCTATACCATGTCCGCGGGGGAGGACAACAAATCGTGGACGCTCAGCTACGCCGGCAAGGGCAACACCTATAAGCCCGTGACCGCCGACTGCGCGGCTCTTGCGGCAGGCAAGAACACCTTCACGGTCACGATCAAGAACAACAAGGATACCGCCGTCACCGTCCGCGTGGACGTACAGGGCACAGCATGGGTGAACACGGACAGCAGTAACGAAGCTCAGGGCACGGACGCCACGAACAAGTCTGCGACCTGCACGGGCGGCTCGGGCCTCTCCACCGACACGGCGTGGGGCGGCACGAAAGTCACCCTTGCGGCGGGCGAAGAAGTCACCCTCACCATCACTTATGACGAGACGATGGAGCAGGGCGCGGTCAAGAATATCCTCATCTTTGTCGACTCGATGGGCGGCGATGAGAATGATCACGACGCGAGCGTCACGGTCAGCGGCTTCTTCTTCGAGAAGAAGTAAACCGCGCTTATCGGAACCATGATCCGAACGGCATTCAAAAATGCACTTCCCTCGGGAAGTGCATTTTTCTCGCTTTCTCCCCCCTCGGGGAACGGCAAACTCTCGCCTCCCCCTTGAGGGGGGAGCTCGCGCACGCCCAATCTTGGCTCCCCCTTGAGGGGGAGCTCCGCCGCAGGCGGTGAGGGGGTGTCATTCCAATTAAGCAACACCCCTTCCGTCACCTTCGGTGCCACCCACCCCTCGAGGGGACAGCAAGGGGGGGGCGGCGCGTCTCGCCCCCCAAAAAAAACAAAAAAGAGGGCGAACGTGCGCCCTCTCCGACGGCCGTGATCACTCGTGATCCATGACCCAATAGCCGCCCTCGTGCTGCAAGGGCGGGAACTTCGTGCCCTTTTCGAGATAGGTCTTTTCTTCGTCGTGGCTCTTGCCGTCCTTGTCATACGCCTTGTAATGGCAGGTCATGGGAACGGTTTCGCCCGATCTGAACTTTCTCATTTTCTTACCTCCATGCCGTTATTTTGCGCGCACACGCCCCGTTCTATACAAAAAGCGTCCCCAAAATAACGCTTGCTTTTTTCCGCCGCATGCGATACAATACAGACAAACTTGCATCGGCCCAACTTTTTCAAAAAAATTCTGATGACGGCGGGACAAATCCCCCCGCCCGAACGTTGTATAAGCGAAACAAGATGACACGGAGGTAAACCATGAAAAAAACAAGCGCAGTTTTGTCCCTCGTGCTCGCCGCGTCGCTGTGCGCCGCCAGCCTCTCCGCATGCGGAACGGGCAGATCCACGCAGCTCGCCGCTCCGAAGGCCGCCGAGAAGCTCTCTTACGAAGAACTCACCGCAGACGGCCTCGATGAGCTGCGCGCCTCGTTAGGGGCGTTCTCCGCCGAGTTCTCCGCCGCGGCATACAGCCGCTATGAGGGCGGTGAGAACTTCACCGTATCGCCCATCACCGCGTACATGGCGCTCTCGATGGCGGCCGCGTGCGCGGGAGGGGAGACGAGAGAGGAACTTCTCTCCGCGCTCAAAACGTCATATGGGGCGTTGGAAAGCAATTTCGGCGATCTGTACCGCTCCGTTTCGGCGCGCGTCTCGGACGGCATGGGGCAGGCAAAACTCTCGGGCTCTCTCTGGCTGAACGAGGGGACGCAGTTCAACCGCGCGTGCGTCGATCTCGTCGCGGAAAAGTTCTACGGGTATTCGTACGCCGCCGATTTCGCGCACGACAACGGGAACGCCAACCTCGCCGTGCAGAACTTCGTCAAACAGCACACGAACAAGCTCATCAACCAAAACTTCCAACTCCCCGCAGATACCGTCTTTGCCCTCGTCAGCACGCTTTGGCTCAAAGATACATGGAACCTCTTCGGCAAGGCCCTCAGTTTCTCCCCCGAGCCCGTGGAATTTGTGCCGCTCAGCGGCGAAACCAAGACGGTCAAGCTCCTCGAGGGGGACCATGTCCGAGGTAGGGTGTATGAAGGGGAGACGTTCACCCATTTCTACACCCAGACCGAGCACGGCTTTAAGCTCAAATTTTTCCTCCCGAAAGAGGGCTACACCGCGGCGGAGATCTTCACGCCCGAGACGATCGCGGAGGTCAACGGCGTGGACGATTACAACGCCGACGACGACGTGAACCTCATCCACTACTACACGCGCTGCCTCTTCCCCGAGTTCTCCGCTTCCTTCAACGGGAATGTGCGTGCGGCCCTCGAAGAAATGGGCGTCCGCTCCCTCTTCGCCGAGACGGGCTGCGACTTCACCCCGCTCACCCCCGAGAACATCTGGTGCAGGGAAGCGCTCCACGCGGCGAAGCTCACCGTCAACAAACGGGGCATCGAGGGCGCGGCCGTTTTTGTCCTTCCGGGCGCGGGCGCGGCGGGCCCCGACGAGTATGAGACGGTGTACGAGGACTTTGTCGTCTCGAAGGCGTTCGGCTTCCTTCTCACGGACAGCGAGGACGTCCCGCTCTTCTCGGGCGTCGTCGGAAACGTCTGACCGGCGTGACCGACCGTCCCGTCGGCTCATCGCACCCATCAGACCCACAGATCTCAAAAACGGCGGGGACCTTTCCCCGCCGTTTTAACTTATTTATGCTTTTTTCGGTTTTTTGCGGCAAACGCATGAGCCCGAATCCCAATTTTTTGATCTCACCCATCGTCGTTTTCTCCTTTTTCATGATTTTAAGTACGGCTTCATCATGGCGGGCAGAAACAGGGCGCAGAACGTTTTGGTGCGTTCCTCGAAACTGTACGCTCCGCCCGACATATCCCAGCAGAGCATTTCGCCGTAGAGAATGTCCGTAAGCGCGTCCGAAAGCGCGCCGATCGGCGTATCCTCTTTGAGTTCGCCCCGCTCAACGCCCTTTTGCAACATGCCCTTCATGGAATCGTTGTCCATACGCAGTTTCCCCTTGTCGTAGGGGTTCTCCACGAGATCGGGGTCTACGGTATTGCGCACCCAATCTTGGCAGAGTTTCAGCCCGTCCCGTTCGATATGTCCCGAAAAAGTGACCATGTAAAATGCCAGCCGCTCCATAAACGGCCCGTCGTGGCTCTGCGCCTTTTCGTAAATCTCACGGAACATATCGTGGCTGATCGCAAATACCACGTCCTCCTTGCGCTTGAAATAGGTATAAAAGGTACCGTTCGCAACGCCGCACGCCTTTGTGATCTCTTCGACCGAAGTGTTGACGAGTCCCTTTTCGCGGATAAGAACCTTTGCCGTCTCCAAAAGTTTCCTCTTCGTCTCCAAAGCAGCGATCTTTCTGTTCGTCATTTTTTCAGCCATATCCGGTCATTCCTTGTCTTTGATGAGAAGCAGCCGCAGCCCCATAACGGCGAAGGGTACGATCACGGCCTGCAAGACCATGCCCAAAAGCCCCGTCTGGATCTGCGACCAAACCACGCTTGCCGAGAGGGGAGAGACGCTCTGGAAAATGGCGGCGACGGCGAGGAACGTGAGCCTGCCCGCGACCTGCGCGAGGAGTACCGCGGGGAACGCCATCCAACCGTTTTTGGCGATCCTGCGCGAAAAGAGCCCCGAAACCGCCGCAAAGACCGCAAGTTCAACGATCATGTAGGGCAAGCGTGCCGCTGCCGGCATGGGGTCGCCGATGAGAGAAGTGATCGCAAAACTCATGACGGGGGAGAGGATACCCACGCCCAAGCCCCATTTCCAGCCGAGCAGACACCCGCCGAGAAGGACCGGCAGATACATGGGCAGCCACTGCACGCCGCCGGGCGCGCCGAGGGCGAGGTGGATAAGCTGCGGAAGAAGGATCGCAAGCGTGATCATTCCCAGCGAAATGAGCGTTTTCACCGTGATCTTGACGCGGAGAGCAACGCTGTGTCTTGTAAGAACCTGTTCGATCATCGTAATTTACCTCCGATTTTTATTTTACATTTTGGCGGTTGCGTTATAGGCACATTCTGAAAATCGCTTCCACGTCCTCGGGCGTAAGCGGCTTGAATCCGCGTATCGTCCCGCCCGCGCAGGCCTTTTCGGCCATAATGGAAAAATTGCTGTCGTCAATGCCGATTTCGGTGAGCGTACTCTGGAGTCCGAGCGTGCGGAAGAAGAAGCAGGAAAGGGCGTCGATCGCGGCGTTTGCGCCATCCATGTCCGAAAGAGAGGGGTCTGTTCCGAATACATCCACGCCGAATTTTTTGATTTGCGGGGCGGTATTTTCATCCAACACATATTTGAGCCATCGGGGGGTCAAGATCGCCAGCCCGAGACCGTGCGTAATATCATAGAACGCCGAGAGTTCATGCTCCATAACATGGCAGGAGACATCCTGATCGATACCTGCGGCGACAAATCCGTTCAATGCCCACGAAGAAGCCCACATGAGATTCGCACGGGCCTCGTAGTTATCGGGGGTTTCGAGCGCGACAGGAGCGTATTTGACGACGGTCTTAATGAGGTCTACCATTACCTTGTCGATGAAATCCATTTTGGGCTGCATGGTGAAGTAGTAACTGTCAAAGACGTGCGAAAGAATATCCACGCTGCCGCAAGCCGTCTGGAATTTGCTGACCGAATAGGTGGTTTCGGGGTTCAAAAAAGACGCTTTGGGCTCCAGAAGCGGGCTGAGAATGGCAAGTTTTTCATGCGTCTGCATATTGGAGATCACGCCGCCGCAATCCATTTCGGAGCCTGTCGCCGCAAGCGTGAGAACGGTGACGATCGGCAATGCGTTTACGACGGAAGCCGTACCTTTTACCAGATCCCAAGCGTCGCCGTCGTAATATGTTGCCGCGGCTATCGCCTTCGTGCAGTCTATGGTGGAACCGCCGCCGACGGCGAGCAGAACGTCGATCTTTTCCCGCTTGCAAACTTCCGCGCCGCGGTTGACGGTCGTATGGCGCGGATTGGGCTCTACGCCCGCAAGCTCAAAACATTCCAATCCCGCGCCCGCTATTTCTTTCAGCACCTTCTCATAAAGCCCGATTTTCTTGATCGAGCCGCCGCCGTAGACGAGAAGCACTCTTTGTCCGTACTTTTTGAGTTCCGCACCGAGAGATTTCAGTTGATCTCTTCCGAAATAAACTTTGGTGGTGTTTTGAAAAACAAAATCGTTCATTTTCAGTCTCCTTTTTGATTTTTGTTTCATTCTACCACATTCATTGAATGAAAGTCAATGATTTTCAATCAACAAAATAAAATTTTTTGCCGCCCAGCCTTCTTTTTTATTTTATTGTAGTTGCTTGCTTTCGGCGCGGAAACATGATATACTTGATTCGATGGAACTGATCGACGCGGAAAAATACAGAGGGAAGCGGGTGTGCGTCGCGCTCTCGGGCGGCGTCGATTCGGTCTGCCTTCTGCACGCTTTCAAGAGCCGAGCCGCGGACATGGGTATCACGCTTTCCGCCATCCATATCGAACACGGCATCCGCGGGGAAGAATCTCTGCGCGACATGGCGTTCTGCAAGCGTCTGTGCGAAGAGTGGGGCGTCCCGCTCACCGTTCGGCGGGTGGACGTTCCGAAACTCGTGAAAGAGCAGGGCGGCAACATGGAAAACGTCGCCCGGAGCGTGCGGCACGGGGCGTTTCATTCCATTCTCGAAAACGGCGAGGCCGACCTCGTGGCGACCGCCCACCATGCGGACGACGTCGCGGAGACCATCCTCTTCCGTCTCGCCCGCGGCACGGGCGTCTCGGGCATGAAGGCGATCACCGAATACGGCGGGATCGTCCGCCCCCTTCTCACCCGCACGCGCGCCGAGATCGAGGCGTACGCAGCCGAAAAAAACCTACCCCATGTCGAGGATTCGACGAACAGCGACGAAAATTACACCCGCAACTATATCCGCCACACCGTTCTGCCCGCGTTCGAAAGGATCCACGGGAACGCGGCGAAACACCTCGTGGAATTTGCCGCTCTCGCCGCCGAAGAGGACGACTTTCTGCAACAGCTTGCCGAGGACGCCACCGTCCGCATGCTGGATGAAGAGTGGGTGCCCGTCGATCTTCCCGATATTCTCTTCAACCGCGCCTGTCTTTCCTGTATGCGGCAGACCGCGCAGTATGGCTACACGCGCGCCAATCTCGGGGAGATCGCCAAACTGAGAACGGCGCAGAGCGGGAAGCGGGTCATGCTCCCCGTCTCCGATGTCCCGTGGCAGCGGATCGCCATCCGCGAGGGGAAATATATCGTCTTTTGTTGGGACTTCCAAGAAGAGGCTCCCGAGATCCCCTTCGCACCGCAGGAGGGCCTCTATACCAAACCCGCCGTATTCTCCGTGCGGGAGGGAGCGGCTTCCGACCTTGAAGGGAGCGGCTCCAAGCGCGTTCTCGCCGTCGATTTAGACGCCTTCCCCGAGGGCTGCGTCGTGCGCACGAGAAGGGAGGGGGACGTCGTTACCCCATACCATGCCCCGAGAAAGACCCTCAAAAAGTTCCTGACGGACAGAAAAATTTCCGCGCGTCTCTCGAAGAAACTTCCCGTCATCGCAAAGGGGAGCGAGGTTCTCGCCGTCGTCGGCGTGGAGATCGCAGACAGCGTCAAAGTTACGGAAAATACGGTGCGGCGGGGCTTTCTTACCTGACCGAACACTTTTACGGAGGAAATACGACCATGCACAACGATTGCGAACGCATCATGCTGACGCCCGAACAGATCCGCGCCCGCGTCAAGGAGGTCGCACACGAGGTGGACGCCCGCTATCAGGACAAACGCCCCCTCGCGATCGGCATTCTGAAGGGCAGCGTCATCTTCTATGTGGACTTCATCCGCGAGCTCACCTGCCCCGTCGAGCTCGATTTCATGGCGGTCTCTTCCTATGGGTCGGGCACGGTCTCCTCGGGCAAGCTCCGCATCAAAAAGGACATCGACAGCGACGTCGCCGGGCGGGACGTCATCATCGTCGAGGATATCATCGACAGCGGCTTCACCCTCGCCAATCTGAAGGCGCTTCTCCTCGAGAGGGGCGCGCGCTCCGTCCTCATCGTCACCCTGCTCAACAAAGAGGGGAGAAGGGAGTACGACGTCGAACCCGACTACAACTGTTTCGATATTGAGAACGAGTTCGTGATCGGCTACGGGCTCGACTACGACGAACGCTACCGCAACCTGCCCTATATCGGGATCCTGAAACGGGAGCTGTACGAGAAATAAGCCGCCCGCCCTCGGACATGGGTGCCGCGTTTTGCATCTGTTCTTTCAAAATGGGGGAAAGCTGACGCCTCATGGACCGCTACTTTCCGCCCTTTGGCGCCGCTTTTCGGACGGCGGAAGGGGGAGCGGAAACGTGCTTTTTGGCGGCAAGACGGGAGGGAAAGCGGACGTCTTATAAAAAAATTTCGGAAATGCCCGAAAAATGCTTGATAATTTTCTCGAACTTCGCTATAATAGTATCGTTCCTTGAATCTTGGGGTGTCGCCAAGCGGTAAGGCAACGGACTCTGACTCCGTCATTCGTTGGTTCGAATCCAGCTACCCCAGCCATTTATGCACGATTTTGACGCATAAAACGCCAAAATCGTGCATATTTTTATATCTTTCTCCTTCAATTTTTTGCGATTGGGGAGTAATTGGGGAGTAGATCGGGGAGTAAATCGCCCTATTGTCGGTCGTTAAAGGTCGTAATTGACCTTTGCGGCTTCTTTTAGCTGGTACTCTTTTGAAAAATCGGTGTAACCTCTGTCCACACGGGAAGCAACGACGTCCTTGTC
>CANQTD010000019.1 GCA_947626685.1 uncultured Clostridia bacterium | reverse complement strand
CGCATCAGCTTCGGATCGCGGTCATAGCCGAACATTCTCGCGTGCTGCCACATTGTATCCGCCTGCGGACTTTTCACGACACGGCAATAGTAGATTGTTTGCAAGCAAGGGAACGTAACACCGCGCCCCAAACTATTCCCGCCGACGATGATATTGATCCCGTTCTCGTAATGCGTATTCTCTTCAAGCAGAACGTCGGAATTGATCGTCAGAATGTTCACGCCGTCATCATCCTGCAAAGTTTGGCATATAAATTCGTACAGTTCGCCAAAATTTCTTGAAGTAACTCATTCTTTGTGTTATAATGATAGAAAACAAATGAGGATTTTTCTTATGGATTTCTCAAAGTTCAATAATTCAGAACTAATAAAGCTTTATGGCGATTTGCTCCAAGAAATGAGGAATAAGGGGCTAATCCGTTCAAAAAACGTAGTCGGGGATATTGGCGAATACTCTGTAATAGAATATTTCAATAAAACCAAAAATCTACCCAAGTTACAGGCTGCACCGCCTTCCACAAAGAACATAGATGCCATAAGTACAGATGGGGAACGATATTCTATAAAGTGTACGACTACTCATACCACGGGAATCTTTTGGGGACTGTCACAAGACATTAAAATAACCGATATCAAACCCCTCTTTGAATATGTTATAATTTTACAGCTCGATGAATTTTTGCAGCCGTTATTAATGTTGCAAGTTTCCTGGGAGGCCTTTTTTAAGCATAAGCATTGGCATTCTCGAATGAAGGCTTATAATTTGATTATCAACAAAGCATTGATCGATGATTCAATAGTTTTATTGAAAAAATAATGTGATATGGAAGAGATTGCATTCTATATGCAATATTTCAATTTGCAGCATTTAAAAATTCGATTATATTTGCAGATGTACGTCAACTACATACCCGCGAGAAGAGGGACGGGGGAGACAACCCGCCCGTCGGCATCATCCTCTGTTCGGACAAGACGACGCCATCGTCAAATACACGCTTCCCGAGGACAACAGCCAAATCTTTGCCTCGAAGTATATGCTCTATATCCCCTCCGAGGAAGAATTGAAGCGCGAGATCCAAGCCGAAAGAAAGGCAATCGAAGATGGCAAGGTGTAGAGTTATAAATACGGAGGTAGATATGGACGTTTCATGGGTAAAACCGCAATTAACAAAAATGTTCGGTATAAATCCGACAAATCAAGGAATTAAAGACTTCATCCAAGAAAAAATAAGCCATTTCAACGGAAAACTCTATAAATATTTCTCGTTCAGTAAAGATGATGCAAATCACTCTTTGGAAAATTTAGAGAACGGTATTTTATATTTTTCAAAGCCTGAACATTTTAATGATCCGTTTGATTGTGCATTAGGTTTTTCTATTGAGAGTGCGCTCAGGGAAATGTTACCCCATTTAATCAATGATAAGATAAGCATTGAAGGAGAAAATGCAGGAATCATAAAAGAATTTATTGAAAAATTATTGTGCGGGACAACATCAGAACCGGAATATGACAACCCTACTATCAAGATTATCGGTCTATTAAATTCTAATCCGAAAACGAAAGACATAATTCAAAGGATGTCCCGTGGTGAATCGATACAAAATGATGAATTACAGGCCAAAATCCTTGAAGCACTAACCGATAAAGATTTTGCGGGTCAATTCTTTTCGCTTGTCACCGATCCTTCAAAAATAGATAGTTCGTCATTCACGAAAAGTGATGCCATGAAAGCAGTTCTATCGCTAATACAACAAGATCCGGGAATATTGTTATCGAGTGGAATTCAACTTGATGATAAATCGAGGGATATAATTTCTGTTGTTCAATCCATTTCTACCGAGGAGTCAATTGTTGATAGAATTGAAAGAATAGCTGAAGTGACAAACTTCCACGGCATAGATATTAAAACGGAAGTCACGAAAGTCAGAAATACATTGAAGCCCATTTTGCCGCGGATCAAAGAAATCATCAACGAAAATTTTGCAATCACCTGTTTTTCGGAGACGCCTGATAACATTTTGATGTGGTCACATTACGCGGATAAGCATTCTGGGTTTTGCGTTGAATATGATTTTACAAAAATGACATCGCAGAATCTACTTTTGATGTTGTTCCCAGCGTTATACTCCAACGAAAAACCAATCATCCCGCTTTCTATGTTTGATTTTAATGATTTGGACAATATTAAACTCTCAAACGGTAGTAGCGGGATTTCCGATTTGATAGTATCATTACTCACAAAAAGTAATATTTGGGGCTATGAAAAAGAATGGCGCATTATTGGATTTCAATCCATGTTACAAGGACAAAAATACAAAGAAGATATTGCCGTTAAAGTGTATTATGGCGCAAATATTAGTCCGGAAAATAAAGAACGACTTGATGTAATTGTTAGCCGAAAAGAAATAGAATCCGCGCAATTTACAATTGATAATGATCGGTTCAAGTTAAGATTATGTTGATTCGCAAAGGGAGGTGTAACATGAAAGCAGTTATACGCGAGATTTTCATCGGAAAAACAGAATGAGGCGAGCATTGATGGTCAGCTTCGCGTGTGCGAGGAATACGCCCAAAGAAACGGAATTGAGGTCATCGGGAGATTACATAGACAGGGCGCAGTCTGCAAAGACAGACCACCGCCCCGAATTTCAGCACATGATCAAGGACAGTTATAAGAATATGTTCAACACCGTCCTTGTGTGGGAGTTGGATCGTTTCGCTCGCAATCGTATGACAGCGCGTATTACAAAAATATCCTCAAAAAGAACGGCTTGTGCGTTATCTCAATCAAAGAGAGTATCTCGCAGGGCGCAGACGGTATCTTGTTTGAGGCGATCTTGGAAGGCTATGCTGAATACTATTCAGCCGAACTTTCGGAAAAGGTCAAGCGCGGAATGACCGAAAACGCCTTAAAAGCAAAGAGCAACGGCGTACATCCGCCGTTCGGCTATTATGTGGACGACACCGACCATTATCAAATCGATGAAACGACCGCACCGCTCGTCAAGGAAACTGTGATACAATGAAAAAACGAAGGAGGGAACAGGGTGCCGCCTCTCGATCTCGAACAACTCAACCGTCTCCTCAGACGGCTCGCGGACGGGGACGCAGACGCGCTCGACGGGATCTATCTGCTCGTCGGCAAGCGCATGTTTGTGCTCGCGCGCGGCATCGTGAGAAACGAGGCGGACGCGGAGGACGTGCTCAGTGACTCCTTTTTGAAACTCGCCCGCGGCGCGCGCTCGTTCAGAGAGGGGACGAACGGCTACGCCTTCGTCATGCGCGTGGTGCGGAACACGGCGTTCGATCTGCTGCGCAAGCGCAAAGTCCGCGCAGAGGAGGACCTCGACGCCTTCTTCCATCTCACCGACGAACGGTATTCCCCCGAGCGGCGGGAGGACGCGATCGCCCTCGAAGCGGCAATGGAAAAGCTGTCTGCGGAGGAGAAGCGGCTCATCTACTACCGGTACTATCTCGATCTCACGATCAGGGAGGTCGCGGAGGAGGCGGGGCTCTCCAAATCCGCGGCCGAGCGGAAAATGTCTGCAGTGGAGCAAAAATTGCTTGCGCTCCTCGCGGGACAAAGGAGGTAGCTGAAACGTTGTAATGAAGGAAGAAGATATGAAGAGCGCTTATCTCGAACGGCAATTCAAGACGTATATCGACGGGGCCGAGCTGCCCGCCGTCGACCTTTCCGCCGCCAAGCGGGAAGTTAAACGGAGCAAGTCGCAAAGGCGGGGAAAGAGGATCGCCGCGATCCTTTCGTCCGTCTTGTCCGCTGCCGCCGTCGTTGTCCTTGCCGTCACGCTCGCGATCGGATTGATGCCTTCGTACACGCCTCCCGAGACATATTTGATCGCAGACGCGGCACCCATGTCCGCGACCTATACCTCACTGAGCGAAAAATATCCCGAAAAGACCGCGCCGTTTGCGTCCTTCTTCTTCGCCTCCAACGCGAGCTCGGAATACGCGCTCATTTCGCTCGGCGGCGAGGAGGTGCTCATGGAGATCGAGCTCTCCTCCGTGGGCGGTGGCAGGCAGATGCGGGCGCGCGTGTACATCGACCTTACGGACGGCGAAAAGCAGCCGCAGGAGCTCGAAGAGTACAAAGAGCTTGCCGCGGGCGGTGCGGTCCGCAGCGAAACGAAGTATGAAAACGGGGAGTACGTCTCCCGCGCCTACTGCACCCTTGCGGACGGTAGCGACTGCTATATCGACATGACCTCAAACGACGATTCTTCCCTCTCCGCGCTG
Source organism: uncultured Clostridia bacterium (assembly GCA_947626685.1). Lineage (GTDB taxonomy): Bacteria > Bacillota > Clostridia > Christensenellales > Borkfalkiaceae > Gallimonas. The sequence goes on along the minus strand of CANQTD010000019.1, from coordinate 33,912 downwards.
CTCGACCTCATCCGCAAATAAAAAAATCGGAAAAAATTTTCAAGCCTCGCGGGACAAAATCCCTCTCCCGCCCGTTGTAATATCGGAAACCATTTCCGGAGGTAAAAACATGAACAGGAAAATTTTCGGTCTTGCAGCCCTCGCGCTCGGCGCTATGTTCACCCTATGCGGTTGCGGCGCGGGCGGGATGATCGGCGACGGTTGGTACGACAAACCGAGCGGATCTATTCCCCCGTCTGACGACGAACCCACGGAGGGCGACGCGCCCAACTACCAATACAACAGCATCGTCGAACAGGGATTCAAAGACGCGGCGGAGGAGCCCTCGAGCTACTTCTCCCTCGACCGCAATACGGCGAATTACGCGTATGTCCGCGCCCAGCTGAACAACGGCATGACCGTCGCGAACGACTCGGTGCGCATCGAAGAGCTCGTCAATTACTTCTCTTACGGCTATCCCGCCCCCGCGGAAGGCGAACAGCTCGCCGTGACGGGGTACCTCATGGACTGCCCGTGGAATGAGGCGCACAAGCTCGCGAGCTTTGGCATCCGCACGCAGGAGGCGGCGACGGACGCGGACTGCAACAACTACACCTTCCTCATCGACGTCTCGGGTTCCATGAGCGCGCACGTCTACGGTACGGACACGACCTGCCTCGGCCTCGTCAAATACGGCATCGGAAAGCTCGTGGAGGGGCTCGGAGAAAACGACCGCGTCGCTATCGTGACCTATGCGAGCGGCACGGGCGTCTCCCTCGAACCCACCCTTGCGACGGAAGAGGGGAAGAAGGCGATCATGAAGAAGGTGGACGGGCTGCGCGCGAACGGTTCCACGAACGGCTCGGGCGGGCTCAAACTCGCCTATGAACAGGCGGAAAAATACAAGACCGCGGAGGGGAACAACCGCGTCATTCTGCTCACCGACGGCGATTTCAACGTGGGGATCTACGATACGGAAGAGCTCAAAACGTTCATCTCCGAAAAGGCGGGCTCGGGCGTCTACCTCTCCGTGATCGGCGTCGGCCTCGGCAACACGCGCGACGATCTCATGGAGACCCTCGCCCTTGCGGGGAACGGCAACTATGCGTACATGGACAGCACGCTCGAAGCGGAAAAGGTCCTCGGCGAGGAACTCGGGGGCACGCTGTTCACCGTCGCGAAGGACGCGAAGGCGGGCGTGACGTTCCATGCCGAAACCGTCTCGCGCTACCGCATCATCGGCTACGACATGAAAACGATGACGGGCGAGGAGTTCGACGATCCCTCGAAGGACGCGGGCGAGCTCGGCAGCAACCTTGCCGTCACCGTGCTCTATGAGTTGGAGTTGACCGAAAACGCCGATACCATGTCCGCGAATGCCCTTCTCGCAACGGCAGAAGTGCGCTATAAGACGGTGGGGGAAGAGGCGAACAGATCGGTGACCGCGGAGATCTGTTTGGGGAGCGGATACGGCGAGGATCAGATCTTTGCGGGGTGCGTCGCCGAGTTCGGGCTCATCCTGCGCCAATCGGAGCATCGCGGCTCGGCTTCCCTCGCCTCCGTGCTCGACCGCCTCGGAACGCTGCGGGACTATCTCGCGCGCGACGCGTACAAGTCGGAGTTCGAGACCCTTGTCGAAAAGGCCGCCTCGAGCGAATCGTACGAATAAGCGGCCCCCAAATTCCTCCCCATGATACATATGGGGCTGAAATTTTTCCGAAAATTCTCCGAATTGCTTGCACCGCCACGGAGCGCGTGCTATAATACAAATGGAGGCGAACGATGAAAAAGGCGATTTCGGCGCTGCTTTCTCTCTTGCTCGGCGGACTGCTCGTCCTGCCTGTGGCGGCGTGCGGCGGCCCTTCCGATCGAAACAGCAACCTTTCGGACAGCACGGCGGAGGGGATCGACAAGAACGACCCCTACACTTGGTTCGACCCCGCAAAAGACGTCCTGCCCACCCGCGAACAATGCGAAGAGATCGTCCCCGATATGCGCTTGAACGAGGTCATCAAGAAGCTCGGCAAGCCGCAGAGGGACATCGGCTATGGCGCGGTCCTCTACCAGTTCGACGTTGCGGACGGCTCCGTGTTCACGGTGAGGTTCAGAAAGGACGCGTCGGGAACGCTTTCGGACTACGACAGCCTCGTCGTCGAGGAAGGCGGCTTCGGCACGGCCATTCCCGATCGCTACTTCCCGCAGCAGATTGCTTTGAGCGAGCTCTATCCGTGGATGGGCGACATAGACGAGGGGGATATCGTTCGCATCCGTCGCGAGAAGGCCTTCATCGGCGTTGCGCCTTACGACCATTGGAGAGACATTGCCTATTCAACGGATAAAGCGGACATTGCGTGCGCCTGCCGTCTCTTCGATGCGCCGCTCCATGCCATTTCGCAGGACGAGGGGCAGATCGACGGCGGCGGGTACGTCGAATACGATTTTGTGACGGCGGAGGAAACGTACTCCGTTACCATTTCCAACCGCACCGTTCTGATCGGCGGGCAGTATTATCGGTTCGACGGAGAACTCCCCGAACTTGCCGCGCCCGATACGGAGTGCCACGCGTTCATCACCTACGCGACCGACGATCCCTATGAGATCTACACCTATGCGAAAGAGAGCGAGAAGATCGGAGACTTTTACGGGCTTGGGAAATTCGAGTTCCGGGTGTACGACGGCTTACAGGAAAACGCGCCCCGTTTTGTCCTCAAAAGTGCAGGTGGGGTCAACCTTTTGATCTTGTCCCCCGATCTGTTCCTCATCGAAGGCGACGACAACACGGTCGTCTATCAGATCACGGGCAGCGATGATTTTTCGGACTTGTTCGCCGAAAATATCTGAAAGAAGGAGGAAAGGGGGATACAACTCCCCAGCAAAGCTAATCCTTATCGAATAATCCCTATCGAATAAGGCAACCTTTGCATACAACTTGATCTTTGGGGCGGAGTGAAATTCTCCACCGGCAGTATAGTCTGCGAAGCCTTTCGGCCCGAACGGGTGCAATTCCCGTACCGACGGTATAGTCCGGATGAGAAAAGAGACATGCTTTGGCATACCGCCGCCCTTTTTCGGGGCGGTTTTTATTTACGGAGGTTTGGTTATGACATCTCAGGGCAGATACTTCAACTCTACGCGCATCGCCATGATCGCGGTCTTTTCCGCGCTTGCGGGGATCTTGCACGCGTATGCGAAATTCCGGCTCCCGTTTGCGTTTCCGGAGTTTCTCGAATTTGATTTTTCGGATATCCCGCTCTTCATCGGCACGTTCGCGCTCGGGCCGCTCTCGGGGTGTATCATCGTCGTCGTGAAGCTGCTCATCAAGCTCGCCTTCGCGGGGACGGGGAGCATGTTTGTGGGGGATCTCGCGAATCTCTTCGTGGGGATCGCCTTCGTCATTCCCGCGGGGCTCATCTATAAGAAGATGCGGACGCGCAAGGGAGCGGCGCTGGCCCTCACGGTAGGCTCCCTCAGCTCCATCACCGTCGCGATCTTCACGAATTGGCTCATTCTCATCCCGTTCTATGTGCAAGTCATGTTCCACGGAAGCTGGGAACCCCTCCTCGGCATGATGACGCCGCTCTTCCCCGGCATCACCCGCGATACGTTTTTCCTCTACTACCTGCTGGTCTCCGTGCTGCCATTCAATCTTTTGCGCTGTCTCGTGGCGAGCCTCGTGAGCATCTTTATCTATAAGTACATCTCCCGCGCGATCGAACGCATGAGCCGCAAGCTCGCGCCGAAGGAGGGGAAGGAACGCGCGGCGGCGGGACGCGACCTCGCCCTTTTCATCGTGTTCGCGGTGGCCGTGCTCCTCCTCGTCCTGTTCGCCCTGCTCAATTACTTCGTTTGGTAAGATTCACTCACTCCTTCTGAAATGCCCCCTCCGTGGGAGGGGGATACGGGGGTGGGGCGAGATGCGGAAGGTAAGATCTCGGCGCCCCCTTGAGGGGGAGCTGTCGAGCGTAAGCGAGACGGAGGGGGTGTCATTCTGATTACGCAACACCCCTTCCGTCACCTTCGGTGACACCCACCCCTCGAGGGGTGGGCAAGGACGTATCAAAACTCTCGGCTTTCCCCCGAAGGGGTGAAGGCCCCCGTCCCCTCATACCGAGGCGAATCTTCGTGCGGGGGGATTTTTCGTAAAACGCCGTCAAACGGTTGACTTTTTTTGCAAAAGGGAATACACTGATAGGGAACTCAAAAAAAGGAGGATGACCCGTGAAAGGACGAAGTAGTGGCGAAGATCCATGCAGGCTGCGCGCTTTTGCGGGGCATGTTCCCGCTTAGTTTCCGCAGCTCTGTCTCCGCTTGTCCATTTTTCAGATACGCGTCTCGGAGGTAGAGTCTATGAGAGATGAATTGAAGCCTTTCCTTACGGGAGAGAGCAAAGACTACGGGCGCGCTGCCGCGTTGGTGAAGGATCCCAACGAGGCGGCGTCTCTTTTATCCGAACTTGCGGAAGAGGACGTCGTTCCCTTCTGCCATGCCCTCGACAACGATTTTCTTGCCGATGTGCTCGTCCTTTTGGACGCGCCGTTGAAGGCGACCGTCGTCGAGGGATTGCATGACGACGAATTGCAGGAAGTCATGGAGGACGTCTCGGTGGACGACACCGTCGACATCATCGAGGAACTTCCCGAGGGGGTCGCCCGCCGCATTGCGGAGGAGGACGAGATCCTCGCCCTTCTCAAAGAGAAGAATTTCGCCGTCCTGAAACCGCTGCTCTCCTCGATGAACGAGATCGACCTTGCGGAGGTGTTCGAGAGCGCGAAAGAGGGGGACCTGCCCGTGCTCTTCCGCATCCTGCCCAAAGATTTGGCGGCGCAGGTGTTCGTCGAGCTCGATCCCGACAAGCAGGCCGCCCTCCTCAAAAAGCTGACCGACCGCGAGATCAAAGACGTCATGGAAGAGCTCTTCCTCGACGATACCGTCGACCTCGTGGAGGAGATGCCCTCGACCGTCGTCAAGCGGCTCCTCGCCCTGAGCGACAGCGAGACGCGGGCTTACATCAACGAGATCCTGAAGTACCCGAAGGACAGCGCGGGCTCCATCATGACGATCGAGTTCGTGCGTTTCCTGCCTACCATGTCCGTGGAGGAGGCGTTCGCGCGTATCCGTGAGCAGGCGATCGACAAGGAGACGATCTACACGTGTTATGTGACGGATCCCTCCAACAAACTCATCGGTCTCGTCACGGCGAAAGACCTCATGCTTGCCCCGCAGGGCGCGCTCATCTCCGATATCATGGAGGACAACGTGATCTACGTCGGCACATTGGAGGACAAGGAGGCCGTCGCCCACAAGATCTCCGACTACGGCTTTCTCGCCATCCCCGTCGTGGACGTCGAGAGGCGGCTCGTCGGCATCGTCACCGTCGACGACGCAATGGACGTCATCGAGGAAGAGACCACCGAAGATATCGAGAAGATGGCAGGTATCGTCCACGAGGACACGCCGTACCTCAAAACGAGCGTCTTTTCGATCTGGAAGAACCGCGTGCCGTGGCTGCTCGTGCTCATGGCCTCGGCGACGTTCACGGGGCTCATCCTCAACAAGTTCGAAGCCATGCTCACGGGCGTGCTCGTCGCGTGTATCCCCATGCTGATGGATACGGGCGGAAATTCGGGCTCGCAGGCGTCCGTCACCGTGATCCGCGCCCTCGCGCTCGGAGAACTCACGACAAAGGACGCGGGACGGGTGCTCTGGAAGGAGTTCCGCGCCTCCCTGCTTCTCGCCCTCACCCTCGCCGTGGCTTGTTTCGCGAAGCTCATGCTCATCGACAACCTCATCTTCCAGAACAAGGGATACACGCCCGTACTCTGCGCCGTCGTCGCCCTCTCCATGTTCTGTACGATCGTCGTCGCGAAGTTCGTCGGCTGCATGCTCCCGCTGCTCGTCAAAAAGTGCAAGCTCGACCCCGCCGCCGTCGCGTCGCCGTTCATCACCACGATCGTCGACGCCGTGTCCCTCCTGATCTTCTGCGGATTTGCCGCGCTCGCCGAGCTCTTTCTTCCCGTATAAATAAATTTGTGAAGTTGAAGAAATATTGTTGCCAAAATCAGCCGTATGCGGTATAATGAAGCCGTATATGGCTGTTTTTTATTCCCGCTCGGCGGAGGAGACGATCGCGTGGGCGAAGGACTATGCAAAGACGCTCAAACCGGGCGACACGGTGCTCTTGATCGGCGGCATGGGCGCGGGCAAAACGATGGTCGCGAAGGGCATCGCCGCGGGCATGGGTATCACCGATGAGGTCACGAGCCCCACGTATGCCTATGTGAACGAGTACGGCGGAAGGCTCTTCCACTTCGATTGCTATCGCGTCGAGAGCGAGGCGCAGGCATACGGGCTCGGCCTTTGCGACTACTTCGACCGCGGCGGGGTCTGCCTCGTCGAGTGGAGCGAAAACATCAAGGGCCTCCTTCCCGCGGACGCGAAGAAGATCGCAATCTCGGGGGAAGGCGAGGGCGTACGGGAGATCGTATTTTGAAATTTCTCGCAATGGATACAAGCGCAAAGAGGCTCGTGCTCGCGGCGGAGAACGGGGAGCGGGTCTATCTCTCCGCGGAGGACTGCGCCATGCAGCACTCCGTCCGCCTCATGGACGGCGTCGGCGGCGCGCTCGGAGCGGTGGGGCTCACCGTAAAAGAGTGCGATTTTATCGCATGCGCGGTGGGGCCGGGCTCGTTCACGGGCATCCGCATCGGCGTCGCCACGGCGAAGGGGCTGTGTTTTGCGGCCGATCTTCCCGCGGTCGCCGTCACCTCTCTCGAGGCGATCGCATACGCTGAAGAGAGCGGCGATAAGATCGCCGTCATCGACGCGGGTCACGGCCATGTCTATGCGCAGGGATTCGGCGGGGTACGCCTTGACGCGGGCTTCTATCCCCTCGGCGAAGTGCTCGCCGTGCGGGAGAGGACGCATGCCGCGCTGCTCTCCTCGGAGGGGGTCGCGGGTGCGGAGACCGTGCGGGTGGATATCGCGAAGGGGCTTCTCCGTGCGGCGGAGCGGTCGGCGGGATGCGCCGGCCCTTCTTCCTCGCTCGCGGCGGTCTATCTGAGGAAATCCAACGCGGAGGAGGGAAGATGATGCTGAGGGAGTGGACAATGGAAGATCTCGACGGGATCGCCGCCCTCGAAGCGGAGTGTTTCTCCGATCCGTGGTCGCGCAGGATGCTCGCCGATTCCTTTCTTTCTGGGCAGTTCTACGGCGTTCTTCTCGAGGAGGACGGCGCGATCGTCGCCTACGGCGGGGTCGGCGTCGTCTTTGAGGACGCGGAGATCCAGCTTATCGCGGTGAGTGAGATGTACCGCCGCTGCGGCAGGGGGAGGATGATCCTCGAAAACCTGCTCGCGGAGGCAAAGAAGAGGGGCGCGAAGAGGGCGTTTTTGGAGGTGCGCGTCTCCAACGCGAGCGCGCAGATGCTCTACCTCAAATGCGGCTTTACGGGGCTGTACTGCCGTACCCGCTACTATTTCGACGGGGAGGACGCGATCGTGATGAAGAGGGAGCTCGGATGATCTCCTGTCTGCAAAAGGGGGAAGGAAAGGACCTTGTCATGCTGCACGGCTACCTTGCCTCGAAGGAGAGTTTCTACCCGCAGATCGCTTATTTTTCCAACTTTTACCGCGTCACCGCGCTCGACTTCCCGGGCATGGGTGGGGCGGACGCGCTCGAAGAGCCGTTTTCCGTCTCCGACTACGCCGACTGGACGGCGTCCGCTCTCCGTGAGCTCGGCGTCAAAGATCCCTATCTCATGGCGCACTCGTTCGGGGGGCGCGTCTCCATCAAACTGCTCGCGCGCGGCCTCGCGGAGAAGGCGGTCTTGTGCGGGTGCGCGGGTATCGTCCCCAAGCGCGGCGCGGCATACCGTCTGCGCGTCGGCGTCTACAAATTCGTGAAGAAGATCGCCCCCGCCTATGCGGAATCGCATTTCGGGAGCGAGGATTACCGGAAACTTTCCCCCGTCATGCGGGAGAGCTTCAAAAAGATCGTGAATGAGGACTTGCGGGAAGAGGCGAAGCGCATCTCCCGCCCCGTCCTGTTCATAAACGGCGGGAACGACAGGGAGACCCCCGTGTCGTCCGCAAAAATTTTACACGCGTGCGTGCGGGGTTCGGGCCTTCTCGTCCTTCCGGGCTGCGGGCACTTCGCGCACCTCGACGATCCGCTTGCGTTCCAGCTTGCGGCAGAGGAGTTTTATCGACATGGAGAATGAAATACTCATCCTTTCCGCGCTCTATGCAGCCGTGCTCGGCGCGCTGTTCGTTCCCGCTTCGCAACCGCTCTTGGGCGTGTTGCAGCAGGAGGGGTACGGCGGCCGCGCGCTCATCAGATGGTTCTACCGGAAGAAGAACGAGGTCTTGCGCAGGTATTGGCTGCTCGCGCTGTGCGCCGCGCTCATCACCGCTCTCTTCGCGCTCTGCTTTTCCTTCGGCGGCGTGGAGGTCTCCGTCGTCGTCGCCATGATCGGCTACGAGGGGGCGATCGCGCTCTTCCTCTTCGCCTTCCGCCGCGCCCTCAAAGTTCCCTGCAAGCAGACGGCGCGCCTCATCCGTCTCTCCGTCTGTTACGCGCTCCTGCTCGCCGCAGTCTGTTTCGGGCTCGCCGCGGGCATGGCCGCTCTTGCGGAGCTTACGGGAAGCGATCTTGCGCGGGTGCTCCTGCGCACGGTGCCGCTCTCCGCGCTGCCCCTCGTCCTCCCCGTCCTGCTCGCGGGCGCAAACCTTGTCATGAAGTGCTACGAGATCCCCCACACGCGGAGGTTCATACGGGCGGCGAAGGCAAAGCTCGCCTCGTCGGACTGCGTGAAGGTGGGCATCACGGGCTCCTTCGGAAAGACGAGCGTGAAGCATTTCGCCGCGGCGATGCTCTCGAAAAAGTATCGGGTGATCGCGACGCCCGCCTCCTACAACACCCCCGCAGGCATTGCGAAATGCGTGAACGAAGGGGGGCTCGGCTGCGACGTGTTCCTCGCCGAAATGGGCGCGAGAAAACGGGGCGACATCGCCGAGCTTGCGGACATGGTATGCCCGTCTTACGCCATCATCACGGGGATTTGCCCCCAGCATCTCGAAACGTTCGGCTCCGTCGACGCCATCAGGGAGGAGAAAGGGGTCCTCGCACGCCGCGCCGCCCACGTCGTGCTCGGGCGCACCGCGGCGGACCTCGAAAGCGTGCCCGCCCTCGTGGAGGGGAGGGACTTCTTCGCGAAAAACGTCGTGCTCAAAGCGGACGGGACGGAGTTCGACCTTACGCTCGGCGGGGAAAGCGTCCGCGTCAAGACGCCCTTGCTCGGCCGCCACAGCGCGGAGGACGTCGCCCTCGCGGGCGCGCTCTGCCATCTTTTCGGCATGACTTTGGAGGAGATTGCGGAAGGGGCGCGCGCGCTTAAGCCCGTACCCCACCGCCTCGAGCGGATCGAAGGGCAAAACGGCGCGGTCATTCTCGACGATTCCTATAATTCCAACGTCGAGGGCGCGAAGGACGCCGTGGAAACGCTCTTCCTGTTCGGCGGGAAAAAGTTCGTCGTCACGCCCGGCCTCGTGGAGCTCGGCGAGCTCGAAGAGCGCGCAAATGCCGATCTGGGTGCGGGTTTTGTCGGGCTCGACAGGGTCATTCTCGTGGGGGAGACCCTCATTCTCTCCGTGCGGAACGGCTATCTTGCGGCGGGGGGGAGCGAGGAAAACCTCACGATCGTGCCCACGCTCGCCGACGCGCAGAACATCCTCGCCGAGGAGCTCTCTGCGGGCGACGCCGTGCTCTTTTTGAACGACCTTCCCGATAAGTACTTCTGATCGCTTCACCAGCGGGAAACACGAAGACGCCAAAGAAGAAAAAATTTCTTCGGAGGTGTTTTTTTATGCCGCAAACGGTCGCCGTATTTTTCGGCGGAAATTCCAACGAACGGGAGATCTCGGTCATCACGGGCATGCTCGCCGTCAATCTTCTGCGCAGGTCGCAGTACCGCGTCGTCCCCGTCTATCTTCCGCCGTCGGGCGGGATGGCGACGGGCGATTTCCGCAGCCCGGGCGAGTTCGGGAAGAAGGGCGCGCCCAAGCTCGTTCCCGTCCGTCTCGAGGGCAGGGACCTCGTGCGCGCGAAGAGACCCAAGACGCTCTTCCGCCTCGATTGCGCCCTCAACTGCTGCCACGGCGGCATGGGGGAGGACGGCACGCTCGCAGCTTTATTGAAGTTCCACGGCGTCCCGTCGGCGTCGCCCGACGTACCCATGTCCGCGGTCTTTATGGATAAAACGCTCACGAAGCTCGCCGTGCGCGGGCTCGGGATCCCCACGGCGCGGAGCTTCACGGTCACCGAACGGGATTGGGAAAACCGCGACGCGGTGTATGCGAAGGCGGAGGCGTTCGGCTATCCCGTCATCGTCAAGCCCGCAAAGCTCGGGTCGAGCATCGGGATCAAGGTCGCGGGGCGCGCTTCGGAGCTTTCGGACGCGCTCACCCTTGCCTTCCGTCTCGACGACCGCGCCCTCGTCGAGGAGTACTTTGCAGACAGGCGGGACGTCAACTGCGCCGCCTATGCGAAGGAGGGCGAGATCATTCTCTCCCCGCTCGAAGAGGTCTTTTCGCAGGACGCGATCCTCACCTTTTCGGAGAAGTACGAGAGCGCGGGGGCGAGGAGATCGGAGAAGCCCGCCCGTCTCCCCGCGGAGATCGCGGAAAAGATCCGTACATACACGCGCCTCATCTACAACGCGTTCGGCGGGAGAGGGGTCGTGCGGGCGGACTACCTCGTCGCGGGGGACGGCGTGTATTTCAACGAGCTCAACACCGTGCCCGGTTCGCTCGCCTGCTACCTGTTCGCGGGGAGCCTCTCCGAGAGCAGGAACTTCCTCGTCTCCCTCGTGTCCGAGGCGTTAAACGCGCCACCCATGTCGAAGGAAGTGCTTCCGACGGGCATTCTCGACGGGGATCTCTTCAGGGGGAAGGGCAAGCTGAGAAGATAAAAACGCGCGCCCGAGCCAAGCGGCTCGGGCGCGCGTTTTCCGATCCGTCAACGCCGCCTCGTGAGCGAGAAGATGACGGTGAAAAACCGCAGGAAATAGACGAGGGAGATGAGCAGGGAAGCGACGTAGGTCATGGCGGCGGCGGAGAGCACCTTCTTCACCGCGGGCAGCTCTTCCTCCGAGACGATGCCCTCTTCCACGAGCATTTTGCGCGCGCGGGAGGAGGCGTTGAGCTCGACGGGCAGGGTCACGAGCATGAAGAGGGCGGATGTGCCGTACAGCGCGATGCCGACGTACATGACGATCTGTCCCCACGGAAGTCCCGACGAGGAGAAGAGGAACACGTCGAGCAGGATGCCGAGGAGGATGACGGGGAGGGCGAGCCGCGACCCGACGTTCGCAACGGGCACGAGCACGGCGCGGATCTTGTAGGGAAGATACCCCGTCTTTTTCTGCATGACGTGCCCGATCTCGTGCGCCGCCACGGCGACCGCCGCCACGGACGGGGAACCGTAAGTCGCCGCCGAGAGATTGACTTTCTTCCTCATGGGGTCGAAATGGTCGGAGAGCTTGCCCGCAACGCGGTGGACGGAGACGTCGCGGACCCCGTTCCTCTGCAAGAGACGGACGGCGGTGTCGTACCCCGTCATGCGGGAGGAATTGGGCACCGCGTCGAAGGCGTTATATGTGGAGCGCACCTTCGCGCTCGCCCACGCCGAAAGCGCGAGCAGGGGAATGAGCACAAGCAGAAAGAGCAAATAATCCATGAATGTACCTCATTTCTTATTGTACCACATTTTTACGCCGTTACAACGGCTTTCATGAATTTTTCACCGTGGGGCGTGCGGAAGGGTCAAAAATAGAAGATCTCCTCGAAGGACTTGCCGAGCGCGACGCACAAAATGAGCGCGAGCTTGGCGGTGGGGCAGTACTGCCCCGTCTCGATCGAGCTGATCGTGTTGCGCGAGACGCCCACCATCGCGGCGAGCCCGCCCTGCGAGATGCCCTTTTCCGCCCGTATCTCTTTGAGACGGTTGTGTAAAATGAGTTTGTCGTCCATATTCCGCCTCAAGGATGGATGCCGCACAGCCCGAGGATCCAAAAGACCCAATAGATGGCCGTAGCCGCCGTAATGAGAGCGGCGCAGACGGTAAAGACGATCTTTATCGTTCTCTTCTTCGTGACGCACGCCTGCACGATGTTCTGCGCCGCCACTCCCGTAAACATAATGCAGAAGAACTCGGGCGTAAATTCGTCGCTCATGAAAATTTTTGAGAACATGACGATAATGCAGGCGAGCTCCGTGGCGATGAATCCCGCATAGTTCGCCCACTGCATCTGCGACCGCTGCCGCTCGTCGCCGTTCGCGTTCTCCCTCTTCGCCCGCGAGAGGATCTCCTCCCGCGAGAGCTCCCGTCCGTCTTGCCGCGCTTCTTCGCCCGCTTCCTGCACGCTCTCTTGCGGGGTCTTGTCGCCCGCTTCCTGCGCGGTCCTTTCGTCCTCTTCCATAGAAGGCCTCCTTTGCCAAGTACGCTTGGCAGATATACTGTACCACTGCCAAGTATCCTTGTCAAGTGTTTTTGAAAAAAAGCGGGGAAATTATTTCCCTGCTTTCTTGTCAGACGAAAAATGTTATATGGAGATGCGCATCTGAAGAAATATTTGCAAGCGCGCATAAGATCGTCAATATTCTTTGCGGCCAAGCAAGAAATCAACGGAGACGTCCAAAATGTCGGCGATTTTTACAAGGTTTTCAAGCGTCGGTTCTGAAGAACCGTTTTCATAACGGATATAGGAGGGTTGGGCAATGGAGAGTGCGTCAGCGATTTGCCGTTGCGTCATTCCGACGCTTAGGCGTGATTCCTTCAATCGTTGACAGAAAATTTGCATATTCCCTCCGAAATCTCTTGACAATTATAGCAAATCGTTATAAACTTTAATCAAAATATAGCAGCAAGCTATTAAAGGAGAAAACAATGAAGAAAAAAATGTGGGTATCGGCCTTCGCGTTTACATTCGCGGCAATGTTGGCTCTCTCTGGGTGCGGTTCGTTTGGCGGACACACGCCGAAAACTTTTGTCATTCAATATACAGACGGCGCGGGAACGCATCAATTACAAGTGACAGAGGGCATGCCGTATACGCTCGAAAATGTTCCCGAGCGGTTTGGCTATGTATTTGAAGGGCTTTTTGACGCGGAGAGCGGGGGAGTGCAGTATGTAAATAAGAGCGGTGCATCACTTGCTCCCTTCACGGGGAAAGAAAGCCTTGTCCTTTATCCGCAGTTTACACCCAAGCAATACACTTTGATTCTCGAAGCAGATGAAGATGTCACGGGGGAGTTCCTGCGTTCTCAAAAGATTAGCTATGACGAGGAATTACCCGCACTTCCCACGCAATTGACGGCACCTCATCGCACCTTTTCTGGGTGGTATACAGAGGAGGAGAGAGAGGGAATCCAAATTGCAGACAAACGCGGCGTCTTGCCCGCGCGTGCAAAAGTAAATGAAACAAACCTTCCCATCACGGCAAACACGGAATTTGTGTACCTGTATGCGGGATTTTCGTGGGATACCTATCAGATCACATTAAAATTCGGGGAAGGAAAAACCGATGAGACGATTACGGCAGAATATGGGACCGACGTCCGAGATCTTGTCTATCAAACGCGGGATGCGCAGGGATGCGCCGTCTTGACGTGGTCCAAGCAAGAGAACGGAACACCCTTTACGGGAAAGATCGAAGAGGACACTACGCTCTATGCACTCGAATGGGCACCCGTCATTCAGTTGGATAGTAACGGCGGGGAAGCACTTGCTCCCGTTGTAGCACGGGCGGGTGATCCTGTGGAGTTGCCTACTCCGATTCGTCCGCTCTATCGGTTCATGGGATGGGAATATTCCGATGGAAAGACGGCAAACATAGATACCATGCCCGAGGAAGGAGCATCGCTCCGCGCAAAATGGCAGGCAAAGATCGTGTTTGACAGCAATGGCGGAGAAACGGTCGACGAGCTCTCTGAGGCCGCGGGTACGACGATCTCGCTCCCTATTCCTTCACGCGAGGGTTACATCTTTGGCGGTTGGTATACCGAAGGGAAAGAGAAATTCGAAAAGGCAACGATGCCTGCGGTTGGGACATCGTTGAAGGCAGGATGGTATGCCGCGAAAACAACCAAGACGGTGTTTTTGGACGGCGAGGATACAAGTAGCCTCATTTACAGTAAAGCTCCGCAGTTGAAATCCAGTTATTATATCAACTTCCCCGAGATCGTTCCGGAGTTGAATTGGACGAAGCCCGTCACGGTGGAACTCAAGTTCCACGCCGAGTTTCGCCATGAGACGGAGAGAAACTCTATCGCTCCGATCTATAACACAAAGGAGCATTTCTATTTTTACTCACAAGAAGTCGTCAGTGACGCTTACTTCCTCGGGAAGTGTCTTGCAGACCACGGAAAGGGCGGGGTCAATACCAATTACACGGCGTGTGACTTCGGGATCACGCTCACCGTTCAGAACGGGATGCTGTATACTGCTTTGGGAACGGATAAGGAGGGGGCGATCAAGCCCAGTGTAAATGCGGATACGTGGCATGTCGGCTGGCGTATGAGAAATTTTTGGGCGGAGATCATCTATCCCGATCTGTCGCATCTCTATCTGTAAAATTTTGGTGGAGCATTAAAATGGTTTTGCCGCGGCCGAGAAATCGGCCGCGGCTTTTTGTATCCAAAACTTCTTGCCAAGCGTGCAAAAATCTGCTATACTGAACGCATGAGTACAAACGGTTTTACCGATCGGGTCAAGATCACGATCAAGGCGGGGGACGGCGGCGACGGCATGAACTCCTTCAAGGCGTACAAGGGCAAGCCCGCGTGCGGTCCCGACGGGGGGGACGGCGGCAACGGCGGAGATGTGATCTTCGTCGGCGATAAGAACATGCACGACCTCTTGTCCTTCCGCTATACGGCGAAATATTTTGCGGGAAACGGCGAGCGCGGCGGCACCAACCAATGCTTCGGGAAGCGGGGGGCGGACATCGTCGTCAAAGTTCCCTGCGGCACCCTTCTGCGCGACATGGAGACGGGCAAGATCATCTGCGACGTGTACGAGCACGGCGAGCGGCACACCGTCCTCACGGGCGGAAGGGGCGGAAAGGGGAATGTCCGCTTTACCACGGCGCGCCGCCATGCCCCCAACTTCGCCCAAAAGGGGCAGGCGACGAAACCCCATGCCGTCATTCTCGAGATGAAGGTGATCGCAGACGTCGGGCTCGTCGGGTTCCCCAACGTGGGCAAGAGCACTCTTCTCTCCAAGATCTCGGCGGCGAAGCCGAAGATCGCCGACTACCATTTCACCACCCTGTCCCCCAATCTCGGCGTGGTGAAGTATTACGACGAGAGCTTTATCGCGGCGGACATCCCCGGGCTCATCGAGGGCGCGGCGGAGGGCGCGGGGCTCGGGCACGACTTCCTCCGCCATATCGAGAGGACGAGGCTTCTGTGCCACGTCGTCGACGTCTCGGGCGTGGAGGGAAGGGACCCTTTGAAAGACTTCGAGACGATCAACGCGGAACTGAAAGCGTATTCGGAAAAACTCGCTTCGCTGCCCATGTTCGTCGCGCTCAACAAGTGCGACATTGCGGGCGCGGAGGAGAATATCAAGAAGTTCAAAAGGAAATACGGCAAAAAGTTCGAGATCTTCGAACTGTGCGCCGTCAAGGGCACGGGCAAGGAGGAGCTCGTCATGCGGCTCGCGGAAAAACTGCGGGAGCTGCCTCCCGCCGAACGCATCCCGTCCGACGAATTTGCCTTCGAGACGGAGGACAACACGCAGTTCGAGATCTTCGCCGACGAGAACGGCGCATACGTCGTCGTGGGGGGGCTCGTGGACATGCTATGCCGCAACGTGGTCTTGAACAACCCCGATTCGATGAATTACTTCCAGCGCGTTTTGAAACTGCGCGGGGTATTCAAGGAGCTCGAAAAGATGGGCTGCAAGGCGGGCGACACCGTCGTCGTCGGCGACGTCGAATTTGAATACGTCATTTAAGCCTTCCCCCCGTGGGGGAAGGTGGCACGGCGCAGCCGTGACGGATGAGGGGAAATAAAAAGTTCTCATACAACCAAGCCTTCCCCCCGTGGGGGGAAGGTGTCGCGGCGCAGCCGTGACGAATGAGGGGAAATAAAAAGTGCCCCTCATACATCGCGGGCAAGCTCCGAGGGAGTAAGCCGGAAAGGAGAAAGGGTGAAATACTATAATCCCGACAATCGAAATTTGTCCCGTTCTCTCCGCACCAATATGACGCAAGAAGAGAAGAAGCTGTGGTATGATTTTCTGAAGCATTTGTCCGTACAGTTTTACAGACAAAAACCGATCGGTAGATATGTCGTCGACTTTTACTGTCCATCTGCGCGGTTGGTGGTCGAATTAGACGGTTCGCAACACTACGAAGAGCGACAAGAAAAGTACGATAAAGAGCGCGACGAGTTTTTTTCGTCATTGGGATTTACCGTCAAACGATACAGCAATTTGGAACTCAAACGGAATTTTCAAGGCGTCTGCCAAGATATTTTGAATTATTTAGGGATAGAGCAATAAAGCCCATTAAGCCTTCCCCCCGAGGGGGGAAGGTGTCGCGGCGTAGCCGTGACGGATGAGGGGAAATAAAAAGTCCTCATACAACCAAGCCTTCCCCCCGTGGGGGGAAGGTGTCGCGGCGCAGCCGTGACGAATGAGGGGAAATAAAAAGTGCCCCTCATCACCGCGAAGCGGAGCTTCCCCCCGAGGGGGGAAGCCTAAACGGTGGATGCCCTCATATATTGCAAAGTATAGCTCCCCGAGAGGGAAGCCTAAAAGGAGAATTGATATGTTTACATCCAAACAGCGCGCGGCGCTGCGCTCGAAAGCGTCGACGATGAGACCCGTCGGACAGGTCGGCAAGGAGGGCGTGAGCGAAAACCTTGTGGCGTTCCTTTCGGACGCGCTCGAAGCCCGCGAACTCGTCAAAGTCACCCTTCTCCCCGCGGCGGGGGAGGACGCAGGCAATCTCGCCGAAAATCTTGCCGATCTTCTGCGCGCCGAACTCGTCGCCGTGATCGGCAGAAAGGCGATCTTCTACAGAAGATCTTCGAGAAAAGACGTCGAACACATCGAATTTTGAGTTTTCCGCAAAACGGCGGCTCTCGCCGCGCGGCTTTTCCGCAGCGGAAAAGTTCGGTTCGTATGCCCAAAACTCTTGTCATCCGATGGAAAATATGGTAAAATAACGTTTGGGATCACCCCCGAAGGGGGATCATGGAGGAATTGATATGCAATATTCACGCGAAGTGGAAGAGATGATTTGCGTGGCGAAGGGACCGAAGCACGATCCCGCACCCATTCCCGAGGAGGGGAAGTGGGTCTGCGCCAAGCAGATCACGGACATCAGCGGCTTCACGCACGGCATCGGCTGGTGCGCGCCGCAGCAGGGCGCATGCAAGCTCACCCTCAACGTCAAGGGCGGCGTCATACAGGAGGCTCTCATCGAGACGATCGGCTGTTCGGGCATGACCCATTCCGCTGCGATGGCGGCGGAGATCCTTCCCCACAAGACCATTCTCGAAGCGCTCAACACCGACCTCGTGTGCGACGCGATCAACACCGCGATGCGCGAGCTGTTCCTGCAGATCGTGTACGGCAGAACGCAGTCCGCGTTCTCGGACGACGGGCTCGTCGTCGGTGCGGGGCTCGAAGATCTCGGCAAGGGATTGAGGTCGCAGGTGGGTACCATGTACGGGACTGCGGCGAAGGGAGTCCGCTATCTCGAGATGGCGGAGGGCTACGTCACCCGTCTCGCGCTCGATAAAGACGATCAGGTGATCGGCTACGAATTCGTCTCCCTCGGCAAGATGACCGACTTCGTCAAGAAGGGTCTCACCCCCAACGAGGCGTGGGAGAAGGCTCTCGGCCACTACGGCAGATTCGCCAAAGAACAGGGCGCGGTGAAGTACATCGACCCTCGTAAGGAATAAGGAGGTGCAACATGGCTCTGTTTGAAGGTTATGAAAGAAGGATCGAAAAAATTTCCAAAGTTCTCGCGGAGTACGGCATCGGCTCGGTTGAGGAATGCCGCGACATTTGCCTTGCGAAGGGTGTCGACTGCGACAAGCTCGTGCGCGGCACCCAGCCCATCTGCTTCGAGAACGCCGTCTGGGCGTACACGGTGGGCGCGGCGATCGCCATCAAGAAAGGGTGCGTGAAGGCTGCGGACGCGGCTGCCGCCATCGGGATCGGCTTGCAGGCCTTCTGCATCCCCGGGTCCGTCGCGGAGAACCGCAAAGTCGGCCTCGGGCACGGCAACCTCGGCAAGATGCTCCTCTCCGAGGAGACCGAGTGCTTCTGCTTCCTCGCGGGGCACGAGTCCTTCGCGGCGGCGGAGGGCGCGATCTCCATCGCGATGAACGCGAACAAGGTCAGGACCAACCAACTCCGCGTCATTCTCAACGGGCTCGGCAAGGACGCGGCGATGATCATCTCCCGCATCAACGGCTTCACCTATTGCGAGACGGAGTTCGACCCCTACACGGAGACGGTGAAGGTCACGAACCGCATCGCCTATTCGGACGGCCCGCGCGCCAAAGTCAACTGCTACGGCGCGGACAACGTTCCCGAGGGCGTCGCCATCATGAAGCTCGAGAAGGTCGGCGTTTCCATCACGGGCAACTCCACCAATCCCACGCGCTTCCAGCACCCCGTTGCGGGCACCTATAAGAAGTGGTGCGTCGAAAACGGCGTCGCGTATTTCTCCGTGGCGTCGGGCGGCGGCACGGGCAGAACGCTCCACCCCGACAACATGGCCGCGGGCCCTTCGAGCTACGGCATGACGGATACGATGGGCAGGATGCACTCCGACGCGCAGTTCGCAGGTTCTTCCTCCGTTCCCGCGCACGTCGAGATGATGGGGCTCATCGGCATGGGGAACAACCCGATGGTCGGCGCGACCGTCGCCGTTGCAGTCGCCGTGCAGGAAGGCATGAGCAAATAAGCGGACAAAAAAATAAGACGCCGACGGCGATTTCGCCGTCGGCGTCTTTCTATTTCCGAATCAAAGTATCCAAGCGGTCACCGCCCATAGGGCGAGGAGGGAAGCGGCAAGGGCGGGGACAGCGACCGCCGCGCCGAGTTTGAGAAATTGCAGATAGCCGAACTTCACCCCGTTTTCTTTGAGCATCGTGCTCCACATGATCCCGGCGAGCGCGCCGATGGGCGTAAACAGCGCGCCGAGATTGGAGCCGATCACGGTCGCGAACACCGCACCCACGGACATGGTATGCCCGCCCGCGGTCAAGATCGAAGAAAACAGCACGCTCATGGGGATGTTGTTGATCACGTTCGAGGCGAGGAAAGAGAGGGTCCCGTATTTGAGGATCCCGAGGGAATCGCCCAGCGCAGTCGCGATATATGCCGTCGCGCCCTCCTCGGTGAGGACGGAGATCATGGCGAACATGGAGAGGACGAACGGGACGAGGGGATAGGGCGCGCGTCTGAGACAGCCGAGCAATTCTCTCGGCTTTTTGCGGCGGACGGCGGAGATGACGAGGGTGCATACGAAGAGGGAGCCCGCGCAGACCACCGCGACGAGCCACATTTCGAGCCCGATGTACGACCCCGCCGCAAGGAGCACGGTACAGACGGCGAGGTGGACGATCCCGACCGCAAGTTGCAGTTTATCCTCCACCCGTACCCGTTCGGTGTGCCCTCCGAGCGGCTTTTTGAGCTGTTTTCGGAAGAGGAGATAGAGCAGGGGAAGGGAGACGAGCCCCGCCGCGAACGTGGGCAAAATACTGACTTTCAGATAGGAGAAGAAGTCGATCCCGAGCGCCGTCGCGAGATAAATATTCGTCGGGTTGCCGATGAGGAGCGCCATGCTCCATGTGTTCGCCGCCACAAATTCCGCCGCGAGGTAGGGGACGGGGTCGATCTCCGCGTTCTTCGCGAAATAGCAGAGGAAGGGGGTGAACGAGAGGATGATGATGTCGTTCGAGGTGAAAACGGTGAGCACCGACACCACGGCGTACAGCGAAAAGAAGAGGACCGCTTGCCCCTTGTGCGCATGGCGGAGGGCAAAACTCGCGAGAAAACGGAAAAAGCCGAGTTCGTCGAGAAAGACGGAGAGCACCGTCATCGAAAGGAAGAGCGCGAGGATCTTGAGCGGGTTGACGGCCGTGTCGGCGACGAGGTCCTTCCACACCGCGGAGAACGGAACGGGCCCCGTGAGGAGCATGACGGCCGCGCCGAGCAGGGTGATCACCCAATAGGTGGAGACGCGCACCTTTCCGAGCCTGATCGCGGGGAAGAAGAGCACGGAGAGGATCATCAAAAGGCATGTGACCGCAAAAACGGAGACGGAAACAATCATAAAGCGCACTTCTTTTTGTCTGTCGTGTTTACAACGGCTGTTATTCTATCACGCGCGCCCGCGTTTGTCAAACGCTTCGAAGCCCCCGCGCGAAATTTTTGCGCAAAAAACGGCGGAAGGCTCAAAATAGACCCGCCCGAAAGCGCCATTTGACCGAAAACGGCATACCCATGTCCGCGGTCTGCCCTCACGGACGCCCCGAAAGGCCCCGCAAGAACGCCTTCTGCGCGCGGCGGAAAAGCTTCTTCCGCTCCCGCCCGCGGAAGGAGCCCTTTCTACAAGATATTGAATGTTGCCCACAGAGCGGCTTGCGCGTGCTATGATATATTTATATGTACGCGCGCGTTAGGGTGCGCGGGGAACGGACGGACAGCATTCGCCGCCCTCCGACAAAAAAAACCGAAAAACGCGAAAAAAAATTCAAAAAAGGTTCGCCAAACGGTTGACAAGCCGGTTGACTTTATGGTACCATAACTAAGCTGTGTCATTGCGGCGTCTTTTGCGCTGTCATCATGGCGCGTGTAGGGTTGAAGCGGGAAGTTACTGAAAAATCGAGGCGAGAAAGCCCCTCGGCAGATAATTTCCGTGGACAAATGCGGGGCATCGATCCCTGCGACGAACCGAGGCTTTTGCGAGAAAACACCGCAAAACGAGTGTTTTTTTGATGGGCAGACCTCGACACGCACGGATGCGTTGACACAAGTAACAAAGTTCGTATAAGGAGTGAAACACAATGGCAAGTCAGAAAATCAGGATCAAACTGAGCGCGTATGACCACGAGCTCGTCGATCAGGCCGCGAGCCGCATCGTTGAGACGATGCAAAAGGGCGGCGCGAAGATCTCCGGTCCCATCCCGCTTCCCACGGAGCGCGAGATCGTGACCATTCTCCGCAGCCCGCACAAAGACAAGGATTCGCGCGAGCAGTTCGAGCTGCGCACCTACAAGCGCATCATCGACATCTACTCCCCCAACGCGAAACTTCTCGACAGCATCCACCTCCCCGCAGGCGTCGACATCAAGGTCAAGCTGTAAGGGTCAAAAAGCCGTTGCAATACTGTGGTCCCACGGTATTCACAAATAAAAGTAGAAGGAGTGAACTTTAATCTGTTATGAGTAAAGCAATCATCGCACGCAAGATCGGCATGACGCAGATCTTTGCGGAGGACGGGAAAGTGATCCCCGTCACAGTCGTCGAAGCGGGTCCTTGCCCCGTCGTGCAGGTCAAGACGGAGGAGACGGACGGCTATTCGGCTCTCAAGCTCGGATTCATCGAGGCGAAGGAAAAAGCGCTCACGAAGCCCGAACTCGGACAGTTCAAAAAGGCGGGGGTCAAGCCCTGCAAGGTGCTGAAAGAGGTGAAGGGGCTCGAAGGCTACAACTTCAAGGTCGGCGACCTTGTGAAGGCAGACATCTTTGCGGAGGGCGACCGCGTCGACGTGAGCGGCCTCACGAAGGGTCACGGTTACACCGGCGTCATCAAGCGCTGGAACCAGCACCGCCTCAAAGAGACGCACGGCGTCGGCCCCGTACACAGGGAGCCCGGCTCTATGGGGTCGATCTCCGATCCCTCCCGCGTGTTCAAGCACAAGCATCTCGCAGGCCAATACGGCGTTGAGAACGTCACCGTGCAGAACCTCGAGGTCGTGCGCGTAGACGTGGCGAGAAACGCCATTCTCCTCAAGGGGTCGATCCCCGGGCCGAGGGGCAGCGTCGTAACGCTCAAGTCGAGCGTCAAACACGCGAAGTAAGGAGGCGCAGAAATGGTCAACGTAAAAGTATATAACATGAAAGGCGCGGAGGTCGGTACGCTCGAAGTGGACGACGGGCTCTTCGGCGTCGAATACAACGAACCGCTCATCCATCAGGCGGTCGTCACCTACCTTGCCAACCAGCGTCAGGGGACGAAGTCCACGCTCACCAGAACGGAAGTGCGGGGCGGCGGCGTGAAGCCGTGGCGCCAGAAGGGCACGGGCCGTGCGCGGCAGGGTTCCATCAGGGCTCCCCAGTGGACGAAGGGCGGCGTCGTGTTCGCACCCAAGAGCCGCGACTTCTCCAAGAAGATGAACGTGGCCGCAAGGCGGGGCGCGCTGCTTTCCGCCCTCTCCAAGAAGGTCGCGGACGGCGAGCTCATCGTCGTGGACGAGCTCAAAGTGAACGCGCCCAAGACGAAGGAGATGGAGGCATTCAGAAAGGCTCTCAAACTCGAGAAGCGCACCGTGGTCGTCATGGACGAAGCGGACAGCGACGTCGTCCTCGCGGCGCGCAACCTTCCCACCCTCTCCACGATCTCCGTCGAAGAGATCAACACCTACGAGATCGTCGCAAACGCCGTCGTTGTGCTGACGAAGGGCTCGGTCAAAAAGCTTGAGGAGGTCTATTGCTAATGACGCCCGAAGATATCATTTTGAAGCCCGTCCTCACCGAGAAGGCGACGGACGGCTTGCAGCCCGATGAAACGGGCAAGTCGGACAGAACGTCGTACGGCAAGAAGTACACGTTCGTCGTGCCGAAGTCGGCAAACAAGACGCAGATCAAGATCGCCGTCGAAAAGATGTTCGGCGTGCAGGTCCAGAGCGTCAACACGTCCACCCGCCGCGGCAAGCTCAAGAGAATGGGCCGCAACGAAGGGTACACGCCCACCACGAAAAAGGCGATCGTCCAGCTCACGGAGAAATCCAAGCCGATCGCGTTCTTCGATGCGCTTCAATAATGGAGGGAAAGAGAAATGGCAGTCAAGAGATATAAACCGACCTCGCCTGCGCGCCGCCTGATGACGGTCCCGCAGTACGGCGAGATTTCCAAAGCGAAACCCGAGCGTTCCCTCCTCGAGGACCAGAGAAAGTCGGGCGGCAGAAACAGCGCGGGCCGCATCACCGTGCGTCACATCGGCGGCGGCAACAAGCGCAAATACCGCATCATCGACTACAAGCGCAATAAGGACGGGATCCCCGCGACGGTCAAATCCATCCAATACGATCCCAACCGCAGCGCGAACATCGCGCTCCTCGTGTACGCCGACGGCGAGAAGAGATACATTCTCGCTCCCATCGGACTGAACGTGGGCGACAAGGTCGTGAGCGGCGCGGGCGCAGACATCAAGGTCGGCAACGCGCTCCCTCTTTCGGACATTCCCGTCGGCACGATGGTGCACAACATCGAGATGAAGCCGGGCCGCGGCGGACAGATCGCGAGAGCGGCGGGCATCGCCGCGCAGATCATGGCGCGCGAGGGGCAGTATGCGACCATCCGCATGCCCTCGGGCGAAATGCGCCTCATCCCCGTCACCTGCCGTGCGACCATCGGTCAGGTCGGCAACGTCGAGCATGAGATCATCCGCATCGGCAAGGCCGGCAAGACCCGCCACCTCGGCACCCGTCCCACCGTCCGCGGTTCCGTCATGAACCCGAACGACCACCCTCACGGCGGCGGCGAAGGCAAATCTCCCGTCGGCCATGCAGGGCCCGAGACGCCGTGGGGCAAGCCCGCGCTCGGCTACAAGACGAGAAAGAAGAAGAATCCCACGAGCAAGTTCATCCTTAAGAGGATCAATTAAAGGAGGGAATTGAAAGATGTCGAGAAGTATCAAGAAAGGGCCTTACGTCGAAGCGAAGCTCCTTGCGAGGATCGAGGCGATGAACGAGGCAAACGAAAAGAAGGTGCTCAAGACTTGGTCGAGAGCGTCGACGATCTTCCCTCAGATGGTCGGTCATACGATCGCCGTGTACGACGGGAGGAAGCATGTTCCCGTCTATATTACCGAGGATATGGTGGGCTGCAAGCTCGGTGAGTTCGCTCCCACGAGAACGTTCAGAGGCCACACGGCAAAGAGCACTTCGCCCGGGAAGTAAGGAGGAGAGAAATGGCAGGTAATATGAAGAAAAAGGCCGCAAGAGTTGAGGAAAAGAGAGAAAAACGTCCTTACGCGGTCGCAAAATATATCAGAGTTTCTCCCTACAAGGTGAGAACGGTGCTCGCCCTCATCCGCGGGAAGTCGGTGGCGGAGGCAGACGCGATCCTCGCGAACCTCCCGAACGGCGGCGCGGCGCCCACGAGAAAGGTGCTCATGAGCGCGGTCGCGAACGCGGAGCACAACCGCGGGATGGACAGAGGAGATCTGTTCGTCGCGGAGTGCTATGCGAACGGCGGCACGAGCCTCAAACGCATGCAGCCCGTCAGCAAGGGCAGAGGGCACGCGATCCTCAAGAGAACGAGCCACATCACCGTCATTCTTGACGTGAACAAAGCGGAGGGAGAACTGTAATGGGACAGAAAGTAAATCCTCACGGCCTCAGAGTCGGGATCAATAAGGGTTGGGATACGCAATGGTACGCCGATAAGAAGGAGTTCAGCGTGTATCTCAAGGAAGACCACGCCATCCGCACCTTCCTCAAAAAGAAATATTACGCGGCAGCGATCTCCCGCATCACCATCGAGAGGGCGGCGGGCAAGATCGTCGTCACCATCCACACGGGCCGCCCCGGCGTTCTCATCGGCAAGGCGGGCTCGGAGATCGAAGTCATCAAAAAGGACCTTGCGAAGCTCACGAAGGGCAAGCAGGTGAGCATCAACGTGACCGAAGTGCGCAAGCCCGACGCGGACGCGCAGCTCGTAGCGGAGGGCGTTGCCGCCCAGCTCGAGAAGCGCACCTCTTTCAGGAGGGCGATGAAGCAGGCGATCGGCAAGACGATGCGCGCAGGCGTCAAGGGCGTCAAGATGCAGGTCTCGGGCCGTCTCGACGGCCGTGAGATCGCGGGCACGGAGCATTACAGCGAGGGGTCTATCCCTCTTCAAACGCTCCGCGCGGACATCGAGTACGGTTTCGCGGAAGCGCACACCACGTTCGGCATGATCGGCGTGAAGTGCTGGGTCTACAAGGGCGACGTTCTCAAAGCCCCGAAGAAGCCGGAAGGAGGCAGATAATGTTAATCCCGAAGAGAGTGAAGAGAAGAAAACAGCACCGCGGCAGCCTGAAAGGGGCCGCGCATAAGGGCAACAAGATCGCGTACGGCGATTACGGCCTCGTCGCCGAAGAGGCGGGCTGGATCAAGTCCAACCAGATCGAAGCCGCCCGTATCGCAATGACCCGTTTCATCAAGCGCGGCGGCAAAGTATGGATTGATATTTTCCCCCACAAGCCCATCACCCGTCACCCCGCAGAAGCCCGTATGGGTTCCGGTAAAGGCGCGGTCGAGTTCTGGGTCGCGGTGGTCAAGCCGGGCAGAGTGATGTTCGAAATGGCGGGCGTGCCCGAGGACGTGGCGCGCGAGGCAATGCGTCTCGCCTCCCACAAGCTCCCCATCAAGTGCAAGTTTATCAAGAAAGAAGGGGCGGCACCCGCCGCCGAGAATCCGGTAGAAGGCGGTGAAGCGTGATGAAAGGGAATGAAGTCAAGAGCATGACCGACGTCGAGCTTGAGAAGAAGCTCAAAGATCTCAAGAGCGAACTTTTCAATCTCCGTTTCCGCCACGCGAGCGGGCAGCTCGAGAATCCCGTTTCGATCAGAACGTGCAAGCGGGACATCGCGAGAGTCAACACCGAGATCCGCGCGCGCAAGGCGAAGGCGTAAGGAGGCAGCATCATGGAAAGAAATCTTAGAAAAGAGAGAGTCGGGGTCGTTGTCTCCGACAAGATGGATAAGACGGTGGTCGTCGCCGTCACGGACAAGGCAAAGCACCCTGTGTATAAAAAGACGATCACGCGCACGAAGAAATTCAAGGCGCACGACGAACTCAACGAGTGCGGCGTGGGCGACAAGGTGCGCATCGTCGAGACGAGGAAGCTTTCGAAGGACAAGAATTGGCGGGTCGCCGACATTGTCGAGAAGGCGAAGTAAGAGGAGGCAGAAGAGATTATGATTCAACCTCAGACCAGACTCAAAGTTGCCGACAATTCGGGTGCGAAGGAGATCATGTGCATCCGCGTGCTCGGCGGCAGTTTCAGAAGGAGCGGCAACATCGGCGACGTCATCGTCGCCTCCGTCAAGACCGCGAACCCCGGCGGGTCCGTGAAGAAAGGGGACGTCGTAAAGGCCGTCATCGTGCGCAGCGCGAAGGGCATCCGCCGTCCCGACGGCACCTATATCCGCTTCGACGACAATGCGGCGGTCATCATCGACGCGCAGAAACAACCCAAAGGTACGCGTATCTTTGGGCCGATCGCGAGAGAGCTCAGAGAGAAGGATTACATGCGTATCATCTCCCTCGCTCCCGAGGTATTGTAAGGAGGCCCGCACATGGATATCAAAGTCAACGATAACGTACTCGTCATTACGGGCAAATACAAGGGCAAGCAGGGCAAGGTCCTCAAGACCCAGCCGAAGGAAGGCAAGGTCATCGTCGAGGGCGTGAATATCGTCCACAAGCACGAAAAGGCAAGGAAGGCGAACGAGACGAGCCGCATCGTCACCGAAGAGGCTCCCATCGACGTCTCCAACGTGGAGATCGTGTGCCCTTCCTGCGGGAAGCCCACCCGCGTCTACCACACGGTGGTCGACGGCAAGAAGGTGCGCATCCACGGCGGCGTGAAGGGGTGCGGCGCGTCCCTCGACAAGGCGTTCGCAAAGAAGGTGAAAAACGCGAAGAGCGAAGCGCCCGCAGCTGAAGAAGCGCCCAAGAAGCGCACGAGAAAGCGCAGCCAGAAGGCTGAGGAATAATCGGGAGGTCAGGTCATGGCAGATAAGAAAACGGCAAAGAAAGCAACTGCGACGCCCGCGGCCCCCGCAGGGCCGAGCAGAGTGAGGGTACAGTACGAGACCGAAGTCGTGCCGTACCTCATGAAGAAGTTCGGCTACACCACGGTGATGCAGGTCCCCAAGATCGAAAAGATCGTGATCAACACGGGCCTCGGCGACATCAAGGACAACCAGAAATCGATGCAGACGGTGGAAAAAGAGCTCGCGCTCATCACCGGGCAGAAGCCCATCTACCGCAAGGCAACCAAGTCGGTCGCAAACTTCAAGCTCCGCGAGGGCATGAATATCGGCCTCAAGGTGACGCTCCGCGGCAGAAGGATGTACGATTTCTACGATAAGCTCGTCTCCATCGCACTTCCCCGCGTGCGCGACTTCCGCGGCGTGTCGGACAAGGCGTTCGACGGCAGGGGCAACTACGCGCTCGGCCTCAAGGAACAGCTGATCTTCCCCGAGATCACCTACGATCAGGTGGAGAAGATCCGCGGCATGGACGTCGTGATCGTCACGACCGCCAACACCGATGAGGAAGCGAGAGAGCTTTTGAAGGCACTCGGCATGCCTTTCAAGAAGTAAGGAGAACGGGTTATGGCTAAGAAATCAATGATCAATAAACAGCAAAGAACGCCGAAGTTTTCGACGCGCGCCTACACGCGCTGCTCGATCTGCGGCAGACCTCACGCGGTGCTCAGAAAATACGGCGTCTGCCGTATCTGCTTCAGAGAGCTTGCCTACAAGGGGCAGATCCCCGGCGTGAAGAAGTCGAGCTGGTAAGGAGGCAAGAAATGACAGATCCTATCGCAGATATGCTCACAAGAATCAGAAACGCGCTCATGGTCAAGAAGGAGACGGTGGAGATCCCCGCTTCCAACATGAAGAAGGCCATCGCGAACATTCTCCTCGACGAGGGGTATGTCTCGGGCGTGGAATTCAAGGAAAACGAGCACGAGGGCGCGATCGTCGTCACGCTCAAATACAACAACGGGAAATCGGTCATCGGCGGCCTTCAACGCGTCTCGAAGCCCGGTCTCCGCACATACAGCGGCGCACAGAAGATGCCCAAAGTCCTCGGCGGCTACGGCACTGCCATCGTCTCCACGAACAAGGGCGTCATGACGGATAAGCAGGCGAAGGCGCAGAACGTCGGCGGCGAAGTGCTCTGCTTCGTCTGGTAAGGAGGGAAATATGTCGAGAATCGGTAAAAAGGTAATCGCAGTTCCCGCAGGCGTCACCGTCTCTTTCGAGGACGGCGTCGTCACCGTCAAGGGTCCGAAAGGCACCCTTACGCGTGAGATCAAGGGCAACATCGGCGTGAAGAACGAGGGCGCGGAAGTGCACGTTGTCGCGCTCGACGACCTCAAGGAGACGAATGCCCGCCACGGCCTCTACCGCGCTCTCATCGCGGACATGGTCAAGGGCGTTTCCGAGGGTTTCGTCCGCTCGCTCGAGATCAAGGGCGTCGGCTGGAAGGCACAGATGCAGGGCAACAAGCTCGTGATGAACATCGGCTTTTCGCACCCCGTCGAACACACCGCACCCGAAGGGATCACGCTCGCGTGCCCCTCGGCGACGGAGATCACCGTCAGCGGGATCGACAAGGTCCTCGTCGGGCAGGTCGCGGCGGACCTTCGTGCGTACAGAACGCCCGAGCCCTACCACGGCTACGGCATCCGCTACAAGGGCGAGCATGTCGAGCATAAGGAAGGCAAGACGTCCGGCAAGGGCAAGAAGTAAAGGAGCGTAAATCATGATAACAAGAATTGATAAAAATGCGGTCAGACAACGCCGCCATGCGCGCGTACGGAAGCTCGTTTCCGGCACGCCCGAGCGTCCCCGTCTCTCCGTTTACAGAAGCTCGAAGAATATCTACGTTCAGTTCATCGACGACGTCAACGGCGTCACCCTTGCCTCCGCTTCCACCCTCGAAAAGAGCGTGAAAGGGGAAGTCGCAGGCAAGAAGAAGACGGAAGCGGCGAAGATCGTCGGCAAGATCGCAGGCGAACGCGCGAAGGAGAAAGGGATCTCCTCGGTCGTGTTCGACCGCGGCGGCTACAACTACACGGGCCGCGTGCAGGCGATCGCAGACGGAGCCCGCGAAGCCGGACTTGAATTCTGATAGGAGAGAGGGTTATGGCAAGAGAAAACAGACCTCAGAGAAGACAGGAAGAAAACGACGGCCTCATCAAGAAGACCATTCAGATCAACCGCGTGAGCAAGACGGTCAAGGGCGGCAAGAACATGCGCTTTGCGGCGCTTGTCGTCGTCGGCGACGGTGCGGGCAGAGTGGGCTACGGCACGGGCAAGTCGAAGGAAGTTCCCGAAGCGATCGAAAAGGCGACGCAGGCGGCGAAGAAGGCCATGTTCAAGGTCTCCGTCGTCGATACGACGATCCCCCACGAAGTGCTCGGCAAGTTCGGCAAGGGTGCGGTGCTCATGCTCCCCGCCGCCGAAGGTACCGGCGTCATCGCGGGCGGCCCCGTGCGTGCCGTCATGGAGTGCGCGGGCATCAAGAACATCAGAACGAAGTCGCACGGCACGCAGAACCCGATCAACTGCATCAAGGCAACGATCGCGGGTCTCGCGGAGCTCAAGACGGCCGAAGAGATCGCGGGCCTTCGCGGCAAGTCCGTCGAAGAGATCGTGGGCTAAGGAGGGGTAGAGCATGGTCAAAGTCACGCTTGTAAAGAGCCCGATCGGCGAAGTGAAGTCCGTGAAGGACACGGTCGCCGCGCTCGGTCTCAAAAAGATCCGCTCCGCCAAGACCTTTGAGGACAGCGCAACGCTGCAAGGACAGCTCAGAAAGGTCGCGCACCTCGTGAAGGTCGAGACCGTATAAGGAGGAGCACAAATCATGAGAATTGATACGATATCTCCCGCAGAGGGAGCAAGAACATCGCAAAAACGCTTGGGGAGAGGGATCGGTTCCGGTCTCGGCAAGACGAGCGGCAAGGGCCACAAAGGGCAGTGGGCGCGTTCGGGCGGCGGGGTGAGACCCGGCTTCGAGGGCGGCCAGATGCCGCTTGCCCGCAGGATCCCGAAGCGCGGTTTCCACAATAAGTGGGCGAAGGAGTACGTCATTGTCAATGTCTCCAGACTCAACGACCTCCCCGCGGGCACCGTGGTCGACTACGGCTTCGTCCTCGACAACGGCCTTGCGAAGGAAGTCAAGAACAACGTGGGCCTCAAGGTCCTCGGCAACGGCGAACTCAAAGTCGCGCTTACCGTTAAGGCGGCGAAGTTCTCCGGCTCGGCCAAGTCTGCGATCGAGGCGGCAGGCGGAACGGCGGAAGTCATTCAGTGACTCCCGTCATTCGTGCTTTCGCCGCATGAAAGGAGTAAACCATGATTGAAACATTGAAAAACGCCTTTCGGAACAAGGATATCAGAAAGAAGCTCCTCATGACGCTTCTCATCCTCTTCATCTTCCGTCTCGGGTGCTACATCCCCGTACCCGGCCTTGCGAGAAGTACGTTCGAAACGGCGATTTTGAGCAACGATTTCCTCACGCTGATGAGCGGCATCACGGGTAACGCGCTCGCGAACGGCACGCTCTTCGCGCTCGGGATCGGCCCTTACATCAACGCGTCCATTATCATCCAGCTGCTCACGGTCGGTATCCCGTATCTCGAAAATCTTTCGAAACAGGGCGAAGAGGGTAGAAAGAAGATCACGCTGTATACGCGTATCCTGACCATCATCCTCGCCATCATCCAATCCGTCGGCATCATCGTCAACTTTGCGGTGCAGAATGAGGGCGCGATCGACACGAGCCTGTTCTTCGGCAACCAGATCGGCACTACCGGCGCGCTATGGATCGCGGGCATCTACATGACCATCGTCTACACGGCGGGCTCCTGCCTCGTCATGTGGCTGGGCGAGCGCATCACCGACTACGGGATCGGCAACGGTATCTCGATGATCATCTTCGTCGGTATCATCTCGACGGGCGGTCTCCAGATCTTCGAGGAGATCAAGGCGATCTTCACCGACAGCCCCATGCACCTCCTCGCCATCGGCATCTTCCTTGTGCTCACGGTCATCATCTTCTTCGCGATCGTCTACGTCGACCTTGCGGAACGCAAGATCCCCGTGCAGTACGCGAAGCAGGTGCGCGGCACGAGAATGTACGGCGGGCAGAGCTCCATCATCCCCATGAAGATCACGGGAAGCGGCGTCATGCCTCTCATCTTCGCGTTTGCGATCCTGTCCTTCCCGTCCATGATCATCAGCTTGTTCTGGCCCAACACGTCTGCGGCTACCAACCTCGCGATCTGGTTCTCCGGGTCCTCGCCGCAGTGGTACGGGCGCGTGATCTACTCGGTCGCGCTCGCCGTGCTCATCTTCGCGTTCGCATTCTTCTATGCGCAGATCGAGTTCAACCCCGACGACGTCGCGAAGCAGATCCAGAGCAACGGCGGCTTCATACAGGGTATCCGCCCCGGGAAGCCCACGGCTGCATACCTCAAGAAGATCAACAACCGCATCACGCTGTTCGGAGCGATCTTCCTCACCCTCGTCGCGTTCATCCCGTCCGTCCTGTTCAGCTGGACGACGGTCGTGAGCGGCACGGCGAATCTCGTCAACGTGTTCTCTACGACGGGTATCCTCATCGTTGTCTCGGTCGCGCTCGAATTCGATAAGCAGCTGCAATCGCAGATCATGATGAAGAACTATAAAGGGTTCTTGAAGTAAGTTCACACTTTTTGTTTTGCAAGGGCGCAAAACAAAAAGTCGTGAGGGGTTAGGGAAGTGCATCTCTACGCCCCGTCGCCCGCGCCCCGAATTGTCCTAATCCGATTCTCCTCATTCCGAACCCCCAAAGGGGGTGAGTGAATCTTAAAGATACACTCGCTACGCTCGGTATGAGGGTATTTCCCCCAAAAATCACCCCACAAAAACCCTGCGGTTTTTTGCGGGGACCCCAAAGGGGGAGCCGAGGCGAAACCCCGATGCGAAGTGCGAAGCCCGTAACCGACCCCTCTGCGGAGGGGGTATGAGACGGCCCCTTTAAGGAGTAAATTATGAATTTGATTCTTCTCGGCGCGCCCGGAGCAGGCAAGGGCACGCAGGCGACCAAGATCTCCGACCGTTACGGTCTCGTCCACATTTCCACGGGCGATATTTTCCGTGCGAACCTGAAAAACGGCACCAAGATCGGGCTCATCGCCAAATCTTATATGGACAGGGGCGAGCTCGTTCCCGACGAAGTGACCTGCGAGATCGTCAAGGACCGTCTGACGTGGGAGGACTGCAAGAAGGGCTACCTTCTCGACGGATTCCCCCGCAACCTCTATCAGGCGGCGGAGCTCGACAAGTTCGCCAAGATCGACGGCGTGGTCAACATCAATATCGACCATAAACTTCTTCTCGACCGTCTCTGCGGCAGAAGAGTTTGCAAAGAGTGCGGCGAGAGCTACCACGTCTCCACATTGAACGGCGTCACGACTTGCGCCCGCTGCGGCGGCGAGCTGTACCAGCGCAAGGACGACAATCCCGAGACGGTGGCTTCCCGTCTGAGCGTGTACAACGAGCAGACGGCGCCCCTCATCGACTACTACACGAAAAAGGGCATCATTTTCAACTTCACGGGCACGGAGGCTCCCGCCGAGGTGCTGTTCGAGGAAGTGAAAGCGGAGCTCGACAAGCTCTTGAAGTAACGATGATCTTTGTCAAGAGCGAACAAGAGATTGCGCTCATGCGCGAACCCAACGCGATCGTCCGCGACTGTCTCAGTTTCGTGGGCGAACGGATAGGGGCGGGCATGACGACGAAGGAAGTGGACCGTCTCGTCTACGATTTCATCAAGGCGAGCGGCGCAGAGCCGAGCTGTCTCGGATATTGCGGCTATCCCGCTTCCGCCTGCGTCTCCGTCAACGAGGTCGTTGTCCACGGCATCCCCGATGACAGGGTGATCCGCGAGGGCGACATCGTGAGCGTGGACCTTTGCGCCTACAAGAACGGCTACCACGGCGACGGCGCGCGCACCTTCCGCATCGGGGAGGTGAGCGCCGAAAAGGACCGTCTCGTCCGCGTCACCGAGGAGTGCTTCTTCAAGGGGATCGAAGGTCTCAGGGCGGGCACGCCGCTCTACGATATCGGCTACCGCGTCCAGCGGCACGCAGAGGAGAACGGATTCTCCGTCATCCGCGCGTACACGGGACACGGTATCGGAAGAGAAATGCACGAGGACCCTTCGGTGCCCAACGTGGGCAGAAGGGGAACGGGCGTCCGCCTGCAAGCGGGGACGGTTTTGTGCATCGAGCCGATGATCGCAGCGGGGCATTGGCGGGTACGGGTGCTTCCCGACGGCTGGACGGCCGTCACCTTAGACGGGAAGCCCGCCGCGCACTACGAGAACACCGTCGTTGTCCGCGAGGACGGCGTAGAAATCTTAACTTTGTAGGAGTGTAGGTATGTCGAAGGACGACGTGATAGAAGCGGAGGGCAGGGTGATCGAGGCTCTCCCGAACGCGACATTCAAAGTGCGGCTCTCCAACGGGCATGTGATCACAGCGTACATCTCGGGGAAGCTCCGCATGAATTATATCCGCATCATCGAGGGGGACGCGGTCAAACTCGAAATGAGCCCGTACGACCTCACGAAGGGCAGGATCACTTGGAGAAGCAAGAACTGAGTTCACAAATTTTGTTTTGGGGCTATCTACTCGCCTCCCCCCTTTTACCAGAGGGGGGAGGGTAGGGTAGGGGGTGCGTCAACAATCTCCCAAAACAAAATTTCGTGAGGGGTTAGGAAAGTGCATCTCAAAGCCCCGTCGCCCGCGCCCGAAATAAATTCGGGCTAAGGCACAAGGGGAGGCTCCCTTGCCCACCCCTCGAGGGGTGGGTGTCACCGAAGGTGACGGAAGGGGTGTTTCATAAATC
>CANQTD010000018.1 GCA_947626685.1 uncultured Clostridia bacterium | reverse complement strand
AAGATGAAACTTACGGAGTGCCATAAGGAAACCATACAAAAGGACGTGCTTGAAAACCTTGTCATCAATGTGACCGTCCAAAAATTGAGTGAGCCGCAAGTTATGGAAACAATCGTAAACGGGATTCTTGCCATGCAACAGCGAAACCTGCAAGTCAATTCGACCTTGACGGCGTTGCAACGGGAACAGAGAGAAGTCCAAACGGCAATCGACAACATGATGAAAGCGATAGCACAGGGCGTTATCACCAAGTCCACCACGCAATATCTCAAAGGCTATGAGGAGCGGCAGGAAGAACTCGAAAAGATGATCGCCGTAGAGCAAGCCAAAGAATCGGTCATTATTACCGAAAAGGAAATACGGAAATATTACGCGGAAGCCTTGAAAGCAGAGCCGCAAATGCTTGTAAACTATCTGATAAAGGAAATCGTCTTATACGACGACCGCATAGAAATCTACTACAACAGCCCCATGAACAAATCAACGGACAGCCCTGACGAAAGTCGGGGCTTTTCCTTTTATATGAACTCATTCAAAGTAGGATTTACCACCATGAGCGTAACGCTTTTTATACGATAAAACGACGGCTATTTATTCCACGGTGCTCTTGACACGAGCCTCGCAGACGTGCGGTATTTATGGCAATGCGCCAAGTATCCCGCCCCTGCGGGGCTTTTTTCTTGCCTTTGGCAAATAGCCTACCGCACGTCTTTCTCATGTCAAGAGCCTTTCGCGGCATAAACCGCCGCCGAAAATGAGAGCGCAAAAAGCGTTTATAAGCCTTGCAAAATCCCCGCCGAGAATGACACCGGAGTTCATAAAGAAAAGCCGTACAGGGCAATTCTGCACGGCTGGCGGCATAAAAAAACAAAGCCGCTCCCTCAACTCAATGAGGGTTCGACTTTGTTACAGAGTGGTGACCTTGCCGGGAATCGAACCCGGGATTGCGCCGTGAGAGGGCGCCGTCTTAACCGCTTGACCACAAGGCCATATGAAATTTTTGTTTCCCGGCTTGCCGGGGATACTTCGCCCTGCGGGCTCGTGCGCCGCTTTGCGTCGGGCGAACCCGGGATTGCGCCGTGAGAGGGCGCCGTCTTAACCGCTTGACCACAAGGCCGAGTTGGAAGCGCATCGGATCTGCGGCAAGCGAAGCTCCGATTGCTTGTTGATTATAGCATATAAGATGAAACTTTGCAACCGATTTTACGCGGATTCCGCAAAAAATTTCGTGATTTTCGAAAAAAGACATCCGCCTGTGCCGCGCCTCGAAAAAGGTTTAACCCGCTTCTCGCAGGTGGGTGCGCGGTAGACGTACGTCAGACTTTCCGTATTCTCGTACAGACCTTGCCTATTACGCCTAACCGACGCTCCCGGGTGTACTTTGTGGATTACGTTTTTCCCGAACCCCGAACACCGCAGACGTCTTACTTATTATAGCAGAACCCGCCGAAGAAGGCAAGGATTCGCGCGAACATTTTCTTTGGAAAATTTGCCCGCTGTGCGTATATTTTGTGAATTTCTATCATAAAAACAGTTCGTTCGTTTCCTTTGCGGGGCGGTTTTAAGGACGGGCGGAAAATATTTTACAAATCGCTGCACAAGATGTATAATGCCCCATATGAAGAAAGTCATTGAGATCAAGGATCTTTGTTGTAAGAAATGCGCCGAACGGGCGGAACGCAAGCTGCTTTTGCTGGACGGCGTATCGGGCGCGAAAGCCAACTATAAGAAAAATCTCGTATTCGTCGAGACGACGCTTCCCGACAGCGCGCTCACCGCTTGTCTCGAACTTGCGGGATTCATCGTAGACGCCATCCGTCCGCGGAAGGGTATCTTCGGTTGATCTATGGGCGACTCTGTTGCGCCGCGGCGCGGCAAGAACACAGCTATGCGTGCGGCAGACCATATAGAGCAGCGGGCGGGAGCGACCATTGTCGCTCCCGCCCGCTGCTTACTGTTCAGCATAGCCGCTCCAAAGGGGACAGAGGGGCGGGCGTCTTGGCTCCTCCCGAGGAGGAGCTGTCACGCAGTGACTGTAGTGGGTACGATTTAGAATCCGCCCCACCCCCATATCCTCCCCCACGGAGGGGGCGAGCTCTCGGCCGCGCCCCGATAGGATAGAGATGTCCCAGCTTCGCTCGACATGACAGTTCCATGCTTCGCGGAAATTTTATCGCCCGAGTTTCAGCAATGAATCCTCAATTTTTTGCGGAAACCTCTTGACATTTCATTCGTGGGTGTATACAATAATCATAGAAAAGGTTGTTTTGTTCGCCCTCGGGCTTGAACGTTGCGGAAAAACGATTTATCGGTGCCCCCAACCTTTTCTTTTTTATACTTTTGACAACTGGCTGGACGTTGCGTACAAGTTAACGTTTCCATTATGTTACCATGAATCAGTTGGACGCTTTATAAGCGTTCAAGCTCGTTGCAAGTCTTTGCGACAGTGCCCCGAACGGCGAGTTTTGGGGACTTTTCTTTTTGGGGGAGTTGGCGGGGCACAAACGGGGCAAAAGGACGAAAAAAGGCAGCATTCCGAATTCCGTGTGCAGAATCGCGCGCGAGACCCCGAAAATGCTTGCCTTTCGCACGCAAATGCGCTATAATAAAATCACGGATCAGATCCGTTACGGGCCGAAAAATGCCGCGTGTGACCGCCGAGGAGGGTACCATGTACAAGAAGGTAGATACGTCTCTCAATTTTGTTGAGCGCGAAAAAGAGATCGCGCGCTTCTGGAAGGAGAACAAAGTCTTTGAGAGATCCATCGAGAAGAACGAGGGGGGAGAGGAGTTCTCCTTTTTCGACGGGCCTCCCACGGCGAACGGCAAGCCGCATATCGGGCACATTCTGACCCGCGTGATGAAAGACATCATCCCCCGCTATCACACGATGAAGGGCAGGCACGTCCTCCGCAAGGCGGGGTGGGATACGCACGGTCTCCCTGTCGAGCTCGAAGTGGAGAAGTCCCTCGGCATCGACGGGAAAAAGGAGATCGAGAAGTACGGCATCGAGCCCTTCAACAAGCGTTGCAAGCAATCGGTCTGGCAGTACCAGAGCGAGTGGGAGAAAATGTCGGACGCGGTCGGCTATTGGGTGGACATGGATCATCCCTACGTCACCTATCACGACGAGTATATCGAATCGGAGTGGTGGGCCCTCAAAGAGATCCACAAAAAGGGGCTTTTGTACAAGGGGCACAAGATCGTTCCCTACTGCCCCCGCTGCGGGACGGCGATCTCCTCGCACGAAGTCGCGCAGGGGTACAAGCTCGTCAAAGAGATGTCCGCCATCGCCCGTTTTCGCGTAATGGGGTCGGAAAACACCTATATTCTCGCGTGGACGACGACGCCGTGGACGCTTCCTTCCAACGTCGCCCTCTGCATGAATCCCGCCGAGCAGTACGTCGAGATCGAGGACGGCGAAGGCGTGCGCTACATTCTCGCCGAGGCCCTCGCGGGCAAGTTCTTCGAGAACTATACCGTCCTTTGCAAAAAGACGGGAAAGGAATATGAGGGCACGAAATACGAGCCCCTTCTCCCGTGGGCGCAGGGCGACCTTGCCGCTACCAAGAATACCTACCGTCGGGTGTATGAGGTCGTCTGCGATCCCTATGTCACCCTCACGGACGGCACGGGCGTCGTGCACATTGCGCCCGCGTTCGGGCAGGACGACTACAATGTGGGCAAGAACTACGGTCTGCCCGTCATTTCCCTCGTCAACGAACAGGGGCTCTTCGACGGGCGCTGCCCCGAGCTCGACGGGCTCTTCATCAAGAAGGCGGACAAAGTCATTCTCGACCTTCTGAAAAAGCAGGGCAAGCTGTTCAAGGCGTTGCCCTTTGAGCACGACTATCCCCATTGCTGGCGGTGCGACACCCCGCTCATGTACTATGCGCGTTCGAGCTGGTTCATCAAGACGACCGCGGTCAAAGAGCGGCTCATCGCGAACAACCGCTCGGTGAATTGGATGCCCGAAAACATCAAAGAGGGGAGGATGGGGAACTTCCTCGAAAACGTGATCGATTGGGGGCTCTCCCGCGACCGCTATTGGGGGACGCCGCTCCCCGTCTGGGTGTGTGAGGACTGCGGCGCGATCGAGGTCATCGGTTCGCGCAGGGAACTCTCGGAAAAGACGGGCGCGCCCGAAGATATCGAGCTGCACCGTCCGTATCTCGACGGCCTCACCTGCACCTGCGGAAAGTGCGGCGGCAAGATGAAGCGCACCCCCGAGGTCATCGACTGCTGGTTCGATTCGGGCTCCATGCCCTTCGCGCAGTACCACTATCCCTTTGAGAACAAAGACCTCTTCGAGGAGACCTTCCCCGCCGACTTCATCTCCGAGGCGGTGGACCAGACGCGCGGCTGGTTCTATGTGCTGCTCGTCATTTCCACTATTCTCTTCGACCGCGCGCCCTTCAAGAATTGCATCGTGCTCGGCCACGTCAACGATAAGGACGGCGTCAAGATGAGCAAGCACAAGGGGAACGTCGTCGACCCGTGGAGCGTGCTCGACAAACAGGGCGCAGACGCCGTGCGCTGGTACTTCTACACGAACAGCGCGCCGTGGATCCCGTCCCGCTTCTCGGCGGAAGCCGTCTCCGAATCCCAGCGCAAGTTTCAGGGCACGCTCTGGAACAGCTATGCCTTCTTCACCCTCTATGCGGAGATCGACGGCTACGATCCCTCAAAATATGATTTGAAGAAGTGCAAGCTGTCCCTCATGGACAAGTGGGTGCTCTCGAAGCTCAACACGCTCGTCAAAAATACCGACGAGATGCTCGCGAACTACAATATCACGGACAGCGCGCGCGCCATACAGGAGTTCTCCGACGAGCTCTCGAATTGGTATGTGCGCCGCGGCCGCGACCGCTATTGGGGGCCCGAAATGACGGAGGACAAGGCGGCGGCGTACACCACGCTCTACACCGTCCTCACCACGCTCGCCAAGCTTATCGCGCCCTACACGCCCTTCATGGCGGAGATGATGTACCGCAACCTCGTGCCCGCGTTCTATCCCGGCGCGCCCGTCTCCGTGCACCTTTGCGACTACCCCGTCGCGGACATGGTATGGGTGGACGCCGCGCTCGAAGAGGGCATGGAGGACGTTTTGAAGATCGTCGAACTCGGCAGGAGCGCGCGCAACTCGAACAATCTGAAGAACCGCCAGCCCCTCTCCGAAATGCTTGTCGCGTGCGAGCGGGAGCTTCGTCTCGAGGGAGAACTCGAGGCGGTCGTGCTCGACGAGCTCAACGTCAAAAAGATGAAGCGGGTGAAGGGGGGCGATTCCCTCGTGAGCTATTCCGTCAAACCGCAGCTCCGCACTCTCGGGCCCAAGTACGGCAAAAAACTCAGGGCGATCAGCGAATTTTTGGCTTCGTGCGACGCGAAAGAAGTCGTGGAGACGGTCCGCTCGCGCGGAAGCTACACGGTGGATCTCGGCGGCGAAGTCACCCTTCTCGAAGAAGATCTGCAGATCTTCACCTCCTCGGCGGAGGGATACGCCACGGCGCAGGGCGGGGGGATCACCGTCGCCCTCGAGACGGCGCTCACCGAGGACTTGCTCCTCGAAGGCTGCGAGCGCGAGCTCGTCTCCAAGATCCAATCCATGCGCAAGGAGGCGGGTTTCGAAGTGACCGACCGCATCGCCGTATACCATGTCGCGAACGGACGCGCAAAAACCGTGCTCGACCGCGGCGATTTCAAGAAGGACGTGCTCGCGGAGAGGGTCGCCGAAGGCAGGGCGGAGGGCTTCACCAAGATGCTCGACGTCAACGGCGACGAGGCCGTGATCACCATCGTCAAAGTCTGAGCGCGCAGGTTTCTTGACCCCATCCGCAAAAAAAATGGGCGAGGGGATTGACATCGCCCGCCCGATATGATATAATTTGTGAAAAATATCCGCATCGTGGATGCGGATATACGATTACTTCGTCAGCCGTTCGATCGCCTTCTTGTACATGT
The DNA here is from genome assembly GCA_947626685.1 of uncultured Clostridia bacterium. Classification (GTDB taxonomy): domain Bacteria; phylum Bacillota; class Clostridia; order Christensenellales; family Borkfalkiaceae; genus Gallimonas. The sequence continues at coordinate 32,315 of CANQTD010000018.1, read as the reverse complement.
TGAGGAGGAGCTCGACGCGCTCGATCGAGATATATTCGTTCGCCTGGTGGACGAGAGGGGGATCGCCCGGCATCTCGGGCCCGAACCCGACGCCGCATTTGAGTGCGCGCGCATACGTTCCTCCGCCGATGGCGACGGGCTCCGCGTACCTGCCCGTGCACTCCTCATAGACCCCGAGCAGGGTGGTGATGAGGGGGCTGCGGCGGTCGCACAGAAGGGGAGCCTGATGGTGGATGGTCTCATACGGAACGCCGAACTTTTTCAGCACCGCGTGCACGCTGTCCACGGACATGGTGGCGGGATAACGGATGTCGCACAAGATCTGCAAGTCCTTTTTGCGGTACTTGATCACATTCGGCGAGAGGGTGAGGCTGCCCGTTTCATCCTTCATCTGTTTGAGGCCGTACATGTCGTCGAACACGCAGGCGATGGCATAGCGCACCACGTCGCTCTTCTCTTCGAAGAAGCGCAGGATGGGGAGGATGGCGTTTTCGCCCTTTTCGGGCGTCGAGCCGTGCGCGCTCTTGCCGCGGGAACAGATCTTCTTTCCCGAAATGTCGATGCCGAGGGCGCGCGCCTTCGTCACGGTGAGCGAACGCGGGGTCGCCTCGCAGTAGTCGCAGACCATGTTCGTGCTCGACCCGCCTTCGAGGAAGAGGAAAGGCGCCCTCTCCATGCGGAAGTGGAGCCGCACATGCAGGATCCCCTTCTCCGCATAGATCACGGGGAAATCCGCGTCGGGCGAGAAGCCCGTTTCGGGCATGGAGGCGACTTCTTTGTAATGTTCGATGCACGCCCAGCCCGATTCCTCGTTGCAGCCGACGATGAGCTTGATGCGCTTGGAGGGAACAAAGCCCTCGTCTTTGAGCGCTTTGAGCGCATACAGGCAGCAGATCGCAGGGCCCTTGTCGTCGACGGCGCCCCGTCCCCAGATCTTCCCGTCCTCGACGAGACCGCCGAAGGGGTCTTTCGTCCAGCCCGACCCCGCGGGAACGACGTCGAGATGGCACAAGATCGCAAATTCCTCGGGCCCGTCCCCATAGATGACGTCGCCCGCATAGCCGTCGTAATTATGCGTCTCGAAGCCCATTCCCTCGGCGAGCGAGAGGAAGTGTTGAAGGCATCCGAGGCACCCATGTCCGAAAGGGGCATCATGCGTATGCTTTTGCAGTGACGAATCGAAGCGGATGCTCTCGGATATGCTCCTCACGGTGTTTGCAAGATATTCTTTCACGATACGGTATAGTTTCTCCCTTGTATTCTATCCCGACGCACGCTCATGCGAATCCCACCGATGTACCAACTTGTCCATCAGGATGTAAGGCCATTGTAACAAAACACGGCTGTCTTTGTCAACGAAAACGCCGTCCGCTCGCATAAAGGTAAATTTCTAACACTTCACATGATGATTCTGTGAAAATTCACGGAAGAAATGTGATGCTCGATAAAAAGAGGAAGGAAAAATGCACGAAGGTCACAGGAAACGCATGATGGAGCGTCTGCGCACCGATCCGAAAGGGATGCAGGATCACGAACTTTTAGAGGCATTGCTCTATTTTGCCATCCCGAGGCGGGATACCAACCCGCTCGCCCACCAGCTCATCTGGTCGTTCGGGTCGCTCGGCGGGGTGCTTTCGGCGAGCAAGGAACAGCTTCTTTCCGTAGATGGGGTGGGCGAATACACGGCTTCCCTGCTCGCGAGCGTTTCCGCCCTCGTCCGCAGGGTCTCGGAGAACACTTCTACCCATTTCTCGGGGATCAATTCGCTCGCGGAGTACCTATCCAAACATTTCGAACGCCTTCCCTACGAGTATCTCGAATTCTATTTCGTGGACGGCATGAACATGATCACTTTTCGGAAAAGGTTCACGGAGCTCAGGTCGGATTCGGTCATGGTATTCCCCGAAGAGGTCTCGCGCGTGATCATGGCGCAGAGAGCGGCGGGCATCGTCGTTGCGCACAACCACCCCGGGAGCACGAGCAAGCCCTCGCCGGAGGACGATTCGTTCACCGCGCAGCTCACCGTCCTGTGCTCGGCGACGGGTACGCGCCTTGTCGACCATATCATCGTCGGGCGGGACGGAACGTACAGCTATTTCCGCGAGGGGCGCATAGAGGAATTCCGCGAGAAATACAACATAACCCATATCGTCGGAGGGAACCTCGATTGAAGATCAAAGAAATTTTTTCGAAGAACTCGCTGAGCCGGCTCTTCCGCCACTCGAGCCTCATCATTTTTTGCCTGCTCCTTCTCACCGAGATCTTCATCGCCGCGAACAATTGGATGCGTCCGTCGTTTGCGGATTTCCCCTGCTGGTATGTGCTCCTGCCCGTCCTCCTGTTCTTGGCGGGGGAGAACGCCGTCAAGCTCTGGGGCGTGAAGTCGCTTCCCGCGCAGATCGTCTGCTATGTGCTCGACGTCGTCTGCCTGCTGCTCGTCACCATGTTTTCGGACGGCGTGTTCATCTCTCTCTTGTACATCGTCATCCTCTCCGATTTCTACCTGAGGCAGGAAAAACTGTCGAGCAACCTCATCATGGGGGCCTCGTGCATCGCGCTCTTTCTCGTGACGTTCGCGCTCTCGAATTGGATCAAGAGCGGCGAGCTCAACGCCCTGCTCGACGTTATGGGGCTCGTCGCGAGCATGCTCAACGATATCATGCTCATCATGCTCCACTTCGTCATCCTCAACTTTGCGATCCAGATCTACCGCAAGAACAAGGAGATCACGGGCATGATCGAGGACCTCAACGCCGTCAACGAGAAGTTGAAGGCCGCCAACCGCGAATTGCAGGAAGTCACCGCCCTCGAAGAGCGGCACCGCATCGCGAAGGACATCCACGACACGGCGGGTCATTCGATCACGACGGTCATCATGCAGACGGAGGCGGCGCGGCTCGTGATCGACAGCGACCCCGAGGACGCGAAGCGGAAGATCACCGCCGCAAACTTACAGGCGAAGCACGCCCTCGAAGAACTCCGGGAGAGCGTCCATCTCCTTTCGGGCACGCGCGCGGGGAAAACGCTCCGCGACCTGCTCCTCGAGATCGTCCACGACTCGTCGGACGGCACGGGCGTCACCGTCCGCTACGATATCGACGACGTTGAGCTCTGCGACGCGAAGAGGCGGTTCGTGCTCAACACCCTCAAAGAGGGCATTTCCAACGGGTTGCGTCACGGCGGCGCGACGGCATTCTGGTTCGAACTCAAAGAGGAGGGCGACAAGGTCCGCTTCCTCCTCTCCGACAACGGGACGGGCCTCGAGATCTCCGAGCTCAAAGAGGGATTCGGGCTTGCGGGCATGCATACGCGCGCGGAGTCCCTCGGCGGCGAAGTCTGGTTCGACACGGAGCCCGACAACGGCTTCGAGATCCATTTAACATTGCCCAAAGACGGCAACAAGGGGTAAAGATATGATCAAAGTACTTATTGTAGACGATCAGGCGATCCTCGCGGACGGCATCCGCAGCGTGCTCGCCTCCTCCGACGACCTCGAAGTGGTCGGCATCGCGCAGGACGGGTTTCAGGCCCTCCAAGAGGTGGAACAAAAGAAGCCCGACGTCGTTCTGATGGACATCCGCATGCCCAACATGGACGGGGTCATCGCGACGCAGCAGATCAAGAAGCGCAGTCCCGAGACGAAGGTGCTCATCCTCACGACCTTCGACGACAGCGACTACATTCTCAACGCCATCAACTACGGCGCGAGCGGGTATCTTCTGAAAGACGTCTCCGCCTCGGCCCTCATCGACGCCGTGAAGAACGCGTATGCGGGCGACACCATTCTCCCCACCAAGATCGCGCGGCGCATCGCCGACGCGGCGCGTCTCGTCTCCACCGACAGGGAGATCAAGCTCAAGCGCAGGTTCGGGCTGTCCGAGCGCGAGGTGGGCGTTGCGGTCATGATCTACGAGGGCTTCACGAACAAGCAGATCGCCTCCGCCCTGAAACTCTCAGACGGAACGGCGCGCAACTACATTTCCACGATCTACGAAAAGCTCGGCGCGTCCTCCCGCGCCGAGGCCGTGAGCAAGATGAAAGCGGAGCTCAGCAACTGACTTTTTTTGAACAAAGCGAAATGCACCCCGAACCGTTCAGGGTGCATTTTTCATGTTGTTGTCTTGCCTCCCCCCTTTTACCAGAGGGGGGAGGGTAGGGTAGGGGGTGTCCTCGGCTCCTCCCGAGGAGGAGCTGTCACGCAGTGACTGCCCCGCGCGCACTATTCTCTACTAAGCGCGGCACGAGCGCGGAGCGCGAAGTAGGTGGGTACGATTTTGATTACGTTGACATTGTTTGGAGTTCGCCCCACCCCCTTAATCCCCCTCCCACGGAGGGGGCGTTGCCTCGGTGCCCACCTCCCCCAAAGGTGTGCAACAATTTGTGCTCAATCCTCCAATCCGAGCAGGTAGTCGGAGGAGACGTCGAGATACTTGCAGATGAGGTAGAGCGTGTCGAGGCTGGGCATGCTCTTGCCCGCTTTATAGTCGGAAATGCACTGCTTCGAAACGCCCACCGCCCTCGCGAGATCGCTCTGCACCACGTTCCCGTATTTTAAGCATTCCGTAAATCTTGTTTGAAATTTCGTGATCGTCTCCACAAAAAAATTATATGCAAATAGTACGTTATTACTTGACATGTACGTTAATAACGTACTATAATGGTGCCCAAAAGGGGGGGAGCGGAGCGATGGAACAGGACGTTGCGGAGCGGATGCGCGCGCTTGCGGAGAGCAGGCCGACGAAGAGCCAGAGGCGGCTCCTCGACTATTTTCAGGCGGGGGACAGGTACCGTTTTGCGGACGATTCGCTCAGCGGGCTTGCGAAGAAACTCGACCTCGCCCCGATGACCGTGCTCCGCTTTTGCCGCGCGCTCGGATACGACGGCTATGGGGAATTTCGGCAGGCGATCTTGCAAGAGACGAGGATAGACGCGGACATGGGGTGGGTGGATTCGCTCAAAAGGCAGTATTGCGCGGAGATCGCACGCTGTGCGGAAAGCCTCTCCGAAGTGGACGTCGCGGCGGCTTCGCGGCTGATCGCAGGGGCTTCGTCGGTGTGCTGCTGCGCATTCGGCGCGCTCGTTTCCGCCGCAAGGGAGCTGCACGGGCAGCTCCTCGGGATGGGGATCCCCTCCCACTTCGAAGGGGACGGGCTGACGCTGTACCGTCTCCTCTCCTCGCGGGGCGTCGGGGACGTGCTCGTGCTGTTCGAGACGGAAAGAAGCATGCGGGAGGCGGCGGACGCCGCGGTGCTCGCCCGTGCGAACGGGATGAAGGTGGTCGCGGCGGTCTGCGGCGAACATTCTCCGCTCCGCCGCTATGCGGACGTCGCGCTCATGACGTCGGAATGCGCGGGCCGGATCGGCGGACAGTTCACGGCGGACGCGATCTTTCTCGCCCTCTCCCGCGCACAGGGCGCGCCGTGCGGCCGCGAGGCGTTTTCAAACGCTCCGTAAGCCTCTCTTTCGGACATGGTATGCCCGTATTCCGTATAGAAACGCCGCCGTGCACGCATCGTGCACGGCGGCGTTTCCGTTTTTCTCAGATCGTTTCGAGGTTGATGAGGGAGGAATTTCCGCTCTTGCCGTTGGGCGTTCCGCCCGTAATGACGATGACGTCGCCCTTCTTCACGAGCCCGCTCCCGACGGCGGCGCGCTTTGCGAAGTGGAACAGGACGTCCACCGAGAAGTACTCCTCGGAGAGGACGGGCAAAACGCCCCACGAGAGCGCGAGCTTGCGGTAGCTCTTTTCGTCCGTCGTCATGCCGATGATGTCGATATTGGGGCGGAAGCGGGAGACCATCTTCGCCGTTCCACCCGTGCGCGTGCAGACCACGATCGCCTTCGCCTTGACGTCGTGCGCGAGCAGACAGGCGGAATGGGAGAGGGCGTCCGAGAGCCCGCGGATGAGGTAATCCTTATCCTCGACGTATTGGATATAGTGCACTTTCGTCTCCGCCTGCACGGCGATCTTGGCCATCGCCGCGACCGCCTGCACGGGGTACTCGCCCGCGGCGGTCTCCCCCGAGAGCATGATCGCGCTCGACCCGTCGTACACCGCGTTTGCGACGTCGGAGATCTCTGCACGGGTGGGGCGGGGCTGGTGGATCATGCTTTCGAGCATCTCCGTCGCCGTGATGCACCGCTTGCCCGCGATACGGCACGCGCTGATGATGGACTTCTGAATATCGGGCAGTTCCTCGTAGGGGATCTCCACGCCCATGTCGCCGCGGCCGATCATGATGCCGTCGGAGACCTCGAGGATCTCCTGGAGGTTGTTGACGCCCGCGCGGTTCTCGATCTTCGCGATGAGGTCGATGTCCCCGCCGCCGTGTTCTTTGAGGAAGTTGCGCACGTCGAGAAGATCCTGCGCTTTGGAGACGAAGGAGCAGGCGACGAAGTCCACCTCATGTTGGATGCCGAAGAGAAGGTCCGCCTTGTCCTGCTCGGAGAGGTAGACGAGATCGAGCTGTTTCTCGGGGAAGAACATGCTCTTGCGGTTGGAGAGTTCGCCGCCGATCACGACCTTGCACACGACGTCGGGTTCGCAGACGCTCTCGACTTCGAACACCATGAGCCCGTTGTTGAGAAGGATCCTGTCGCCGGGGACCATGTCCTTGCAAATGTTCTTATAGGAGACGGAAACGCGCGTTTCGTCCCCCTCGATCTCCTCCGTCGTGAACGTGAAGCGGTCCCCCTCGCGGAGGAAGATCTTGCCCTCTTTGAAAGTGCGGATGCGGAACTCGGGGCCCTTCGTATCGAGCAGGATGGGGAGAGGGATATTCTTTTCGGCGCGCACTTCCTTGATGAGCGCGATCTTCTTCGCATGCTCCTCATGGGTGCCGTGCGAGAAGTTGATGCGGGCGACGTTCATGCCCGCGTCCGCCATTGCGGCGATCACTTCTTTCGTCTCGGAGCTGGGCCCGAGCGTGCAAACGATCTTTGTCTTTTTCATGGTATCCCCCCGTAAAAAATATACAGCCTAATTTTATCATAAATCCGTAAAAAAACAAGTATTTTTCCGAAATTTGTGCTATAATAAAAAAGATCCGAGCGAACCGCACGGCCGCGGCGCACATTTCGTGCGATGAGGAAAGTCCGGGCATCACAGGGCAGGACGCCTGATAACGTCAGGTGAAGGCGACTTCAAGGAAAGTGCAACAGAAATAGACCGCCTGCCGGGTCCCTGTCATCAGGGCGCCCGCAGGGATTGCTCCCTGCGGCGGCGGGCAAGGGTGGAAAGGCGAGGCAAGAGCTCACCGACGCCGTGGTAACAGGGCGTGCCATGTAAACCCCGTCCGATGCAAGTTTGGGCCTCTCCCACATAGGGCTGCCCGTCCGGGAGAGCGCCGTGAATAACGCTCGAGCCGATCGGCGACGGTCGGCCTAGATAAATGGCCGTGCTACCGCAAAAATTGCGGGGCGACAGAACCCGGCTTACAAGTTCGTCTCGGATCGCTTTCAAGAACCCGTCCCCGAAATTTCGGGGATTTTTCTTTTTTACGCAAAAACTCCTCCCGCAGCCCCGAATAGGGGACGGGGGACCGCGTTTGGGGGTACCATGTCCGAGTGGAAGCGTTCAAAATGCACCAAATGCCCCTTTCGGAAGAGCGCGTTTTTCCTTAGCTTTTCGCCTCCGTTTTTGCGCGCTGCGGCGGGGTATAAACCGCGGGAAAATCCGACAATCTAATGGTGGGCCGCCTCGTTTTGCCCCTCGGAAATGAAAATATTTTTACGATAAAATTGAGTAAGTTCTAATAAATTTAATACAAATAGGTCAAAATCGACGTCCAAACTGCCAATTTCCCCATTTTTGGCGAAATTTTGTTGCATCCGCTACATTGAAATGATATAATATGTAAAAAGCGCGTACGCATGCGGTGCATACGCACATGGGGGCGAAAACGACTTTGCGCAGAGGCAAAAGCTGCGCGCCAAAATTTCGGGGCGGAGGTCCCCGTAAAGCACAGGAGGACAACAATGAAAAAATTCGGGAAGAAGAGTTGGCTGCTCATGCTTGCGACGCTCATTTCCTGCTTCGTGCTCTTTGCCGGCTTCGGATGCGGCTATGTGTACGAATCGACGACGTACACCGTCACGTTCATGAACGGCGACGACGTGTTCTCGTCGAAGGAATACAGCTACGGCGACAATGCCGAATTCCCCGAGGAGGAGCCCGAAAAAGAGGCGGACGACGAGAACAGCTACACCTTCGTCGGCTGGAACTATACGGGCGATCCCTCCGAGGAGCTCGTGACGGCGTATCAGGTACAGGAGTCCGTCACGTTCCATGCCGTCTACATGGCGGAAAAGATCGGCGGCGAACAGACCGAATACCTCGTCACGTTCCGCGACAGCGTCACGGGCATGCTCATTCCCGAGGCGAGCCAATACGTCCGCGAGGGGGGCACGGCGAAATATCCCGCGATCCCCGACCACACCGACGAGCACTGGACGCCCGCGGAACAGCCGTGGAGCGAGCCGGAGGGGACGATCATCACCTCCCGCATGGAGATCGTCGCGCTCTATACGCGCACGGTCTATCCCGTCTACGCCCACTATCTCGACAAGGTCGCCGAGGTGGGCGCGTTCGCATACGGTTCGAACATCAGACTGAGCGACGGCGTTCCCAACCTCGACCCCGCCTTCCGCTTCGAAGGATGGTATGAGGACGCGGGGTACTCCGAACTTCTCGGCACGCCCGAGGTGAGCGAGCAGAACCTCACGCAGGAGACCGTGGACGGAAAAGCCGTCACGGGCGTGTTCGTCTATGCGAAGTACGGCCTCAACGTGGGCGCCGACAATCCCCGCCTCCGCGTGCAGGGCATTCTCACCTACGGCGGCGAGGCGTATGCCGGCGTTCCCAATCTGACCCATCCCGAAGGGCTCGAATACAGCTACCGTTGGACCGTGACCCTCGACGGCGAACAGATGACCTCCGAGGAGGAGACGTTTGCCCTGCGCAACGCGGGGAGCTATCTTCTTACCTGCGAAGTGACCGCGGACTATCTGGACGGCAGCCTCACCGCGACCAAGACGTTCGGCTGGTACGGCAACGGCGAGGAAGCGGACGAGATCGTCCCCGTGACCGTCGAAAAGGCGAATCTCTTCGTCTCCGTGGCGCTGAGCGCAAATTCCGTGATCTACGGAAGCGGCGCGCCCGAGAGCGTCATTTCCTTCGAAGGGCTCAAATACGACGATGAAGAGGAACTCGACGTTCCCATCACCTTTACCTATACCAACGAAAAGCAGGCGTCCTACGAATGGCAGTGGGGCGCGGAGGAGCCCGCAAAACTTCCCGTCGGCAGCTATACCATGCAGACGAAGGTCGGCGAGCTCAGAAATTATAAGGTATATAGCGGCGAGAACAAGACGGAGTTCGACCCGCTCGCCTTCTCGGTCACGAAGAAGCCTCTTACGGTGAGTTTTACCGTTCCCGACTACACCTACGGCGAAGGGTTCGCTCCCGTCCCCGCATTCGAAGGCTTTGCCTACGGCGAGAGCGCGGCCGTCCTCGGCGAGCCCGTATACACCGTCGACGAAACGGAGAGAAAGATCGGCGACTATCTCGGTGCGGGCAGCCACCGTGCGACGGTCTCCGGTTTTGCTTCGGAAAACTATGAGGTCATTTTTGCGGGAGACGTGTCTTTCTCCGTCGCGAAGCGCGGATTCAACGTGACGACGACGGCGTCCGGATGTACCTATGGCGGCACGCCCGTTTACGGCTACAGCGTTGAGATCCTCGGCGAAGGGTACGAGTTCGACGAAGAGCGTAGAGACGAGGAACTCAAAGTCTATGTGCCCGAATATGCGTTCACGCGGGAAGGAACCGCCTATACCGTCGGCGGGTCATATTTCCGTGCGGGCAATTACACCGTGCGCGCCGACCTGAAAGGGGATTCCTCCAATTATGAACTGCGCGAGACCTCCTCTGCGGACTTCACCGTCGCGCGGAAAGAGCTCACCGTCGGCATCTCGCTCGGCGACGCCTTCATCTACGGTGACGAAATCGCGCCCGAAGTCTCTTATAACGGATTCGCGGAAGGGGAGGACGCGAAAAATATCACCGTTCCCTCCCGTAACCTCTTTACCTATAAAACGGAGGAGGGCACGACGTACAATGCGGTCAACGGCGTATACGGCGTAGGTTCTTATACCGTTCAACTCAACAAGAACTTCTCGGCGGACAACTATGATATCAAGTTCGAAAACGATGCGTCGCACTCGTTTACCGTCTCGCAAAAGCTGCTGAAAGTTACGGTCGAACTTGCGAGCGAGGAACTTACCTATGGCGAGAAACCGTCGCCTTCGGGCAGCGAAGGGCTTGTCCGCGGCATCCGCTATGACGGTTTCATCGAGGGCGAAAGCATTTCGAAGCTTTTCCCCGGGAACGAGCCGACCATTACCTATCTTGACGCGAAGAATGAAGAGATCCCTGCGTCGGGCACCTTCCATGCGGGCAAATATACCGCGACGGCAAAGATCGTTCTCGCGAACTACAAGGTACAGCTTGAGGAGCGTTCCTTCAACGTCAAGCCCAAAGACGTCACTGTTACCATCAAATTTACGGGTACCGCGTCCGACGGGACATATGTCTATGGCACAGTTCCCGCTTATACCACAGAATATAATGGCTTCCTCACAGGCGAAATGGCGAGCTATACCCGTACTGCTTACCTCGTCTATACGGGCCAAAAAGAAGGGCACAACTACACGCACAACGAGTTGACCGCGAACGGCGGCGCGCGCAAATATATTGCCGTAGACGAATATGCGGTCACCGTGGCGGGACTGGGAGAAGGCCTCTCCTACAACGACTACAACTTAAAAACGGTTGAGACGCTCACGCTCACGGTTTCGCCGAAGCCGCTCACTGTCACCGTCTCGGCGGACGGCTTTACCTATGGCGGAAAAGACACGCCCTCGCCTCGGGTCACCTATAACGGCTTTATTACCGGCGAGAATGAAGAGGTGCTCGGCGGAGATGCCGTCTATACCTATAAGAGAGAGGGGACGGCATATTCTTCGGACCGCTTTGATGCGGGCAACTACACGGTCGCCGTCAGCGGACTCACCTCCGATAACTACGCGATCGTGACGAGGGAGGGCAACTTCACCGTCTCAAAGCGCACCGCGAACGTAACGCTCACAGCGACGGGCGCGACCTATGGCGAAGAGCCGACCTATCGCTACGGGCAGACGAACATTCTCGAACGCGATATCGAGAGCTTCGGCTTCGGCTATTCGCTCACCTTCTCGCGCACATCAAATAATTATAACGAATACACGGAATATACGCCCGCAAATTACACCTATTATCAGGCGGGGAACTACCGCGTCACGCTCACGTTCATACAGAACGAGAACTACAACGACATAAATGTCCCGCAGGCGGTCTTTACCGTCGCGAGAAAGGCGCTTACGATCGGCGTCGAGGGGATCGAGGATAGCTACACCTACGGCGATACGCTCGCGCCGAAGCTCACCTTCGAGGGCTTTGTCGAGGGTGAGAGCGAGAACAACGCGTTCTCTTTGAAGCCCGAGACCCCGTTCTCGTACTACAACGAGAGGATGGGTTCCGTAAACGGCGAAAAACTTGCGGTCGGCAATTACTTTATCGCCGCGACGAACGGATACAGTGCAGACAACTATCAGATCGGTTACGCCGCAAACACCGCATTCGGCGTGACGAAGAAAGCTCTCAAGGTCACCGTTTCGGCGGGGAATATCACCTACGGCGAAAAGCCCGCGCCCGAGCTCGCATTCGACGGCTTTGTCTACGGAGAAGGGGCGACGGTACTTTCGGGCAGTCCCAATTACGCCTACACGGGTACGACCAACACGCAGGGTCTTCTCCGCGCGGGAAGTCACGACGTCTCCGTCTCGGGCTACGATTCCGCGAACTATGAGATCACCTTCGTCAAGGGCACCTTCAACGTCGCAAAGCGCGCCCTCACCGTCAAGGTGGAAGTCGCGGATCTCGTCTACGGCGACGATCCCAAGCCTGACGTCACATACGATGGGTTCATTTCGGGCGAGAGCGAAAGCAATCTCGAAGGCGCACTCACCTACGCCTACACGGGCGAGACGAGCACGAGCGGCCATTACCGCGCGGGCGGTCATACGCTTCAGCTCGGCGGCTACACTTCGGACGATTATGATATCACGTTCGGAAGCGCTTCTTTCAACGTCACGGCGCGCGAAGTGACCGTTACGTTTGCTGTGCCGTGGACGACCTATGCCGACGATCAAAAGGACTTCAAGTGGTACACGGTCAGCGACAATATTCTTGAAAACGAGCTCACCTTTACCCCGTCCTTCACGAGGGAGAAGAAGCCTTACACGCTCGGCAGCGATCCCTATCTCCCGCACGGCGAGTACGTTCTCACGCTCACCTACACGCCTAATCCCGATTACACCGTGAAAGAAGGCGGAAATCTTCTTTCGGGCACGGCGACGAAGAGCTTCTCGATCGCAAAGCGTTCCCTTACTGTCTCGCTCACAGGTTCGACGCCGTGGGCAGACCGCAAGGATTGGAGAGGTACGCCGACGCTCAGCGACAGACGGTTTACATTGAATGGAAAATTTGTTCTATCCGATGCGGAGAACGCAACCGCGCAGCCTTATACGGAAAACGAAATCGACAAGACATTTAAGTGGGAGAATCAATATACAATCGAATATAACGGCAAAGACGTTACCGAAAATTTCGATCTCCAATACAGCATTTCGTTTACGCTGAGCAATTCGAGATTCCATATTGATACGCCGTCCGAATCTGCATTCACTTACGACCGTGCGGAACACAAGTTCCCGATCACGGCGACAGCAAGCGGCGTCGAACAGGATTCGATTGAAATTGAGTATAAGACAAACAAAGAAGGCGAATATCAAAAGACCGTTCCGTCGTTTATCAACGCGGGCGAATATACCGTTTACTACAAGGTGACGGCTCCCAACTGCGACCCCGACGAAGGTAGCTTCACGGTAACAGGCAACAAGGCAACGCTCACAGTTACGCAAACGGACATTGCGGGCAAATATGACGGGAACAACCAAGCCGTTGCGCTCGAAAATGGTAAAAACGTAAGCGGGCTCGTTGAAGGCGATACGTTTACCGTCACTTATGCAACGGAAGAGGCGGGCGATTATAAGGCGGAACTTCCTTCGATCGTCAACGTAAAGGATTCCGGCGACGTTTGGTATAAGATCGATGCCGGCAACAATTACCAGATGGCAGAGGGTGACGACGGTCACTACGCTGTCGAGGTCAGCAAGGTGAAACTCACGCTGCAAAATGGTGCGACGGATGCTGTTTCGGTGACCTACGACACAAACAATCATTTCAGAACGATCACGAAATCTATGATCGGCGGGCTTGTCGGCGACGACTCCTTCGAAGTCAAATACGGCAAGTCAGAGGGGAACTACGAGAACGACAAGCTCACGCTCATCAACGTTGCGGAAAGCAGTACCGTCTACTTCAAGGTCACCGCAGGCGAAAACTACGAAGAGGTAACGGGCAGCTACACGGTTACGATCAATAAAGCGGACTACACGGTCATCGTGGGCAATCAGACTTTCACCTATAACGGAAAGGAACAGGGCAACGCGATCACGGTCAAAGGTGTGGATGGCGACGGAAGTTTTACGCAGCCTAAGGTCACCTACGACAAGAGCTCCAATGACGCCCCGCAGTACAAGGATTATCGCGACGGCGGCTATACCGTCAGTTACACCGTAGAGGCAGGCGACAACTACAAGGAGAAGTCGGGTAACTACACCATCACGATTAACAAGGCAACACTCACGCTGACGGACAACCAAGTAAAAGAAAAGAGTTACATTGGTGAGTCTTTCGGAGAGAGTACCTTCTTTACCGTTGCGGGTGCGCAAGGCGGCGAATCCGGCGATTCGCTCTACACGGCGGAGATCGCCAAAGACGGAAAGCCGACCGCAGAGATCAAAGATGCCGGCGATTACACCATTACTCTCAAAGCGAACCCGAACTACACATTCGAGGGAGAAGCAAAGGTCATCTTCAAGATCGCACAGGCGACGCTCACCGTTACGCAAGGGGACATTACCGAAGAGTATAAGCCCGAGGTTAACCAAGCCGTCGCGCTCGTAAAGGGCGTAAACGTGACAGGGCTCTTTGGAGACGATGCGTTTACCGTCACCTACGCAACGGAAGAGGCGGGCGCTTACACGTCGGAACTTCCTTCGAAAATCAATGTGAAAGATACCGGTGACGTTTGGTATCAGATCGATGCCGGCAGCAACTACAATGTGAAAACGGGCAGCTACCATGTCACGATCAACAAGGCACAGGGCACGATCGACGTCTCGAAGGTAAAGGGCAACGTGCTCACCTATAACGGCGCACAGCAAACGGTCAGCCTCGAGAACCTCACGGGCATTACCCGTGTCGGCGACGGCACGCTCACAGTCAAGGAATTCTCCTTCACGACCGTTGCGGAGGGCAATGGTCACGAGATCACGGTCACCCTTTCAGATGGCGAGAACTACCTCGGCACGACGGCGACAGTCACTCTCACCGTCAACAGGGCAACGCCCGAGCTTACGGAGATATACGAAAATTCAAACTCCTACGTCTACAACAAGACCCCAAAGGTCAAGGAACAGGATATCCGTGACGCCATCATCCAGAGCAACGTCTATGACGACGCAATGATCACATACGAGATCAAGTTCAAGAAGGAAGAAGGCAGCGCTGAATCGAGCCTCGACAATATCGGCGAGATGATCAAAGCGGGCAAGTACACCATCACCGTCAAGGTCTCGGGCGTCAACTATAACGAAGCAACGGGCACCTATTCCTTCACGATCGCTCCCGCGCCTCTTCAATTTAGCGGCGCGACGAGTGATGAAAAAAAGTATGATGGTGAGCCGCTCGATAAGTCGACTTTCCTGAAAGATAAGATTTCGGGCACGATTTATGATGGCGACGAAGGGGTCAAATTCTTCATCGGCGAAGATTCTGCGAAGTTTGAAGAAATCAAGAATCATGGCATCTACACGATCACGATCGTCGCGGAAGACAATTATCAATTCGACACCGTCACATACACATATAAAATCGATCAGATCCAGCTGACATGGAAGCCCGAGATGCCTTCATTGACGTATGGTTCGGTGAGCGAGACATTAACGGATGGGGTCAAGTTAGAGGATTATCTTCATGTCAATGGCTTGGCCGAGAAAGATAAGGCCGACGGGGTGACCTATCAGTATGAATACACGGCAGATTGGTTCGGCGGAGATCAATCGCAGTGGAAAGAGAAGTTGATAAGTGCCGATGCGAAAGAATATCCTATTTCTGTTGTAGTTTCAGTCAAGGGAGACAATTATATAGGGATAAGCGACACAATCACTTTCACGATCGACAAGGCAACGGTAGCAAAGCCGGAGCCTGCCCAAGAAAGCTTCACCTATAATGGGAAAAATCAGCAATATTTCGAATCTTACGATTCTTCTCATATCACAGTTAAAAACAACGAACGCAAAGAGGCAGGTAAGCAAACTGTAACCGTAGAATTGAACGATTCGGGCAATTACAAGTGGGAAGGCGTCGAAGAAACCGAATCAGAGTCTAAATCCTACGAGTGCACCTTCGAGATCAATAAGGCTCCGCTCACGCTGAATCGCGAAAGCGAAAAAGAGACCTATAAAGGCTCACAGTTCCTGAATAATGACTTCTTCACTGTTACAAATGAAGTAGAGGGCGAAACGGGCTATACGGTCACGATAAAGAAAAACGAGGCGGAAAGTCAACTGAAAGACGCCGGCGAGTACACCGTAACTTTGACAGCGGGCGCAAACTATGTGTTCGATGGCGAAGAAGAAAAGGAGGCCGTCACCTTCACTGTCACGATCGAGCAGAGAGGGTTGACGCTCGAGGATAAGACGAAAGAAGATGGCTTCCCCATGACTTTCGACCCGAGTTTCAGAGCGGACGTCGCCTCCGGCCTCGATCGGTTCTTTACGGTCGGAAATGCGATCGAGACAGAAACGGCATATGAGCTGAGTATAACGAGCACGGTACACGGATATTCCGAAATCCACGGCGCAGACGATTATACGATCACCTTGAAAGCGATGCCGAACTACACTTTCTCCGATGGAAATTCTGTTGAGATCACTTTCACGATCGATAAGAAAGTGCTTGACAAACCGACAGTACCGAGCAAGTCATATGGTTACACTTCGGAGACGATATCATTCGAACCCGATCACTATGATTCCAAATATATGGAGATTTCCAATAATACGGGGATCAAGGTCGGCACATATCGCGTAATCGTGAACTTGATCGATACCGAAAGTTGCGTATGGAGTGACGGAACAGTCTACTCGGTCGGGCTCCAATTCACCATAGTAAAAGGTACTGCGCCGATCCCTCCTCAAACCGAAATCGAAATAGGGGACTCTATCGGCATGTTCCTCGGGATCAAGCTTAAAGATGTCGATCTGAACGCATATTTCCCCGGCTATTATTGGGATTGGAGCAAAAATCCAGAAGATACGTCTTTGATTTCGGGCACGAATCGTTTCATTGCTTACTACAATCCAGATCCCGTGAACTATGAAAACGGTACAGTGTCTGTAACCGTTCAGTTCAGTACGCGCAAAGAAAAGATCACAGTCTATGCAAGTTCCGATCAAGCGTTTGAAGGGAATTTCGGAATCAATGAAATTACAGTTGACGCAACAGCGCTTACATCTTTCGAAGCGTTTGGCGAGAAAGGGAGAACATTTGCCGCAGAAGAAATTGAATATATTCAAAATCTCATCAAGGTCGGCGCGGCGTCGGGCAATGAGGTCAATTTCTCAGTGGGCGGTACCTATCTTGTCAAATTTGCCATGACGCTTGTGGAGAACGATTACTACGAGATTGAAGAGAGTGCGTTGCTTCAAGCCGTGTTTAAGTTAAAATCCGTTCAGGTCGGTAGTGCGCTCTACACGATCGAGGATGCTCTCGCAAAAGCAGGGAGCGGTGATACCGTTGTTGTAAAGAATCACACAAGTTTTGCTTCGGCGGAGATTGCCAAGATCGCCGGGTATTCTGTAGGGAATGGCAACTACACTGTCAAGAGCGGCGTGAAATTATTCTTGCCCTATGACGGAAACACGGGTGAGCATGCTACAACCACGACAACCATACAAATTTTGGGCAATGAGGCCAATGAGAAGAAATACATGAAGCTGGAGCTTGCATTGCCCGAGGGGATCGTGCTGTTCAATGATGGCGCGATCACGATCGGTGGCACTACGACAGGCGGCAACGGCGGAAACTCGACAGGTGCCGGCCAAACAAGCGGCGACTATGCGCAAATCAAGATGGGCAAGAATGCGGGCATCGTGAGCACGGGCGATATTCAGGCTTGGGGCTTCATCCGGGAGGAGACTTCGGACAATGGTTCCTTTGTCACTATGGACTCGGGCAATCTCCTCATGCCGTTTATCGTCATCGAGCACCGCGGCGGTATGAAATTCAGCGGGATGTTGCCGCATCTTAATAAAACCGGTTCCCCGTTCAACCGCCTGTTCTTACAGAACGTCACTCCTACTCTGACCGTAAACTACGGTGCCACAGTCACGGGCTTTGCGAATCTCTATGCAAATTCGCACGACAATCAGACGGCGATCAACTTGATTGGCACGACTAAATCCTATCTGCTCCACATGCAAAAGGGAACCTATGCGGTCGTGAAGTACGATATTCCGACGAAAGTGACCAAGTTGGATGTGTACGGCGGGTTCGAGTTCAATTCTATGGCGCTGAATGTTGCCGGTGCGGATATTTCTACGGAAGAGGTTTTGTTCCCGATCTCGTGGTATTGGCAAATTGAGTTGTTTCCCCTCACAGAAGGAGGTTCGGCATTTGTCGATATTACAAAACAGGGCATCAAATTGCTGCCGGGCTCCTCGTTGAAGATCAACAAAGGTGTAAGCGTTACCGCAAGCAGAATCGCGGTGTACGACACATTTGAAGATCAAGAGTATGCGGCAACCGCATATCAGAAGGATGAAAGGGGTAATACTCCGGCTGTGTTGACGGTCAACGGAACGCTGAACGTCGAGTCATTTACCATCAATAAGACGCAGGTCTGCGGGCTCGGCGGTGTGGTTCAAACGGAGGGGGATGGCGCTGTTCTGAAAGTCGCGACGGCATCTCTCGATAGCTATGAGATCAGTTCAGGTGGCGAATGGCTGAAAACGACCTATGACTTAAAACTCAAGATGGTCAAAGACGGCGTTGTGGATTCCGAATTTACCGTGAGCCCCGCGGGAACGTATGAATCCGAGAACGGCGGTTGGAAAAATGCGGATACGGCAACTGAATATAATATCAATTATGAGTATGTATTCGTCAACGATACTGCGGGAGGGACGAAAGAAATCGTGAACGAAAACCCCGCAACGTACACGTTGGAAGGCGATGTCCAACTTATCGGCGCTACGCTCGAAGGGTGGGTGTTCCTCGGTTGGTTCAGCGATGTTTCCTGCCGCGAAGAGTATCGTCTCGACGTCGTGCAATGCGTATGGAGGAGCGACGTCACGGTCTACGGGTTATTCGAACAGGTGAATTCCTTCGTGTTCTCATATCAGACGAACGACGGAAACATCACGATTGCCCAGGAAACGATCCTCGATTCCGATTTGGATGGATTCGATCCCGCAGAAGAACATTTCGCTGAGGTTGGAGTTTATGAAGATGACCCCACAAAGACAACGTTCTTTGACGGTTGGTATTTGGATAGTGGCTATCAGACCCCTTACAGCGCAGAATTGGTGCGGGCGCAGGTGGGCATGGGCATCAACAAACCGGTCACGCTCTACGCCAAGTGGGGCACAAAGGCAACGCTGACAGTACAGATCACAAATGTGGATGTTACCATAAAAAGTATTAAGTATTCGTCTAAGCAAACCTTGTACTTCAAACCCGGGACTGTCATCAATATTATCCTTACTCCTCAAGACGATGCTTTAGGTGACGGGAGTATTGCCGGCGGAACGGAAGGCGCAAAGATTCAAGGGGCTACATGGACGGGATCCCATACCACGCGGGAAGGAATATATTCGTTCACGATGCCGACAAACGAAGTTACCGTTACATTTAAGGGCGAATCAGGCGGCGGATGCCTTATCGAGGGTACGCTCGTTTGGATGGCAGACGGTTCGCAGAAGAAAGTCGAGGATCTGAAGCCCGGCGATCTTGTCATCGTATTCAATCATGAGACAGGCCAATATGAAGTTGCCCCCGTGCTTTATAATGTACACTCGGGGAGCGTCGTTGAGAAGGTGATGGTTATACGTTTGAAGTTCTCCGACGGAACGACAATCGGTGTAACGTATAAGCACTTCTTCTATGACCTCGATTTGAATTGCTATGTGCTGATCGACGAAGAAAATGCACATGAATTTATCGGGCATAGATTTGCAAAAGTAAGTTGTGAAACCGGCAAGTATGAGACCGTCGGCATTACCTTAACAGATGTGACAATCACGGAAGAAGCAATGAGGTATTATTCGCCCGTCAGCGTCTATCATACAAACCTCGTCACTGATGGATTACTCACCCATACGACATGGCCTGTGTTGGAGAATCCGGAAGGCTTCATGAATTACTTCGCCTACGACGAGAATATGAAGTATGACGAAGAAGCAATGCTGGCGGATATCGCGCAGTACGGTCTCTACACTTATGAGGATTTCGAAGGCGTTTTGAGTGAGGAAGCTTTCTATGCAGGGCCGTGGAAGTATTTCAAGGTCGCCGTCGGAAAGGGACAGCTGTCTTGGGAAGACATTCTCAACGCTATTGACTGGTTGTACAATAGCGATGATTTGGAAGCGCTATAAATATCTCTTGCTCTCCTCTTCCCCCCGAGAGGGGGGAGGAGGACGCCGTAACAATCACAAAAGAATCGAAAGGAGAAAAATATGACATACTGCCAGCATTGCAACGTGTCCTTTGCGGACGATACGCCGACGTGTCCGTATTGCGGATCGGGAACGCACCCCGTTCCGCACGCTACATACATGGACAACATCAATCATTATTTCGCGCAACCGAACAGGCCGCAGCAGGTAAAGCCCGCTCCCGCCCACCGTCCGAGCAACGAGGTCGTGCATATCAAAGGCCTCTACAAAAAGTACTCGAAAAAGGCGGACTGGGCGGTGACGAACGTCACGTTCAGCTGTTATGCGGGGGAGATCGTCGGGCTCTTGGGGCACAACGGCGCAGGCAAATCGACCACGCTCAAATGTCTTGAGGGCATGCTTCCCTATGAGAAGGGGGAGATCTTCATCAACGGTTACGACATTAAGAAGGACCCGCTCGCGGCGAAGGCGAACATGGGGTTTGTGACGGACAACCACGCCGTCTTTATCAAGATGACGGGCATGCAGTACATCAACTTTATGGCGGACGTCTATAAAGTGCCGACGGAATTACGCGTAAAGCGGCTCACGGCGCTCGAACATGTGTTCCAGCTCGGGAACGCGATCAACAATCTCGTCTCTTCCTACTCCCACGGCATGCGGCAGAAGGTGTGTATGATGGGTTCGCTCATCCACCATCCCAAGCTGTGGATCCTCGACGAGCCGATGACGGGTCTCGACCCGCGCACCATGCACGCCGTGCAGGAATTCATGCACAAATACGCGGCGGCGGGGAACACGATCATCTTCTCCTCGCACGCCCTGAACACCGTCGCGCACCTCTGCGACCGCGTCGTTTTGATCCGCAAGGGGCAGCAGATCAACGATATCAACGTGAAGAGGATCTATGCGATGAACCCGAATTTCGATTTCGAGGAGTACTTCCTGCAAAATGAGAGACAAGATTGATTTTTCGCTCGTCGGCGCGCTTCTCCGCAAGCAGCGGCAGGAACGGCGGTATATTTTCAGAAAGGGGAACTTCGATTTCCTCGGCTTCCTCTTGCAGATCGCGCTCATCGGCACCTTTGTCGCCTTCTTCGTGATCTTCTTCGGGAGGTTCATGGACATTTACCTCACGATCAAGACGCACAACATGCCCGACCAGCCGCAGCGGCTCTATGAATTACTTACGATCGCCTACATGCTCATCATCGTGTTCATGACGTTGAGCGGCATGACGGCGATCACGCGCGAGATGTTCCTCGCCGACGACATCAAACTGTTCTCGGCGATGCCCGTGGGGGCAAAGACGCTCTTTGTCGCCAAGCTCATCTCCATTTACCGCGGACAGCTCCTGTATTCCGCCGTCACCATTCTCACGGTGAACGTCACCGTTGCGGTGACAATGACGCCGGGGGCGTGGTTCTACATTTTCACGCTGCTGCTCGTTTTCCTTTTGCCCGTGATCACGATCGCGTTCGCCTCCATTCTCGCATTGCCGTTCTATGCGATACGGCGGTTCCTGAACTCGCGCTTCGTGCTGATGTTCATCGTCGTGACCCTGCTCACGGCGGGTGCGTTCGTGCTCTACTCCTTCATTCTCGGCGCGGTGAAAGACCTTCTCCTCGGCGACGATATCCGCTATTTCTTCAACGAATCCGTCATGAACGGGATCCGCGTCGCCTGCCGCTACTTCTACCCCGCGAACTGGATCTCGAGCCTCATGCTCGGGCATGAATATGTGCGCAGCAGTGTGGGCATCGTGCTCGTGACCGTGTTCTGCGCGGTCGTGGCGATGCTCATCATCCGCAGCATCCTCACCCGCGTGTTGCAGGCGCGCATCTCGGGCGACGAACACTTCATGTTCCCCGAGCAGGACGTTTTGCCTCTCGGCTCGACGTTCGGCGCGCTCTTGAAGAAGGAATTTGTGCAGATCTTCCGCACGCCCTCCTACATGTTCTCCTACTTCTCGGTCGCCGTTCTCATGCCGCTCATGGTGTACTTCTGTATCGAAGTCGGCGCGTCCCTCGTGGAGACGCTCATCGGCATCAACGTCGACCTCGAACTCGCGCTCTTTCTGACGCTGCTCTTCTCCGCGCTCACCAACGTGTTCTGTGCGACGAATATCAGCCGCGAGGGGCCCATGTTCTACTCTGTGAAGGCGCTCCCCGTCTCGTGCAGGAGGGTGTTCTTCTCGAAGGTGTTCTTCTGCATGATCGTCTCCGTCATCTCGCAGGTGATCTCCGCGGTCGTGCTCGGCGCGACGGGGTATGTGACGTGGCCGGTCGCTCTCTTCATCTTCGCGATCGGGTCGCTGTTCAGCTTTGCGCAGATCTGCTTTGCGACGCGGTACGACTTCAACCACGCCCGTTTCTCCTCCGAGGACGACGGCGAGATCAAGGAGACGGGCAGCACCGTCTCGGCGATCATCGTTTTAGGCATGCTCTTCGCCTTTCTCATCGGCGGCGTCGTGCTCATCGGGCGCATCATGCTCGCGCTCCGTCTCGATGAAACGGCGTCCCTCGGCTACCTTACCTACATCATCGTGGGACTCATTACCGTTCTCGTGGCGGTGCTGTCCTTTGTCTATCTCATCGCGAAACTCAACAAGAAATATTACGAGTTCAGCGGGGGAGGTTTAATGTGAGAAAAAACGTCGTTGCGCTCATGCTCGTTCTTCCGCTTCTCTTCGTGTTCGTCGTCTTTTCCGCCGTCTCGACGGCGAGCCTCGGCGTGCTCATCGCGGTGACGGGCATCGAGATCAAGGGGAAGCCCGCGGGCAACACCCTCTATATCAATCTTGCGAATTACAGCGAGGAAAACGCCTACGAACTCGACGTGGGCGTGAAGCCCTCCAATGCGAGCAACCGCGAATTTGACTACCTCATCGAGGAGGACGGCGCGGAGCTTGCGGAGATCGAGATGGTGGGGAACAAGATCGTTCCGCACTCGGTCGGCAGTGCGCGCATCACCGCGCAGAGCCGTGACGGCGGCTTCCGCGACAGCATCTCCGTCGTCGTGACCTCTTCCGCACCCTACGATTTCGCCTTCTCGCTCTACCATGCCGCCCTCGACGCGGAAAAGGAGAACGACCTCCTCGCCTTCGACAGGGAGACGGGGACGTACGGGGCGGCGGATAAGGCGCTCGTCTCGGGGACGTACCTCTATCAGACCGCCGTTTTCCCCACAGGGCTCGCGAGCCCCGTGATCAAACCCGCGGAGGGGTATGAGGACGCCGTCATCGTCGACGCCGCAAAGGGGACGATCCTCTTCCCGTTCGCGGGCAGGGCGGTGTTCGACGTCACCCTTCCCGCATGCGTGCGTGAGGACAACCGTACGAAGCGCGTGGACCTCGAGATCGCGGCGTCCGACGACGTGCCCATGCTCGTGAACGGCGACAGACAGGAGAAGATCTCCGTCGGCGTCATCAACGAGGACAGCTCGGATTGGCGTCCGCGCACCGAGATCTATGTGCAGACGGGAGAGGGGCTCTCCCTGAGCGGGGATATTGCCGTATCGCCCGCGGGAACGGCGACGCCCACCCTGAGCAAGATCGCAGGGGGCGAGGGCAGATACCGCGTCGGCATCGTGTTCGAGGACACGGCGAAAAGCGTCACGCTCACGCTTACGGCAGAAGGCGGGAACGGGAAGAAGGAGACGAAGGAGATCGTGTTCGACTTCGAGATCTTTTCCTTCCACCTGAACACGGAGGGCTTGCAGGACGACATCGAGGACGGCGGTTCCCAGATGCTCCTCCGCGACCAGTCCATCATCTTCTCCGTTGTGCCCGAGTTCGAAGTGAGCAACATGCTCTACACATGGGACGTGATCGACCACAGCGGCGCGGAGCTCTCTCCCGACCGCTATGAGGACATGATCCTCATCGACCCCACCAACGGCGGCGCGAACCCCGACGGCGCGCGCTGCAAGATCACGGCGGTGGGCTACAACTCCATCATCGTCCGCGTGCGCGCGGCATTTGCAGACGGGGACGGGAACATAGTTCCCTATACCACCGTCGAGCCCGTCCGCGTGACGGTCAGCGTGACCGAGGAAGTCACGACCATCCAGATAAACGACATCTCCTACACCGACGGCGGAAAGGAGGAAAAGGTCGATAAGGACCACGCCTTCAACAGTCTCGGCGGCACGCTCACCCTCGCGCACAGCCACTATGCCGGCAAGACGCTCGAAGTGGAGGAGTCGCAGTACTTCTTCGAGATCGACGCCCGCCAGAACCGCATCAACGAGACGACGGGGCAGCCCGAGAAGGTGCTCCGCAGTTCGAGCCTCACGGCGCGCGCCGTCGATCCCGACGACCCCGAGAGCCCGTCCTCTCTCATTCCCGAAGAGAATCTGGTATTCGTGAACACCTATTCGCCCACGGGGGAGGTCACGGGGATCCGGTTGCGCCTGACCCTTCCGCGCGAATCGAATGATATGGGCAGCGTCCTGCTCGTTGTCGAATGGGCGGCGAACGAGAGCTTTGACCGCGAGGTCTCCCGCTCCATCAAGCTCATCATCGTCAACAATGCGGTGCAGGTGCGGACGAGCGAACAGATCTTCGACGCGACGAGGAACAGAAATTCGCCCATCGTGCTCGCGGCGGATATCATGCTCGGCACGGACGCAAACGGCGCGCGCCTCTCGCTTTCGGAACGCACCGCCCTGCTCCGCGAGATGACGTCCACTTACAACACGCAGTTCTACACCAATATCGGCACGCCCGAGGCGGCAAAGGTCTACTATGTGCTCGAATTCCGTTTCAGCCTCTACGGCAACGGGTACTCGATCAACGCCGAGCACTTCACGAATGCGCTCGACGACACGGGGCACACCCAGCTCTTCCGCGGGCCGCTCGACTTCGTCAATCTGGCAAGCATCGCCTCCGTCGCAGGGCAGGACAACATCGCCTTCCTCTGCCGTACGGACGGCGTGACCCTCTACAACGCCGTGCTCCTCGGCTGTGACGACGCTTCCCTCACCGAGGGCGGCATGAACGATCTGAGGAAGCTTGACTTCGTGGGCACGACCCTCGAGATCAACGCCGACGTCACCGTCCTCAACTGCCGTATCCGCAACGGGCGCAACGTCGTGCGGGCGTACGGCGGCAACCGCGACGGCGCGGGATACTTCGTGAACGACCGCCGCACGATCACGGGCATCGACGAGGCCGACCGCATCCGCGTCACAATCGAGGGCTGCATCATTTCGCAGGGCCGCGAGTTCCTTCTCAAATTGGGCGCGAACAGGGCGTTGCAGGCCCTCAAAGACAGCGGGCTCGGCATCGACAACGGCGTGGAACCCGGGTTCCTCAACGCGCTCGGCGCGGCGTACGACCACCCGAGCAGCGCGCATCCCGAAGCGAACGAAACGCTCCTGTCTGACACTGCGTTCTACGACCTCTACGTCATGACCGACCTCACCCTCAAAGACAGCGTGCTCGAGACGAGCGGCCTCTTCACCATCGGCGTCGAGTCGAACTTCTCGGGGAGCGCGCTCTACAGTTCGGGAGAGCCCGAGGACGGTCTCCTCGCGACTTGGGCGGGCACGGGAGGCACCTCGTTCGCCGCGGTGCTCCGTCTTGCGGGCGACGTGAGGCTGTACGACTGGAAGGACCTCAGCCTCATCGACAGCAGCACCCTCATCCAAATCAACGGAGAATTCAACGACGAAGATCTCAGCCGGTTCTCGCTCAACGTCGCCAAGATGCTCTCCATCGTGAAAGACGACGCCTCGGGCGATTACAGCGACATTTATAAGACGGAGACGGACGAAAACGGGGGGACCGTCAACTATGTGCACGGCGGCATCGCCTTCTACGGCGGCGGCAGGAACTACTCCATGCTCGACGTCTCCGCGCTCGACGAGTCCCTCAGCGACCTGCACCGCTACTATATCAATATCAGCGTGCTCTTGAACGACAGCGAGACGAGCGGGCTTGCCCAGATCCTGCCGAGGGCCGCGGGCACGCAGGACTTCCGCTTCTACATGTACGACGCGGCGAGCGCGAACAGCATCGAAAAGCAGCAAGACGCCATCGCTAAGGGCACCAAGTACAGCGGCGTGAAGGGGGTCTCTCCCTTCTGAGCATATGCGCATTTGTAAGAGCCGTTCCGCACGACCTGCGGGGCGGCTCTTTGTCTATGGGAGGAAAGTATCTTGGCGCCCCTTGAGAAATCGCGCCCCTCGGTCTTGGCGCCCCCTTGAGGGGGAGCTGTCGAGGCGAAGCCGAGACTAAGGGGGTGTCGTTCCGATCGCGCAACCAAATACTTTTTCCAAAAAAATCCGCATTTTCTTGACAAGTCTGCGCAAATATGCTATCATTTAGATGAATTTCGAAATACGGAGGACAAGACGATGGACGTGTGGGGGGCATTGGCAGACGGAACGAGAAGGGAGATCCTCGACCTCTTGCGCAGCCGTCCTTACACGGCGGGGGAGATCGCCGACCAATTCTCTCTCTCGGCGGCGACCGTTTCCCATCATCTCGCGGTCTTGCGCGAAGCGCGTCTCGTCAGCACGACGAGGCGGGCGCAGACGATCATCTACGCGCTCGACCCGCGCGCCCTCCGCATTCTTATGCAGGGCCTTGCCGACTTTCTCAACGGGTAAACCATGAAATCTTCTGTATTCTATACCGTCATCTCTCTGCTCGGGCTCGTCGCGTTCGCGGCGGTGACCGCCGTTCTGCCCGCGCAGGTCTCCGTGCATTACACGGGCGGCGTTGCCGACCGTTTCGCCTCTCCGTGGGTCTTTCTCGCCTTTCCCGCGGCGGCGGCCATGATCTCCTTTGCGCTGTTTGCCGTTGTTGCGCGGATGAAAACGCTCCGCCGTGTGTATGTGCTGCTCGCGCTCTTCGCGGCGGGCGGCGCGCTCTCCTCTCTCGGCTGGGGATTCCTCGCACACGCGGCGCAGGGGGCGGTCTACGGGGAGCGCGTCACGGTCATGCCGTGGTTCATCGCCGCTCTCGCGCTCACGACGCTCGGCATGCTTGCGGGGTATCTCTTCGGGGCGCACGGCAGAATGCCCGCCCTGCTCTCCTCGCGCGCTCCCGTTTTGGCTGCGGCTTCTCTGGCGGGGCAGACCGTCTGCGTCGCGCTCGCCTTTTCGGTGCCGCCCGCATACGATTGGATCGGTTTCCTCCTCTCCTGCTTATTCCTCACCGCCGTGCTCCTGCCGCCTCCCGCGCGCCTGAGAAAATGACCGAAACATCCCCCCGGGGCGGGGGTGTTTTTGCGTTTCGGAGATTTTTTTGCGAAAACCGCCCCGTTTTTTCAAAAATGTGCTATGATATAACGTGATACCCCGCGGCGGCGGGGAAGCGGGGGACGTATGGACAAAAAAGAAACGGGATCGCTGCGCTCCAAGCTCGATCCCCGCATCGATGCGGATAAGGCGTGGTATCTCTCCCTCCTCGACGGGGAAGAGCAGCTCGCCTATGAGCAAAACCGCGTCAAACTCGTGCTCGTCGCCCTCAAAGCGTTCTATCTCTCCCGCCACAAGGAGAAAATCGACGCGGCGAAGGCCGAGATCGCCGCCATCCATGCGGAGGGCAGCTATACCCCCGAGGAATACGCCCGCATGCTCGCCTGCCAGACGGAGATCGCGCGTGAGACGGAGATTTTGGACGGCTACAAACACTTTTTCGAGGAGCCCTACTTCGCCCGCATGGACGTCGTTGAGGGGGAGGAGGGGTACTTCGCCCACTACATCGGCAAAAAGGGGGACTTTCATCTCGGCATCGTCGACTGGCGCGCCCCGCTCGCGGTGAAGTACTACCAGAAGAGCTGCGTGAACTTCGCGATCAACGGGCACGGCTACCGCACCGTGCTCCGCCGCGCCCTCTCCGTCAAAAACGGGAAGGTGCTCGATTTCAGGAACGAATTTCTCTCGGTGAAAGACGTGCTCACGCCCGAGGAGATCGCGGGCAGGGACGAGGAGATCCTGTTCGATCCCTACCTCCGCAGCATCCTCCGCAGCAGAAAGGACGACGTGCACATCCGCGACATCATCCGCACGATACAGGAAAAGCAGTTCGATATCATCACCCTCCCCGAGAGGGAGAGCTTTGTCTTGCAGGGGTGCGCGGGGAGCGGAAAGACGATGATCCTTCTCCACCGCCTCAGCTATCTCATGTACAACAACGAGACGCTGCGCCCCGCAGACGTGCTCGTCATCACCCCGTCCGACAGTTTCAATTCCTTCATCGACGAACTTGCCGAGGTGCTCGAACTCAAACGGGTGAGCACCGTGACGCTCACGAATTACTTCTTCCGCGCCCTGAAAAACGAGGGGATCGACCTCGGCTCCCGCCTCACGGGGGAGCGCGAGACGCCCGAATACCTCGCTTACGTCTACTCCGCGCGCTTCTGCCGCGACCTCAAAAAGCAGATCGGAAAGATCTATGGGGATATGCGCGGACTGTTCGCGGGCGAGGAGTGCCGCGAAGTCGCCGAGCGCGTCCTCGGCGAATGTTCCGCCCGCCGCGAGGGGTTCGCACGTATCCGCGGCGCGTCCGCCCGTATCCGCAGGACCGTCCTCGGCGAACTCAAAGAGAGCAAAGAAGGGGGCTTCTATTTTACGAAACCTTTCCGCGACCTCATGAACGCCTTCGTGCAGACGGAGGATTTCCTCACCTATGTGCTCAAAGAGGATCCCCGCACGCCCGACTATTTCTTCCGCGGCTTCTGCGCATTTTTCCGCTGCGCGGGCATGATCGCGGCGGGCGGAATGGGCGTGTTCGAAGGGGCGGAGAGGGACCTTGCCGCCCTCTCGGAGACGGTGGACCGCGAGATCGCCGACCTCAGGCGTTACCGCCTCAGAAAGGGCTCGCAGGAGGTCTATACCTATGCCGAGCGCATCGCAAAGAGGGAGGAACTGAAAGCGGAGATCGCGCGGATTTCCGACCTCATCCTGCAAATGGAAGGCGGGATGGAGCTCTTCCGCGAGTTCTACGCCGTCATGCGGCTCACGGGGTACTGCGCCGAGCTCGGCAAGTGCAAAGACAGGGTGGACGTCGCGCGCTGGCTGTACCGCGAGACGGTGAAGAAGTACAAAAAGAAGTACGGGCTCAAAGGGGCGTACCCCTCGGACGGCTATGCCGTGGCGCGCATGCTCGTCGAATCGGGGCGGGAACTCACGCCGCGCTACGGGCTCGTGTTCATCGACGAGGGACAGGACGTCTCGGAGTGGGAATACGAACTGCTCCGCCGCATCCACAGCGGGGCCGCCTTCAACGTGTTCGGCGACCTCAAACAGAATATCACGGATTGGCGGGGCATGCGGGATTGGTCCGCGCTCGGGCTTCCCGTCTACACCCTCAACCAAAATTACCGCAACACGAACGAGATCGTGGAATTTGTTTCGGGAGTGCTCGACGCGGACATGGTACCCATCGGCATGGCGGGGAGCCCCGTCAAACGGGTGGAACTGCGCCGCCTCTCCGCCTTCTTCCGCGGCAAGAACGGGATCAAGGCGGTCATCGCGAAAGAGGAATATTTGCCCATGCTCACCAAGCGGGGATTCCGCCGCCTCGCAGCGGGCGGGACGCTCTCCAAGACGGCGGTGAACGTCATGTCCGTCTACGAGAGCAAGGGGCTCGAGTTCTCCGTCGTCGCCGTGTTCGAAGCGGGGATGACCGAGCACGAACTCTACATTTCCTGCACCCGCGCGCTCTCCGAGCTCGCCCTCATCACCCCCTGACGCCGAAAAAACAGGACGCATATGAAGATCTTTCTGACAGATTTGGACGACACGCTCCTCGATTTCGGGAGAGCGGAACACGAAAATTTACGCCGCACGTTTCATGCCGCGGGCATCGAGCTCACCGGCGAGCTCCACGCCGCCTTCCACCGCATCAACGACGGGCTTTGGCGTCTGCTCGAACGGGGCGGGATATCGCGCGAAGAGCTCAAAGTCGAGCGCTTCCGCCGTCTGTTTGCCGAATACGGCATCCGTGCGGACGCAGAAAAACTTGCCGCCTTCTATTTCGAAGGCTTCCCCGAGATCTGCTATCCGTTCGCGGGTGCGCGCGCGTTTTTGGAGCGGCTCTCCCTGTGCGGGCGGGTGTATATCGCGACGAACGGCGGCGCGAAGATCCAGAGGCGTCATCTCGGACTCGCGGGGTTTTGGCCGTTCATTACGGGCGTGTTCATCTCCGAGGAGATGGGGGCGGACAAGCCCTCGCAGGCGTATGTCGAGCGGGTGAAAGAGGGGATCGAAGGGTACGAAACTTCTCGCGCGTTCTATCTCGGAGACAGCCTGACCTCGGACATGGCATGCGCGGAACGCCTCGGCGCGACGTTTGTAAGGTTCGATCCCGCCCAAAGTTCCGAGCGGCAGTACGAAGCGTTTCTCGCTTTGGCGGAGGCATGATCCGCCCTTCTCACGGTATGAAAACGAAAAGCGCGCCCGCGGCATTGCCGCGGGCGCGCGTCCCATTTTTTAATAGTTTCTCGTTTTTAACAGTTTATCGGACGGGCGCCTCAATAGTTTTCTTTCTTCACTTCGAAGAACGCCTGCGGGTGATTGCAGACGGGGCAGACGTCGGGGGCCTTCGTTCCGACGACGATATGGCCGCAGTTTCTGCACTCCCAGACGGTGACGCCGCTCTTTTCGAACACCTGCTTCGTCTCGATGTTGTTGAGGAGGGCGCGGTAGCGTTCCTCGTGCGCCTTTTCGATGGCGGCAACGCCGCGGAACTGTGCCGCAAGCGCGGTAAAGCCTTCTTCCTCCGCCTCTCTCGCCATCCGCTCGTACATGTCCGTCCACTCCGCGTTCTCGCCCTCCGCCGCGGCGAGGAGATTCTCCTCCGTCGTGCCGAGTTCCCCGAGCGCCTTGAACCAGAGTTTTGCGTGCTCCTTTTCGTTCTCCGCCGTTTTCAGGAAGAGTTCCGCGATCTGCTCGTAGCCGTTTTTCTTTGCGACGGAAGCGAAGTAGGTGTACTTGTTGCGCGCCTGCGATTCGCCCGCGAACGCCTCCCGAAGATTGCGTTCCGTCTTTGTGCCCGCATAGGGATTCTTATTTGCCATTTTTCCGACCTCCGTGATAAAATTTTTTCGCTTTTCAGTGTATCACATGCGGAAGATTTTGTCAATCTTTCCAAAGAGATTTTCCGAAACCGCCCGAAAAAGTTTTGCAAATTCCGCTTTTATCACTTTATGAAAAGTCAAGGATTTTTTTAGAAATTTTTCGGAAATTCAAAAAAAATTTTTCAGAGAGAGTAAAATACCCGTCGAAGAGATAGCTTCGGCGGGTATTTTTGATTTTTCATAACCCTTGCAGGGGTATGAGAAACACGTCCGACGGGAAGAAATGAGGATTTCGGGCATGCCAAAACAGCCGTCTTTCGA
This sequence comes from uncultured Clostridia bacterium, assembly GCA_947626685.1. GTDB lineage: Bacteria > Bacillota > Clostridia > Christensenellales > Borkfalkiaceae > Gallimonas. The sequence goes on along the minus strand of CANQTD010000018.1, from coordinate 1,059 downwards.
CGGCTTGACCCATGATTGAAAGTGTACTTTCAACTACACGGCAATCGCGCGGAGCTGTTCTTCGAACTTCTCCGCACTCGTTGCATACCCGAAGATCTCCCGCGGGTATTGGTTCACCCAATCCTCGACGCTCTGAATTTTCCTCTCGCCGATCTTGGTCAGATCCGTTCCTTTCGGGATGAGCCGTCTGATCTCTCGGTTCATCCGCTCGTTGCTCCCGCGCTCACAGGAAGTATAAGGATGACAATAAAACACGCTCGTCCGCTTGCCGCCGTAGATAGATTTCTCCAAAGCGGCGAAGTTGGAGAACTCGGAGCCGTTGTCAACGGTGATACTCTTGAAAACTTTTCGGAAATTCTTCCCGAACCGCTTTTCAAGTTTGTTGACGAACCGCACGATCGTTGCCGCCTTATGGTCGGGCATTTTGAAAATGATCTCGTAACGGGTGAGCCGTTCCGTAAAGGCGAGGATCGTATCTTTGGAATACTTCCTGCCGAGCACGCAGTCCATTTCCCAATGCCCGAAGGTGTTCCGCTCCGTGATCTCCGCGGGCCGCTCTTCGATACTCGTTCCCCGCGGGGCCCGCTTCACCGTCGCATGTTGACGGTGACGTTTCTTCAACGAAACGTCCTGCATGGTGATCCGCGTAAAGATATCTCCCGCACGGATATAACGATAGAGCGTTGTCTTACTGATCGTCGTGCGGAACTGTCCCTTACGGTTGATCTCTCCCAACGCCGCGCAGGGGGAGATCTTATCATCGACGACGCGACGTTCGATCTCGTGCACGAGGGCGAAGTCGTTCCCGATTTTGAGCGGAGCACCGTGGGAAGATTGGTTCAAGCGATATTTGTACTCCGCCATGTCCGCACTGTATGTGCGCACCGTCTTATAGCCCTTAAAATCGCCGTAGAAGTCGTAGAGCTTTTTCCGCTGCTCGCACGCTCCGCGTTTGAGTTCGTTGTAAACCGTTGCAAGGCACACGCCCAACTGCTTCGCGATCTGCTTCTTGTGCAGACCCGCTTTCAGCAACGTTTCCAACTGCCGACGCTTCGTCAG
>CANQTD010000017.1 GCA_947626685.1 uncultured Clostridia bacterium | reverse complement strand
AAAAGGAGAAAAAATGAAACTTGGCGTTGTAGGCCTCCCCAATGTCGGCAAATCCACCCTGTTCAATGCGATCACCCACGCGGGCGCGGAGGCGGCGAACTACCCCTTCTGCACGATTGAACCGAATGTCGGCGTGGTCGCCGTTCCCGACGAGCGGCTTACAAAACTTGCCGCCCTCTACCAAAGCAAAAAGGTCACCCCCGCCGTCGTGGAATTTGTCGATATTGCAGGGCTCGTGAAGGGCGCGAGCCGCGGCGAGGGCTTGGGCAACAAGTTCCTCTCCCATATCCGCGAGGTGGACGCGATCGTCCACGTCGTCCGCTGTTTTGAGGACGAAAACGTGACCCATGTCGAAAATACGGTGGATCCCGTGCGCGATATCACGACCATCGAGCTCGAGCTCATCCTCGCCGATATCGAGGCGGTGGAAAAGCGCAGGGACCGCATCCGCAATGCGGCGCGCGGCGGGGCGGATAAGTCTGCGGCGGCGGAATTTGCGTTCCTCGACAAACTCTCGAAGCATTTGGAGGAGGAAAAACCCGCCTCGTCCCTTCCCGTCACCGAAGAGGAAAAAGTGCTTTTGGACAACCTCTTCCTCCTCTCCTCGAAGCCCGTGATCTACTGCGCGAACATCTCCGAAGCGGACATGGGTGCCGCGTCCGACGCCAATCCCCATGTCAAAGCGGTGAAGGAGTACGCCAAGCGGCACGGCGCGGAGACCATCGTCATCTGCGCCAAGACGGAAGAGGAACTCAGCGAGCTCTCGGACGAGGACCGCGCGGTCTTTCTCGAGGAGTTCGGGCTCAAAGAGAGCGGGCTCGACCAGCTCGTGCGGGCAAGTTATTCGCTGCTCGGGCTCATCTCCTACCTCACCGCGGGCGAGAAAGAGACGCGTGCGTGGACGATCGTCAAGGGCACAAAAGCGCCGCAGGCGGCGGGAAAGATCCATACCGACTTCGAAAAAGGATTCATCCGCGCCGAGGTCGTCGACTACGAGACCCTGCTCGAATGCGGCGGGCTCACGGGTGCGCGCGAGAAGGGCAAGGTGCGCTCCGAGGGCAAGGATTATGTGATGAAAGACGGCGACGTCGTCCTCTTCCGCTTCAACGTGTAGAGCGCATTCCCCCCTACCATGTCTCAAATACCCCCTTCTATAACGCAAGAGGACGGCCCCGCCGTCCTCTTTTATTCTATTCCGAACAGATCATTCGGAGTAATGTCTAACCGCTTACAGAGAAACTCGATCTTTGCGTAGTCAAGTTCCGTTTTCCCGCGCTCATAGTCGCTGTAATCGGGTTGATACTTCCCGAGCTCCTTTGCGAGCTGCGCTTGCGTCAATCCCATAGCCTTTCGCGCTGTTTTTAAGTTCTCCCCCACCCGCTCTGCAATCTCCATATTATAAATTATAGTAAAAACTTCTATATTTTACTTGACTTATAGGATAATTTCCTATATAATGTTTTTCAACAACAGAGGATTTGGATATGAGGAAGTTTTGCCTCATCTTGCTTACACTTGTGATCGCGCTCAGGCTTTCCCCTATGGGGGAGCTGTCCGCGCACCAACCCTCTTGGCTCCACCTCTGGGGGAACTGTCCGCACACCAACCCACTTGGCTCCACCTCTGGGGGAGCTCCGCCATAGGCGGTGAGGGGGTTTTCTGCCCTCATACCGAGGCGAAGCCGAGCGTATCTTAAAGATTCGCTCACTTCGCTTTCGCTCCGTTACTTCGCGCTCCGCGTTCGTGCCGCACTCAGAAAAAAATAGAAACTTCGTGCGGGACGGAATGAGGGTTCTCGGCGCCCCCTTGAGGGGGAGCTGTCACGCTGCCTTTGCGTGACTGAGGGGGTGTCATTCCGATTGAGCAACACCCCTTCCGTCGCCGTTGGCGACACCCACCCCTCGAGGGGTGGGCAAGTGGTTTCCTCATCACGAGGTGAACCCTAATAGATCTTTTTTGAAAAAATTTTAGGAGGTATACATATGAAACACAAACTTTGGCTCATTTTGCTTGTCTTTATGAGCGCACTCTGCCTCACGTTCGGCCTTTCCGCCTGCGGCGGAACGGGGCAAGGCGGGACCGAGAAGCCTGTCGACCCCGAGACGTTCGTCAGCGAACAGATCACTGCCGAAGAATGGGAAGCGGCATTTACAGACGAAAACTTTGTAAACTACAAAGCGGAATGGAGCGTTCGTGGGAGCGGTGAGTTTTCGACCGAAACGACCAGCGGGAAGACGACCATAACCGGAACGGTGATCGTTATGAGAGAAAGCGATAAAACCTATATGAAACGGGAGGCCACTGCCACCTTCGAAAGCGGGGAGCAAGAGACTGAAACCGAGGAGAGGTACACCGAAAGAGACCAAAATTCCGACTGGGCATTTTATGTATATGAAAAGGAAGAAGGTGAGTGGGACAGATCGCATGGATCTTTTTGGAAAGTAGGAGATCCCTATAACGGGGCAAACTATATCTTATATTGCTTGCAAAACTCCAACACATTGTATGATATCATATGTCTCCCGTTTATGGATGGTAAAGCCAACTATGACCAAGAAAAACAAGGTTATGTCTATGAGACGGAAGGGGAGGGAAGCCATGAATCCTATCTCTTCAAGTTCAAAAAGGGAAAACTGGCTACGATTCTGGTGAACTTAAATGGTATATACAGCGAAATCAACAGCACGGCAGAATGCAGTATTATATACGGCGGGCAAAAAATCAGCCTTCCGGAAATCGAGGAAAAACTCGAATATCGGCTCAACGAAGACCAGATGAGCTATTCAGTGGTCGGGATCGGGACATGGCGAGGGAGCGATCTTACGATCCCCGCAGAATATAATGGGAAGCCCGTGACCTCGATTGGAGATTATGCGTCCAATGGTTGTAGTGGTCTTACGAGCGTAACGATTCCCGACAGCGTGACTTCGATCGGAGTTGGGGCGTTCTATGGTTGCAACGGGTTGGAAAGCATTGTTGTGGCAGAAGGAAATTCTGTCTATCACAGTAAAAATAATTGTCTGATCAAAACGGATTCCCATACTTTGATTGTAGGCTGCAAAAATAGCATCCTTCCAGATGACGGTAGCGTGACCTCGATCGGAGATGGTGCGTTCTGGTTTTGCGAGAGGCTTGAGAGCATAGAGATTCCCGATAGCGTGACCTCGATCGGAAGGAATGCGTTCTATGGTTGCAGCGGGCTTACGAGCGTGACGATCGGGAGCGGTGTGACCTCAATTGGAGCGAGCGTGTTCCATAGTTGCAGCGGGTTGGAAAGCATTGTTGTGGCAGAGGGGAATTCTGTCTATCACAGTAAAAATAATTGTCTGATCAAAACGGATTCCCATACTTTGATTGCAGGCTGCAAAAATAGTATCATTCCAGATGACGGTAGCGTAACCTCGATCGGAGATGGTGCGTTCTGGTTTTGCGAGAGACTTGAGAGCATAGAGATTCCCGATAGCGTGACCACGATTGGAGAGTCTGCGTTCGAGGATTGCAGCGGGCTAACGAGCATCACCATTCCCGACAGCGTGACCTCGATCGGAAGGTGGGCGTTCAGCGGCTGCAGCGGGCTGACGAGCATTGAAATCCCCGACAGCGTGACCGAGATCGGAGGTTATGCGTTCAAGGATTGTAGCGGGCTGACGAGCATTACCATTCCCCACAGCGTGACCTCGATCGGAGAAAATGCGTTCGGATATTGCAGCGGGTTGAAAACAGTTTATTATAAAGGAACAGCCGAGGAGTGGAAAAATATTTCTATCGACTGGGGCAACTCTCACCTCACTTCTGCGACACGGTACTACTTCACCGAGGACACACCGACGGCTGAGGAATGGGCGAGCTACGATTATTGGTGGCACTACGACCCCGCGACATCGCTCCCGACCCCGTGGGGAAAAGATCAATAAATCGACCCCCATAGGAAACAGCCCCGCCGCCCTTTTGCTGTGCAAAAGGGCGGCGGTTCTATTCTCGGCGTTACCTTTGGGGGAGCTGTCAGCGCACCAACCCTCTTGGCGTCCCCTTGAGGGGGAGCTGTCACGCTGCCTTTGCGTGACTGAGGGGGTGTCATTCCAATCGAGCAACACCCCTTCCGTCACCTACGGTGACACCCTTCTCACGCGGGTAGAGCCCCGCGTTCGGTCACCGTTCGCGCGACAAATGCGCTCACTTCTGTCGCAACGCGCCAAAAGTTCACTGGACTTTTGGCAGAATGCGTTGCTCCACCTCGAGGGGTGGGCAAGGATTCGCGCTCTACCCCACGGAGGGGGCAACAAGAAGTGCGTTTTTCGACCCTCAAGGGGTGGGCAAGGATTCGCGCTCCACCCCTTATCCTCAGCTTGCCTGCGCTTAGAGGTAAATTTCCAAAAAAATATTTTCTATCATCTGTTGTCATGATACGCTTGAAATTCTTGATGAAACGTGTTATAATCAATATGCGACATTATTGAGAATAGAACAGTCTACCGATTTCAGGGCGTAGTCTATTTTTTCATGTAGCCAGACGATACTATGGTAGTAATGCACCGTATCGCAGTCTGGCTATATAAAATAGACTGGGCTCTCAATAGTGTCGCAACTATGCGAGAGGTGCATTCTACGGTGTCGCTCTCGCAAGGGGGCGGCATCTTTTTTATGGCAACGGTTGAAAACCGCCGCCCTTTTGCTGTGCAAAAGGGCGGCGGGGCTATTCTCGGCGTTACCTTTGGGGGAGCTGTCAGCGCACCAACCCTCTTGGCGCCCCCTCTGGGGGAGCTCCGCCATAGGCGGTGAGGGGGGTTTCTGCCCTCATACCGAGGCGAAGCCGAGCGTATCTTAAAGATTCGCTCACTTCGCTTTCGCTCCGTTCGGAATGAGGGTCCTCGGCGCCCCCTTGAGGGGGAGCTGTCGAGCGTAAGCAAGACTGCCCCGCGCGCACTATTTTTCTACTAAGCGCGGCACGAGGAGCGTAGCGACGAAGTAGGGGGGGTGTCGTTCTAATCATGCAACACCCCTTCCGTCACCTTCGGTGACACCCACCCCTCGAGGGGTGGGCAAGGGTTCGCGCTCTACCCCACGGAGGGGCAACAAGAAGTGCGTTTTTCGACCCTCAAGGGGTGGGCAAGGATTCGCTCTTCGAGGGACAGAAACAATTACAGGGTTTCCAAAAAGGCTTTGACTTCGGCGTCGTAGGCCTCGACATTGTTGATCCTGATATGCGAATGGATCCCCTTTTCGAACCAGCGCAGCCGTTTTTGAGGCGGGCACGCCGCGTAGAGCTTTTCCACGTTGGCGGGGTCGGAGAACACGTCCTCCCTGCTATACATCATGAGAATGGGCATTTCGAGTCGGCCGACTGTGTTCATGGGGCTGAACTTCTTCGCGCTCCTGCCCCCGGAAAGCCTGATATACAGCATGATGATGGGGACGAACGGCCAGCTCGGTTTTTTCCGCACCTTGAACCTTGCTTTGAGCATCGTGCCGAAGTCGTTGTACACGCCCTCTGCGACGACGCCGCTGAAATACGCCTTCCCCTCGCCGTCGGCCGCCGCATAGATCGAAGTCGCGCCGCCGATGCAGATCCCGTGGAGGATGATCTGTTCCACACCGTATTTCTCGCGGAGCTGTTTCGCCCATGCGATGATGTCCCTGTGCTCCCGCAGGCCGACGGTGTCGTATTTGCCCTCCGAAAGCCCGTGCGCGCGGTTGTCGATCGCGAGCACGTTGTAGCCCGCTTCCTTATACGGCTTGGCGAAATAGTAGGAATACGCGCACGTCTCCATGCGCCCCGGAATGATGATGACCGCCTTCTTGTTCCCGAAATCGAAGTACTCGCCGACGAGCTTCAACCCGTCGCTGAAAACCGTCGTCGTTTCGTGGAAAGGCTCGTTTTCCCTACCCCATTCCTCACCTGTGCGGAACATCTCCCGCTGTTCTTCATCGTCCCAGCTGCATTCCCTGCTCCACTTTTCGGGCCCCGTGCGGACGAGCAGGATCCTGTAAAGGACGTACGCCATGATGGGGAAGGGGGCGAGCGCGAGGAGCAGAACGCCGAGCACGGCGAGCGTAATATACAGCGCAAGCATTTATATGACCCCCGCCATGAGTTCGAACACGCTCTGTCCGCCCTCCACGAATTCGCAGGAGAGCCACGGCAACCGTTCTTCGACGGCCTGTGCGAGCGCTTCTTCATCCTCGGAGAAGGACTTGCCCTTGAAGATGAAAACGCTGCTCCGCTCCTCAATGTCCGCGACGTTCGACAGCGCGTCCGCGAATACCTCCGCGAGCGAAGGACCCGTGCAGACGGGCTTTTTCCCGACAAATCCGATGAGGTCTCCCTTCTTGCAGACGACCTCGGCGGAGGCGTAATCCCTGACCCCATATGCCACTGCGACGGTCGCCGCGGCGTCCATTCCGTCTTGCATGGCGGCGATGCGTTCCCCGGCGTCCTCGATATCGGAGGTGCCGTTCGCAAGGGCATAGTAGCCCTCCACGATCGACTTGGTGGGGAGCACGGTCACGTTGGAGGCACCGCTCAATGCGATCGCCTGCTGCGCCGTCATGATATTGTTCGCCTTGTTGGGCAAGACGACGATCTTCTCCGCGTTGACGCTCTTGTACGCCTCGGAAAATTCGCTCGCAGACACGCCGAGCGCGTCCCCGCCCGCAATGACGGCGTCCGCACCGCAATCGCGGTACATCCTGACGACGCCCTCCCCCTCCGCGACGGCGATCACCGCCAGCTTCTTGCGGGGAGGCCTGCTTTGGACGAACTCGTTGTGTTGGAGCTGCATGTTCTCGAGTTTGAAGGCGACAAATTCGCCGTACTTCTGCGCTTCCTCGATGACTTTTGCGGGGGTGAACGTATGGATATGCACTTTGACGATCCCGTCCTGTTCGATGACGATCAACGAGTCCCCCATGCCCGAGAGAGCGGCGGCGAACGCCTCTTTGTCGAACGCGCTCCTGAGCTCTTTTCCGTTGAGAAGTTGGAGCAAAAACTCGGTGCAGTAGCCGAGTTCGAAATGGCTGTCCGCCCCGAATTTCGCACTCCCGCCGCTTTCCGAAGGCTCCTTGCTCTCTGCCGCGGCGATCTCGCGCTCACGGATCTCGCTCTCGGGGACCGTCTCGCCGTTCAACGCTCCGAGCATGCCCTCGACGATGAGCAGATACCCCATCGCGCCGCTGTCCATCACGTCCGCCTCTTTGAGGACGGGAAGAAGTTCGGGGAGACGCCCGAAGCTCTTTCTCATCTCCGAGAGATAGCGGGCGAACACGCCGTCGACGCCCATGTCCGTCCCGTCCGCAAGGTGCTCCGCGCCCTCGCGCGCAACGGTGAGAATGGTCCCTTCGACGGGATTGGTCACCCCACGGTAGGCGGTACGGTACGCGTTGACGAGCGCGTCGCGCACCCCCGCCGCGTCTGCCGAACCGCTGTCCGCAAGCTGTGCGGCGAAGCCCTTGAAGATCTGGGATAAGATCACGCCCGAGTTGCCGCGCGCGCTCCAGAGCATGCCGTCCGAAAGCTCTTTCAGATAGTTGCCGAGATGGGCGGTGGGGGTTGCGCCCATCCCTCTCTCGAGCGTGATCCGCATGTTCGTGCCCGTGTCGCCGTCGGGAACGGGGAAAACGTTGATCGCGTTGACCTCCTTTTCCGCATTGCACAGGTTGATGAACCCCTTTGCGATCATGGCCCGAAAAATTGTGCCGTCGATTCTCTCGTAATTCATAATTTCCCTGATTTCAGTCTGGGCCGCCCGTCCCGTCCGCGGCGTCCTCCGCCGTCGCGGGAGCTTTGAGAGGCCTCTCCTCCACCTTGCCGAGCGTGTTGAGCGACTTCGGCAAGATCCACGTCAATGCGAACGCCGCAAGGCTCGCCGCGCCGCAGATCAGCGACATATAGATCATGGCGCCGCCCGTCTCTTTGAGCGCGGTCAGAACGACGCCCGTCGCGAGCCCCGTCGCAACGCCCGAGAACAGCCCCTGTACGGCAAAGTACATGGCGGAGTGCTTGATCCCCGTGCGCCGTTCGTCCTCTAAGGCGAGCTGGGCGGGAATGGAATAGCCGACCGCGAAGAAGGAGCCGATCGCAAACGAGCAGATGAGCCCGCTGATCACCCCGAACACCGCCTTCGCCGTCCCGTCCACGAGGAAGGAAGCGCCGAACATTTCGAGCATGCCCGCGGCATAGACGATGAGCGTGTACTTGAATGCGAAGCCGAACCCCCACTTCCGTATGATGCGGTTGTACAGAATGAGGGTGAACGGCACGGGGACAAACGCGGTCGCCATGACGAGCATCATGCTCATCCCCGTGTAGGAGAAGTATTCGTTGATCCCGCCGAGAAAGAGTTGCAGCCCGAACGTCATGAACGCATACACGACCATCCAGAGCATGAAATCTCTGTTCCTGAAGGTGTAGGCGATGGACTTGAAGAGGTTGACCGTCTCCCCGTCTAATTTCTTCCCTTTGGTGCTCTCCTCTTTGAGCATAAAGAGAGGAATGAGCATGGTGAGCACGAGGGGAAGCACCATGAGCGCGACCCATTTGATGTTGATGCCTTTGAGCAGCATCGCGACGAGCACATACCCGACGATGAAATAGACGATATCGAACACCGACTTGACGTTGGAGACGAAATTCCTGTCCCCGATGCCGTCGACAGCCTCGGTGAACGTGGCGTAGTAGGTCACCATCGTGAGCGTGTACGCGGTGTAGAACAGGCACAGCACGACGCCGTAAAAGATCGTGTTCCCGACCGTCGCGCCGTTTTCGGGGATCACGAGGATAAAGAGCAGATAGGAGACGATGAGCCCTGCGAGCCCGATGAGAATGGTCGGCCTGCGCCTTCCCCAGCGGCTTTTGAGTTTGTCCGTGAAAGACGCCATCGGGATATCGACGATCCCGTCGATGATCTTTGCGACCATCACGAATACCGCCCATGCCCCCGCGATGACCAGATCTTTCTGCGCAAACGTCTGGAACGGAATGTGCGCGGCGTTGAACCCTCCGATGAGGAGCGCGCTGCACAAATACGACCCCATCATCAGATTCAGCAGGTTTACGCCGAAACCGGACAGCCCGTAGAGAGCCAGCCTCCACTTCCCTTTGATGATCTTCATGCGTGAACTGCCGCCCGCTCAGTATTTCTTCGCCAAGAGTTCGGTGACGAGCGTCCTCTCTTCGCCGAGGTCCTCCGAGATGGGCTTGCCCATGTAATATGCCGCCATGAGCCCGGGGCCCACGTTGATGCCGCCGCCCGGATAGACGTAGTTGATATAGATCGCCTTCGGGTGGAACCGCTCTTCGAGGAGCTCCTTATAGTGCTCCGCCTGTTTGAGCCTGTCGGCGGTGGCGACGAAGATGATCTGTTCGCTTGCGTTCTCGATGGTGTTCTCAATGTAATCGAGGAGAACGGGGTACGCCTGCTTTTCCCCCTTCGCCTTGCCGATCACGGTGGTCATGCCGTTCTTGTCGAACTCGCCGATGGGTTTGAGCCCCATGAGGGAGCCGAAGAACGCCTTCGCCGCGTTGAGTCTCCCCTTCTTCGCGACGAAGGAAAGATCGTCGAGCCAGCCCGCCTGATGGAAGCGGTTGAGATTTTGTTCGAGCCAGTCGGCGGTCTCGTCGAGCGTCTTGCCCTCCTTGCGGAGAAGCGCGGCGTACACGCAGAGAAGCCCGTGGCCGGAACTGAACCTGCGGGAATCGATCGCGCGGATGGCGGCGTCGGGGTACTTCTCCTTGACCTGCTTCACCGCCTGCTGCAAGAAATCGTACGTCCCGCTGAGCGCGGAGGAGATCGTGACCGCGAGCACGCCGAGGCCCTTTCCGACATACTTTTCGAGCACCGCGGCCCACTCGGTCACGTTGGGCGGCGAGGTGGTGAAGTCGTTCGGCTTTGCACGCAGAGCCTTGTAGAATTCGGAGGGCGTCGTGTCTACCCATTCGAGGGGCTGCGTGTGTTCGACGCCGTCGGGCGTGGTGTAGTGGCCGCTGATGAATTCGATATCGAACTCTTCGCGGATCTCTTTGCCCAGATCGCAGGTCGCGTCGGGCAGAATGACGAATTTTTGCATGCTTTTATCTCCTTTTGATTTTTTTCGTTCCTTGATCTGCTATGTACATCTACAAAGCTAAATAGTACAAATAATGTACAACCGTGAACTATTATACCAAAGGGCGGCGGGGAAATCAAGTATTTTGCCGAAAAAAGTCGGACCGTTTTCCCCCGCGGCCGCCCAAAAAGAAAAGACCCGCCTCTCGAAGCAACGGATCTTTGTCTGCCGATACGATTTTTGAAGGGGCTTTCGCGGACATGGTACCCCCGTTTTGCCTCTTCTTCTTACAAAAAGTAAATCAGAGCTCCGAGAGGGTCACGCCCTCCGCGGGGTAGAACGCCGCCTGCCGCGCGTTTTCGGATGCGACGGTGAGGAAGTATTGCGCGCCGTCCGCGCACAGGGTGCGCGTGAGCGTCGGAAACTTCCCGCTCTCGGTCTGCGCGGGGAGAAACGCCTTCCCGTCCCCGAGTTTGAAGATCGCCTCTTTCTTCGTCCAGAGAATGTTCGCTTCCCGCCCCCGCTCCTCGGGAGAGAGTGCGAAGAGTGCGCCGCGCTCGCGTTCCGTCGCGATGCGCCGTGCGACGGCGTCCGTAAAGCGCGCCTCATCCCGCAGTTCGACGTCGACGCCGACGGGCTTTCTCGAAACGGCGGCCGCCGCGATGTGCCCGCTGTGCGAGAGGGAGAAAAAGCAGCCCTCCGCCGTCCATTTTCCGCTCTCTTCCCGTCTGAACGGGAGGTTTTCGGCTCTGAGGCCGAGGGAGCGCATGAGCGCGTGTTCGAGCAGTTTCCAGACGTAATATTTGCTCTCGCGCACCTCTTCGTTCGTACAGCGGGCGATCTCCTCCCTGCGTTCGGGGGGGAAGATCTCTCCGCTTTCGGCGGGGAAGGGAAAGCGCGAGACGTAGACGTGGACGAGGGGAACGGCGCGGAACTTCGCCCGCACGCCCTCCGTCATGGAACTGAACCGCTCGCCGAGGGCGCACGCGTTGGCAAAGTGCTCGCAGTTGTTGTGGATAATGTCGTAACCGCGCTCGCCGAGATGGGCGCGCGCCTCCTGCACCGTCTCTTCGGGGGACCTTCTCCTGCCTCTGTCCCCCTCTTCGCTGACGCCCACTTCGTAGGGTTTCCCCTCGCAGAACGCGGACATGGGTGCCGCCAACACCGTCACGGAAGCCGAATCGCGTCCCGGGCGGGGCGGCAGGCCGAATTGGATCACTTCATCTTCGGAGACGTAGATCCCGAAGTGGAAGATAGCGGGTCCGAGAGAGACGCGCACGAGATCGCCGTAGCGCGCTTCCTGTCTTACCCACTTCATGCCGCCTGCGCTCTCTCGATATAGTCGATGACGTCGCCCACCGTCTGGAAGTCGTTGAATCCGACGTTCTCGAAGCGGACGTTGAAGAACTCCTCGATCGCGATGACGATATAGAGGATGCCCACCGAGTTGAAGCCGAGGTCGGTGTGCAGGTTGGACTCCTCCGTCGCGGTCTTGATGGTCTCCTCCGCGTCGGGCATGGCGACCAACATGATCTCTACGAGCCTGTCTTTGATCTCCGTTCTGGTCATGCTCTCTTCCCCCTGATCTTTTTCATGCTCGCCGAACGGGGGAAATCCTCCGTCCGCACGATGATCTTGCTCACGCGCTGGTACCCCGGAAGGGTCGTATTGATGGCGTTCATGTCCGCTTTGACTTTCTCCTCGTCCACCGTGAATCCGGGACGGATGGCGACTTCGAGAACGAGGATCTCCCTCCCCGTCTCGGTGTGGTCGAGATAGATCATCGTGTCGTTGACATAGTCGGGTCCGCAGAAAACAGCTTCCACTTCGGCGGGAGAGACCTTTTCGCCGCTGCTGAGCACGATGAGCTCCTTGATGCGGCCGACGATATAGAGGAGGCCCTCCTCGTCGATGCGGACGAGGTCGCCCGTCTTGAACCAGCCGTCCTCAAACGCCGCCTTGTTCTCTTCCTCCGCGCCGACATAGCCCATCATGATGTGGTCGCCCTTCACCCAGAGCTCGCCGTTCACGATGCGCAGGCTCTGCCCGGGGTACGGGTAGCCGATGGAATTGGTCTTGTAGTCGTTCCTCGGGTTCGCGGAGACGAGGTTCGCCGTCTCGGTGAGCCCGTATCCCTGCAAGAGGGTGACGCCGATATCGGCATATTCCTTGAACAGGTGCTGGGGCACGGCGCAGCTGCCGACGATGAGGGTGGTGAGGCAGCCTCCGAAGAGGTTGGCGCCCAACTTCATCTGCTTGGAGAGATTGATCGCCATCTCCGCGAGGGCGGGCACGAGGATCATCTTCGTGGGCTTGAAAACCGCCATGTCGCGGAACATCTCCTTCGGGTTGCGGACAATGCGGACGCAGCTCCCCGTATAGAGAGGATTGAGCATATTGAACACGAGACCAAAGACATGGGTGAGGGGAAGAACGTGGATGAAGCGTTGGCCGTCGAGCTTCCCGACGCCGTAGCACCCGTTGATCGTGCCGCGGAGCATGTTGCCGTGGGAGAGGAGCGCGCCCTTGCTCTTGCCCGTCGTTCCGCCCGTGAAGAGCACGACGCAGGGATCTTTCTTGGCGCAATCCGCCGCGGGGACAGGTTCCGCTTCGGCGTCCGCGTGGACGAGCTTCGTGACTTCGCCCGCGGGCTGCACTTTCTCCGCGCTCGTATCGCTGTAAATGAGGGCGGCGAAGCGGTAGCCCATGCTCATGCCCTTGACGACGGCCCCGTCGAGGTGGGGAGGGATCATCACGGCGACCGCGCCCAGCGAAACGGCCGCGAGGAACGCCTTCACCGTATGATAGGAATTGGGAATGAGCACGCCCACAAAGGAGCCCTTCTTCACGCCGGCCGCCGCAAGCGCGCCGCGGAGTTTGGCGACGTCCGCGTCCATTTCGCCGTACGAATACGTCTTATCGAGATCGGAGATCGCTGGGAGAGCGGCGAACTGCGAGGAAACGCGCTCCCACATTGCGCCGACGGAGGCGTCCTCCTCATGAATGTAGCGCGCGATATCGGGATCGCTGAACGCCGTAAAGTAGTTTTGGGTCACTTCGATGATTTTCTCATTCTCCATTGTTGGTATATCTCCCTTAATTTGAATTCTTTTTCTCTCAGCCCCTCCGTCACTTTGTCCACGGCAGTGAGGCTGACCGCGCCGCCGCACAGTTCTGCGGGGTCGACGGACTCGCCGACGACGATGACGAAACGGTCGTACCAATGCTCGGGGGGCGTGAGGTAGACGTTGATGATGGGCGCATGCCCTTTGAGCGCCATCATGACGGCGCCCGACTTGAACGCCTTGATGGGCGTCACATTGTGGTCCTCGCGGTTGACGCCCCCTTCGGGGAAGATCACGAGGGGCTTGCCGTCCTCGAGCACGTCGACGGCGGCGCGGAAGGTCTCCATATTGAAATTTTGCCTGTCGACGCGGATGCAGTTGATATGGCTGAAAAACCACGACGACAGCTTGGTGTTGTAGAGGCGTTCTGCGGCGATCATGTGCGTATGGCGGTACCACAGGACGAAGGATACCCCGATCGGGTCGGTGAAGCCGACGTGATTGGAGACGACGACCGCCGCCCCCTTGATGAGCTTCTTCGCCGCCTTGCTCTCGTAGATGATCTTGGGGCGGAGCCACACCAATACGGGGAGCGCGCCCGTGAATTTGACGAAATCGTAGACGAAATAGCGGAACGGGTTGCGTCTCTTCTTCTTGGGTCTGTTCTGTTTTGCCGTCTTTTCGGGGTTCATACTCTCTCGATTAGTAATGGATTTCTATGACATTGTACCATATCTATGCGCCAATGTCAAAAGAAATTCGACAAAATTGTTCATAAAGCAAAAAATTTCGTCACGATCTTTCCTTGATGTAATCGCAGAACTGCCGCACGGTGCACGGGCAATCCTCGGGCGCGGTCGGGAAATCCACGGGATAGACGTCGTGGATATCGGAGACCATCGCGAAGTAGTCGAGGCTGGACCCGCCGAGGTCGAAGAAGAAGTGCATGTCGTCGCCGATGTCCTCCTCTTTCTTGCCGAGCGCGTCCGCAAACATTGCCCGTATCTTGCGGGAGAGTTCGTCGCCTGCGCGGCTTCCTCCCCGTCCTCCGAACGTTTCGAGCTCCCCGCGGAGCAGCCTCTCCGCGAGACGGCGGCGGTTCACCTTGAAGTCGTTTTCCCCGATGAGAGGAACGCCCGTGAGGACGATCTGCACCGACCCCGCGAGGGCGAGCCGCGTGAGTTCCGCCTGCGCCCCCTCCCGCACCGCCGCGAGCTTTTCGGCGGAGGAGAACGGGTCGACCTGCACGACGAGGGTGGGAACGGTCTCCGCGCCCTTTTTGACGCCCACGAGACAGAGCCCGAGCGCGCCCTCCACGGACATGCTCCCCTCAACGCGGTCGGGATTGATATTCTCCCCGTTGGCGCCGACGAGCATGTCGTCCTTCCTCCCGAGCAGGAAATACCGTCCGTTTTCCAGCTTTGCGAGGTCTTTCGTATGGAACCATGTGCCGAAGGGAGAATACGTCTCGCCCGCGCAGAGGATCTTGTGCGCGACCGAACTGCCGCGGACGAGCAACTCGTCCCCCTCCCCGATCTTGTATTCGACATGGGCGAAGGGAGAGCCGATCGCGCCGAGGTTGCGGTCCTTCGGGCGCGGGGAGATCTCCACGGACGTGATGCCCACCTCGCTCATGCCGTAGCCGTTGGCGAGGGGATAGCCGATCCCGTTGAAGAAGGCGAGCACCTCGGGGGAGACGGGGCCGCCGCCCGTGATCATGAAGCGGATGCTCTCGCCGAAGAGGTTGTCGCGCACTTCGCGGAGCGCGAGCTTCGCAAACAGCCTGCTCCCGAGCTTGGTGGAGAGGCTCAGGCCGCGCTCGAACTTCTTCACCGTCTGTTCGCCGCGCTCGGCGAGCTTGCGGCGGAACGTGTTGTACGTCTTGTCCCAAAAGAGGGGGACGGCGAAGATATGGGTGACCTTGTGCCTGCGGATGGTGCTCTGGATGGTCTCGGGCGAGTAGTCGTTCAAAAAGACAAACGTCCTCGAAAAGAACCCGAACCACATGTACATGGCGGAGAGCCCGAAAATGTGATAGAGGGGCAAGAAGGCGAGGAGCCTGTGCTCGCCGCGGTACCCCTTTTTGATCTGTTTGCAACGGGAGATGATGCGCGCGCTGTCCTCGATCTGCGCCGCGAAACTCTCGCCCGAGTACACGCAGAGCTTGACGTTTTCCGACGTGCCCGAACTCATGACGATGAGCTCGTCCGCCCATACCATGTCCGCATCCTCCTCTTCGGAAGCGGCGACGTCGGCATAGAGAAGGGTCTCGCACGGGAAGGTCTCCCCGTCCGACAGAACGAGGGGAACGCGGTATTCTTCGAGCACGCCCTCGATGCGTTCCTTCTCCATGCGCGTATTGAGCAGGAGCGGGACATAGCCGCAGTGCAAGATCGCCCAGAGCGATTCGATCCACTCGACGCTGTTCTGCATATACAGCCCCACCATCGCCCCCCTTTCCACCTTTTTCGAGGCGGCGCGGAGTTTTTTCGCAAAGCGGTCGCAGTCGTCGCGGCTCTCGCCGTATGTCTTGCGGCGGATCCTGTGTCCCTCGAGCTTCTCCGCAAGGATGTTTTCCCTCTCCGAGAACATCATCTCATAGAGGGAGGCGAACGTCTTTTCGGAGGCGCGCAGACGCTTGATCTTTGCGCGGACGTATGCGTTGATGGTTGGGTAGCCGCCGTAATTTTTCATGATCTCCTCTTCTTCCTATGAATTTTATTTTCATCACTGCTTACATGATGCCGTTCATCACTGCTTTCATGATGCCGTTCATCACTGCTTTCATGATGCTCTTCATCACTGTTTTCATGATGCTCTGTTGTTCATTATATTCCATTCTTTTAGTATTGTCAAGGCGATTTTCGGGCATTTTTCGGCAAGAAAAAACTTCCATGCCCACGGTGCGGCAACTTTCGGCAAATTTCGCGCGAGCCTTTGACTTTGGGCGGCGGTTGTGATATAATCTGAAAAAGAAGTTTTCCCAAAAAAACGCCCCCTTCCCCCCATTGCGGTGCGCGGGGCGATCGCAGAGGTATCATGATGAAAAAAGATCTCAAAAATTGTTTGCTCGGCGTGCTGCAAAAGACGGCGGACGGCGTCCTTGCGGGCATCCTCATCTCCCTCGGCGGCGCGGTCTATCTCGCCTGCTACAATCCCGACACGCCCTATTCGAAGTATATCGGCGCGTTCCTCTTCCCCCTCGCGCTCCTGTGCATCTGTTGG
The DNA here is from genome assembly GCA_947626685.1 of uncultured Clostridia bacterium. Lineage (GTDB taxonomy): Bacteria > Bacillota > Clostridia > Christensenellales > Borkfalkiaceae > Gallimonas. The sequence goes on along the minus strand of CANQTD010000017.1, from coordinate 22,064 downwards.
CGCGGGTACGCCCTCTACACGGGGAAGATCGGGCTCATTTACGAAAAGCACACGAAGGAGGACGTCTCCGTTCTCCTCCTCTCCCTGCTCGGCAATCTCATCGGAACGGTGGCGTTCGGCTATCTCATCGCCTTCACCCTGCCCAACCTCAAAGCGACCGCGCTCACCCTCTGTTCGGAAGAAGGCGGAAAACTCGGACAGGGATACGGTTTCGGGCTCCTGCGCGCCGTGCTGTGCGGACTGCTCGTCTATCTCTCCATCGACGTCTGGCGGAACAACCATACGCCGCTCGGCATCCTGCTGTGCATCCCCGCCTTCATCCTGAGCGGGTACGAACACTCCATCGCCGATATGTTCTACTTCGCCTGCTCGGGGATCGCGTCGTGGGAGGCGTTCTTATACCTCATGCTCATCGTGCTCGGCAACTCGATCGGCGCGCTGATCATTCCCACCCTGAAACTCATAAGGCCGCGGAACCCCGCGGAAAAAACTTTGACAAAAGACGAGCATACCATGTCCGCAACGGACGCTCAAAAGGACGAATCATGACGGAAGAGACAGCCTCGCGCTATCTGAAAATTTTAGAGGAGGAACTCCTCACCGCGATGGGGTGCACCGAGCCCGCCGCGGTCGCCTACTGCGCCGCCGTCGCAAGAAAAGCGCTCGGCGCGCTCCCCGAACGGGCGGAGATCTCGGTGAGCGGGAACATTCTCAAAAATGTCAAGAGCGCGGCCGTCCCGAACACGGCGGGACTGCGCGGCGTGAGCGCGGCTGCGGCCGCCGGCATCGTGGCGGGCGACCCCGCGAAAAAGCTCGAGATCCTCTCGGATATCACAGACGCCGACCGTGAACGCATCGCCGTTTTCCTCACCCATGTCCCCATTTCGGTGCGGAAGGCGGAGCGCGGCTGCGTGTTCGATATCGGCGTACGCCTGTTCGCGGAAGGCGGCAGCGCGTTCGCCCGCATCGAGGGTGACCATACCAACTTGGTCTATGTCGAACGGAACGGGGAAGCCGTCCTCTCGGGGCAACTCTCCGCCGAAAAACCGCAATGCCGCGCCATGACCGTAAAAGAGATCGTGGAATTTGCCGACTGCGTTTCCCCCGCCCTTCTCGAACCGCTCGTCGGCCGCCAGATCGCCCTCAACACCGCCATCGCCGAAGAGGGACTGCGGGGCGAATACGGCGCGCGCATCGGCAGGGTGCTCCTCTCCGCTTACGGCGACAGCGTCTATATCCGTGCGAAGGCGACCGCCGCCGCGGGTTCGGACGCGCGCATGAACGGCTGTTCCCTCCCCGTCGTCATCGTCTCGGGAAGCGGCAATCAGGGCATGACGGCCTCCCTTCCCGTCGCCGTCTATGCGAAACACCTCGGGGCCTCCCGCGAGACCTTGCTCCGTGCGGTCGCGCTCTCCGATCTTATCACCATCCATCTGAAATCGGGCGTCGGCAAGCTCTCCGCCTACTGCGGCGCGGTGAGCGCGGGCGTGGGAGCGGGCGCGGGGGTCGCCTATCTCCACGGGGGGAAGTTCGACGAGGTGGCGCACACCGTCGTGAATGCGCTCGCAATCGCCTCGGGCATCGTGTGCGACGGCGCGAAGTCGAGCTGTGCCGCCAAGATCGCGTCCGCCGTGGACGCGGGGCTCCTCGGCTTCGAGATGTACCGGAGCGGAAGCGAATTTTACGGCGGCGACGGACTGCTCGCGAAGAGCGTGGAGGAGACGATCGCCAACTTCGGAGACCTCGCGCGCATCGGCATGCGCGAGACGGACGAGGAGATCATCCGCATGATGCTCGCCGACAGATAGAAAACGGGGTTTGGTACGCGGACAGCTCCCCCTCAAGGGGGGGTCAAGAAAAAACAGGAACGGCTTGGCAAAACGCCAAGCCGTTCCCGTTTTTCCGCACCCATCCGTGCGTTTACTTCACGATCTTGTTCATCATGTCAACGATGTCCTGCACCGTTTTGAGCCCTTCCACTTCGTTTTCGGGAAGGGTGATCCCGTAATCGTCCTCGAGCGACATCATGAGTTCAACGACGTCGAGGGAGTCGGCGCCGAGATCTTTGACGACTTCGGACTCGGGCTTTATGGAATCGACGGGAACGTTCAACTGCTCGGAGAGCATTTTGCAGACTTTTTCAAACATACAGACCTCCATAGCCCCGCCATGCGGAGCGATTTTTTTCATAGGATAGTTTACCTTATTTGGGAGCAAATGTCAACACTTTTTTGCGCAAATATGCAAGAAAGCGCGTCGTGCCACACGCTTTCGGAATACCGCGGGTTGGCGGGCGACGTGGAGGGCATCTTCCGCGCGATGGGAAGATACTCCGCGGCGGTACGTGCGAACAGCTCGTACGCCTTCGCCCCGTTGCACAGAACGAGAGAGATCTTCGTCCCCGAAAGAAGGGTCTTCACGTCGACCGTCTCCTCCTTCGAAATGGAGACGTCGGCAGAGCCCACGACCTCACACGAGGCCACCATGTCCCAAACAGCCACCTTGTTTCTGAGCAGAAAGTCGCGTTTCTGCCCGACGTTCTCAGGCACGCGCTCTCCGAAAAAATCCGCGAGCATGCGCCAGAATCTGTTCTGCGGATTGCCGTAATAGAACCCCTCCGCCCTGCTCTTCACCGAGGGAAAACTGCCCAAAATGAGCACGCGGCTTTCCTCGTCGGACACGGGCGCAAATCCCGAAAAGCGGCTCATATCCGTATGGGCGCGGAGAGGTCGCCGACCGTGGCCGAGGCGGACTTTTTGAAGTCGAGGAAGCGGTCGAGCGCGGCGAGCACGTCCCCGCGGGTGAGCGCGCCGATCTCCCTCATGCGGCTCTCCATGTCATAGACGCTCCCCACTTCGAGCAGGGTGCGCCCATAGAGGAGCATCTGCGAAGAAGTGCTCTCCTGCGAGAAAATGTTGCCCGATTTGATCTGTTCCTTCGCGCGGGAGACTTCCTCCTCCGTCACCCCGTCCCGTTTCATCGTCTCGATGACCTCGCGGACGGCGTCCGCCGCCTTCTGCGCATTGGCGGGCTCCATCGCCGCGACGACGCCGAGCAGCCCTGCGGCGGGATAGAACGAGGTATAGGAGTACACCGAATAGGCGAGCCCGAGTTCCTCGCGCACCCGCTTGAAGAGGCGGGAGGAGAGCCCTCCGCCCAAGATGGTGTTGAGCACTTGCAGCGCGCCGCGGGCGGGATCCTCCGACCCCACCGTGGGGAAGGCGAGCGCAAACTGCACCTGTTCCGTCTTTTTGTGTTTGAAGAGGGCCTCGGCGTGCCATGCCGCGCACGCTTCACGCCGTTCGAGGGGAAGATCTTCGAGGGAGCCGAAGTGTTCCTCCGCGAGAGCCATCGCCTCGTCGATCCCGATGTTGCCCGCGAACGCGACGACGATGTTCCGCGGGACATACCGCTTTTTCTTATAGGCGAAGATGTCCTCCCGCGTGAAGCCCTTCACGTTTTCGGCGGGGCCGAGAATGTTTCTGCCGAAGCCCGCGTTCCCGTATGCGGCGCGGGAGAGAAGATAGAGGCAGACGTCCTCGGGGGAGTCCTCGTCCATGCGGATCTCTTCGAGAATGACCCCCTTTTCGCGCGCGAGTTCTTCCTCGGGGAAGGTGGCGTTCAAAAAGAGATCGGAAAGCAGCGCGAAACTCTCGCGCGTGCGCTCCGAGGTGGACTTTGCATAGTAGCACGTCACGATCTTCCCCGTGAAGGCGTTGACCTGCGCGCCGAGCGCGTCGAATGCGTCGGAGATCTCGAAGGCGGTGCGCGTCGGGGTGCCCTTGAACTGCACATGTTCGATGAAGTGGGAAAGTCCGTCCTCCGCGTCCGTCTCGTATGCCGCGCCCGTTCCGACGAGCACCCCCATCGTGACGGAGAGAAGCCCCTCCATGCGCTTGACGATGACGCGCAATCCGTTTTTCAGCGTTCTTGTTTCAACCATGTTTTTCCTCTTTTTTATGTATTTTTGTGCGTTTTATCCCAAGTTTTCGCTCACCGTCACGGTGCGGAGCCCGTGCGCGGCGTAATCGTCGAGAATGCGCGGCAACGCCTTCACGGTGTGCTCCATCGGGTGCATGAGGATGAGGTCGCCGCCCTCCGCGTTCTGCGTGGCGCGGAGAAAGGTCGTCTCCTCGTCCTTGTCCCGCCAATCGACGGTGTCCTTGCTCCAAAGAATGGTTTTCAGCCCCATGCTCTCCGCCGCCTCGACGGTCGCGTCCGAATATGCTCCCGAGGGGGGTGCGAACAGCGTGACGGGACGGTCGGTGACGAGGGACAGAAACTCCACGCTCGCCGCGATCTCCCGCACGTTCCCCTCGAAGTCGAGCCCGTCGTGCGCGAGATGGAAGTAGCCGTGGGAGCCGATCTCGTGCCCGCGCGCCGCGATCTCCCGCACGCAGGCGACATGGTCGTCCGCCCAGCTTCCCCCGATAAAGAAGGTCGCGGCCCCGCCGTGCTCCTCTAAAATGTCGAGCATTGCGTACACCTCTTCCTCCCCCCAATAGACGTTGATCATGAGGGAGACGCCGTCCTCCGAGGTGCCCTTGCGGTACACCCGCTCTTCGAGGGAAGAGGCGGCGTTCGCGGAGGGGAGAAAACAGACGGCTGCAACGACGACGAGGATGAGCGCGAGCGCGCAATTCGTGACAATGGCGACCGCGCGCGAAGATAGCTTTTTCAATCAGTTTACCTCAAACAATCGGGATTTATCATACCCATTGTATTGTTTGGGGAGGATTTTTATGACGGCTATCTGAGGGTGACGACCGTGACGCCGCTCTCCCCCTCTCCGTATTTGCCGAGGCGGAAGCTCTCCACCCGCCCGTGCTTTTTGAGGAGCGCGTGCACCGCGGCGCGCAGTCTGCCCGTTCCCATGCCGTGCACCACGCGCACTTCGGTGAAGTTCGCGAGCACCGCGCTGTCCAAAAATTTCATGAGTTCGGGCTCCATCTCGTCCACCGTGAGCCCGATGACGTTGAGCTCGGGGCGCGCCTCGCTGCGGGAGGAGAGATCGCGCGTGACAGTCACGCCGCGCGTTTCTTCCTTTGCGGAAGCGGTGAAAAGATCTGCGAATTTCACCCTCACGCGCAGAGACCCCACCTGCACCTCGGCGGTCTTTTTGTTCCTGTTCACGGAGACGACGCTGCCCTCCGCGTTCATGCTTCCGACGCGCACCCTGTCCCCGCCCAAAAGGGTCGCAGGATCGACGGGAACGGCGCGGACGGGAGCCTCATCCTCGGACATGGTGGTGCGCTTTATCGTGTTCTTGAGCGTCCGCGCGCGGATGAGGTCGCTTTCGGAGAGGTTTTCTTTTTCGAAGATCTTCTCGATCTCGGCGACCAGCTCCTCCGCTTGCGCGGTGCGGTCGTTCACGATCCGTTTCGCCTCCGCCTTTGCTCCCGCGAAGAATTTTTCGCGCTCCTTGCGAAACTTCTCCTCCTCCTTTTCGAGGGCGGCCGTCTTTTCTTCCCACGCCTGTTTCAGCTCCGCCGTCTCGCGGCGGAGTTCCTCGGCGCGCACCCTGCTCTCCTCGGCGGCGCGGAGCGTTCTCTCAAAGGCGCGCGCCCCCTCCGAAAGATAGGACCGCGCCTCTTCGACCGTCTCGTCCGGGAGCCCTAACCGCGTGCAGATGGCGAGGGCGTTGGAGGAGCCCGGCGCGCCGATCCTCAGGCGGTACAGAGGGCGGAAATCCTCCGCGTCGAACTCCATGCTGCCGTTTTCGAAGCCCTCCTCCGCATAGGCGAACTCTTTGAGGGCGGAATAGTGGGTGGTGACGATGCCGCGGCACCCCTTCCGCATGAGCGCGGTGAGAATGGCGCGCGCGAGGGCCTGCCCCTCCTCGGGGTCGGTGCCGCCGCCCGGCTCGTCGATGAGGACGAAGGCGTATTCCCCCGCCTCCTCGAGAATGCGTTTGAGATTGAGGATATGCGAGGAGAACGTGGAGAGATTTTCCTCGATGGATTGGCTGTCGCCCACGTCGCAATAGACGCCCGCGACGGAGAGGCGGGTGCCCTCGGCGGCGGGGACGAAGAGGCCGCATGCCGCCATGAGACAGAAGAGACCGCACATTTTGAGGGTGACCGTCTTTCCCCCCGTGTTCGCGCCCGAGATCAGCAAAAATCTGCATTTTTCGCCCACGGATACGGACACGGGTACTGCCTTTTCTCTCTCGAGAAGGGGGTGCCGCCCCTTGATGACGTCGACGACGCCCCTGCTGTTGAGGATCGGCTTGACCGCTTTGAGGCTGTAACCGTATTCGGCGCGGGCGAAACAGGCGTCCGCTTCCTCCACGAGCGCGAGGGATCGTTCGAGGGGGCCGCGCTGCCTGCCCACCGCACGGGAGAGCTCTTTCAGAATGCGCTCTGCCTCTTCCTTTTCGTCGATGATGAGGTCGCGCAGTTCGTTGTTCATCTCGAGGACTTCCTCGGGCTCGATGAACACGGTCGCGCCGCTCGCGGAACGGTCGTGGACGAAGCCGCGGACGCTCCTCTTGTACTCCGCTTTGACGGGAATGACGTACCTGTCTCCCCGCACGGTGACGATGCCGTCCTGCAAAAATTTCTTTTCTTCGCCCGAGAGGTATTGGGCGAGACGCGCGCGGATCCGCTCGCCGAGAAGCCTGATCTCGCGGCGGAGCGCGAACAGTTTTTCGCTCGCGTTGTCGGACAGGGCGTCCTCGCTCACGATCTTGCGCCCGATCTCTTCTTCGAGACCCCTGTCAAAGACGAGGCGGTCCGCCAGCTCCCTGAAAAGGACGATGCGCTCGTCTGCAAGGGAGACGACGGCGTCGTGCAAGACGCGGACGGAACGCAGCATGCGGGCGCAGGAAAGCAGCTCGGACATGGAGAGCGTGGAGCCCTTTTCGGCGCGCTCCAACATGTCCCCGCGCGGCGGGAAGTACTCCACCCGTCCCACGCCGAGGTCGAAGAGAAGATGGGTGGCCTCCTCCGTGGCGTCGAGGGAACGTCTCGCCTCGCTAAGGTCGCGGGTCGGCTCCGAGGCAAGGATCTTCTCCTTGCTTCCCTCGAGGACGGCATACGCGGAGACCGCCGCGAGAATTTTATCGAGTTCGAGAAGCTGTGCGCTCCGTTTCATAGCATACTCCTTTCTCTGTGCCCTTTCGTCCGTCCCGAAGTGCGTACCGAATAGTCGAAAAGACGGGACGAGGGCGGCGTGCTCTCTTCGAGCTCCGCGCAGTTGTAGACCTCAAATCGGCATACCATGTCCGAGATACGGTATCTCCTCAGCGGAAAAACGCGCCCATCCTCGTCGGTGAGACGGTACTGTTTTTTTCTGTCGCAGTCCCCGCAGGTGCGTTCGAACGGGCAATAGCAGAGGTCCATGAGTTTGACGGCTCCCCCCGCGAGCACGAAGGAATTTTCCGCGTTGAGCGCGCCCTGTTCCCGCTCCGAGATCTCCTTCGAGAGCACGAAATACGCGCTTTCCGCGCCCGCACCCGCCGCCGCGTAGCTGTTCGTGACGTTGAACCCGACGCCCGCGAACAGCTTCATGCCGTACTTTTTGGCAAGCGCGACGCCATAGTACCCCTCGCAGTACAGCCCGTCGAAGAGCTTGAACGAGGGGGCGAGCATATCCTCGTCCGCCGCGGTGAAAAAGGGCGGGAGATACAGATACACGCGCTCCCCGCGCGGGCGGGAGAGCCCCGCGTACGACTGCGGCTTATAGATGAAAATATCCGCCCCATCTCCCCTTTCGCCGATGATCGCGGTGAGAAGATCCCCCTTTCCGCGGCGCAGGACAGGCAGCTTTCCGCATACGGGGGGAAGCTGTTCGCGCGCGGGACAGAGAGCCGCGGCGACGCCCTCGTAGAACGTCCTGCGGAACGCGTTGAGGGCAGACCTCGGCATAAATACGCCGTCCGTTTGGACGGAGATGTCGGCCTCGAAGGGCAGATCGTCCGTCTTGCGGAAGCAGGCGGCAAGGTCCTCCGCCGTGAGGGGCGCGCTCTTTGCGGCGTCGAGGGGGGCTTCCCCCGTAAGGACGTGCCCGCAGCTCTCCGCACGGGGCGGACTGCCCGCCAGAAAGCGGAGGGAGACGGCGAGCTTCTTCTTGACGGGGCGCAGGGCGAACCCGTTGGACGAAACGCACGTCGTGAGGCGGACCTCGTCGCCCGCGCACAGTCTGAAATTCGCGGACAGGAGAAACCCGCCCTCCGTCCGTTCCGCAAACGTTGCGCCGCCAGCTTCGCGCCCGCCGCGCAAGATCTTGAATGCGTCCCCTCGCGCGGCAGGATAGTCCGAACGGCAAACGGGACGCCCGTGTACGAAGGAGACCTTTCCGACCGGCTCCCCGATATGGCCCTGCACCTTCCGCGAAAGGAAGTCCTTCCCCTGCCCGAAGCCAAGCCCCTCGGTGTAGTCGCCGCGGTTGTAGGCGCGCATGAGCGCGGTGAACGCCTCCGAGGAGGGCGTGCCGTCCAGCAGGGCGCGGTAGTATTTGACCGCCGCCCCCACATATTCGGGACGGCGCATCCTGCCCTCGATCTTGAGAGAGGTGACGCCCGCCGCGAGCAATTCCCGCACCCGTCCGCCCAACGAGAGGTCGGAGACCGAGAGCGCGTACGCTTCCTCCTCATACCCCTTGCGGTCGATGCGGTACTTCTTCCTGCACGGCTGTTTGCACCTGCCGCGGTTGCCGCTGTGATTGCCCGCGAACGAGGAGAAATAGCACTGCCCCGAAAACGCGGTGCAGAGCGCGCCCTGCACGAACGCCTCCGTCTCGATGACCGCGGAGATGGCAGCCATGTCTGCGATCGGGGTCTCGCGGGCGAGCACCACGCGGGAAAATCCGTATTCTTTTGCGACGAGCGCGCCGCTGAGATTGCAGCAGCCCGCCTGCGTGGAGAGGTGGAGCTTCATCGCGGGCCAGCGCCGCAAAAGTTCCCTTCCGAGAAAGAGATCCTGCACGAGGATCGCGTCCACGCCCGCGTTCCAGACGAGCCGCGCCGTCTCGAAGAAGGCTTCCAGCTCGCTGTCCTTGATCAGCGTGTTGAGGGCGGCGTACACCTTCGCCCCCAAAACGTGGGCGAGGCGGACCGTCCGCATGAGGGAACCCATGTCGAAATTCTCCGCACCTTCGCGCGCGGAGAACTGCTTGATGCCGAGGTAGACGGCGTCCGCTCCCGATGTAAGCGCGGCGATGGCCGCTTGTTCGCCCCCCGCGGGGGCAAGGATCTCAGTTTTCAAATCATCTACCTATCGTACGTTGTATGAGTTCCTGCGCGGCGTCGTACCCCATGCTTTTGAGGCGGAAGTTGCGCGCCGCGACTTCGATGAGAATGGCGAGGTTGCGCCCCGGGCTGACGGGAATGGTGAGCTTGGGAACGCTGACGCCCAAGATCTCCTCCGTTTCCCCTTCGCCGCCGATGCGGTCGTATTCCTTGCCCTCTTCCCAATCTTTCAGTTCCGTCACGAGCTCCACTTCCTTTTCGGAGAGGACGGAGCCCGAACCGTACATGTTCTTGACGTTGATGATGCCGATGCCGCGCAGTTCCATGAAGTAGCGGATGCGCTCGGGGGAAGTCCCGATGAGCTCCGACTCCACCCTGCGGATGAGCACGGAGTCGTCCGCGACGAGGCGGTGCCCCCGTTTGATGAGTTCCATCGCCGTCTCGCTCTTTCCGACGCCCGAGTTCCCCGTGATGAGGATGCCCGCGCCCGAGACGTCGAGGAGCACGCCGTGCACGGTGGTCTTGGGGGCGAGCAGGCGGGAGAGATAGGCGCACAGGTCGGCGTTCATCTGGGTGGTGAGCTTGCCCGTGCGGAAAACAGGCGTCCCCGTCGCCCGCGCGCAATCCATAAATTCGGGGAGAACGGGCAGATCCCGCGAGAAGATCACGCAGGGGATCTCGCCGCAGCCGAGGAGCTTGCCGATCATCGCGGTGCGTTCCTCGGAAGTGAACGAACGCATATACTCGTGCTCGGTCAATCCGATGAGCAGAATGCGCTGGGGGTCGAAAAATTGGAAGAAGCCCGCGAGCCTCAGACCGGGGCGGTCGACGCTGACGCTCGTGAGCGTGATGATGCCGCGCCCCGCGTAGAGCATTTCGAGGCTCAGATCGGAGGCGAACTTATCGAGCATGACGGTCTCGTGCGGCAGAATGATCTCTCTCATAAAGGCTCCCCCATTGCGTAAGTTTCGAGCGCGTAGGCGACCCCGTCCCCGTCTGCGGAGGGCACGACGGTGGCGACGGCTTTGAGCGCGGGCACGGCGTTTGCGACGGCGAACCTCCCGCCCGCCGCCAGCAGCATGGGAAGGTCGGCGGCATGGTCGCCGATGGCGGCGACCCGCTCTTTGGGCACGCCGTAGAAATCTGAGAGGAACGCGCACGCCGCAGCCTTGTTCTCCCCCTTCGGCATGATCTCGACGAGGTAGTCCGAAGAGGTCGCGACATAGTATTTTTCACCAAATTCGCGGGTGAGAAGGGCGCAGACGCCCTCCGTCTCCTCCTTCTCGCAGATCGCGAGCGTCTTGGTGACTTTGAGGTGATCGGAGGCTACCATGTCCGAAAGAGGGCGTTCGGAAATCTGTGCCTGTACGCCGCAAATGCGTTCGTAGGCTTCGAGCAGGGCCGTGCGGCGGGGCGCGATGAGCTCCCCCTTTGCGTAGATCTGGTGGCGGAGACCGTGCGATTCCATGAACCGGAGGATCCCGAGGATGTCCTCCTCTTCGAAGTGGGCGTCCTTCAAGAGCTTTCCGCTCGAAATGTCGGCGATCTGCGCGCCGTGGAACGCCGCGACGAGCCCCTCCGTGAGCCCGATCTCCAAGAGGCGGGCGCGGATGGACTTCATCATCCTGCCCGTGCAGACGACGAAGATCCCGCCGCGTGCACGGTAGCGTGCGATCGCGCGCTTATTTTTTTCGGACACCGTCCCGTCCGAGGAGACGAGCGTGCCGTCGAAATCACAAAGAAACAGATCGTAATTCATAGTTCGTCGAAATAGTTGCGGATGCGGGCCGCGAGCCCATGCCCGATCCCCTCCGTCTTGGCAAGTTCCTCTTCATCGGCGCGCATGATCTTGTCGATCGTACCGAATTTGTCGAGAAGGGCGGCGCGTTTTTTCGACCCCACCCCCTCGATTTCTTCGAGGACGGAGGCGAGATTGCGCTTGCTGTGCAGGTTGCGGAAGTAGGTGATGGCAAAGCGGTGCGCCTCGTCGCGGACGCGCTGCAAGACCTTTAAGGCATAGTCCCTGCGGTCGAGACGGATGGGCGTTTCCGAGAACAGGGTGTAGACTTCCTCCTCCTGCTTGGCGAGGGCGATGAGGTCGATATCGCAGATCTCCATGCGGTCGAAGATCTCCTTCACCGCCGTGAGCTGCCCCCTGCCGCCGTCGAGGACGATGAGCTGGGGGCGCGCAAAGCGTTCCTCTTCGTCCGTGCCGAGCTTGCCGAGCCGCCGCTCGAGGACTTCCTGCATGGAGGCGAAATCGTTCGCCCCCTCCACCGTTTTGATGCGGAAACGGCGGTATTCGTACTTGTCCGCCTCGCCGTCCGTAAAGACGACCATGCTGCCCACTTTGTCCACGCCCGAGATGTTCGAAATATCGTAGCACTCGATGCGTTTCGGATATTTTTTCAGCCCGAGAAGGGTTTTGAGCCGCTCGCACGCGCGCACCGTCATGTCGTTCTTGTGCGCGACCATCGAAACGGATTTTTCGAGGTACTCCGCGGCATTGCGCCTACCCATGTCCAAAAGCTCCCTTCGGATACCGAATTTCGGGCGGGTGATCTCCACCCCGCGCCCCTCCTTTTGGCGGCAGTAGGCGATGAAGAGATCGTCGTCGAAAGGCTCTTCCAGAACGATCTCGTGCGGAATGGGTTTGTTCGCATAATATTGGGTGAGAAAGCTCGTGAACGATTCGGCGCGCTCGCCCGCCCCCTCGTCGAGAGAGAAGTTCACGCTCCCGTTCATCACCCCGCGCCTTGTGACGAGCAGGGAAATGGCGGCGTAGATCCCGTTCGAGGCATATGCCCAGATGTCGGCGTCCACGTCGCGCGGCATCGAAGTGATCCTCCGCTCCGCGAGCTTGGAGAGCATGCGCATTTTGTTTCGGTAGTCGAGCGCGAGTTCGAATTGCTCTTCCTCCGCAAGTTTCGCCATCTTTTCGCCGAGAATGGCCTCCGCCTCCTCGTAGTCGCCTCCCAAAAAGGCGAGCGTTTTCTCCACGCGCGCGGCGTATTCCTCTTTCGTGACGGCATGCGCGCAGGGGGCAAGGCACCGCCCGAGATGGTGGTTGAGGCACGGCCTCTTGGGTTTTTCGGAGATGGCGACGGAGCAGGTGCGAATGTTGTAGACCTTCGCGGCGACGTCCACGATCTCCTTGCAGCTCACGCCGCCCATGAACGGCCCGAAGTACCTTCCGTCCTTTTTGACGCGGCGGGTGACCGAAATGTGCGGAAATTCCTCCCGCGTGTGCACTTTGATATAGGGGTAGGTCTTGTCGTCCTTCAAGAGGATGTTGTACTTGGGCTTGTACTTCTTGATGAGGGTATTTTCGAGGGCGAGGGCGTCCACTTCGGAAGGGGTGACGATATACGAAAAATCGCGGATCGCCTCCACCATCGCCTGCACCTTGTACGGCTTTTCGGAAGAGTGGAAGTACTGCCGCACGCGGTTTTTGAGGACGCGCGCCTTGCCGACGTAGATGACCGTGCCGTCCTCTCCCAGCATGATATAGACGCCCGGGGAATCGGGCAAAAGTTTGAGTTTTTCGCGGACGACACTTTCACACATATCTTTATTATACACGCTCTGTCAACTTTTTTCAAGGATATTGCGGTTTTTTTCCGCAGGAAAAAAAGTTGCCCGCCCTTCCGAACGGGAAGGGCGGGCGCGGCGCGGGTCAGTAGCCCAAAAATTCGACCCCTTTGAGAAGAACGTCGTTCACGATCTCATCGTAGAGGGAATAGAAGATGATCTTTCCGTGGCGGTCGGTGCGCACCATGCCCGCGTCCTTCAAAAAGCGGAGCTGGTGGGAGACCGTCGTCTGGTTGATCCCGAGCACGCGCGAGATATCCGTCACGCACATCTCGGAGATCGCGAGCGCGGAGAGGATGCGCAGCCGCGTGCTGTCCGAAAAGATCGAGAAGAAACGCACGAGCGATTCGAGGAGCTCCCCTTCGGGGACGTACCCCTCGATGAGCCCTTTCGTGCGCCGGTCGAGAAGCAAAGTTTCCATAGACAATTCTCCTTTTTTGGGACAGTATAGCATATGCTTTCATGCGCATACCTGAAATCTCTGCCGAAAAATGGGAGATACGGGAAAAAACAAAAAGAGGAAGGGCGAGCCTTCCTCTTTTTGTTGGTGATTATCTGTGCTTATGGCGGTTGCGGCGGCGGCGCATGCTGAGCGAGCTCTTGGCGGACACGCCCTGATTGGGATCCTCTCCCGCACTGCCGTTCTCGGACATGGGTGCCGCTTCCTCGGTCTCGTCAAAGATCTCGTCGATCGGAACAGGCTCGTCTGCGGGCTCTTCTTCGATCGGAGCGGGCTCATCGACAACGGGCTCTTCTTCGACAGGAGCGGGCTCGTCTACGACAGGTTCCTCTTCAACAGGAGTAGGCTCGTCGACAATAGGCTCCTCTTCAAAGGGAGCGGGTTCATCTACGGGCTCCTCTTCGATCGGAGCGGGTTCATCTACGGGCTCCTCTTCGATCGGAGCAGGTTCGTCTACGACGGGCTCCTCTTCGATCGGAGCGGGCTCATCGACAACGGGCTCCTCTTCGATCGGAGCGGGTTCATCTACGGGCTCCTCTTCGATCGGAGCAGGTTCGTCTACGACGGGCTCCTCTTCGATCGGAGCGGGCTCATCGACAACGGGCTCTTCTTCGACAGGAGCGGGCTCGTCTACGACAGGTTCCTCTTCAACAGGAGCGGGTTCCTCAACAGGCTCTTCTTCGATAGGAGCAAGTTCCTCAACAGGTTCATCCTCAATGGGCATGGGTTCATCGACAGGCTCCTCTTCAACAGGAGCGGGTTCCTCGACGGGTTCATCCTCAATGGGCATGGGTTCCTCGACGGGCTCTTCCTCAACAGGAGCGGGCTCCTCTTCGATCGGAGCGGGCTCGTCTACGACAGGTTCCTCTTCGATTGGAGCAGGCTCGTCTACGATAGGCTCATCCTCAATGGGCATGGGTTCGTCGACAATAGGCGCGGGCTCGTCGAACGCTTCCTCGACGGGAGCGGGTTCTTCGGCGTCCTCGGCGACGGCGATCTCGGCCTCCGCCTCCTCCGACTTCTCGGACACGGCGCGGATGATGATCCCGGGCGCGATCTCCGTCTCGGTCGGCTTGGGTCCCTCTTCCGCCGCGTTGCGGTTCTCCGTGAAGATCGCTTCGTCGGCTTTGGTCTTGATATTGCGCTTGATGAGCCCCTTGTTGATGAGCTCGACGACGCCCTCATACGGCATGTAGAAGTCCTCGGACTCATGCTCGACGCGGGGAGCGCCGATGCCTGCCGCGACGAGCGCGATGAGCTCCATCGCATACTTCACGCGGCGGTCGTTCTTGATACGGAACATGCAGGGCGTTTCGGCAAAGCTGGCGTTGTCGGACACGTCCTCGACCTTGTACTTGGTATCTTCGAGTTCGAGCGGATTGAGAGGCAGGAAGAGGCAGAGCGTCTTGCCGCGGAAGCCGAAGCGGGCGAACGGGAGGCGGCCGACGCGGAAGTTTTCGCGCTTCCAGCTCATGCGCGCCTTCGCCTTCTTGTAAGAGAGTAGCTCGTTCTTGATCTGCGTGTACCAATTCTTGACGACGTCGTCCGATTGGATGATCCTCGCGGTGAAGCTCTTGTTGTAGCGGAGTTTCCCTGCCTCGAAGGACTCTTCCTCGATGATGACGGGCTCGGGTTTGATATGGATGACCTCGGGCTCCTCTTCGGGCTCCTTTTCGGGCTCTTCTTCGGCGGGAGCGGCGTTGATGACGATCTGGTAGCCCGCCATCATGTCCTGATAGGCGACCGTGACGGTCGGCTTGCCCTCTTTGGTCATATCGGGCGCAAGGACGGTATAGTCGGTGACCTCTTCGGTATAGGGCTCCTCGCTGTAATTCGCCGTGACGATGAGTCCCTCGTGGCTGAGGCTGTCGCCCGCGGTGAATTCCTTCTGCACCGCGTCCGTATTGAGGGTGATGCTCATGAGGATGCGCTCGGGCGCGGGTCCCTCTTCGGGCTCTTCCTCGGCGGGGACCGCCGCGACGGAGATGGCGTAAACGGCGGTCTTGTCGCCGTACTTGACCGTGACGGTCGGCTTGCCCTCTTCGGACATGTCGGGCGCAACGATCTCATACTCCGTGACCTGCTCGGAAAGGGGCTCCCCGCTGTAATTGGCGGTGACGATGAGCCCGTCGCTGTTGAAGGTGTCGCCCACGAAGAATTCCCGCTGGACGACCGTCGTATCGAGGGCGATGGAGAGAAGTTCGCGTTCGGGCGCGGGCTCCTCTGCGGGCAGTTGGGCGGGCTCCATGATATTGACGCCATAGAGCGCGTACTCCTGGTCCACCCGTACGAGGACGGCCTTCTTGCCCGAGCTCATCATGTCGGGCGGCGCGATCTGGAACTTGCTCGCCTGCACCGTGTACGGCGCGGTGTTGAAGTGCGCCATGACGATGAGGCCTTCGCACTCGAACTCGTCGCCCACATAGAAGTCGCGGCGGACGAGGGAAGCGTCTACGCTGATGCCCACCAGCGCGCGCTTGACGGGCGCGGGCGTAGCGATGACGGTGACGGGCCTTGCGGGCTCCGCAGCTGTCTCCTCGGCGGGCTCTTCGGTCTCTTCGGGCACGGGCTCGGCCTCTTCTACCTCCGTGACGGAGATGATGAAGCTCGTGCTCTGGCCGCGGTAGCTCACGTTGACCGTCTTTTTGCCCGGCTCGGTCATGTCGGGGGCGACGACCAGACATTCGGTGAGCGCTTCGAGCGCCTCCTCGTTTTTGAGCATCTCCTGACTGATGACCGTAAATTCGCCGACCACTTCGCTCGCGGGCGCCAAATTGTAATTGGCGATGACCAGTAGCCCGTCGCATGCGAACTCATCCCCTACTTTGAAGTCCCGCTGTACCATACTGGCGTCCAGCGTGATCCCCATGAGGGTGCGTTCTTCCTTCGGAAATTCGATCTTCTGCGGCGCCACGTCTTTGAGGACCCGTCTTATCACGATGATAAAGACGATGACCACTGCGAGCAGCAAGCAGACCTGTGCGATCAGATTCCAGAAGAGGGCCTCTTCCATCGTCCACGGGATCTCCCACGAGCCGATCTTTAATGCGTTCAAAATGTTACACATCTCTCAATACCTGCCTTATTATTTACTCCCCGTCAGGGGTTGGGTCCGTTTCATCCCCCTCGGGGGCTTGTTGCGCTTGCGAGCCTTCGGGCTCTTCCGGCGCGGGTTGCTGTTCCGTTTCTCCGTCCTGCGGCGGCTGCGTTGCCGTTTCTCCGTCCTGCGGCGGTTGCGCTTCGGGGGTGCCGTCGGGTCCCCCGCCTGCGGGCGCGCGCTTCTTCTTTTTGCGGGCGAAGATGAGCGCGGCGGCAAGGATCGGGACCTGCATCGACCAGATCAAGATATACGGCAAAATGTCGAGATCGTTGTTCACCACGCCGAAGCTCTCATTGACGCGGAAGCTGAATTCCTCGTGGATGTCGGTGTAGTTGAGGGTCCCCGCCACTGTGACGGTGACGTAGTACGTTCCCGCCGCAAATTTGGAGAGCTCGCCCACGACCAGATCCGTCCTTGCCTCGTCGCGCCAATAGGTGACGACGACGGTGCCGAACTTGGAGACAGGCGTCACGAGGCTTTCGTCGGGCGTGTCGCCCTCGTTCATCTCCTCGAGCAGGAAGGAACGATCGAGCACGTTCTTGGCGCGGAGGATCTCATAGGTGCCCGCATGGCCGTTATACGCGTCGTCGCCGACCCAGCTGCCCGCGAATTGTACATCGTAGTCGGGATTATCCCAGCGGCCGCTGATGACGTACTTGCCCGCGTCCTTCGCGGTCGCGCGATCGTTGAGGGTGAGGACGACGTTGAGGACCGCCCTGTCGTCTCCTTTGGCGAGGCCGAGACCTTCGCCGACATGCCATGTGAACGCGCTGTCCTCCACGAGGGCTTCGCTGTAGACGCTTTCGCTGTCCCCGATCACGACGGTGATCTTGCGCTGCGTGATGGTGAAGAGCTTGTTGCCCTCAGCCGCATTGTCGACCACGATGATATAGTTGGGATCGTCGTCTTCGGCGGCGAAGATGTCATACACGCCCACGTGCTCCCCGCTTTCCTTGCGGATGGTGAGTTTCAGGCTATCCTTTTCGTCGGACCAACCCAGGAGAGAATCCTCTGTAAGTTCGAATCCGAGCGCGAGGTTCGCCATGTCGCTGTCGTCGTGCCATTCGCCATAGATATAGCTCTGGGCGTTTATCGTGATATGGATTTCTTTCTCCTCGATGGTGTAGGTGCCCGCATGGCCGTTGAATTCATCCGCGCTCTCCCAATCTCCGTGGAAGGTCACGGCGTAGTTCCCGTTGGTATGGCCGCCCTTGATGGCGTACCGTCCTGCGTTCTGCCCTGCGTCGCGGGTGAGCGCGATGCCGATATCCTCAAAGGTCTCCGAGAAGGCGAGGTTTGCGATGGGCTTGTTGTAGGTAAACACGGGATCGTCGTCGCCGTATGTCGAGGACGCGCTTTCGATCGTGACGTCGATGGAGCGCGGCGTGATCGTGTAGGTGCCCGCATGGCCCTTATACTCATCGTCGCCGTCCCAGCTGCCGACGAACACCACGTCGTAGTTGGGATTGTTCCATTCGCCCAAGACGCGGTACTTGCCCACATTGCTGACATAGCTCCCGTATCCGAGTTCCTCACCGTCCGCGTTGCAGATGGTGAATTGGATGCCGAGGTCGTTCTCATGGTCGTCGTGACCGAGCCCTTTCACGGTCCATTTGATGTAGCGGTCGATGCGATCGCCGTAGTGGACGGCCTCATTGTCCTCGATCGTGACGGTCACTTGCCTTTGGATGACGTTGAAGGCCATCGTGAGCTTTTCGGGAAGGACATAGTTGCCTGCGTCGCTGCCGAGAAGCAGAATCGTATCGCCGTCATAGAGCAGTCTGAGCTCGTAGCTTCCCACATTGCGGATGGAGTGGACTTCCTCCTCGTTCGTGAGATCGTAGAACATGAAGTTGCGGTTCTGTTCGGGAGCTGTGACGTCGTCGCCCTCGAGCACGTTGGCGAACGTGGGGATCTGCACATAATCCCAACCGCTGTACGTGTAGGTGATCGCGTCGTCCGTCTGTTCGACTTTCTCCTCTTCGTGGAGCTTGCTCTCGTCGAGCCAATCGATCTCAAGCTCGTACGGCTTGACGACAAGCCTGCGCTCGCCGCCGACCCCGACGCCCGTCGGGATACCCGAGACTGCGAATGCCGCCGTGAACGGCGCACCCGGCTTGGCGACGATCTGCAGATCGTACGTCCCCGCGTTGAGGTATCCGCCCTTGCTCACCGTTGCGCCCACGACCTCGATATGCGTGTACGAGCGGATGAGCGCGATCCAATCGTCGAGATACATCTCCTTGTAGGCGTCGACGAAGGTGCCCGTGACGCTGAAGATCATGCCGTCGGTATCGAAGATATACGATTCAAGTGCCTCTGTGAGCTCGTACTCGTCGAGCCCTGCGTGATAGACGATTCCGATGCTGTTGTTGTCTGCGTAGCTCCATCCGTCTTTGTACTCGATCGTCTTTTCGGGGATCAGGCGCTGGAGCGTGAGGATGGCGTGCACGCTCGTGATGACGAAGGTGTATTCGAAGGTGGCCTCGTTGTGGCTGCCCGCCGTGATGGTGACGTCGAACGTCCATTCGCCGACGCTGTGGAAGAGCAGATAGCTCTCTCCGTCCTCCGTCGTCACGAACTCGAACTGCGCCTTCTCGCCGTCTGCGTTGAAGAACTTGAAGCCCGAGAGCACGACGTCGACCGTGAGCCCGTTCTTGAGGGTGATCTGATAGGTGAACGTGCAATTTCCGAGCACGGTATCCTCTTTGGCGGAGACAAATTCGAGTTTCTCCTCGCCGGTGAGGCCGTAGTCGCCCTGCAGACCGAACATTTCGGCCGTGATCAGGACGCGGTACCAGCCCGTCGTCTCATCTTTCACGTCGGAAGCGAGGTTCTCGCGGAAGGGCTGGCGGCTCTCCCAGACGTCCTCTTGCGTGACGGTCGCGTTGTTGACGGTAAGCGTGCCGCGGGTAAAGACGAACTTATAGTTATAGGCCTGTTCGGGATCGTCTGCCGACCACTCCGCCCAGATCTCATAGCTGCCCGCGGTCAGGAACCTCTCTTCCTTCTCCTCGGGGTGGCCCTTGTCATTGCCGATATAGAAGCGCAGGCCGTTTGCATTGCCGAGGATGCGGTAAAGTGTGGAGGAATCATATTTCCACGTTGCGTTGATCTCCGCGCCGAGGAAAATGCCCGCGTCGCCGTACGTCACCGTCATGGGATCGACGTTGAGGTGCACTTCGCGCTGGGTGATCTTATAGCCGCCGCCCGTGTAGGTCACCTCGTAGTTGTCGTTTCCGCAGTTGCCGCTTATGACGCCCTCCTGCGCGATCACCTCATAGGTGCCGTCCCCGTTCTGCTTGACGATGACGTTGGGGCTGAACGTGCCGACGGAGAGCGTGATGCGAAGTTCCGCCTTGCCCTGCCCCGCAGCGAGCCCGAGGTTGGTCTCGTCCGCCTCTTCGACGTCCCAATCTTCGTCCGTGAACGTGTGTGCCGTAATGTTGGCCTCGCCGTACACGGTGGACTGTTCGTGGATATTGACGCGGATGGGGCGTTTTTCGATCTCGTACGTCCCCTTGACCCATTGGACGCTGTAATTGAGCGCAACGTCGGTGGAACGGACGGTCGCCGTGATCTCGTAGTTGCCCGCGTTCGAAGTCGCCCGCGCCGCCGTCTCGATATTGATCGCCTCGTTGAGGGCTTCGATATCGTCGTCGAGCACGGAGTACTGCGAAAGTGCCGAGACCGACCAGCGTTCGTTCCACGGCAGACGTGTCGCACTGCCCGCCTTGTTGTTGAGGTCGACGAGCTTTTCGCCGTAGTAACTGCTCTTTCCTGCGAGCTCGAGCGTGACCTCGCGCGCTACGATGGTATGGCGGATCTCGTGGCCGCCGAAGTCGAGGATGAAGTTGTGCTCGTCGGTGTAGTAGTACTTGCCGTCCTCGCCCGCGAACATCTTCTTCGCAAGTTCGGAGAGCGGGTCGATCTTGACGGTGTATTCGCCGACGGAAGGCACCTTTGCGGCGTCGAGAAGTTTCCCGTCTGTACCATAGATCGCGAGAAGGTCGAGAATGAAGGCGCGGAGGTCGTCATTCTTCCCGTTCGCTTGGAGATATTGCGTGAGCACCGTGTCGCGCGGTTCGCCGAACGCAAAGCTCTTTTCCGTTCCCTTGCCGAAGATGGCGGACTGCTCGCCGTACACGCTCTGCGAACCGGTGAGCGAGATCTCCACGGTGAGCGGCACGATCTCGAACCAGCCGTAGCTGTACCCGTCGCGGTAGATCTCCACTTCCGTCCCGTCCTCCGAGACAGACGCGGCCTTGACAAAGACGTAGTTGTTCGCGTCGTTCCCCGAGAGCTGGGAGAGTTTGATCCAATAACCGCCGACGTCGATGGCTTTTTCTTCCGTGTACGTCTCGGTCTTGCTCACCCACTTGCCCGTCGATTCGGGTTCGGCGAGTTCCACATCGTCGCCCTCGAAGGCGTTGGAGACGCGGAGCATCCTGAAGATGTAGTTGCAGAGATCGGCAAAGGCGTAGGTGTGCCCTTCCGCGCGGATATCCGCATAGTTGATCTCGACGGCAAGCGGCTTGACGAAGTAGATGGGATCCGCCGTCATCGTATTGGTATATGTGTTGTTGATCTGGAAGAGGATATCCGAATCGTAGCCGTTGTAGGCAATGGCGATCTTATATCCGTCCTTGTTGACGGGGACGTGATGGGAACCGCTGTACGTCGAGCATTCCACCGTGATGGCAAAGCCGTTCGCAAGCAGCCAATCGGCCTGCGCTTCTTTGTTGCGGTCGTCGATCCCCTCGATGCCCGTGACCGTGATCGTGCCCCTTCTGATCTCGTCGAGGAAGGCCGTGAGCACGCTTTCTGCGGAGTCGTCGCCGTACACCGCTTCGATGCGCGCGCCATCCTGCACATGGAGCCGTATCTGGGAAGGCGAGATCGTGACGGTGAAGGTGAGACTGCGCGTGATATGGTTGGGCGCGGAGATCTGAACGACGATCTGATAGGTGCCCGTTCCGCTCAGGATGAAGTGCCCGTCCTCCGCCTTTTCGAAGGCGTTGCTGCCATCGCCGCTCGCAACGCAGCTGACATAGGTGATGACGAGACCCTCGTAGTTCTTGCTCGTGTCGACGGACGACGTTTCGAGAATGAGCGCGACGTCGGTCTTGCCGTTGAGCGCGATCTCGACGGGAACGCCCGAATAGCTGTGCGGTTGTTTGCACCAGCTCTGATAGAGCTCGTAGCCCTTCCCTTCCATTCGCACGTCGCCTGTCGCATCGGCTTCGCCCGAGAGGAGGATGCTCGCCGCGTCGATGGAGTAGGTCAACCCTTCGAACACGTCCGGCCTCTCGGTGTCTGCGGGGACGGAGAACACGAAGTTGCTCGACCCAAGCACGATGCGGATATTGTACGTCGCCGCGTCGGTCGGGAACGCCGTCGTCCAATCGCCGAAGCCCGCGACGTCCGCATTGGTGAAAAAGTACACCGTGTACGGGTTGACCTTCCCGTTGTATTCGGGAAGCACGCCCGTGCCGCTCACGTTGCTGAACGTGAAGGAGATCGTGTGTTTATCTTTGCTGTACTCGGGGTTCACCTCGTGCTCCTTCCCGTCGTAGACCGCCTGCGCATGAGGAAGCGTCGCGAACAGCTCAGCGGGGTCGATGATGAACGTCTGTTCATACTCGGTCTTGGCGAAATTGTCTTTGTCGTCGCCTGTGAGCGTGACGCGCACCGTGTACGTCGCGGCTTCGGTCGGAGCCGTC